>NZ_SRTH01000007.1:0-296825 GCF_004792065.1 Mesorhizobium sp. M8A.F.Ca.ET.165.01.1.1 | reverse complement strand
CCAAGCTCTCCCGCGGCTGTAACCTCAGGTGGTACGGGCGACTTCGCCAAGCCAAGGTCCGGGCGGCCGCCCGGACCTTGGCTCAATCGCTTCAATCCCACGAAATCTCTCTCGTGTAGATACAAGGTGGCCGCGAAGCGGTCGGAGATGGGGAGCGCGGCGCTGGCGGGTTCCCTCTGATCATTTCAATGCCACTCCGTCTCGGGCTCCGCCCGAGCCGCCTTGCCGGGGCGAGCCACGGGGCTCGCCCGTCCTTCGGCCCCCTCATTTCATGGCTGCGAGGAATTCCGGTCCGGCGGCGTCGGCGCCGCTCCAACCGACCAGCCCTCCACCGAAGTGGGCAGGGTTGCTCGGCATCCAGATCGCCAATGTGCTTAGTTCACGTTCGCTAACAGGGGCTTCCCCTGCGGAACAAGCGGGAGTAAGGATATATATTAGCAATTTGTTAAATATGCGATTGAGTATGCGTAGGGGAGTTCGCCATGAACTTCAAGAACCTGATCAAGCGTGCTGAAGACGTAGATAACGCACTCCAGGAGTTGCAGGACGATCTGGCGGACGCCCTGGATGCCAGCCTCGACAGCGACTACCAGACGCCAACGGGCGATGATGTCCCCGATGCCGCGTCAGCCGCCGATGCCTCGCCACCCCAGGCCGACGCGGCGCCTGCGGATGCCGCGGACGTTCCGGATGGGACGGGCAGCGCCGACACCGCCGAAACCACGCCGCGACTGACGCCCCATGCCCAGACCCGGCTGGCGGCGTTGAATGCCTTCGAAGGGATGTTCCACGACGCCAGGGACTATCTGGATGAGATCAACGGCAAATTGTCGGAAATCTCGACCTCGCACCATCTGACGCGCGAATTCCTCAACATCCTGCACACCGACATTCTTCGTGCCAATGAGCTGGAGCTCGCGAATGCCGGCCTGATCGCGGAGCAGAGAGCGCTGTCGGAAAAGCTGCACGACACGGCGGCGAAGCTGCGCGAGCGTGACGGCGCGTGCGAATTGCTGCAGCAGCGCGAGACCAGCCTGGTCCAGGACCGGGAGACGCTTCGCGCAACGCTTGCAGCTGTAAGGCTCGAACTTGCCGAGGCGGCCAATGCCAGCGCCAAGCGCGACGCGGAATTCGGCGACATCGCCAACCGGCTGACGGCCAGGACGGTCGAGGCCAACAGGCGCTTGCGCGAGAGCAAGATGCTGCGGGAAAAACACGTCACCCTGTCGGCCGAGCTCGACAAGGTGTTGAAGCGGGAGACCCAGGCGCGTCACAGGCTGGACGAGCTTTCGACGATCCACGCCAGCGAAGCGGCGCGGCTCGCCGAACTGCTGGCCGCGCTCGCAAGGAGCGAGAAAGAGGAGATGCGGCTGCAGAAGTCGCTCGAGGCCACACAGGCGAAGCTGGCGGAAAAGACCGAATCGGCCAGCATGATGGAAGGCGACTGGGAAGCCGAACGGGCTCGCGGCCAGACGGAAATGCGCGGATTGCGTTCCGAGATACAAGACCTGGAAACGCGGCTGGAGCGGGCCTCGAACGAGAACAGCGCGGCTGCCGCCGAGATCGCCAGGCTCAAGACCGAGCTGGACGACGCAGTGGCCGAAAAGATGATCGCCAAGGAAAGATTGTCCGCGCTCGCCAATGAGAACGAAACCGACAAGCTGAACCTCTCGAAAGCCAACGCCAATCTTTCGCAGCTTGCGCTGCAGCAGGCATCGGAGGACATACAACGAGACGTCCAGCGGCAGGAATGCGAGGATCTGCGGGCCGAAATCGCGTCGCTCAATGCCCGGATCAAGGAATTGCTGCCCTACGAGCGGCTCCACAAGGCCACCAACGCCCGATCGCGTGAGGGCGAGGTGGTCGAGATCGCCACCGTGGTGGCCAAGAAAGCCCGTGCCACGGGCAGGCGGCCCATCCGCAGGACTCTGCGCGCCACGTCGTAGCGCGCCTCGCAGGCGCGGCCGCGGCCCCATTGCTTGGCAGCATCCAGGCTTTGGGCCGCTTTCCACCTTGCGGCATCGCGCAATTACACCGCCGCGAACACCACCGTCTGCGCCAGCCCGCCGCCTTGGCGGTTCTCCAGCGTCACGGTGCCGCCGTAGCGCTCGATGATTTCCTTGGCGATGGCGAGGCCGAGGCCGGCGCCGGGAATGAATTGCTGGCGGCCGGGGTCGACGCGGAAGAAGGGCTCGAAGGCCTTGTTGATGAGGTCGGGCGGAATGCCCGGGCCGACATCCGATATGGAGAGCACGGCGCGCCTGTCGGCGAGGTCGAGCGCGACCGTGCAGGCCTTGCCGTGGGTGGCGGCGTTGACGATCAGGTTGCGCAGCGCGCGGCGCAGGCCGAGCGCGCCGGCGCGCACCGAAACCTTGTCGAGATGGCCGATGGAGACGGAATGGCCGAGCGTGGCCATCTCGGCCGATATGTCGCGCACCATCTTTTCCAGATCCAGCGGCTCGACGGCATCCTGGTTGACCTCCTCGCGCACCAGGCGGATGGCGCTGTCGGCGATGCGGTCGAGCTCGTCGAGGTCGTGCAGCCACTTGTCGCGCTCTTCGTCGAGGAATTCGGCGCGCAGCCGCATGCGCGTCATCGGCGTGCGCAGGTCATGGCCGGCGGCGGCCACCAGCCGCATGCGGCTTTCCATGGCGGTCTTGAGTCGCGACGAGAGCTGGTTCAGCGCGTGCGCCGTCGCCTTGACCTCGGCCGAGCCCACCTCCGGCACCGGCGCCAGCACGCCGTCGCTACCGATCTTGGAGACAGTGGCCTCCAGCATTTCGAGCGGCCGGATCAGCACCGCGGTGAAATAGACGGAGACGGCGGTAGCGCCGGCGACGATCAGCGAAATCCAGCCGGCTAGCACCAGCCATTCGCGTTTGGGCGGATCGATATGGGCAATTTCCAGGACCGCCCAACGGCTGTCTGGCAGGCGCATGGAGGCTCGCTGGCCGGGTTCATCCGGTTTGTCGCTGATGACGGCCAGGGCGTCGAAGCCGCGACGGTGCAGCAGATCATTGAGCATTGCCGTCTCCTGCCGGTCCACCTTGCCATTGGCCGGCCGGTCGCTGAATTGCACCCGCAGCACGTCGGGTATGGGTCCCGGCAGCAGCCGCACCACGAGCTCCATCTGCTGGGCAACCCAGGGCACGACGAGTTCCGGCGGCGGCCCGCCGCCGCGCACGCTGATGACGGCGGCGGTCGCCAGGCCGACGACGCCGACGATCGAGGCAACCAGCAACAGGATGAGGCGGCGGCGCAGCGAGTTCACGCCTGCGCCTCCACCGTCTCGACGCGCGCGGTGAGCTGGTAGCCGCCATTGCGCACGGTCTTGAACAGCGGGCCGTCGCCGGTGTCGGCGAACTTGCGGCGCAGCCGGCTCATCAGCACGTCGACCGAGCGTTCGAGCGGGTCGCGCTCGCGGCCTTGCGTGAGATCAAGCAGCTGGTCGCGCGACAAGAGCCGGCCAGGGCGGTCGAGGAACACCTGCAACAGGTCGAATTCGGCGCCGGTGAGGTCGACGGCCGCACCTTGCGCATCCGTCACCTTGCGCGTGTCCGGCTCCAGCCTGTAGCTGGCGAAGCGGTAGGCGCGGGGCGGCGGCGCGGGTGCCGCTTCCTCCGGCGTCGAGCGTCTCAGCACGGCGCGGATGCGGGCGGTGAGCTCGCGCGGGTTGAACGGCTTGCCGAGATAGTCGTCGGCACCGAGCTCCAGCCCGATGATGCGGTCGACATCCTCCTTCAGCGCCGTCAGCAGGATAACGGGGATATGCGGCTTGCGGTCGCGCAAGGCGCGGCAGATGTCGAGCCCGGAACCATCCGGCAGCATGACGTCGAGCACGATCAGGTCGAACTGGCCCGAGGCCAGCTTCTGCTCGCATTCGCGCCGGTCGGCCGCCACCGAGACGCGAAACCCCTGACCGTCGAGATAGCGCCCGAGCAGCGTGCGGATTTCGCGGTCGTCGTCGACGACGAGGATGTGGGGTTGTGACTGCATTGCCGTGCCCTTTGCTTGGCGCCGATTATAGGGAGAGCGGCGCGCAAGCGGCATGGAAAATTGCAACGCAATGTTTCTGGCCCGGGGCGGGAAACATTGGGAAACAAATTGCCCTTTTGCGGAAACCTTCGGCAACACGCCGACGCGAAGCAGACAAACACGCTTCCTATCCTCCCGGCGTCCAAAGCATGGATGAAAGGAACACCGTCATGCGAAGCAGACTTCTTGCGCTCGGCCTGTTTTCCGCCGCCGCCATCCACCCCGCGCTGGCGGCGCAGCCCGGTCCGGGCGCGGCGCCCGGCGAGCCGCCGGTCATGGCAATGCAGGATGGACCAGATCACGGCCCAATTCGGCATCCGCCGCAAGGATGGGGTCCACAGGGTTTTGGCCCACACGGTTTCGGCCCGGAAGGTTTTGGCCCCCGCCGCATGGGGCCGCCGCCGGAATTCATGCTGGCCGCCCGGCTGGCCGCGCTCGAAACCCGCGTCGGCATCCGCAGCGAACAGCTCGACGCCTGGCGCGACTACACCAGCGCGCTGCAGGCGGTGCTGTCGCCGCCGCGGCCTGATCGCGGTCCGGGCGGTACCGGCGGGCCAGATGGCGGGCCGCAGGCGAAAGGCCCCGATGCGGGGTCTGTCGGCAAGCCCGATCCCTTCGCCTTCCAGGAAAGGCTGGCCGACGACGTCACGGCGCGCGCGGCCTCGGCCGCGAAGCTGAAGGGCGCAATAGCCGAGCTGCGCGCCAAGCTCACGCCGGAACAGCTCGAGATCCTCGCTTCGGCGGAACGCCCGCACGGACCACCCCCCGGTCCCTGGGGCGGCCCGCCGGATGATGCAGCCAGTCCGGCAGGCCCGCCCAATGATGGCCTGGTGATGCCGCCACCCCAGCCCGGGAATGGCTGATAACCTGACCGGCTGCGCCGGCCGGCCCCGGTACCCAACCCGTTCCCGGGCCGGCCGGTTTCCTTCCCGGGCCGGCGGATCGCGCCGTCCCGGGTTCTCCCCATGAGACTGAAGGCACGACAATGTGGGACGCCCTGATGCTGCTGCGGCTGATCGCATCGGCCAGCCCGAAATTTTCGCTCGGCCATCCCGGGCGCGCCAGCCATGCGGCGCTGCCCGGGCGCGCCGGCCATGCGGCGCTGCCGGCCGACACGCTGAAGGGCGCCATCCGGCTGGCCTTCGCCGCCTCGCGCCTGTCGCTGCCAGTCTCGCAGCATGCCAATGGCCACGGCAATCATGATCGCAAGATCGCGTCAGACCTGGCAAGGCGCCTGGCATGTCGGCGCTGATCGGCATAATGACGCGGGGGCATCGCGGCCAGCCACTCGATCCTCGAGTGCGCGCCAGTCGCGAAGCAGGAGCGCGACATGAGCCGCTTCGAAGCACCCCTCGACGCCGCCCTTGGATGCGCGCGGCCCCTCGTTACGACATCGACCGTCCTCGCCTCCGACCGCCGGCATTCGGCCTCGCCCCCATTGGGCGATCCGATGCCCAGGCGGTAACCGCTCCTCCAGCGAAAGATCATTCAACCCATGTCTATCCAGTCCAGCCAGTCCTTTTCGCCGGTTCGCCGGTTCGCGCCCTGGACGGCGCTTGCCACGGCCCTTCTCCTGGCGGCCTGCTCACAGGAGGGCGGCAAGGCTCCCGCGGGCATGGGCGGTGTCAGCAAGCCCGAAGTCGGCGTCGTCACGCTGCATCCGCAATCGGTGGCGATAACGGCCGAACTGCCGGGGCGCACGGCGGCGTCGCTGATCGCCGAGGTGCGACCGCAGGTCGACGGCATCATCCAGCGGCGCCTGTTCAAGGAAGGCAGCGAGGTGGCGGCTGGACAGCCGCTCTACCTCATCGACCCGGCGAGCTACAAGGCGGCCTATGACAGCGCGATCGCCGCGCAGCAGAAGGCGGCGGCGGCGGTGCCCACCGCGCAAGCCAAGTTCGACAGATATGCCGGCCTCTTGAAGCAGAACGTTGTTTCCAAACAGGATTATGACGATGCCGCCGCCACGCTTGCACAGGCGCAGGCGGATGTGGCTTCCGCCAAGGCCAGCGCGGAAACCGCGCGCATCAGCCTCGACCGCACCTCGATCACCGCGCCGATCGCCGGCCGCATCGACAAGTCGACGCTGACGCCGGGCGCGCTGGTCACCGCCAACCAGGAGACGGTGCTGACCACGATCCGTTCGCTCGACCCGATCAATGTCGACGTCACGCAGTCGAGCACCAATCTGCTCAACCTGCGCCAGGCGATCTCGGAGGGACGGCTGAAGTTCAGCGGCCCCAATGTCAGCGTCAAGCTGAAGCTCGAGAACGGCACCATCTACGCGCAGACCGGCAAGCTGGAATTCTCCGGCGCAAATGTCGACCAGACCACCGGCACATTCGCCTTGAGAGCGGAGTTTCCCAATCCCGACCGCCTGCTTCTGCCCGGCATGTATGTGCGGGCGCTGGTCGAGGAGGGGGTCGCCCAGAACAGCTTCCTGGTGCCGCAGCGCGGCGTCACCCGCAACACAAAGGGCGAGGCGACGGCCATGGTCATCAATGCGCAGGGCAAGGTCGAGACGCGGGTGCTCGCCGTGCGCAACACCGTCGGCAACAACTGGCTGGTCGATAGCGGTGTCGGCGATGGCGACCGCGTCATCGTCGAAGGACTGCAGCTCGTGCGCCCCGGCGGCGACGCGACCGGCGTCGAAGTGACGATCGACGAGGCGACCGGCGAGATCAAGGACCGTGGTCAGACATCGGCCTTGCCGGCCCCATCCAAGATGGCCAGCACCGGCCAGCAACCCGCCGCCTCGACCGGGAACTGAGACGATGTCAGCATTTTTCATCAACCGGCCGATCTTCGCCTGGGTGATCGCCATCGTGATCATGCTGGGCGGCCTGCTCGCGCTCACCACGCTGCCGATCTCGCAATATCCGCAGATCGCGCCGACCACGGTCAACATCAGCGCCACCTATCCCGGCGCCGACGCGCAGACGGTCGAGAATTCGGTGACCAAGGTCATCGAGCAAGGCATGACCGGCATCGACAATCTCGACTACATGACGGCGACGTCGACCTCGACCGGTTCGGCCTCGATCACGCTGACCTTCACCAGCACGGCCGATCCCGACACCGCCCAGGTGCAGACGCAGAACAAGCTGCAACTGGTGCAGTCGCAACTGCCGCAGGTGGTGCAGAGCAACGGCATCACGGTTTCAAAGTCCTCGACCGGCTTCCTGATGGTCATCGGCTTCGTCTCCAGCGACGGCAAGATGAACTCCACCGATCTCGCCGACTATGTCGATGCCACCGTCAACGACACGCTGAAGCGCGTCGAGGGTGTCGGTTCGACGCAGCTCTTCGGCTCGGGCTATGCCATGCGCATCTGGCTCGACCCGGACAAGCTCGCCAAATACGCGCTGATGCCGAATGACGTGGCGAGCGCCATCGAGGCGCAGAACACGCAGGTTTCGGCCGGCCAGCTCGGCGGCCTGCCGGCGCGCAAGGGCCAGCAGCTCAACGCCACGGTGACCGCCAAGAGCCGGCTGCAGACCGCCGAACAGTTCCGCAACATCATCCTCAAGAGCCAGACCGACGGTTCGCTGGTCCGCCTCAACGACGTCGCCACCGTCGAACTCGGCGCCGAGAGCTATACGACGCAAGCCAACTACAACGGCAAGCCGGCGGCCGGCGTCGCCGTCAACCTGGCGACCGGCGCCAACGCCATCAGCACCGCCGAAGCGGTGCGCTCGACGATCAACCGGCTGAGCTCGACCTTCCCGCAAGGGGTCGAAGTCGTCTACCCCTACGACACCTCGCCCTTCGTGCGGCTGTCGATCGAGGAGGTGGTCAAGACGCTGGCCGAGGCGATCGTGCTGGTGTTCCTGGTGATGTTCATCTTCCTGCAGAATTTGCGGGCGACGATCATCCCGACCATCGCCGTGCCGGTGGTGCTGCTCGGCACGTTCGGCGTGCTGTCGCTGTTCGGCTATTCGGTCAACACGCTGACCATGTTCGCCATGGTGCTCGCCATCGGCCTGCTCGTCGACGACGCCATCGTCGTGGTCGAGAATGTCGAGCGCGTCATGGCGGAGGAGGGGCTGCCGCCGAAAGAGGCGACGCGAAAATCGATGAACGAGATCACCGGCGCGCTGATCGGCATCGCCACCGTGCTGTCGGCGGTGTTCGTGCCGATGGCCTTCTTCGGCGGCTCGACCGGCATCATCTACCGGCAGTTCTCGGTGACCATCGTCTCGGCCATGGTGCTGTCCGTGCTGGTGGCGCTGGTGCTGACGCCGGCGCTGTGCGCCACCATCCTGCGGCGGCCGAAGGACCATGCCACGCAGACGGGTCCGTTCGGCTGGTTCAACCGGATGTTCGATCGCGGCACGACGGCCTATCGCGACGGCTCGCACGGCATCATCAACCGGGGAAAACGCTTCCTCGTCGTGTTCCTGGCCATCGTCGTCGCCATGGGCTGGATGTTTGCCCGGCTGCCGAGCTCGTTCCTGCCGGAAGAGGACCAGGGCATCCTGATCACCAGCGTGCAATTGCCGGTCGGTGCCACGCAGGACCGCACCGAGCACGTGCTGAAGCAGGTCACCGACCACTATCTCAACGACGAAAAGGACGCTGTCGACGGGGTCTTCACCGCGTCGGGCTTCGGCTTCGGCGGTGCCGGGCAGAATGTCGGCATCGGCTTCGTGCGGCTGAAGGATTTCAGCCAGCGCAAGTCGCCCGCAATGGCCGCGCAAGCCATCGCTGGCCGCGCCATGGGCGCGTTCTCCAAGATCAGGGATGCGCAGGTCTTCGCTCTGGCGCCCCCCGCAATCCAGGGTTTCGGCAACACCAACGGCTTCGACTTCTACCTGCAGGACGTCAATGGCGCCGGCCATGACGCGCTGATCCAGACGCGCAACCAGCTTCTGGGTCTTGCCGCGCAAAGCAAGCTGCTCGCCAACACGCGCCCCAACGGACAGGAGGACCAGCCGCAGTTCTCGGTCGACATCGACCAGGAAAAGGCCAGCGCGCTGGGCGTCAGCCTCGCCGACATCAACAACACGCTGTCCAGCGCCTGGGGCAGCGACTACGTCAACGACTTCATCGATCGCGGACGGGTGAAGCCGGTCTACATGCAGTCGGACGCGAATTTCCGCATGCAGCCGGAGGACCTCGACAAATGGCAGGTCCGCAATGCCAGCGGCGCCATGGTGCCGTTCTCGGCCTTTGCCTCCAGCCACTGGACATTCGGTTCGCCAAGGCTCGAGCGCTACAATGGCTCGGCGGCGGTCGAAATCCAGGGCGCGGCGGCGGCCGGTGTCAGCTCGGGCGCGGCGATGGACGAGATCGACAAACTCGTCGCGCAATTGCCGGCCGGCTATTCGCATGAATGGACCGGGCTGTCGCATCAGGAGCGGCTTTCGGGCAACCAGGCGATGTCGCTCTACGCGATTTCGGCGCTGGTCGTGTTCCTGTGCCTGGCCGCGCTCTATGAGAGCTGGTCGATCCCGTTCGCGGTCATGCTGTCGGTGCCGATCGGCATCTTCGGCGCGCTGCTCGCGGCAAGCCTGTTCGGCCAGACCAACGACGTCTATTTCAAGGTCGGGCTTTTGACCACGACCGGGCTGGCCGCCAAGAACGCCATCCTGATCGTCGAGTTCGCCATCGAGCGGCAGACGGCCGGCATGGGGCTGGTGGAGGCGACGCTGGAGGCGGCGCGACAGCGATTGCGGCCGATCCTGATGACGTCGCTGGCCTTCATCCTCGGCGTCACGCCGCTGGCGATCGCCACCGGCGCCGGCTCAGGCGCGCAGAACTCCGTCGGCATCGGCGTGATGGGCGGCATGATCGCGGCGACGGTGATCGGCGTGTTCCTGGTGCCGCTGCTGTTCGTCACGGTGCGGCGCATCTTCAAGGGCAGGGTGGCTAAACCAGATCCCGGGCAGGATACGGGCGAAACGCCGGTGACGGCCAACCAGCAATAAGGGGTTCTCACATGACAGGTCTTGAACGTGGCTCGGTGGCCGCGAGGCGGCTCCTTGCGCCTATTCTCGGTGCGGCCTTGCTCGCGGGATGCGTCGTCGGTCCGGACTATCGGACGCCCATCCTGCCGATGCCGGCAAACTGGAGCGGCCAGAAGCCGACCAAGTCCGCCCAGCCGGCGCGGCTTTCGCAATGGTGGCAACGCCTGCGCGACCCGCAGCTCAACATGCTTGTCGAGGAAGCGGTCGCCGGCAATCTCGATGTCGCGACCGCGAAGGCCAAGATCCGCGAGGCGCGCGCCAGCTACCGCCAGAGCGCCGGCACATTGCTGCCGTCGGTGGATGGATCCGGCTCGATCACGCGCAACAAGTCGGCCGAGACGACATCGGGCGCCAATTCCATCTACGCGGAATACCAGGCCGGCTTCGACGCCAGCTGGGAACTCGACCTGTTCGGCGCCAACCGCAGGGGTGTCGAGGCCGCGCGCTTTGGGGTGGATGCGTCCGAGCAGGAATTGCGCTCGACCCTTCTGACCCTGGTCGGCGATGTCGCGTCCTATTACACCCAGGCGCGCGGCTACCAGGCGCGCATCGCGCTCGCCCGGCGTTCGGCCGTGTCGCAGCGGCAGACCGCCGAACTCACCCGCACCATGGCGCAGGCGGGGTCGGCGACGGCGGCCGATGTCGCCAAGGCGATGGGCCAAGCGGCCAGCACCGAGGCCGCTGTGCCGACGCTGGAAGCAAGCTATGCCGAAGCGGTGCATCGCCTTTCGGTGCTGACGGGTCGGCCACCGGCGGCACTCAACGAGCGGCTGAAGCGCGGCAAGCCGATCCCGGCGCCACGCTTGCCGATGCCGACCGGGATTCCGGCCGACATCCTGCTGTCGCGCCCGGATGTGCTGATGGCCGAGCGGCAATACGCGCAATACACCGCCAAGGTCGGCCAGGCCGAGGCGGCGCGCTATCCCTCGGTCAGCCTGACGGGAAACATCAGCACGGCCGCCCTCAATCTCGGCGACCTCGGCAAGAATTCGTCCATCGGCTGGTCCTTCGGGCCGACGCTCAGCGTGCCGCTGTTCAACGCCGGCCAGTTGCAGGCGGCCGCCGACGTCGCCCGCGCGCAGCGCGACCAGTATTTCATCGCCTACCGGTCTTCGGTGCTGACCGCGCTCGAGGATGTCGAGAACGCGCTGGTGCTGATGGCGCAGGAGCGCATCCGCATCGGCAAGCTTGCCGCGTCGGCGAAATCCTACGGCGATGCGGCGCGGCTGGAAGGCACGCTCTACATGGCGGGCGAGACCAGCCTTCTCGACGTGCTCGACGCCCAGCGCTCGCTCTACTCGGCCGAGGATTCGCTGCTGCAAAGCCGCGTCCTTTTGGCGACCAATTACATTGCTCTCAACAAGGCGCTCGGCGGCGGCTGGGACGGCGCGGTCGATGCCGCCAAGCCCGAGATCGTCGACGTCAAGACCGGGCCGCGGCTGGCGAAGGTGGAGCCCTAAGCGGCTTCATGGAGACGGGCTGTTCCGTCCGTCCCGCAGGGTTGCCACTTTGGCGTGACATGTGATCGCCAGCCTGACGGCTATCCCTTGTTGGACTCCCGGCGCCGAGCTGGCGTTTGCCGGGCCGCAGGGCGCGCCTGGCCTCCGCCGGCATCAGGCGCCGCCAGTGCCTTCACGACCGTCGCGGCGCCGCCATTCGCCGCATGCGCGACACTCGGTCCGATCTGGCCGGCGGCGAGTTGCGAGAGCTCAGTCCGCGAGGAGACCTGCAATTTGCGGTAAATGTTGTTCATATGAATTTTCAGCGTACCTTTCGAGATGCCGACGTCGAAGGCGATCTGCCCGGTCGGCTTTTCGGCGAGAACTTGCCGCGCGATCTCGATTTCGCGGCTCGTCAGCCTCTGCGAGAGGCTCCGCCATTTCGTCCTGCGCGACGCCTCGTTCTGGACGGCCTCGCTGACAATCTCGGCGGGCAGCCACCGGCCTCCGGCGGCAACCCGGTGCAGGCATTTGAGCAGGGCGTCGACCGCGGCCTCCTTGAACACAATGCCGGCAACGCCTGCCGCGACAGCGTCGTAAAGTTGGGCCTGGGAGGCGCCGACCGTCAAAAGCACGCAAGACGTCGCGAGCCCTTGCCGGCCGATTTCGGCGGCGACATCGAGGCCGTTCAGTCCCGGCATGCTGATGTCGAGCACCGCGACATCAGGCACGTCGCGCTGGATGGCCGTCAGGGCGGCCGCGCCGTCCCGCGCCGAACCGACCACCGCGAAATCCGGATCGCGGGCAATCATGTCGATCAGGCCGTGCAACAGCAGCGGGTGGTCGTCGGCGACGAAAACCGTGACCATGTTCAGTTCGCTGGCTGCCGAACTTCTCGGCCAGGGTTCCATGGCGCGGTGCGGCCATCGATGGCTTCCGGTGGCCGCCGGCGCCCGTGCTCGGTCATGGCGTCTTCTCCCCTTGCGTGTCTTTGTGACACATCAGCGACTTCGTCGTGCCGGAAGCGAACATCGCGACCCGGCCCTCATCCTGCGAAGCGTGAGGCCATGCTGACAGAAGCAGCGCGGTTGCGCAAAACATTAGCAACTGCTTAGTTAATCCTCAAGCGGCGCGCCGTGCAAAATGCGTGGCGGCGGACTGAAAGCAGATGCCACGCCGATGTGCCGATGCTGGTCTTCATCTTGGATGATTCATCGGAGCCATCACGAAATTTTTGTAGATCCGACCGTGAATCTCCGGTTCGTGAAATAACTAAGCCAAAGCAACGCAATTATTATTGTCTGCAAAAGCACTTTTTCAGAACTGAAATCGACTTTCCTGCCTATAACCGGGGTTATATAGACGGACGCATTGCAACCTGCGCAATATGGTTTGGGAATTATTAACGTCCAGGCAATCGCTAGGATTGTCGGGGTTGGGGCTTTGGGTGTGGGGATAACGGTCAGTCCGACGGCGGGCCAGCTCCGTCATACGGCAATAGCTGTGTCCGGCGAATGGGAGGCAGTCTCCCCGCCGAACCTTTCTCCTTTCAAAGTCGTCGATTTTGTCACGAACGATTGCTCGCCTGCCCGGCCGCGTCCCTCGGACGCTGCGCGCCGGCGCTGCGATCAGGCCGGAATAGATGGGGGCGGCCCGACCGCCGACCGCACAACAATGTGGAGGAAGTAGCATGGCGATCGATATTGGCAGTGGCGTCCTTCTCGAGGCAACGACGGTAGGGTCGGGCACCGGCAGTTACGATTCCTTCCTGAGGCTGCAGGCGACAGGTATCGAGGAGGGCTTCAACACCGACCAGAACGGCAACGTCGTCGACAACAAGGCGTCCTTCACCCACGACCTGCAATACGGCAACATGCAGTCGATCAATGTCGACGGCGTCGACTATATCGAATTCCGGCTCGACCTCAATGAAAGCAACAATGAGACAAACGGCAACATCACGCTGACCGGCCTGGACATCTACATTTCAAACGCCGGAGCTACGCTTGCCGACTACGATGCGGACTTTGCGGGATTCACCACCGTCTTTCATCTTGACCTGAACGACCCCCAGTATTTGATTGACTCCAATCATGGCTCGGGAACGGACGACTACCGGGTGCTCGTGCCGGTCAGCGACTTCACGGCGGCCGGTGTCTCTCCCGACTCCTATGTGACGCTGTTTTCGAGCTTCTCAGGGGCCAATGGGGGCTTCGAGGAATGGCGCACGCTTACGACGCTCGGCACCGGCACTGATGCGCCTGGAATCGGCATCGACAAGGTAACGGTCGACGGCTCGGCGATCGGCGACGATCTGCAGGTTCTCTCCGGGGACACGATCACCTGGCAATACACGGTCAGCAACACCGGCAATGTCGCATTGTCGAACATCGTCGTCACCGACGACCACAATGACGTGGTCGTGACGGCGGTTCTCAGCGGCGGTTTCAACGTCGGCGACACCAACCAGGACGGCAAGCTCGACACCACCGAGCACTGGAGCTTCATCGGCACCAGCATCGACAAGGCCGTCATCGGCGACTACGCCAATACCGGGACGGTGACCGGCTCGGCCGGGGCGGTCACCGTAACAGACAGCGACGGCTCCAGCTATTTCGGCGCCGATCCCGAGATCAAGATCGACAAGGTGACGGTCGACGACGGGGTCAAGGGCGACACTCTGACGATCCTGACCAACGAGCCGATCTCGTGGGAATACACGGTGACCAATATCGGCAACGTCGCGCTGTCGGGTATCTCCGTCACCGACAGCGACGGCGGCGTGACGCCGGTCGCGGTGCTTGGCAACGGCCATGTCACCAATATCGGCGACAGCAACGACAACAACATGCTCGACGCCGGCGAGATCTGGAAGTTCTCGGCAACCGGTACCTCCGTGGCTGGCCCTTACAGCAACACCGGTACCGCCTCCGGCTCCTTCACCGACGATGCCAACCACACACGCACCGCCACGGCCACCGACGACTCCGGCTATACCGGCGCCGATCCGCACATCACGCTCGACAAGAAGACCAACGGCGTCGACCATGGCCTCAACATCTTCCAGGGCCAGCCGGTGACCTGGACCTACGATGTCAAGAACGACGGCAATGTCGCGCTCGCCCATGTGGTCGTGACCGACGACAACGGCACCGCCGGCACCGGCGATGATTTCCATCCAACCGCTATCCTCAGCGGCGGCTTCAACAGCGGCGACATCAACCAGAACGGCCTGCTCGATACAAACGAGACCTGGCACTACCAGGCGACCGGCGTCGCGCAGCTGGGCAACTACGTCAACAACGCAACGGCCACCACCGATGCCTTCGTCGACACGGCCTTGCATTCGCGTACGCCGCTCGCCACCGACAGCAGCGACTATGAAGGCTTCTCGAACAAGGCGCTGACGCAGGGCTTCTGGGGCAGCCACGCGGATGCATGGGACAATATTGCCGGCAATGAGGGCAATCCCACCAAGAGCGCCGTCGCCAGCCATGTTCTGTCCGGCCTCGACGTCAATCCGCGTACGGACGGCTATTTGCTGCTCGGCGACAGCAACGGCGACGGCATTGCCAACGATGCGCACGATCTCCTGATTTCGAACGCTCTGGCCAAGTCCATCGAATCGAGTTCGACCGGCGGTGACGCACGCGTCATCATGTTGCAACAGGCGATCGCCACCCAGCTCAACATCGACAACCATGTCGGTCAGCCCAACGACCTGATCGACGAGGCGGTGATGTGGCTGACCAAGCAAGGAGCGTGGTCAACTGTCGGCGTGAATGTCGATACCAACAATGACGGGGTCGTTGATGAGAATGGGGCTCACACGGCGCTTACGGGTGCGGCGGTGAAGACTTCGTCGGCTGCCTGGACAAGCTATGTCGACGTCACCGATCCGAGCTCCGGCATCACCGACTGGAACGGCGGCAAGGAGGCCGATGGCGAGGGCCTCAAGAACGCGCTGATGTGGTTCAACCAGGGGCAACTGGTGACGTCCGGGCCGGGCGGTCATGTCGCCTGGTTCGATGGAACCAACATCGTCGACGAGCATCCCAACACGCTCGACCAATTCTGGCTCACGCTGCATCAAGTGGGGGGCCTGACGGGCATCGCCTGAGGCTGGTTTCCGGCCGTCGGCCGGGTGCCTTGCCGCAGCGCCGCCCGCATGGATTGGCATGGAAAGGGGCTCCACGATCTTCAATTCGGCGCAGGCCAGGGTCAGGTCCTTGGGTCTGGTTTTGATAGCCTGCGCCCTTTTTCCTGCACTCGGTGGCATGTTGACGACATCGCCAGGCGTCTGGCTGTTCTGCCTGGCGTTCGCGATGTTTGGCGCTCTTCTGCTGTTTCGGGGACGCAATCCTTTTCGCGCTGAAACCGCTCCTGGCGCAGCCCCCGGCGTCGCGGCGACGGCGCGAAAGGCTGCCGGGCCCGGTGCCCGGCAGCCCAATCCTCGGCAGCAGGGATCGGAACTCTCGGCGGCAATCAAATCCTGCCGCTCGGCCTTCATCGCCATCGCACTGTTCAGCGGCGTCCTCAACGTCCTGATGTTGTCCAGTTCGATCTATATGCTCGAGGTCTACGATCGCGTGCTGCCGAGCCGCAGCGTGCCGACGCTGATCGGCCTCAGCCTGCTCGTAGCCATCCTCTACGCCGGACAAGGCGTGCTCGATTTCATCCGCGGCCGCATCCTGGTGCGCATCGGGGGAGCCCTCGACGAAGCGCTCGGCGCCCGCGTCTATTCCAGCGTCCTCAAGCTGCCGCTCAAGGTCGGGCGCAATGGCGACAGCATGCAGCCGGTGCGCGATCTCGACAGCGTGCGGACCTTCCTGTCGGGCACCGGCCCGACCGCGCTGTTCGACCTGCCGTGGCTGCCGCTCTATCTAGCCATCATCTTCATGTTCCACGTGCTCCTCGGCGTAACCGCCCTGGTCGGAGCGATCGTGCTCGTCCTGTTGACCGTCCATGCCGAGCGGCTGACGCGCAAGCCGGTCACATCAGGCACCCAGACCGGCATCATCCGCAACGGCCTGACCACGACCGGCAACCGCAACGCGGAAGTCATCGCGGCTCTCGGCATGGGCGGCAGGATGGCGAAGCGATGGGAAGAGGCCAACCGCGACTATCTCGCCGAGCAGCGCAGCGTCAGCGATATCGCCGGCGGCTTCGGCGCCGTGTCCAAGGTGCTACGCATGCTCCTGCAATCGGCCATGCTCGGCATCGGCGCCTGGCTGGTCATCGAACAGCAGGCGACCGCGGGCATCATCATCACGGCATCGATCCTGAGCGGGCGGGCGCTGGCGCCCGTCGATCTGGTCATCGCCAACTGGAAAGGTTTCCTGACCGCGCGGCAGGGCTGGCAGCGGCTGACCAAGATTCTTGCCGCATTGCCCGCCGATGCCGAGCCGATGGTCATGCCCGCGCCGAGCCGCCACGTCTTCATGCAGAACGTCAGCGTCGCCGCGCCCGGCGTGCAGCGGCTGCTGGTGCAGGACGCCAGCTTCGCACTGGAAGCGGGACACGCCGTCGGCATTATCGGTCAGAGCGGTTCGGGCAAGTCGACGCTGGTCAGGGCGCTTGTCGGAGCCTGGCCGTCGGCCGCCGGCAGGATCCGGCTCGACGGCGCCGACCTCGATCAGTGGTCGCCGGAAGACCGCGGCCATTTCATCGGTTATCTGCCGCAGGACGTCGAGTTGTTCGCCGGCTCGATCGCCGAGAACATCGCGCGTTTCGAACCCGACGCCGATCCCGCATTGGTGATCGCAGCCGCCAGGGCAGCCGGCGCGCATGATCTCATCGTCGGTTTCCGCGATGGCTACGAGACGCAGATCGGCGAACTTGGCGAGGCCGTCTCGGCCGGTCAGCGCCAGCGCATCGCGCTGGCCCGCGCGCTCTATCGCGATCCGTTCATGGTGGTGCTCGACGAACCGAATTCCAACCTCGACGCCGAAGGCGAACAGGCGCTGTTTCAGGCTATTGTGTCGGTGCGGCAACGTGGCGGCATCGTCGTGCTCGTGGCACACCGGCCAAGCGCGCTCGGCACGGTCGATTTCATCCTCGCCATGAGCCAGGGCCGCGTCCAGGCGTTCGGGCTCAAGGACGATGTCTTGGCGAAGCTGTTTCCGCGGCCGCAACCGGCGGTGAGCGCCGTGCCGCACCTCAGGCTTGCCACCGAGGAGCCGGCGCCGCGGCCGGGCGCGGCGGCGGCAGGCGAGTAAAGGGGAGGGATGATGCCGAGTTCCTCCCACCAGTCCATTCAACGCTACATGCGCTGGGGCCTCGTCGCGGTCGCGGTGCTGGTCGGCGGCGTCGGCGGCTGGGCCTCGCTGACCCGCATTTCGGGAGCGGTCATCGCGTCGGGGGTCCTCGTCGTGGATTCCCACGTCAAGGACGTACAGCATTCGACCGGCGGCATCGTCGGCGAGATCGCGGCGCATGACGGCGACCGTGTCAAGCGCGGGGCGCTGCTCGTGCGCCTCGATCCCACCGTGCCGGCGGCCAACCTCGCCGTCGTCACCAAGGCCCTCGATCAGTTGTCGGCACGCGAGGCGCGCCTCGAAGCGGAGCGCCGGGGTGCCGATGCCATCGCCTTCCCCAGAGATATTCTCGATCGTCGCGGTGATGCGGCGATCGCGGAGATCATCGCCGGCGAGGAACAGGTCTTCGAGACAAGGCGTGCGGATCGTTCCGGTCGGAAGGGCCAGCTGCAGGAGCGCATCCTGCAGCTGCAGAAAGAGATTGGCGGGGACACGGCCCAGGCGGAAGCCAAGTCGCAAGAAATCGCGCTTGTCGAGGAGGAACTGGCCAGCATACGCGCGCTGTGGAAGAAGCGGCTGATCTCGATCGATCGCCTGACCGCCATGGAGCGCGAGTCGGCGCGGCTCGATGGCGAGCGCGGCCAGTTGACGGCGGCCCTGGCGCAGGCCCAGGGCAAGATCGCCGAGATCAATTTGCAGATCCTCCAGATCGACCTCGAACTCAGCACCGACGTCAACAAGGATTTGCGCGAGATCGACGGCAAGGTCGGCGAACTGACGGAGCGCAAGATCGCCGCCGAGGACCAGCTCAGGCGCATCGACATCCGCGCGCCGCAGGACGGCATCGTGCAGCAATCAATCGCCCACACCGTCGGCGGCGTCATCACCCCTGGCCAGACGATCATGCAGATCGTGCCCGACAGCGACAGCCTGACGGTCGAGGCCAAGATCGCGCCGAGCGACATCGACCAGCTGTGGGTCGGCCAGCCGGCGGCGCTGCGCTTCTCGGCCTTCAACCAGCGCACCACGCCGCAGATCAACGGGACGGTCGAACGAACCTCGCCGGACACGACGACCGACCAGCGCACCGGCATCAGCTACTACACTGTCCGCATCGCGACGACGAACTCGGAGATCGCGCGCCTCGGCGAGGTCAAGCTGGTTCCGGGCATGCCGGTCGAATCCTTCATCAAGACCGCCGACCGAACCGTGATCTCCTACCTCGTCAAACCGCTGCAGGATCAGCTCAACCGCGCCTTCAGGGAATGAGCGGGACATCTGGGATCGTTCGATCCGGTTGACGAATTGCCTCGGATTGCCGGGTGGCCGGCACAGGACCTGGCCCATGGCTGTCCGGGTAGTTCACGACGCGATGACCAAAATGTGCAACCCGAACCATCGGCTGTCCGTTTATGGTGCCATCGAGGTTATGCGATGTCCCGCGTCTACGATCTTGCATCCAAAGGGGTCCGGCGTGTCTATGAAAGGCGCATAGACGCGCCGGCTATCCTCGATGCCGCGACCGATTTTCCGAACGCGGCCAAATTCATCGCCGCCTGGCGCGGCATACGCGACGAAGCGCTCGCCGTACGGCTGGGCGGGGCGCCGCGCTTCCACGACATCATGCCGGAGCAGGCCGAGATCTCGGCCAATGACGGCCTCGACTGGCGCATGTTCGTGCTCAAGGCCTACGACATCGGGGTTCCCGAAAACCTGGCGCGGATGCCGGTTCTGAGCCAGTTACTCGCCGAGTGTCCCGAAGTCAAATCGGCGGCCATCTCGTTCCTGGCGCCGCGCAAGCACATTCCCAGCCATCGCGGACCGTTTCGCGGCATCATGCGCTTTCATCTCGGCCTGGTCATTCCGCGGCAGACCGATGGCCGCCCCGCGACCATCATGATGATCAATCATCAGGAGAAGCGGATCACGGATGGCGAAGGCATGCTGTGGGACGACACCTTCCCGCACGAAGTGATGAACAACGCCGACGAGGCGCGCATTGCGCTGTTGCTCGACGTCTGGCGTCCGGGAATGCCGCTGGACATGGAAATCCTGTCCCGGCTCATCGTGCGCGGCGTGCAGGCAGGGATGCGCCACAGGGGCGTGTCCTTCTCCGGCTGAACCCTATCCCTTTGTTTTTAAGCAATTTCCAAGGGAAAGCGCTAGGTCCTCACTCTTCTGAATTGCTTTGATCAAGTGACGACGACCAGCCGATGCGGCGCGGTCGTTCGCCCGGTGGTGGCCGTGTCCTTGACAGCCTTAATTAATTTATTAACATTAGAAAATAATAGGGAGGAGAAGATGGGCGTCCATCACGGAGCAATCCTGCGCATCCTGCGCGACGACGGTCCGCAGTCGCGTGCCGAACTGGCGCGGCGGACCGCGCTCTCGCCGACCGCGCTGACCCATCTGACGGCGCATCTGCTCAGGGAAGGGACGGTCGTCGAGCTCAACCAGGCCGCCGCCGGCGACGCACCCGTCGGCCGGCCGGCCATCGGCGTCGCGCTGGTGCCGGATGCCCTGTCGGTGGTTGGCGTGCACATCGGCGCCGGCACCATCCATGCCACGATCACCGACCTCAAGGCTTCCTCGAAAGCCATGGCCTCGCAGTATTTCGACACCGCCACCAGTGAACCGGCCGCGGTGATCGGCATGGTGGTGCGGACCGTCGAGCAACTGATCCGCAAGACAGGCGTCGAGCGGTCCCGCCTGATCGGCCTCGGGCTCGGCGTGCCTGGCCCGGTGGACACCAAGCGGCGGCGCAATTTGCAGTCGGTCAATTACGACTGGAAGGACGTGCCCTTCGCCGACGAACTCGAGACGGCCCTCGGCATACCCGCCGTGGTCGAGCACAATGTCAGCGCCATGGCGCTGGCGGAGTCGCGCTACGGCATCGGCCGCGACGCCACCGCGCTGCTTTACATCTACCTGCGCACCGGCCTCGGCGCCGGGCTGGTGATCAACGGCATGCCATTCCGCCCCGGCGGCTATGGGGCCGTCGAACTCGGCCATGTCCAGGTGGTAGAGAATGGCGAGCGCTGCGCCTGCGGCAACAGAGGCTGCCTGGAGACGTTCCTGTCCGAACGGGCGCTGGCCCGCGACGCGCATATCGAGGCGCCGCATCCCAAGCGGCTGCTGGCCGAGTTGGAGAAATATCCCGAGCCCTGGAACGCGGCACTCAGGCACCTGACGACAGCGATCGCGACCGCGACCAACCTGCTCAATCCGGACCTGATCGTTTTTGGCGGCCATCTCGCCGAAGCGCCGGAAAGCTTCATCGACCATATCCGCGAGGGCGTTCCGCCCCGCGTGCTGCCGCCGATGCGCGATGTGCTGCGCATCGAGCGGTCGAGCCTCGGCCCCGGCGCTGGCGCCATCGGCGCTTCGGCCGCGGCGCTCGACCACTTCTTCTATTCGGGGGTTTCGCGATGAGCGAGGCAGCCAAGACGACACGCCCAGGCGGTACGCCGCCGGAAGGGCAAGGCATCGACTATCCCGCCCTCGCGCTCAATCTCGTCGGGCTCGTCGCCGGTGTCGCCATCTGGTGGGCGCTTACGGCGGGCGGCGCGGTCGGCCTGCCGCCGCCGCCGCAGGTGGCGGCGCGGTTCGGCGATGTCATCGCCAGCGGGCAGCTTGCCACCGATATCGCCTCCAGCCTGGCGCGGGTGCTGACCGGCTTCCTGCTCGGCGTCATCCTCGCGATCCCGGTCGGCTTCGTCATGGGCTGGTACAAGGTCGCCCGTTCGCTGATCGAGCCCTATCTGCAGTTCTTCCGCATGATCCCGCCGCTCGCCATCATTCCGCTGGCGATCGTCACCATGGGCATCGACGAGACGCCAAAAATCTTCGTCATCTTCCTGGCATCGTTCCTGGCCAGCGTCGTCGCCACCTATCAGGGCGTCATCAGCGTCGACAAGACGATGATCAACGCCGCGCGGGTGCTTGGCGCGAAAGACATGACGATCTTCCTGCGCGTCATCATCCCGGCGTCGACGCCGTTCATCCTGGTCGGGGTACGCATCGGGCTTGGATCGGCCTGGGCGACGCTGGTCGCCGCCGAACTGATCGCCGCGCAGTCCGGGCTCGGCTTCCGTATGCAGCAGGCGCAGCTTTATTACGACCTGCCGACCATCTTCGTCAGCCTGATCACCATCGGCCTGCTCGGCCTTGCCATGGATCGCATCCTCCTGGTGATCGAGCGCCGGCTCACCGTCTGGCAGGAGCGCGTGTGATGGCTTCCAGGATCGT
The DNA here is from genome assembly GCF_004792065.1 of Mesorhizobium sp. M8A.F.Ca.ET.165.01.1.1. Classification (NCBI taxonomy): domain Bacteria; kingdom Pseudomonadati; phylum Pseudomonadota; class Alphaproteobacteria; order Hyphomicrobiales; family Phyllobacteriaceae; genus Mesorhizobium; species Mesorhizobium sp. M8A.F.Ca.ET.165.01.1.1. The sequence goes on along the minus strand of NZ_SRTH01000007.1, from coordinate 274,877 downwards.
TCCAAAGATCGTGTTCGACAAGGTCACCCGCCGTTTCGACCTGAGCGACAACAGCTTCATCGCGCTCGACCGGCTGTCGCTCGACATCGCCGACGGCGAGTTCGTCACCGTCGTCGGCCCCTCCGGCTGCGGCAAGTCGACGGCGCTCAACATCGCCGCCGGCCTGTTGCGGCCGAGCGAGGGCAGCGTGCTGGTCGACGGCAAGGCTGTCGAAGGGCCGGGGCCGGAGCGCGGCATGATCTTCCAGCAATACGCGCTCTTTCCCTGGCTGACCGTTCGCCAGAACGTCGAGTTCGGGCTGCGCATCAAGGGCGAGGAGGCTTCGCGCCGCAGGCAGATCGCCGAGCGTTTCATCGACCTCGTGGGCCTCGGCGATTTCGCCGACGCGCTGCCAAAGACGCTGTCCGGCGGCATGAAGCAGCGCTGCGCCATCGCGCGCGCCTATGCGGTGGACCCGTCCATTCTTTTGATGGACGAGCCGTTCGGCGCGCTCGACGCGCTGACCCGCGTGCAGCTTCAGGACCAGTTGCTCGACACCTGGAGCCGCGAGCGGCGCACGGTGATGTTCATCACCCATGATGTCGACGAGGCCGTCTACCTTGCCAACCGCGTCATCGTCATGGCGGCGCGGCCGGGCAGGCTGAAGGAGATCATCGATGTCCCGCTGCCTTATCCCAGAACCGAGGAAATCCGGCTTTCGGCCGAGTTCATGACCATCCGCAACCGCGTCTGGCAAGCGGTGTACCACCAGTAGCGGCGGAAGCCGTTTAGCACCAGTAACAGGAGGAGAGTAGCGTGACACTGACAAGACGGAATTTCATGGCATCCTCGGCGGCGCTGGCCGCGTTCGCCGCCTCTGGCATCAAGGCCAGGGCAGCGGGGACGCCGGCGCGCATCGGCTACAATGGCGACTTCTGGGGCGCGAGCATCTCCGGCGTGGCCGCCGATCAAGGCTTCTATGCCAAGCATGGCGTCGACGCCGACATCAAGGTCTTCACCAACGGGCCGATCCAGGTGCAGGCGCTGGGCGCCAACAGCCTCGAATTCGGCTATCTCGGACCGGGCGCGCTGTGGCTGCCGGCGACCGGCAAGGCCAAGATCATCGCCGTCAACGATGTCGGCTTTTCCGACCGGGTGATCGCCCAGGCCGGCATCAAGTCGATCGCCGAGCTCAAGGGCAGGAAGGTGGCGATCGCGGCCGGCACGTCAGGCGACATGCTGCTGCGGCTGGCGCTGCGCAAGGCCAACATGGCGATGACCGACCTCGACATCGTGCAGATGGACCCGAGCACCATCGTGGCGGCCTTCGCCTCCAAGCAGGTCGACGCGGCCGGCATCTGGTACCCGTTCGTCGGCATCATCAAGACCCGGGTTCCCGACCTGGTGGAACTGGCCAAGAACGACGATTTCTACCCGCAGACCACGTTCCCGAGCGTCTTCATCGCCCGCAACGATCTGGTCGAGGGCAATCCCGATCTCGTCAAGAATGTGGTCCGTGCCATCAAGGACGCGCAGGATTTCCGCGCCGCCAACCAGGACAAGGCGATCGAGATCACCTCGAAACTGCTTGGCATTCCGGCCGAACAATTGAAGACCGAGGCCGGCTACGGGCGTTTCATGACCTCGGCCGAGCTCACCAAGCTCACCAAGGACGGCAGCGTGAACGGCTGGTTCGCGACGATGAACGACCTGTTCAAGACCTTCGGCAAGCTCGACACCTCGCTCGACCCGAAGGACTACTATCTCGGCGATCAATATATTTCGGCCTGATGCCGGCTCTTGAACACCGCGAGCCCCGGTAATCAGCCGGGGCCTGCCTTTGACATCCACAGAAGCGGCGAGTCCTTCATGAACGTTCTCTATATCGACATCGACAGCCTGAGGCGCGACCATCTCGGTTGCTACGGCTATCATCGCAACACCTCTCCCGTCATCGACAGCCTCGCCCGCGACGGCATCCGCTTCGAGAACGTCTATGTCTCCGACGTGCCCTGTCATCCGTCGCGCACGGCGCTGTGGAGCGGCCGCCACGGCATGCGCACCGGCGTGGTCGGCCATGGCGGCACCGCCTGCGAGCCGTTCCGCGAGGGCGCCGGGCGGGCCTGGGCCGGCACCTTCTACGAGGAGGGCTGGATGCGGGCGCTGCGCGATCTCGGCTACCACACGACGACGATCAGCAGTTTTGGCGAGCGGCATGGCTGCTGGCACTGGTATGCCGGCTTCAACGAGATCATCAATCCGGGCAAGGCCGGCATGGAGAATGCCGACGAGGTGTCGGGCCTGGCGCTCGACTGGCTGAAGCGCAATGGCTCGGCAAAAAAATGGTTCCTGCATGTCAATGTCTGGGATCCGCACACGCCCTATCGTGCGCCGGACTCCTTCGGCGATCCGTTCGCCGATCAGCCTTTGCCGGAGTGGATGACGAAGGACGTGTTCGAGAAGAGCCATGCCGGCTACGGTCCGCACAGCCCGCAGGAACCCTCAGGCTTCGACGTAACACCGGGCGGATCGAAATACCGGCGCATGCCGTCGCCGATCGACAGCATGGGCAAGGTCAAGGCGTGGTTCGACGGCTATGACACCGGCGTGCTCTATGCCGATCACCATGTCGGTCTCATCATCGAGGAGCTGAAGCGGCAGAACCTGTTCGACGACACGATCATCGTCATCGGCGCCGACCATGGCGAGAATCTCGGCGAGCTCAATGTCTGGGGCGACCACCAGACGGCGGACGAGTTCACCTGCAACGTGCCTCTGGTCATCCGCTGGCCCGGCGCCAAGGACATGCGCGGTGTCAATGCCGGCCTGCACTATCATTTCGATTGGGCCGCGACACTGATCGACCGGCTTGGCGGCAGCGTGCCCGCGCTGTGGGACGGGCAATCCTTCGCGACCGCGCTTGCCGCCGGCGAGGAGGGTGGCCGCGATTTCCTGGTGCTGAGCCAGGGCGCGTGGGCCGTGCAGCGCGGCGTGCGGTTCCGGCTCGACGGCGCCGACTGGCTGATGCTGCGCACCTATCATGACGGCTACAAGGACTTTGGGCCCGTCAGCCTGTTCAACCTCAGCGAGGATCCGCACGAGCAGCATGACCTTTCCAGCTGCCGGGGCGACGTGGTCGATCACGCCAGCCGCCTGCTCGAGGACTGGCGCACCACGATGGCCAGGAGAAGCGACAGCGATGTCGATCCGCTGGTGACGGTGATCAGGGAGGGCGGGCCATTCCATTGCCTTGGCGAGTTGCCGGGCTATCTCGAAAGGCTGCGCCGGACCGGCCGCGCGGCGGCCGCGTCCGAACTGGAGCAGCGACACCCGGCACCGCCGCCACGCCGCCAGTCCCTGAACTGAGGGACGAAGCCTTCCTCGCTTGGTTGTGGGCGACTTATCGGCAGCAAGGCTGCGCCGAAGCGGAAGGCCCGCAACAGGCCTTGGCTTTTCTCTCTTCCTCGAGCCAACGGTCGCGCGGCTTGCAGCTTGCCGGCCGGGGCGAAAGGTCGACATGCACCGCGCCGCCGACGAGCCGGGGAAGGGCGGCCCGATACAGGGCGATCGGGCGCACGCCGTCGCTGACCTCGAAGGTCAGCCGGGCGGAAGGGTCGAGATCGACATGCTCCGTCACCTTGCGGATGATCGCCGAGAATTTTCCGGCCGGCATATGCGTGCGGTCCTCGTCGACGTCCCAGAGCTGGACGAAGATCTCGGCCCAGGATTCGGGATTGGCGCCGCAGTCCAGCGCGGCGAATGTGCCGGCCTTTACCTCGGTGACGTGGTAGCCGGGCTTCACCGGCCGGCCATCATGGAAAAACACCAGCTGCCTGTCCTCGTGGCCGGCCAGAAAGCCCAGCAGGCCAGCGATGGTGATGTCCTCGGGATCACCGGCGATGGCGGGGGTGGATTCAAATTCCCGATTGTCAGAGGCGAGCATGTGCGGTAATCCTCGTTTCAACATTTCTAGGATTGTTGAAATATGGATGAACGTCAAGCCCTGTCCGCATTCGCAGCCCTTTCGCAAGAAACACGACTGCGTATTCTGCGGCATCTGGTGATCGCGGGTCCGGATGGTATTGCCGCAGGCGCCATCGCCGAGAAGGTCGAGGTCTCGGCCTCGAATGTGAGCTTCCACCTGAAGGAGCTCGAACGGGCAGGGCTGGTAAGCGTGCGCCGTGATTCCCGCTCCATGGTCTATAGCGCCGAGTATGAAGCGCTGAGCGGGCTGATCCGCTTCCTGATGGAGGATTGCTGCTCCGGAAGGCCGGAAATCTGCGCGCCGGCACTGGCGCCGGGCTGCTGTGCGGCCGATGCGCAAGAGGCGGCCCAATGACAGTCGAGCGCCAGTTCGACCTGCCGCGCCGTCTGGTCGCGGAAAGCCTTGGCACGGCGCTGCTGGTGGCTACGGTTGTCGGTTCAGGGATCATGGCGCGGTCGCTGACGGCCGACGGCGCACTGGCGCTTCTCTGCAACACGCTGCCAACCGGTGCGAGCCTCGTCGTGCTGATCACAATCCTCGGCCCAATATCCGGTGCCCATTTCAATCCGGCCGTGTCGCTCGCCCTGACGTTTTCGCGCCGGCTGTCGGCCGGCGACTGCGCCTGGTATATGCTGGCCCAGCTTACCGGCGGCATTGTCGGCACGGTGATCGCGCATCTGATGTTCGGCCTGGCGCCGCTGGCGCTGTCGACGCATGGCCGCACCGGCGCCGCGCAATGGCTTTCGGAGGGCGTCGCGACCTTCGGCCTGCTCGCCGTCATCCTGGCCGGCTTGCGCTTCGAACGCGCGGCCGTGCCCTGGCTGGTCGGCCTCTATATCACGGCTGCTTACTGGTTCACCGCATCGACGTCCTTTGCCAATCCCGCGGTCGCGGTGGCGAGGGCGCTCACGGAGACGTATTCGGGAATCAGCCCGGCAAGTCTTCCCGGCTTCATCGCCGCCGAGTTCGCCGGCGCCGGCTTCGCGCTGGCGTTGATGACGTGGCTGCTGCAGCCGCAATCCGAAATCCAATCTCTTGCCGTCGAGGCCGCGCCATGACCGTAACGATCTACCACAATCCCGACTGCAGCACCTCGCGCAACACGCTTGCCATAATCAGGGCGAGCGGCGAGGAGCCGGTGGTCATCGAATATCTGGAACATCCGCCCAGCCGGGACCGCCTGCGCCAGCTTATCGCCGCCATGGGAATTCCGCTGCGCGCCTTGCTGCGCGAAAAGGGCACTCCCTATGCCGAGCTTGGCCTGGCTGATCCCAAATGGAGCGACGAGCAGCTGCTCGATGCCATGCTGAGGCATCCGATCCTGATCAACCGGCCGATCGTCAAGACGCCAAAGGGGACGCGGCTGTGCCGGCCGTCCGAGCTTGTGCTCGACCTGCTTGACCATCCGGTGACCCACTTCACCAAGGAAGATGGCCAGGTGGTGACCGGTGACCGTGGCATCAAGTAATCGGGGCCTTTCCGAGCTCGATGCCTCGGAACGCGCGCCGATAGCCGCGATTGCCGCCCTTGGGGTCACCCAGATCATCGGCTACGGCACGCTCTATTACAGCTTCAGCATCCTCGCCGCCGACATGGCCAGGGATTTGGGATGGCCAACCGAATGGATTTTCGGCGCTTTTCGGCCGCCTTGCTGATCGGTGGCCTGACGGCGCCCTGGCTGGGGCGCTGGATCGACCGCTTCGGCGCCGGAAAAATCATGACCGCCGGCTCGGTGCTGGCAGCGGCGGCACTCGCCGGCTGCGCCAGTGCTCCCACCGCCGTGGCCTTCGTGGCGGCGCTGATCGTCCTCGAAGTGGCATCGAACCTGGTGCAGTACGGCGCCGCCTTCGCGCTGCTGGTGCAGATCAGGCCGCATGCCGCGCAACGCAGCATTACCTACCTCACCCTCATTGCCGGCTTCGCATCGACCGTGTTCTGGCCGATCACGTCGGCCCTGCACGCGCATATACCGTGGCAGAGCGTCTATCTTGTCTTCGCGGGCCTGAACCTGCTTGTCTGCCTGCCGCTGCACGCCTGGCTCTCGCATGGGCTTGCCAAGGGCAGGCGGTCGGCAAGCGCGCCGCCACGGCATATCAAGGGATCGCTTCCCGCCACGTCGCGGCCGCTCGGCCTTGCGCTGATGGTCATCGCCTTCTCGCTGCAGAACCTGATCGCCGCCGTGCTGGTGCATATGGTGCCGCTGCTTTCCGGACTTGGCCTCGGCGCGGCCGCCGCCATCGTGGGAACGCTGTTCGGGCCGTCACAAGTCTTGAGCCGTTTCATCAACATGGTCTTCGGCGGCAAGCTGTCGCCATTGATGCTCGCCATCATCTCGGCCAGCCTGATGACAACCGGTGTGGTCGCGCTGGATAGCACCGCGCCTTCCATCGCCGGCGCGATGGCGTTCGCCGTCATCTTCGGCATGGGCAACGGGCTTTTCAGCATCGTCACCGGCTCGCTGCCGCTCACATTGTTCGGCAGCGATGGCTACGGCCGCCTGCAGGGCAGGGTGATGTCGGCCCGGCTGATCGTCTCGGCTGTCGCGCCTTTTGCCTTGTCGGTCACCATCGTGCATATCGGCATCGCCTGGTCGCTCGGGGCGATGGCGCTTCTGGGCGCTGCCGCGCTGATTGTACTGGCGACGATCAGCAGATTGCCGAACGCGCGCGGCGACCGGGTGTGACGTCCGACGCGTTGCCCGCCGGTTCATGCCATCTGGCCGTGCCCCCATCGAGGCATCCGCGCTGCCTCACGACAGGCGGGCCGGTTCGCTCTATCTCCCATGCGGCCGGCCTTCGCGCCTGCCGGCATGGAGGATGAACCAAAGTGACATCAATGCCGGTTGCCAGCCGCGAGGCAGCACCCTTGCCGGTCGCGGCGCTGATGGGTGCCATGGTGTCGATCCAGATCGGCGCCACCTTCGCCAAGACGCTTTTCCCGGTGATCGGCGCGCAAGGCACGACGACGCTCAGGCTCGTCATCGGCGCCCTGATGCTGATCGCGGTGCTGCGGCCCTGGCAGATGCGGCCCTCGCGCGCCACGCTGCCGTGGCTCGTCGCCTATGGCGTGACGCTCTGCGCACTCAACCTTCTGTTCTACGCAGCGCTCGCCAGGATCCCGCTCGGCGTCGCGGTGGCGCTGGAGTTTTCCGGTCCGCTGCTGGTGGCGACGCTGACCTCGCGGCGTGCCAGCGACTTTGCCTGGATCGCGCTGGCGGTCGCCGGCATCGTGCTTTTGTCGCCCTTCATCCACTCGCTGCAGCCGCTTGACCCGGTGGGCGTGATGCTGGCGCTGGCCGCCGGCGGTTTCTGGGCGCTGTATATCGTGCTGGCGCAGAAGGCAGGCGCGGAGCTCGGCACCCGCACCACCGCCTATGGCATGGCCATCGCCGCCGTGCTGGTGCTGCCCTTCGGCATAGCCGAGGCGGGAAGCGGCCTGCTCGCGCCGTCGATCCTGGTCAGCGCGCTGCTCGTCGGCCTGTTCTCCAGCGCGCTGCCGTTCTTCCTCGAGATGGTGGCGCTGACCCGCATGCCGGCCCGCATCTACGGCACGCTGACCTGCCTGGAGCCGGGGCTCGGCGCGCTCGCCGGGTTTCTGTTCCTGCGGGAAAGCCTGACCATGCCGCAACTTGCCGGCATCGCCGCCGTGATCGTGGCCGCCGCCGGCACGGCGCTGACCTCGAAGCCGCCGGTGCCTTCACCGGAGTAAGGGAAGGCCGTCTCTTCGGCCGTCGCCGATCTGCGACGTCGGCTCCTTCATGGACTTCGCAAAAATACAACCCATATTGAGTCCATGGAGCTTTGAGCGTGACCTTCGCGCGGGTGGCCCTTCTTGCCGCGGCCTTCGTCGTCGCGGCTGTTCTTTGTCCCTTCTCCTCAGCCGGGGGCGAAAGGGTGGCCCTAAGCGTCGCCATTGACGGCGCCATCGGGCCGGCAAGCAGCAGGCAGCTCAAGGAAGCGCTCGATGCCGCGGCCAGGCGGGATGCCGCAGTCCTCATCCTGCAGCTCGACACGCCGGGCGGGCTGGTCACCTCGATGCGCGAGATGATCGCCGATATCCTGGCGTCGCCGGTGCCTGTCATCGGCTATGTCGCGCCGGCCGGCGGCCATGCGGCGAGCGCCGGCACCTATATCCTCTACGCCACCCATGTCGCTGCCATGGCGCCCGGCACCAATCTGGGCGCGGCGACGCCGGTGGAGATTGGCGGGCTGCCGTCGCTTCCGGGCGGCGACAAGAGCGACCAGAAGGGCGAGGGCGACCAGAAGGACGCCAACGGCCGGCCGGCGGGCGACGCGATGATGGCCAAGGTGACCAATGACGCGGTCGCCCTGATCCGCTCGCTGGCGGAACTGCGCGGCCGCAACGGCGACTGGGGCGAGAAGGCCGTGCGCGAGGCGGCGAGCCTGTCGGCCAATGCGGCATTGCAGGAACATGTGATCGATTTCGTCGCCCGCGACACCACCGAGCTCTTGCTGCTGGCCGATGGGCGCACCGTCGATGTGGCCGGCAAGAAAGTGGTGCTGGCGACGAAGGGGCTGCCGGTCGAGACGCTGAAGCCGGGCTGGTTCATCCAGCTGCTTTCCGTCATCACCGATCCGAACACCGCCGTCATCCTGATGTTGGTCGGCGTCTACGGCATCGTCTTCGAGTTCACCAGCCCGGGGGCCGTGGCGCCCGGCGTCATCGGCACCATCTGCCTCGTGCTCGGCCTCTATGCGCTCGATCTCCTGCCGATCAACTATACCGGCCTTGCCCTGATGCTGCTCGGCGTCGTTTTCCTCATCATCGAGGCCTTCAATCCCACCGTCGTGCTCGGGCTCGGCGGCGTGGCCGCCTTTCTGTTCGGTGCCGCCATGCTGCTGCGGGTCGAGGGGCCGGGCTTTGCCTTGTCATGGGCGATCATCGGTCCCGCCGCCGCGCTGACGCTTGGATTGGCGCTGCTGAGCGGCACCTATCTCTGGGCGGCGCGCCGAAACCCGCCGCGCGTCGGCGGCGAAGCGATGCGCGGCCAGCCGGCCGAGATCCTCGACTGGCAGGGCGGCGAGGGCCATGTGCTGGCCTTGGGCGAGCGCTGGCGGGCGAAGGCCGATGAACCCGTCGCGGCCGGCGACAGCGTCGAGGTGACCGACATCAGCGACCTCGTGCTGACCGTGCGGCGGCGCGACGCGGGAAGGAATGGAGCAAGGCAATGAACATCGGCTATGTGGCCTACCTGCTGCTTGCGGTTCTTGTGGTTATCTTCCTGTCCGCGGCGATCCGCATCCTGCGGGAATATCAGCGCGGCGTGGTCTTCACGCTCGGCCGCTTCACCGGGGTCAAGGGGCCGGGCCTCATCATCCTCGTTCCCTTCGTCCAGCAGATGGTGAAGGTCGACCTGCGCGTGGTGGTGCAGGACGTGCCGCCGCAGGACGTGATTTCGCGCGACAATGTCTCGGTAAAGGTCAACGCCGTGCTTTATTTCCGCATCGTCGACGCCGAGCGGGCGGTCATCCAGGTCGAGGACTACATGGCCGCCACCAACCAGCTGGCGCAGACCACGCTGCGATCGGTGCTCGGCAAGCACGAGCTCGACGAGATGCTGGCCGAGCGCGACAGGCTCAACAGCGACATCCAGGAGATCCTCGACCAGCGCACCGATGCGTGGGGCATCAAGGTGTCCAATGTCGAGATCAAGCATGTCGACCTCAACGAGAACATGGTCCGCGCCATCGCCAAGCAGGCCGAGGCCGAGCGGCTGCGGCGCGCCAAGGTGATCAATGCCGAAGGCGAGCAGCAGGCGGCGGCGAAACTGGTCGAGGCGGGCCGCATGCTGGCGGCCGAGCCGCAGGCCATGCAGCTGCGCTATTTCGAGGCCTTGCACGATATCGCCGGTGAGCGCTCGTCCACCGTCGTGTTCCCGCTGCCGGTGGATTTGCTCAGCCAGTTCCTGAAGCAGGGGAAATAGAGGAGAGCCAGCATCGGAACTGCCAATCTCGGTCGCGTGCGGGAGATTCCCCGTCTTCGCCCTTGCTGCCGCCAAATTGTCTGACCTTCTCGTTGTCAGAACCTGACGCTGAGATCTGCCTTGGCGCCGTTGTCGGTGTTGTGGCCACCGAACTGGCCGACATAGGACAGGCCGAGCGTGGCATTGGTCGACATTTGCAAATCGAAGCCGGCCTCGATCACCGCGCTGTCGCTGGCGACAGGCACGCCGGCGATGGCAAAAGCATCGCCGCCGGCGAAGGCGAAGGTCGAGGTCGGCGTGACGTCGCCAAAGGCGTGGCGCCATCCGAGCGTGCCGCGCGCGGTCGCGCTGATGCCGTCGAGCGCGACGTCGGTCGAGGCGCGCAGCCCGAGCGTGGTGAAGGTGGCATTGGTGGTTGAGCTGGCGCTGGTCAGCGCGGCGGCGCCACCTTGCTCGGTGAAGCCGTCAGCATGCACACTGACATAAGCGAGATTGGCGAAGGGCTCGAACTTGAAGCGGCCGACACCAGCCTTGTAAGCGAGTTCGCCGAACACCTGCGCCGTGCCGGCGTCATAGTCAGCCGACAATTGGTCGGCGAAGCCGTTGAAGGCCACCGAGCGTTTTGTCGAGATGCTGTTCCAGCTGTAGGCGGCGCCGGTGCGGAAGGCTATGGCGCCCCAATTGGTGCCGCCGTAGAGTCCGAGATGATAGTTGTCGCTGGCGCCGCTGGAATGGCGGTCGTCGGCGTCGAAGGACGAATGGCTGTAGCCGCCGATGATGCCGACCCGCCAGTCGCCGATCGGGCTGTCGGCGCCGACCAGGAGGCCGCCGGTCGAGCGATCGAAGTTGGCTGCATTGCCGTCGCTGCCGGTTTGACCCCAGGAGCCGAAGGCCTGGCCCCAGACGGCGAAGCGGTCGGTGTCGGCGGCCACCATCCCGGGCCCGCCCTCGCCATAGGCCATGACCGGCAATGCGGCTGCGCCGGCATCGCCGAAGGCTGCGCTGATTCGCTTGGTGGCGGCGTCGCGGATGAAACGGCTGTCTTCCAGCAACATTCCCTTGGCCGAGGCGTGGATTTCGCCCGAGAGCTGGTCGAAGGCGTCCTGGGCGGCTGCCTCACTCGGCAAGGCAAAGATGGCATCAAAGAGCGGATTGCCGCTGCCAAGGCTTTCGGCGCCGCCGCCGGTTGCGATCTGGTTGGGCGTCAGGCCGACCGAGGCGAAGGACTTCGCCTGCACCACATCGAGATAGACATGCGTGGGGTCGTAATTGGCGATAAGGCCAATGAAGGGGCCGGCCCCGCTGAGCGTGTAGGTGCCGGTGACGCCCGCATCGGCTTGCAGCACGGTGTAATGCGTGCCCGGCACATAAGGCGCGGCGTCCGTCTTGACGACATCGAGGACCGTGCCGTCGGCGATCGTCGCCGTGCCCGTCGCCAGGATGAGGTCCGACTGGCCGGTCGAGGTGAGTTCGACCTGGTAGATCGAGCCCGCCGCCTGGTCGATGTCGCCCGCGACATTGAGCGTGCCGATCGAATTGCCCGGTGCGATGACGCCGCCTGATTGTGCGACGATGCCGCCAACCGTGCCGTTGCCACCTAGCATTCCGCCCGTGATCGTCACCAGCGAACTGGCCAGCGAACCGTTCACGGCCAGCCGTCCGCCGTTCACATTGGTTCCACCGGTGAAGCCGCTCGAATTGGCCGTCAGGTTCGTCGTGCCGGCAATCTGGTCGATCGAGCCCGCGCCGCCGATCGCCGATGCGAAGGTGTAGCTTGTGTCGGTGTGGTTGAAGTTGATCGCACCCGCGCCTTGTCCGAACTGAACGCTCGCCGCATTGAGCGCGCCGGCCGCCGCCGCTGGCGATCCGCTCGCTGCACCGATATTCAGCGTGCCGACGGAGCCCGCCAGAAGGGCGATGTTGACCACGCCGCCGGCCGACACCACGCCGCCATTCGCGATCGTCAGTGAGCCTGTGCCACTACCTCCAATGTTGAGATCACCGCTACTGGTCCACGTCGAGCCGGAGCCGCTGACGTTGGCGGTACCGATGGATCCGCCATTAAAGCCCAAATAGCCATCGGCATTGGCGACCGTGCCGCCGTTCGAGACGATCAATGAACCGGTTCCGCGCTGACCGACAATAAGGAGGCTGCTGCTCGTCCAGGTTGAGCCCGCGCCGCTGACCATTGCCGAACCCGTCGATCCGACATCAAAACCCAGATAACCAGCAGCGTCGGTGACCATGCCGCCGTTTGAAATTGCCAGCGTGCCGGCGCCGTAACCGCCGAGAACGAGGGAAGAACTGTTTGTCCAGGTCGCGCCGACGCCATCAACAAACGCCATGCCCGTCGAGCCCACCTTCGCGCCAATAATCGCAGAGCCGTTGCTGACCGCGCCATGCGAGATCGCCAGCGTGCCGGTGCCGTAATCGCCGACAAACAGATCCGCGCTGTTGGTCCAGGTCGAGCCGGCGTTGTCGACAATCACCGTGCCGGTCGAGCCCGCCTGCGAGCCAATGACGCCAGTATCGCTGCTGACCGTGCTGCCATGCGAGATCACCAGTGTGCCCGTGCCGGCACTTCCGACGAACAGGTCTGCGTTCGTCCAGGTCGAACCGGCACCGTCGACGAAAACCATGCCGGTCGAGCCCGCCGAGTTGCCGACATAGGCGGTGTCGTTGCTGATGGCGCCGCCATTGGTGATCGTCACGTTGCCGGCGCCGAGATTGCCGACATACAGATCCGCGCTGTTGCTCCAGGTCGAGCCGGGACCATCGACGAAGACGGTGCCTGTCGAGCCCGCGAAGTCGCCGACGTAGCCCAAGGCGTTGCTGACCGCGCCGCCATTCGAGACCGTTAGCGAGCCCTGGCCTTGGAAGCCGATGAAGAGGTCGGAAGTGTTGGTCCAGGTCGAGTCAGCACCATTGACCGTCACCAGGCCCTTGGAGCCCACGTCATAGCTGGCATAACCCACCGAACTGGTGACCGCGCCGCCATTCGTGATCGTCAGCGCGCCGAAGCCCGCGTTCCCGACCGCGAGCGCTGCGTTCGCCCAGGTCGAGCCAGCACCGTCGACAGTTGCCGTGCCAATGGAGCCCGCCAAATTGCCCAGAATGCCGCTCAGATTGCTGACCTTGCCGCCTTTCGAAATGTTCAGCGCACCAGTGCCCTGATCGCCGACGAACAGGTGGGAAGAATTCGTCCATATCGAACCCGCTCCGTCGACCGTCACCGCGCCGTTGGAGCCCGCGTGCCAACCGATGGTGCCCATGGCATTGCTGACCGCTCCGCCATTGGTGATGTCCAGCGTGCCGGTGCCAAATTCGGCGATGTAGAGATCCCCACTGTTGGTCCATGTCGAGCCCGGGCCGTCCACCGTTACGGTGCCGGTGCCCAGGCCGTAGCCGACATGACCCACGGTGTCGCTCACAGCGCCGCCGCTGGAGATCTTCAAGGTGCCAGTGCTGCCGGTGCTCAAGGCAAGGAAAAGGTCGGAGCTGTTGCTCCAGACGGAGCCCGGGCCAGTGACGCTCCCGGTGCCGCTCGCGTTCGAAACGTAGCCGAGATAGCCGGCAGTGTCGGAGAGGGTGCCGCCGTTCGTAATCGTCAGCGAGCCCGAGTAACTGGCAATGGTGCCCACAAACAGATAGTGGGCGGCCGCACTCGCCGCATCGACCACGGCCGGGTGCGGAAACACCGGATCGAGAATCACGTCGTCGCTCGATGTCGGGACAGCGGCGGGGTTCCAGTTTCCGGCGGCGAACCAGTTCGTGGAGGCGGCGCCGGTCCAGACCTCGGCTGCCGATGCAGGGATCGGCTGGCCAAGGCCGACCAGCGCAGTCGAGGCCAGCGCCAGGCATTTCAACGCGTTAGCCTTGCGGCCTCCAAATGCATTCCGCGGCATTTAACCCCCTGACATGACAGTTGTTTCACCCTGAAGGCTGACATGTCATTGGAGCCCGGCCTTGTCTTGGGCAGGGCGGCACTGGAATTGGACTGGAGCGAAAAGCAGCGTCTTTTGCGCGCACTGTGGCAGTTCGGCGTCATCGGTCGCGCAGGCGCTGCGGATTCGGCCTCGCACGGGCTGATATCGGACCGAAAGGTGCAAACTTATCTGGCGCTTGTCGGCGTATAGCCGAAGCGGCGACGAAAGCAGCGGTTGAAGTACGATACGTCGCTGAATCCGCTTGTCAGGGCGATGTCACTGACCCGCATGTCGCTGTGTTTGTGCGAGAGCATCCTGTGGGCGCTCTGCAAACGCAGTTCGAGAACGCGTTCGGAGAAACTCATTCCCGTCTCCTGAAGGAGGTCGTGGACGTAGCGCACCGACAGGCCGAGTTGTTGCGCCACACTTTGGGCGGAGATGCCGGGATCGATAAAATCCTCGGCGATCCTTGCCAGGACGGCCTCCAGCCTGGCAGCGCGCAGGCCTCGAAGCCCGGCCAGTTCGGCAGCCCGACCTTTCGCGCCGGTCGCCAGGCCGATCAGATCCACGATCGTGTCCGTCGCGTGCGTGATCAGATCCGCCGAGGCAAGCGGGCTGCCGCTTTCAAGAAGCAGGCAATAGCGTTTGAGAAGATCGAGGGCTTCGCTGTCGGCGCCGATCTTCAACCCCAGCCTGTCATCGATCTGCGGGAAGGCACGCAGGAGGATCGCGCGTGGGATCACCACATTCGTCCAGACATTGCTGTCGGCACCGGTCATTTTCAGAGCTTCCGATGCAGTGACGAGCACGGCCTCTCCCTGACCGACGGCATATTCGCGGCCGACCTGTACCCCTGACAACACGGTGTCGGCCTTGTTGATCAGCAACAGATAACCGTCATTGGCGATGTTGCTCGCTTTCCTTGTCGCCTGCTCGATGGTTCCGGACATCTGGCCGAGAACCACTGAACCGACAGCCGTGGCCTCGATGGACGCTTCGAAGGGCAGGTTTTCTGGACTGCCGTGTTCGACCGACAATATTTCCGCGACATGGATGTCTTGCCACAGGGAAAATCGTTCGCGTTCGTCAAGATGCGGTGACAGCCGCGCCGATGAAAACACCGTCTTTCGAGACAATGGGGAACCTCGACAAGTATCCACGGCTTAAAAAATATCGAACGCGATGCTTTCCATTGCGACAATAACCGGCAACAGTGGCGGCCCGGCGTTCAGGCGATCAAGTTGAACCCATAGTCGAGAGCGGCCGCGACTGGCGTCATCCAAAAGTATGACGTCACAAATTCCTCCGAGGCGAGATCGGGGCGTGCCTGGAGGTGTGGTGGAAAGGCTGAGCAGCGAAGTCCTGAGTTCGATTATCGGCGATATCTATGATTGCGTCTTGAACCCGGAAGGCTGGGCCGGAGTCATGACCCGCGTCACGAAAGCCGTCGACGCGGCCTACACCACCATCGCCCTTGCCGGCACCGCCCATAATAGCGGCCGCTTCGCGGCTCAGTCGCCTTGGGATCCCGTGCAGATGCGGGTGCTAGAGGAGGACTATGACTTTGATGGAATTCCCGGACTGAAGGCAGCGGTGGTCGGCGATGTCGACCGGCCGGTTGCGACGCTGTCGCTCATGAGCGAAAGCGAACTCCAGCTGACGCCGTTTTTTCAGAACTGGGCCAAACCGCAGGGACTGCGCGAGGCTTGCATCACCAAATTCGTTCATACGCCGGACCGAATCGGGCTTCTGGGCTGCACCACGCGCGCCAGCAGGGGAGGTATTTCGATCGAAGAGCAGCATTTCCTGGCATTGCTCTCGCCGCATCTGCGCCGTGCTTCGCTGATCGGAGATCTGCTCGACCAGGGCCGCTTCACCACCCATCTTTATCGCCAGGCGCTCGATCATCTGGCTGTGCCTGTCGTGCTTACCCACGCCAACGGAGCAATCCTCCATGCGAATGCGGCCGCCGAACAGATGTTTTCGGTGCAGGGTCCCATTCTCTCCAGGAACGGCGTGCTCCAGTCACAGAATCCGGTGGTGGCCCGCGCTCTGCTGGACGCGATCGCCAGTGCGGCGAGCGCGGATGCTTCGCTTGGCGCGCGCGGCATAGGGCTGCCGGTTTCGGCCCAGGGCCAGCCGCCCGCCGTTGCCTATGTGTTGCCGCTGACTGAAGGAACGGCGCGCGCGGTTTTCCGGCCGGCATGCGCGGCAGTGTTCATATCGACGACGACATCGTCTTCTCCCCTCCCGGAGGCCGTTCTGACCACGCTGTTCGACCTCACACCCGCGGAGGCGCGGGTGCTGCTGCGGATCGGCAGCGGATTGTCAGCGTCCAAGAGCGCGTCGTCGCTCGGCATCGGTGAGAACACCTTGAAGACCCACCTCAATCGAATCTTCGCCAAAACCGGCACCAGACGCCAAGCCGACCTCGTCAAACTCGTGTCGGATATCGGCACGCCGCTGGCGGCTCACGGACCCTGAAGGCGGAGCGCGTAGTCTCTACCGCCAGCGGGTCAGAGGCTTTACCGCCGCCAGGGCGGCTCCGGCGCGAAGCGCTTGCCGATCCAGTCGGCGAAGGCGCGGGTCTTGGCGGCTTTTCCCTTGGCCGAGGGCGTGACGACATAGACCGCGCCTTCGTCCGCCAGCGTCCACTCCTCCAGCACGGATACCAGCCGGCCATCGGCGAGTTCGCGGCCGACCAGCCAGTCGGTGCTCATCATCAGGCCGATGCCTTGCACGGCGGCCTGGACCAGCACCTCGGCATCGTCGGTGACCAACGGCCCCGAAACCTCGACGCGCGCGCGCCGGCCCTCACGGTCGGTCATCTCCCAGGCCGGAAAGGTCTGGAAGCCCGAGAAGCCCAGGCAGGAATGGTCGAGCAGCGCTTGCGGTGTCTCCGGCCGGCCCCTGCGGGCGAGATAGGAGGGAGCGGCGCAGAGCAGCCGGCGCCGCGTCGCCACCTTGCGTGCCACCAGGCGTGAATCCTCCAGGCTGCCCAGCCGCACGGCGACATCGAAATTCTCGGCGACCAGATCGGTGAAGCGGTTGGAGAATTCAGCCTCGATGCGGACATCGGGAAATTCGGCAAGGAATTGAGGCAGCAGCGGCCCGATCCACATGCGCCCGAACGTGCCGGGCAGCGCCAGCCTGAGCAGGCCGCGCGGGCCGCCCCCGGCATGCGCGGACGCGACGGCCTCGGCCTCGTCGACGGATGCGAGGATGGCGCGCACACGCACCAGGAATTCGGCACCCGCTTCGGTCAGCGACACGCTGCGCGTCGTGCGCGAGAGCAGCCTCACCCCCAGCCGCGCCTCCAGCGACTGCAGGCGCCGCGACAGGATGGTCGCGTCGCGCCCGACACGGGCCGCCGCTCTGGTGAAGGAACGCGCCTCGGCGATGGCGGCGAAGGCAGCCATCTCGGCAAGGGCCGTGGGTTCGTGAGATTGCTGCATTATTCACAGTTCTCAATTGCAGAAAACAAGGATTATCCAGAGATAGCGCAGCAAATAGGTTCACTCAATCCATCAAATCGTTCCACCGGAGTGAAATCATGAAAGCCATCGAACTCAGCCAGCCCAGGTTGGACGCCTTCCGCGCCGCCACCGTTGCAACTCCCGAACCGCAGCGCGGCGAGGTGCTGATCCGCCAGCGTGCGGCGAGCCTCAATTTCGTCGATGTGGCGGTGGCGAGCGGCAACTATCCCGGGCCGAGCTTCCCGCTCATCCCCGTCGCCGACGCCGCCGGCGAGATCGTCGCGCTGGGCGAGGGCGTTACGAGGCTCGCCATCGGCGATCGCGTCGTCGCGCATGCCAAGCCGCGCTGGATCGGCGGGCCGCCGCGGCCCTACGAGATGACGCAGATGCGCGGTGTTTCGCTGCCTGGATCGCTGGCGGAATATGTCGCGCTGCCGGCAAATTCGGTGGTGCCGGTCCCGGCGCATCTGTCCTTCGAGGCGGCCTCGACGCTGCCGATCGCCGGCACCACCGCCTGGAACGCCATTCGCGCCGCCAATGTCGGTCCGGGCTCGGTCGTCGTGCTGCTTGGCACTGGCGGCGTCTCGATCTTCACCCTGCAGCTGGCGAAAGCCGCCGGCGCCACCGTCATCATCACCTCGTCGTCGGACGAAAAGCTGGAGCGGGCAAAGGCGCTCGGCGCCGATCATCTCATCAACTACCGCGCGACATCAGACTGGGACGGCAAGGTGCTGGAACTGACCGATGGCCGCGGCGCCGATCTTGTCGTCGAGACCGGCGGCACCGCCACCTTCGCCCGCGCCGTCAACGCCACCGCGCCCGGCGGCACGCTGTTCACTATCGGCTTCGTCACCGGCGCCGAAGCCACGATCAATCTGCTGCCGATCATCATCAAGGCGCTGAAGGTGACCGGCAACAACACCGGATCGGTGTCCGATCTTTTCGACGCCGCCAGGGCCATCGGCGCGGCCCGGATCGAGCCGGTGGTCGACAAGGTGTTTTCACCTGATCAAGCGACCGAAGCCTACGCCCACATGGCCGCCGGCGGCCTGCATTTCGGCAAGCTGGCGTTCGCATTGGAATGGTGAGGTTTGCGCTTGGCCGCCCCCCTCTGGCCTGTCGGCCATCTCCCCCTCAAGGGGGGAGATCATCCGCTTCATCGTCTTCGCCAATGATCAAGGCTGTAGAGTTGGCGGAGCGCCAAAGCTGCCAATCTCCCCCCTTTGAGTGGAGATGCCGGGCAGGGCAGAGGGGGGCGCCTCGCACCACGCCTCTGTCTAGATCAGCTTCTCCAGCGTGATCGGCAGATCCCTGATCCGCTTTCCCGTCGCATGGAACACCGCGTTGGCGATCGCCGGCGCCATGCCGACGATAGCCAGTTCGCCGACGCCCTTTCCGCCCAGCACCGAGGAATGCAGGTCGGGGATGCCGACCGAGATCACCTCAATGTCGGGGATGTCGGCATTGGTGGGGACGAGATAGTCGGCGAGGTTGTTGTTGACGATGCGGCCGTGGCGGCGGTCGACGATGCCTTCTTCGAGCAGCGCCTGGCCGATGCCCATGATGATGCCGCCCTTCCATTGGCTTTCGGCCAGCTTCGGATTGTAGAGCCGGCCCGAATCCAGCGCCGAAACCACGCGCGACACGCGCACCGTGCCGAAATCCTCGTCGACGCGCACCTCGACGAAATGCGTGCACCAGGAGTGGCGGGAATAGTCGCCCTCGGTGTGCGGCAGCGCCATGGCGATGGTGGTGTAGTTCTTGTAGCGGTCTTCCGCCGTCGAATTGACGGGCATGGTGTCGCCCGTCGCCTCGATGCGGTCGCGGCCGACGCTTTTGAGCAGGTCGGCGATCGAGACATCGGGGCCGTCGCCGCGTGGCGCGGTGATGCGGCCATTGGCGACGACCAAAGTGTTGGCCTGCAGCGCGTGGAAGGGCGAGCGCGGATCGCCGATCGCCAGACCGATCAGCTGGTCGAGCGCCGAGGACGCCGCCTTGTAGACCGCGCCGGTCATCACGCCGGCCAGCCGTGAGCCCCCGGAGACGCCGGCACGGGCAAAGCGGGAGTCCCCCAGTTTCACCACGACGTCGTCGGCGGCTACGCCAACCGTCTCGGCGGCGGTCTGCGCCAGGATGGTGTAGGTGCCCTGACCCATGTCGATCGAGGAGCTTTCGACCTCGACCGAGCCGTCGGCCAGGATGCGCACGACCGCCTCGCCATAGGCGCGCCGCACCGGATAGGTGCCTGCGGCCACGCCCCAGCCGATCAGATGGTTGCCGTCGCGCATCGAGCGTGGCTCGGGCGTGCGCCTGGCCCAGCCGAAGCGTTCGGCGCCTGCCGCAAAAGCCTCGCGCAACTGCCTGGTCGACCAGGCTTTTTTGGCATGCGGATCCTGCTCGGCGTAGTTGCGCAGCCGGATTTCCAGCGGATCGATGCCGACCTCGTAGGCGAGTTCGTCGATGGCGCTTTCGATGCCGAAGGCCGACGGGTTTTCGCCCGGCGCGCGCATGGCGCCCGGCACCACCGAATTCACCCGCACGACATTCTGCCTGGAGGAGAAGTTCGGCGTCGCGTACATGATCGAGGTGACCGAGCCCAGCGGCTCGACCCACATGCCGTCGATCGAGGTCTCGTTGACGCCGCGATGCACGATCGACTGGATCATGCCGTCATGGTCGGCGCCGATGGTCACCGTCTGGCGGGTCGCGGCGCGGCCACCATAGCCGGTAAAGGTCTGCGCCCGCGTCATCACCAGCCGCAGCGGCCGGCCAAGCATTTTGGCGGCACTTGCGGCCACCGCGCCATGGCTGAGCGCCAGCGCCTTGGAGCCGAAGCCGCCACCGACATAGGGCGACACCAGCCGGACATTCTCGAACGGCACGGCGAACCATTCGGCATAGGTGCGCGCCATGCCGTCCAGCCACTGGCTCGGCTCCCACACGGTGAGGTGGTCGCCTTCCCAGCGGGCGATCAGGCCATGCGGCTCCATCGGCGCCTGGTATTCACGCGGTGTGTTGTAGGCGGCGCAGATCCGCACCGGGGCCGAGGCGAAGGCGGCCTGGGCGTCGCCCCATTCCTTGGTCATGGCATCGACGGGGATGCCGTCGCCGGCCTTGCCGTCGCTGAGGTCGACGATGGAAGGCGTCTCGTCGTAGCTGACCTTGACCATCGCCGCGGCGGCCATGGCCTGCTCGAAGGTCTCGGCGACGACGGCCGCGACATGCTGGCCCGAAAAGGTGATGTCGCGCGCCAGCGGGCAGTAGGGCCTGTCGGGCGGCGGGGTGCCGAACCAGTCCGAGGCGGTTTTCAGGCTGATGATGGTGTCCGGCGTCAGCACCTTGAGTACGCCCGGTGCCGCCTCGGCCGCCTTGCTGTCGATGGCGCGCACCTTGCCGGATGCGATGGTGCTTTCGACCAGCACGGCATAGGCGAGCCCTTCGAGCTGCTGCTCGACGGCGTATTTGGCCGCACCTGTGATCTTGGCCGGGCCGTCGACGCGCGACAGCCGGCCGCCGACCGCGTCGGCGCCGCCGTCGGATGCATCGCCTCGTTTCGATTCACCAACTCTGATGTCGTGAACGGTCATGCCGTTTCTCCCATCTTGAGGATAGCCCGTGCGACGACGCGCGGCGCGAGCTCGATCTTGTAGTGGTTGGCGCCATGGTCGACAGCGCCTTCGACGGCGAGCAGGCTGGCGGCGCGAACAGCTTCCGGCTCCAGCATCTTGCCTTTCAAGGCGTCTTCCACGGCCCGCGCCCGCCAGGGTTTGGTGGCGACGCCACCGAGCGCGACGCGCAGGTCGCGGATGGTGCGTCCGTCAGCTTCCAGTTCGAGGCCGACGGCTGCACTGGCGGCGGCGAACTCGTAGGACTGCCGGTCGCGGACCTTCAGATAGGTCGAACGCCGGACGGCCGCGGAGGAGGGGATTTCGATGGCGGTGATCATCTCGCCCGGCTCGATCGCGTGTTCCTTGTCCGGCGTCGTGCCGGGCAGCAGGAAAAAGTCATCGACGAGGATGCGCCGATCGCCGAGATGAACGATCGCATCGAAAGCGACAAGCGCCGTGGCGAGATCGCCGGGATACATGGCGATGCAGGCCTCGCTGGTGCCAAGCACGGCATGGCCCCTGGTGACACCGCCGATCGCCGAACAGCCGCTGCCTGGTTCGCGCTTGTTGCAGGCGGCAAAATTCGAGGGATCGCGGAAATAGGGGCAGCGCGTGCGCTGCATGAGATTGCCGCCAATGGTCGCCATGTTGCGGATCTGCGCCGAAGCCGCTTGCCACAGCGCCTCCGAGATGGCGGGGAAGCGGCCCTTGATGTCCGCGTGGTCGGCGACATGGCTCATCGTCGCGAGCGCGCCGATGATGGCGCCGCGCTCGTCGATCTCGATCCGGTCCAGCCCGTCGAGATGGGTGATGTCGACCAGCGTGTCTGGTTCGGCGACGCCGCATTTGGCGAGGTCGATCAGCGTCGTGCCGCCGGCGAGCAGCATGGCGCCGGGGAGCGCGGCCGCCTGGCGGGCGGCGTCGGCCGAGGTGGCGCGAAGATAGGAAAAATCCCTCATGACGCGGCCTCCAGTGCTGCCTGGCGCACGGCGGCGACGATGTGCGGATAAGCGCCGCAGCGGCAGAGATTGCCGGCCATGTATTCGCGGATTTCCTCATCCGATCCGGCATGGCCCTCGCGGATGCAGGCCACCGCCGACATGATCTGGCCCGATGTGCAATAGCCGCACTGGAAGGCGTCCTGTTCGAGGAAGGCAGCCTGCACGGGATGCAGTTCGCCCTCCCGTGCAAGCCCCTCTATGGTGGTGATGGTGCGGCCTTCGGCCTGGGCTGCCAGCATCAGGCAGGCCAGCACGCGCTCGCCGTCGACATGGACGGTGCAGGCACCGCACTGGCCGTGGTCGCAGCCCTTCTTGGTGCCGGTCAGGCCGAGCCTGTCACGCAAGGCATCGAGCAGCGTGACACGCGGTTCGAGCTGCAACTTGTGATGCCGGCCGTTGATATCGAGATGGACGGGGATTTTGGTCATGGGCGTCTGGCTCCAGTTGCTTGACGCTGAGGGAATGAATTGGCGCTTTGGAAGGGAAGGGCAAGGTCAGGCGACAGCCAACCTACCGCGGGTGAGGAAGCTGACAGCTTGCGGCTTCGAAAGACGTGACATACCGGGCTCCCTGATTATATGATAAAGGTGCTCCACTAAAACGGAGGCGCCTCCGTTTATTTACGTGGGGGCTGGCCAGGCATGGTTCAAGCCCTCATATCCCTGGTGGAGAAAAAATTGGCTTTTGAGCCCGCCACAACCGTCGACCAAAAACCCGCCGCCGCCGACAAGCCGTTGCGCGCGGACGCGCAACGCAACCGTGACCGGCTGGTCGAGATGGCGGCTTCGGTCTTCGCCGAGCGCGGCATCGACGCCTCGCTGGAGGAGATCGCCCGGCGCGCCAGCGTCGGCATCGGCACGCTCTACCGCCATTTCCCTACGCGCGAGCATCTGGTCGAGGTGGTCTATCGCCGCGAGGTGGAGGGGTTGTGCGCAGCGGCTGGCGAGCTTGCGGCAAAACATCCCTCGGATGTCGCGCTGGAAGAATGGATGCGCCGCTTCGTCGACTATATCGCCACCAAGCGCGGCCTGGCGACCAGCCTGCGCATCCTTCTCACCACCAATTCGACGCTGTTTTCCGACACGTCGGGACGAGTGTCGCAGGCGCTGCGGCAACTGGTGGATGCGGCGGTCGCCGACGGCACCATCCGCGGCGACGTCGATGCCTCCGACGTGCTGCACGCGCTGGGCGGCATCTACTCGGCACCCGACACCCCTGAATGGCGCGACCGCTCGCGCCGGCTGGTCAAGCTGTTGATGGATGGCTTGCGGTTCGGGGCTGTAAAGGCGGGATGAAGAGGCGCCTGGACTGCACCAGACGCGCCAGTCCCGGCTTTCGATTCTGAGCGGTGATCGGTTATGCTGCGCCGCAAAACACCAATTATCTCATATGTTTCTCTGTCTCTAATTTGTTATAAATCGCATATTGAAAATATAATTTTCGACGATTCATAGAGAAATTTGGATGTTTCTTCCGGGTGCAACCGGGAATATGTGCGGCTTTACCCGAACAACCTCATGCACTCCGCGCGATCAACGGCCACCTTGGCGTTAGCGGCTAAATCAGGGCGGTTTTTAGTCATTTCCTAGCCTTCCATTCACAAAACTATTTCAGCGCGGTAAATCTTTTGTGTTGCGCTGCACCATTCCGTGGAAGCACTCATTGGCCAACTGGAAACGCGCGGCGAAGGGTTCCGTCAAGTTGACCAACTTGAGCTTTCCGCTGGCAGACATCCGATATCGGACCCGTCCCGGACGGGCTCGTGGAGCGCGGATTTGGCATTGTCGGCGCTTTGGCGAACGTGAGCGGCGGCAAGGATGCGGGTCGTCCGTTGCGAACCATCCCTTTGACTCCCGAAGCCGGGAATCCGTGATGATAACCCGGCAGCCTCATCAGAGATGTTCCGCCGGGGGAAGCGGCTGATGGGAAACTCTCGCGATACCCAGCTGGACGGATTGAGGGCCATCGCCGTCACGTTGGTGCTGTATTCCCATTTCTTCGCGGCGGGAGGCTCTTCTTTCTGGGGCCACATCGGCGTGCGGCTGTTCTTCGTGCTGAGCGGCTTTCTCATCACGCGCCTTCTCCTGGAAGCGCGTTCGGCGGCTGAATTTGAGGCCGCGCCCGCGCTGAGATCCTTCTACATCAGGCGGGCACTGCGAATATTCCCGCCCTATTTTGCCGTGCTGGGCGTCGTCTGGATGGTTGACCTGGAGCATTCCAGGGGATCGCTGATCTGGCATGCGCTTTACCTGTCGAATTTCTGGTACGCGCTGCGCAATGACTGGTCGCCCTGGCTGCTTTGCCATTTCTGGAGCCTGAGCATCGAGGAGCAGTTCTATATCGCCTGGCCGCTGGTCGTCTTGCTGGCGCCACGCCGCCGCCTCGAGGCGATCTGCATCGGCGTCATCGTGCTGTCATTGTCGTATCGCTTTTACTGGCCGATCACTGGAACCCCCGCGCTGGCGCGCGATCTGCTTCCACCGGCTTCCATGGACGCGCTCGCCTCGGGTGCGTGGCTTGCCGTCTACCGAACCAGGGCCACCGTCTTGCCACAGTGGTTACGGCTTGGCTGGCCGGCGCTCGCGGTCGCGTTTTTCGCCCTGCAGTGGTTTGCTCCGGCGCCGCCGGACACTGTCCAGGAATGGGGCCGCTGGCTGCTGTCGCAAATCCTTCCGCTCGGGCCTCTCGTGATGATCGTCGCGAGTTGTTCTCGAGGCCATCGGGGGTACCGGGGCTGGCTTCTCGAACTGCCGCCGCTCACCGCCCTTGGCCGCGTCAGCTATGGCGTCTATCTGTACCACCCCATACTCCTGTCGTTGGCCGTCAAGTCCCAGCCGTGGATCCCCGTCAACGTCTCGGAGCAGGGGGCGGGTCGGTTCCTGGTTGCTGGAACGGCCACCCTTATCCTGGCGTCGGTATCGTGGCTGGTTTTCGAAAAGCCGCTCAACAGCTTCAAGCGCTACTTTCCCTATGTCGCGCCAGGAGCTGGCACGCGCATCCAGGCCCGCGCCGACACGACCGACGCCGGATGGCCCAGAGGCGCGGCAGGGGCTTATCCCGGTGGCTTGCTCGATGGCCGCGAGGCGGCAGGCGATCTTCAACGAACGGATCGGAGCTGACCATGGCCGCTCCCCTGGTATCCGTTCTGCTGCCGGTCTACAACGCGGGACCCTATCTCAGCACCGCGCTCGGCAGCATCCTGCGGCAGGACCACGATCGCCTGGAGGTCATTGCGATCGACGACGGCTCGACGGACAACTCCCTGCAAATCCTGCAGCGGCACCGGCAGGCCGACAATCGGATCTCCATCATCTCCCGCGAAAACCGGGGCCTCATCGCAACCCTCAACGAGGGTTTGGCTGTCGCTCGGGGCGACCTTATCGCCAGGATGGACGCGGACGATATCGCCTATCCGTCACGCCTGTCGCGCCAGGTGGCGCTGTTCGACCGGCAGCCCGATCTCGCTCTGTGTGGCGCCGGCTTCGATACCTTGCTTCGCAACCGCGTCGCCAAGGGTACACCCGATCCGGTCTTCCGGTTCGGCCAGCTCCGTATATTGTCGATGTTCTTCACGATATTCATGCACTCCACGGTTGTATACAACCGGAAAGTCATAAAGGACGACGTTCTATTCTACGACCCGAAATACAAACATGCCGAGGATTTCGACCTCTTCAGGCGGCTCGCCGATCGTTACCCGGCGGCGATGATCCCCGAAAACCTGATCGTCTACCGTATCCATGACGGGAGCGTAACGAGCAGGCACAGGAAGGAGATGCGCCGGACACATCTGACGATCGTGGCCGAGAACCTCGAGCGGGAAGGCCTGGCACAGGATACGCGCGATCTGCGCGACATCGGCGAGGCCGTTTCGACCGACACGGTTCGCCGGGCCGCGGCGTTCATTCTTGCACTCGAGGCAAGGATCTCCGCGCTGCCGACGGAAACGCGGCCGAGTTTTGCGGCCGGCGCGTTGAACCTGTTCTATTTCCTCTACCAACTGATAGGCGACGAAATGCAACCTCCGCTGACGCACGAATTCCTGACGCGGACCGCGAAATGGAATTTCATTCGACGCCGCGAAAAGTACGCGTTGCGTCCCGCCGCCTACGCGCCATGGTTCAGTCTCGTCTCGATGTCGGCCGGCCGCCAGGCGGACGCCGTGGCGCGGTACCTGAAATCCGCGCCTGCCGCGGCGGTCCTGGCGTCCCATCAGTTGAGCTAGCGGCAGGGATGACCGTCAAAGCCCGCCCACCCACGCAGCGCCATCGCCGGACGGAGCTTGTCCCCGTCGATCCCCGGCCCGAGCGGTCGCCGCCGGCGGTCAGCTTCATCATATGCACGCGCAACCGTGTCGCCGTGCTCGAGACTTGCATCAGGTCGGTCCAAAGCGCGTGCCGCGCCCATGCCGGCTTCGCGGCCGAACTCGTGGTCGTCGACAATGGTTCGGTCGACCGCACGGCGGAGCGCCTGGCCGGCATCGCCGAAATATCCGATATCCCGTTCACAGCCGTGCGCGAGCCGCGCCCCGGATTGGCCGCCGCCCGCAACGCCGGTGTGGCGCGCGCGCGCGGCCGCGTGCTGGTCTTCGTCGATGATGATTGCGAGGTCGATGGCGATTACCTCCGCGATCTGGAACGACACTATGCTTCCGGCGAACAATGGCTCATCCGTGGCGGCTGCGTCGAACTCGGCGATCCCAGGGATTTGCCGTTCACGATCAAGCGCTCGCGGGTGCGCGAGCGGCTCACCCCCGATGTTCATCCGGGCGGCTTCGTGCTTGGCTGCAACATGGTGATGCACCGCGATGTCGCGGCCCGTATCGGTCATTTCGACGAACGGTTCGGCGCCGGCGGCCCGCTGCGGTCAGCGGAAGACACGGATTACCTTGTTCGAGCGATGCTGCTCGGCATCCCGGTCGAATATGTGCCCGATATGACAGTTTTCCATCATCATGGCCGGCGAGACCGCAAATCGATCGAAAAGCTCCACCGCGACTACAGCTTCGGCAATGGCGCCCTTTGCCTGAAACATGTCCGCCATGCGCCCTGGCTGCTTCGCCATTTCTATTGGGCCACGAGAGGGGCTTTGCGGGAGTTGGCGGGTGGTCCGCGGTTCGACCGCGAACTCCAGCTGTCGCATTGGCCGATCGTCGTCATGAATCTGACCGGCGCGGCCAGATTTGCGGCTCTTTTGCTGGCGAGATGGCCGCAAGAAGTGCAAGTGCCGCAGGATCGGCAGGCAGATGCCCAGGCGAGGTGACAGGCCATAATGCGATTTTTGCCGCCAAGCTTGCCGATGCTGGGTCGCGCGCTCGGAACGAAGCAGTTGCGACTGCTTCCGGCCGTGGTGGTTCTTGGTCTTGTCGGCGCCGCCCTCGAAGGGTTCGGCATAGGCTTGATCATCCCCTTGCTGGGCATAATCATGGGACACGCGGATGCGGCCGGAATGGCCGGCTTGTCCGCCGTCTTTCAGTATTTCGGATCGGGCCTGGACGAGCGCGACCGGCTGATCGTCATTTCGGTCGCCATCCTCGGCTCGATCATCCTGAAGAACGTGTTCGCATTCGCGAACACGCTGCTCACCACCTTCATTTACGGCAAGGCAAGCCATTCGATCCGCAGCGCGCTGTCGGAGCAGCTCCTCAGGATAGGTTACCCGTTCTTCCTGCAGCAAAGTCCCGGACGGCTGCTCAACATCATCTCGAACGAATCCTGGCGGGCATCGGATGCGATCCAGATCATGCTGTCGGCCATCGTCAGCGCATCGGCGGCCATCATCCTGCTGGCGTTCCTGCTCCTGCTGTCGTGGCAGATGACACTGTTGGTCACATTGGGCCTGGCCCTCATCCAGGTCGTCCATGCCGTTCTCTCGGCCAATCTGAAAGCGCCCAGCCGCAGCGTCGCCTCCCGCAACAGCGATCTCGCATCGCAGATGCTGCACCTTGTCCATGCCGGGCGCCTGATCCGTATCTTCGGACAGGAGAGCCGCGAGCAAGCGGTGTTCGACCAGGCATCGGACGCGGTTCGCCGGGCTGCTTTCGTCCTGCTTACCCGGCAGGGGGCGTTGCCACCGCTGACCGAGGTTCTCCATGCGATGCTGTTCCTTGCGGTGGTGATCGGCGCATGGTTCGCCAATGTGAGCTTCCCGCTGATCGTCGCATTCGTCATCCTGCTCTACCGGCTGCAGCCGCATATGCGGGCTTTGCAAATGTCGTGGAGCCAGCTGCAAGGCTTGAGCGGGTCGCTCGAAGAGGTCGATTGGATGCTGGATCCGGCGGACAAGCCCAAGCCTCCGCAAGGCGACGGGCCATTCCACGGTTTGCGGCAAGGGATCAGCTTCGACGACGTGGCATTTACCTATTCCGGCACGGACGCACGCGCGGCGGCGCTGCATTCGGCGACTTTCGATATCCGAAGCGGCCGCTCGACGGCGCTCATCGGCCGGTCGGGCGCGGGCAAGACGACGATCGTCAATCTCCTGTGCCGCTTTGTCGAGCCGAGCTCCGGGGGGATTCTTGTCGATGGATCGCCGCTCGACCGGATCGAACCCAGCCAGTGGCGAAGGCACGTCGCGCTTGCCAGCCAGGAGCTGGAACTGGTGGACGGCACCATTTCCGAGAACATAACCTACGGCCAGGATGGCGCCACGAGCAGCGATGCCGAGCGTGCCGCGAGACTGGCCGAAGCGCATGAGTTCATTGAACATCTGCCCCAGGGCTACGATACCGTCGTCGGCTACAGGGGTGTCAATCTGTCAGCGGGACAAAGGCAGCGGATCGCCTTGGCGAGGGCGCTGGTGCGCGATCCTGATCTGCTCATCCTGGACGAAGCCACGAATGCCGTGGACGGACTGTCGGAAGCGGCGATCGTCGAGACGTTGAAGTCGAGAGCCGGCCGCCGCACGACCCTCGTGATCAGCCATCACCACAGCACCATCTCGTTCTGCGATGACGTGGTGATCCTGAGCGGCGGCCGTGTGAAGAAGCAGGCCCCATTCGCGGCCCTGGCGTCGCTCAGCATGGATGAGCTTTACCAGCATGAACCGACCCTCTGACAGGTCCGAGGCCCTGTCTCTCTCCGGCCTGTGGTGGGGTTACAGGGCGGCGGCCGTTACCGGGCCCGCCGGCCGGAAACCACCCGCAGCCAGGGCGTCAGATGGAAGGCGCTCATCAGGAGATACATTGCCGGCATGCCGGTAAGAGGCGAGGCGCCCATGCACAGCATGGCGGCGCCACCGCCCTGAAGACAGGAGACCAGCGCCATCAGGGCGAAAGTCGGCGCCGCGGCGAGGCACAGCCAGTCGGCGATGCCGGGGATGGCGGTGTTTTCGGGGGTCGCGCTTCCGGAGCCGGAATGAATGTCGCTCATGGTCTTTTCCCTTGATGGTTGGCAAGGAGCTGGGTTCCTCTCCCCCGCTCCGCGAGGAAGAGGAAACCAGGCAGGATGGGGCGTGCCACCCTTTCCCGCCATGCGCTGCTACTCGCTCTTGTCGCGGAACGCGGCCTCGCCGGCGGCTGACACTTCGGCCCATTTCTTGTCGGCCCCAGCTTCGTAATTGTCGTGCCAGTTCCACCAGCTGTAGAGCGGGGTCTGCGGGTAGCCTTCGGGCGAGTCCTCCCAGGTCTCCTGGCGGCCGAGCGGGGTGACGTCGAGATAGCTCCAGACAGTACCCAACGCCTCGTCGCCGCGGTTGTTGATGAAATAGGTGCGGAAGATGCGGTCGCCATCATGAATGAACACGTTGTGGCCGTGCCATTCGTCGACGCCGAAGTCTTTGTCGAAGCTGTCGGTGATGGTGTACCAGGGAATCTCCCAGCCCATCCGCTGCTTCAGCCGTGCAATGTCGGCCTGCGGGGCGCGCGAAGCGTAGGCGAGCGTGGTGTTGCGGGCGTTGAGATGGGCGAGGTGACCGACCTGGTCGGCGCCGAGCGAGCAGCCGCGGCAAGCGTGATCGGGCCAGCCATAGACGCCGGGCTCGAAGAAGGCGCGGTAGACGATCAACTGGCGGCGGCCTTCGAACAGGTCGAGCAGGCTGACCTTGCCGTCGGGGCCATCGAAAACATAGGCCTTGTCCACTTCCGTCCACGGCATGCGGCGGCGTTCGGCCGACAGCGCATCCCTGGCGCGCATCGTCGCCTTCTCCTTCACCAACATCGCTTTGTGAGCGGCTTCCCAGTCTTGCCGTGAAACGATCGGTGGCATCTTCATCGTCATGTTCATTGGTCTTCTCCTTTGCCAGTCGTGGCGTCGTTGCGGTGTGGTGTTGCCTGGGAATGTCGGGGCGTTGCGGGCGCGGCGAAATCCGCGAGTTCCGGCCCGGCGCAGCAGGGGTGGCGTGCGGCGTGCTTGGCCGTATCATTCGCCGTGGCGAGGTCGAGGTCGGTGGAGGCAGGCATTTTCTGGTTCTCCCTTGCGTGCCGTCATTGCCGGCACGACTTGCTGGTTGACGGTACTGACTTAAGGTAGGGCAGCGCCGCGCCGAGGTGGGAGTTACAAGTGTGACGGGATTTGAATGGACTCGCTGATCAACGCGGCGGCGCTGGCGCTGGCTTCCGGCGATGCGCTCGGCGCGCTCGACCGCGTCGCCCTGCGCGAGGATGCGCCGGCGCTGGCGCTGCGCGGCATCGCCATGGCGCAGCTTGGCGACTTCGATCGCGCTAAGCTGTTGTTGCGGCGGGCCGCGCGCGCGTTCAACCCGAAAGAGGCCGTCGCGCGCGCCCGCTGCGTCGTCGCCGAGGCCGAGATCGCGCTGGTCTCGCGTGATCTCGGCTGGCCGGCCAAGGCGCTCGACGCGGCCCGCGCGGCACTGGAAAAGCATGGCGACCGGTTGAACGCGGCGCATGCCGGCCACCTCAAGGTGCGGCGGCTGCTCTTGATCGGCCGCCTCGACGAGGCCGAGCATGTGCTGGCCGGGCTCGACCCGGCGCCGCTTCCGCCGGCGGCCAGGGCCGCGCACGAGCTTGCCGTCGCCGGCATCGCCATGCGGCGCCTGCGGACCAGGCCGGCGCGCGCGGCGCTGGAATGGGCGCGCCATGCCGCCCACATAGCCGGCATTCCCGGCCTCATCGCGGAGGTCGAGAGCGCAAGCCAGGCGCTGGAGACGCCCGCGGCGCGGCTGATCACGCAGGGCAGGGAGCTGCCGGTGCTGCTCGAGGAGGTCGAGGCGTTGCAGGGATCGCCGGCGCTGATCGTCGATGCCTTCCGCTACGCCCTGCGCGGCGGCGGGGTCACGATCTCGCTGGCGAGCCGGCCTGTGCTGTTCGCCCTGGCGCGGACGCTCGCCGAAGCCTGGCCAGGGGACGTGTCGCGGGGGGAACTCGTGGCGCGGGCCTTCGGCGGCAGGCATGCCGATGAATCGCATCGCGCGCGCCTGCGCGTCGAGATCGGGCGGCTGCGCGCGGAGCTTCGCCCACTGGCCGGCATCAGCGCCACCAAACATGGCTTCACGCTGGCGCCGCGCCAGGCGCACGCGGTGATGGTGCTGGCGCGGCCGATCGAGGAGCGGCACGCGGCCGTGCTTGCCTTGCTCGCCGACGGCGAGGCCTGGTCGAGCTCGGCCCTGGCGCTGGCGCTCGGAACCGGCCAGCGCAGCGTGCAGCGGGCGCTCGAGCCGCTTGCCGAGGCCGGCAAGGTGCAGTCCTTCGGCCATGGCCGGGCGCGCCGCTGGATGACGCCGCCGGTGGCTGGATTCACGACCACCTTGTTACTCCCCGCGCCGCTGCCAGATGGCTAAGGTGCATTGATATTCAGACTCTCGACCCACCTTGGAACATGATCCCAGACGTCAGCGGGATGACGACCACCATCGAGGACAAAGACATGAAGCATTCGGCGGCCGAAATCCTGAGGGAATACGGACCTTTTCCCGGCGCCAAGACGGTGGCCGGGGTGAGCTTTGACGGCAAGAACGTCTGGTTCGCCTCGGGCGACAGGCTGAATGCCTTCGATCCGGAGAGCGGACAGGCGTTGCGTTCGATCGATGTCGCGGCGCATGCCGGCACCGCCTATGACGGCCGGCATTTTTTCCAGCTCGCCAAGGACCGCATCCAGAAGATCGATCCCGATACGGGCGAGGTGCTTTCCACCATTCCGGCACCCGGCAATGGCGGCGATTCCGGGCTGACCTGGGCCGAGGGCACGCTGTGGGTAGGGCAGCACCGGGAGCGCAAGATCCACCAGATCGATCCCGAGACCGGAAAAATCCTGCGCACCATCGAATCCAACCGTTTCGTCACCGGGGTGACCTGGGTCGACGGCGAATTGTGGCACGCCACTTGGGAGGGCGACGAGAGCGATCTGCGCCGCGTCGACCCGCAAACGGGCAAGGTTCTGGAGAAGCTCGACATGCCTGCCGGCATGGGCGTCTCGGGGCTGGAATCCGATGGCGGCGACCGCCTCTTCTGCGGCAGCGGAAACGCCGGCGTGGTGAGGGCGGTGCGCCGGCCGAAGTGAGGGACGCGAATTTTCCCTCGGCGAATCTTCCCCCGGCGACTGGCCGTTGCGCGATGTCGAGCCTAGATAGGCTGGACCATTCCCCCCGCAAAAGGACCAGACCATGCCCGAACAGATCACGTTGAACGACGGCGCCGCCATTCCCCAGCTTGGCCTTGGTGTGTGGCAGGTCGATCACGACATCACCGCGCAAGTGGTGGGCTGGGCGATCGAGGCCGGCTACCGGCTGATCGATACCGCCGAGGGCTACCAGAACGAGGAAGGGGTCGGCGAGGCGATCCGCGCCGCCGGCGTGCCGGCAGCAGAGCTGTTCATCACCTCGAAACTGCGCAACGGCGCCCACCAGCGCGATGCGGCGCTGCGCGCCTTCGACGACACGATGAAGAAGCTCGGCGTCGAGCAGCTCGACCTGTTCCTGATCCATTGGCCGGTGGCCAGCCAGGACAAATATGTCGAGGCCTGGAAGACGCTCGTCGAGTTGAAGCAGGCCGGCCGCATCAAGTCGATCGGCGTCTCGAATTTCAATCCTGATCATCTGGAGCGCATCATCGGCGAGACGGGCGTGGTGCCAAGCGTCAACCAGGTGGAACTGCATCCGCGTTTCCAGCAGCGTGCGCTCAGGGAATTCCATGCCAAACACGACATCCATACGGAAAGCTGGAGCCCGCTGGGCAGCGGCAAGCTGCTCGGCGACCCGACCATTGCGGGCATTGCCAAGAAGCATGGGAAATCCGCCGCGCAGACCATGATCCGCTGGCATCTCCAGCAGGGGCTGATCGTCATCCCGAAATCGATCCGCCAGGATCGCATCGCGGCCAATTTCGACGTCTTCGATTTCGAACTGGACGCGCAGGACCTGAAGACGATCGCGGGCATGGATTCGGCCGACGGCCGCGGCGGTCCGAACCCGGCGACGGCGGCGTTCTTGTTTTAAAGCTGGCGTCGAAGCTGCCAATCTCCCCCCTCGTGGGGGAGATGCCCGGCAGGGCAGAGGGGGGCGCTGTCCCGCCAGCCTTTCATTCGATACCACCCAAACCCGCCATGATGACAATATGCTGGCTGACATTGTCGATGTCGCGGATGACATCGTCATTCCAAAACCGGAGCACGGTCCAGCCGTCCTGCTCCAGACGCCTCGTCCTGACAGTGTCGTTCACTGCAAGATCTGCATCACCATGCTGCGATCCATCGAGTTCGACGACGAGCTTCTTCTGCGGGCACGCAAAGTCGGCGATATAGCCGGCAATCGGAAATTGTCTTCGAAAGCCAAGCCCCATCAGCCGATGCGCGCGAAGTTCATTCCAGAGCTTCAACTCCGCGTCGGTCATGACCTTGCGCATCGATCGAGCATTCGCTCGGTTCTGTGGCGGCAATGGCGTATGAGGCATGGCAGTTTCGATTGTGATTGAGGTTGGCGCTCTACGGCGCCCCCCTCTGTCCTGCCGGACATCTCCCCCACGAGGGGGGAGATTGGCGGTTTCGGCGATTTCGCCAATCGCAGAGGGGAGGAAGAGCGCTAAATCCCCGAGCCGTCCAGCTGTTGCGCGTCATCGCCCTCCCAGGGTGCCGGCATCGAGGCGCCTCGGCTGAGATTGGCCGAGGGCATCGGCATCCAGCATTTCAGCTCCGGCTCGGCATATTCGACGACGCGGCCAGGCGAGGAATCGGAAGCGCGCCAGCCTTCCTCACCGAATTGATCGGCGCGTGACCAGTAGGCAAGGTCGACTTCCGCTGGCCCCTGTTCGGATGGGCGGACCGTAACGAGGATCCGGCTGCCGTCTTTCGGCGCGCTGGACATGTGGCGCCAGCGGTCGGGCTCATCCATCGTTCTTCCTCCTGCCTTGCTGCGGGATGAAGTGTCGCCTCGCCATCGGAGACGGTCAACCCAAACTTTGCCCAACCCATCCTGTTTCGATGGCTGCTCGTTCCTCCCGCTCCCGTGGGATGTATGATTTGTCGGATTGCGCCAGCCGCATCCGTCCTTGATCTGACGATGGTCGCCGGGGGACAAGGAGAGCATTCATGAGTGACAGGGTCGAGGCGATGCCGGCTGGGGTGGAAACAAAACTGTTCTTCAGCCGCAATCCCAATCCGCGCCTGGCGGTCGCGGTGGCGCGTCATCTCGGGGCGAGGCTGACCTTCGAATTCGCATCGCCGTTCGCGCCGGGGCAAGCGGAGCGCTTCCGGCCGCTCAATCCCAACCTTTCCCTTCCAATACTGGCGTGGCCGGGCGGCAGCCTGTGGGAGGCCGACGCCATAGCCTGCCGGTTGTCGCGCGACATGGGTTCGGATTTCTGGCGCGGCGGTGAGGATGAGCCCGACATGATCCGCTGGCTGAGCTGGGGCAAGGAGAATTTCGCGCGGGCCTGCGACATGGTGCATTTCGAGCGCGGCACCAAGCAGCGCTACGGGCTGGGCCCAATCGATCATCAGTTGGTCGAGGAGGGGCTGAAGCTTTTTCAAGCGACGGCGGCGATCCTGGAGACAGCGCTCGTCGGCAGGCAATGGCTGGTCGGCAACTCGGTCTCCTATGCCGACTTCCGCATGGCGACGTTCCTGCCGTTCAACGACGTCGCCGGGCTGCCGCTCGGTGATTATCCCGCTCTTACCCGCTGGTATCGCCGGCTCGAAGCCGTCGAAGCCTGGCGTGATCCCTTCAAGGGGCTGGCCGCACCGCACTTGCCGCCGGTGCCACGGCAGGATGCGATGAGGTGACGGACAGAACTGACGACCGGCGCATACACAGAGGAACTTGAAGACGCCGGCCGCCATTTGGGGCGTTGGGTGCATCACGTTGGGGCACGATGCAGGGTCAGGTTAGGCGGATGCCTGGTGCCCGCAATCGGAACACCGGCCCATGGTGAACAGAGGGTTACTATCCACAGGCCCGAGGCAATAACCGGCAGGCGATGCGCGGGTTTGCGGCCGTCCATCGTGGCCATGTCATCATTGTCTCGGCTGTGCGCAACGCGAATCGCTTGGCCTGCGCGGCTCGACGGGCCGCGATCGGGTTGATAAGCCCGTCTGCGAAGGAGCCGATGAGTCTGGCATGACCGTTGCGATCGAGATGGGACACACGACGGCGGGCGCTCCGGCGAAGCTCGATCTCGAGGAGCTGCTGGCGACCCGCCTGCTGGTGCAGGGCAATTCGGGCTCCGGCAAGTCGCATCTGTTGCGGCGCCTGCTCGAACAGAGCGCGCCCTGGGTGCAGCAGACCATCATCGACCCCGAAGGCGACTTCGTTTCGCTGGGCGAGCGTTACGGCCATCTGGTGATCGATGCCGAGGAGCACACCGAGCGCGGCCTGCAGGCGGCCGGCGAGCGGGCGCGCATCCACCGTGTTTCAACCGTGCTCAACCTCGAAGGGCTCGACGCCGAGAACCAGATGCGGCGCGCCGCTGCCTTCCTTGGCGGGCTGTTCGAGGTCGCGCGCGACCATTGGTACCCGATGCTGGTGGTGGTCGACGAGGCGCAGCTTTTCGCGCCGGCGGTGGCCGGCGAGGTTTCCGACGAAGCGCGAAAACTCTCGCTCGGCGCCATGACCAATCTGATGTGCCGTGGCCGCAAGCGCGGGCTTGCCGGCATCATCGCCACGCAGCGGCTGGCCAAGCTCGCCAAGAACGTCGCGGCGGAAGCCTCCAACTTCCTCATGGGCCGCACCTTCCTCGATATCGACATGGCGCGCGCCGCCGATCTGCTCGGCATGGAGCGGCGGCAAGCGGAGGCCTTTCGCGACCTGGAGCGCGGACAGTTCATGGCGCTGGGGCCGGCGCTGTCGCGCCGCCCGCTCGGC
This sequence comes from Mesorhizobium sp. M8A.F.Ca.ET.165.01.1.1, assembly GCF_004792065.1. Lineage (NCBI taxonomy): Bacteria > Pseudomonadati > Pseudomonadota > Alphaproteobacteria > Hyphomicrobiales > Phyllobacteriaceae > Mesorhizobium > Mesorhizobium sp. M8A.F.Ca.ET.165.01.1.1. The sequence goes on along the minus strand of NZ_SRTH01000007.1, from coordinate 238,711 downwards.
CTACGCATCGGCCCGACCGACACCAGCCCGCGCAACGGCACGCCCAGGCTGATGGCGATGCCGGAATCCGCTCTCGAGGACGCCCGCGCGATCATCCTGGCCGCCCCGCCGCCCGAGACGATGCGCGCGCCGCGCCGGGTGGCGTCGCCGGATCTGCTGGAGCAGCTGATGGCGGCGAAATCGGCGCCGCGCGACATTCGGCCCGAACCGGCCGAGCCCGCGCCCAGCGCCGAGGATCTGGCCGAACGGCGCGAGCGGATGGACCGCATCCTGCGCGCCATCCTGGCCGAACCCGATGCGGGATTTCGCGTCATCGGCGTCCTCTACCAGGAATTCGTCGTGCGCTGCCGCATCGAGGGACTGGCTTCGGTCATACCCGATCTCCAGGAATTTCGCCGCATGCTGACACGCGCCCGTGCCGGGGTGGGGTCCGACATGGCCGAGGATGACGCGTGGCGGGATGTTTCGGTGCGCGCCTCACTGCTGCCAGAGGACATGCAGGGCGTGTTCATGATGATCGCGCGCGCGGCGAAGGAGGGCTGGCCGTGCCCGAGCGATGGCGCGATCGCCCGCGCCTATGGGTCGCACTCCATGCGCCGGGCCCGGCGGCTGCTGACCTATATCGAGGAGCAGGGCCTCATCGTCTGCCAGCTCGACGGCACGGGAAAGCGCACGGTGACGCTGGTCGAACTCGCCTGGGCCACCGCGCCGGGCGACCCCAACGCCGAGGCGGCGGAGCAGGGCAGCCTGGCGCTGTGAGGGCCGATGACTAGCCCAGGTCCCGGTGGATCGCGGACGCAGGCCGGCGGCACTGTCGCCCGGATCCGCATCATGGGGACGCCGAAATCGGGCACGAATCTCGCAAAACATCTGGTCGAGGCCTATCTCGGCGTGCCCGTCGTCTTTGACCAGGGTTTTTGGAAGCATGGGATCTTTCCGGCCCTGATGAACGGGCGCGCGCTGCAATATGGCGACTTGCCCATCATTGTCATGAGCAAGGACCCGATCACTCAGCTCCTGTCCTGGTTCCGTTTCACCAGGCACAACAGCATTTTGAGGCCGGCCAAACATTTCGGTTCGTTCCTGAACCAGCCCTTCGAAATCAGGCAGGATTTCACGCGGCCGCAGATGGAATACAGGTTCCGCGCACCCGCCGACTACTGGAACCAGTTCTACTTTGCTATGGAGGCGCTGCGCCGCACCGGCACGCCCGTGCATTTCGTATGCTATGAGCAACTCGTCGCGACCCCGGCCCTTTGCCTGAGTTCCATTTCCCGTTTCCTCGATCTGTCCACGCCGTTCGAAGCCAGCACCGACGTGACAATTCCACGCCACGCGCTTGTCTCGAGCAATGACATCGACCGGTCCGGGGACCCGGCCGCCAACGAGAGCCTGTTTAACCCCTCGCGGGCGGATCTGGCAGCCGCGTTGGCCAGGATCGGCTGGCGCAATGCGCACAGAATCCTGCGCGACATCGACGACGACGTGCTTGAGGCAACGGGCCGGGCCGGATTTCGCATGACCTGCAGGCAGGCGATCGGTCCCGCGGCGATATTGAGGTCGTTCATCGGCTTCTGGTGAGGCCTGCGTGCGCAACGACGCCGCCCTTACTGGACGGTGATAACACCGTCGACCGCTCGCCATTCCGATGGGGTGATGAGCCGGTGGTGGGCGATGTGGACGGAGTGAAGCGGTCCCTCCAAGCGCTCGGGGTGGCGCGCGGCCGCGACGCAGCACGCGTCATGGACGGCGGGATACTCGATCTGCAGGAGGCCCCATGCGTGGTCGCAATGAAGTCCTAGATATCGAGGATAAACTTGGCTATCGGGCCGCCGGGCGCCACCATCGGGCAGTTGGAAGGCAGCTCCACTTCTTTCGATATTGTTCCGGCGTTAGGCCATAGTTCCAGCGATCAGTTGGTTGCCGTCAAGACGGCCGGCGCCTCGGACAGGCTCAGCCGGTGAATGCCTTGAACTTGTCCTTGGAGGTCAGCAACACCTCCCCCTTGAACGAAATCGAGAAATCGCCCAGCTGGTACTGGCCTTGGTCGTTCTTGAGCAGGATGTCGCCAGTCACCTTGTTGGGGCCACCCTCGATGCCTTTGACTATCCTGGCGACGTAGCGCAGATTGCTCTTGGCAAAGAGCATATCGTTCCTGGCCAGTTGCTGCGCGAGAAGCTGGCGTTTCGAGTCGTCGCCGATGCCTTGCAGGCGTTTTTCAATGGCCTCGGGGGTGACACTCGCCAAGGCGCTGTTCAAAGCTGGCAAGGCCTTCTGCAGGCTGAACAGGGCATCGGAAGTCATCCTGCCGGCATCACCGTAGGTCAGGCTCTGGTTGCTGATCGCCTTGTTGGCCTGCGCCTGCGGGCTGCGGTCGGCAGCGGCCTCCATCTCGTCCTGGACGGCCCACATATAGTCATATTCTCCCATCGCCATCACCGTTTCCGGTGTCTCGCCCGTGGGGATGAAGTTGCGCGCAACGGTGGAATCTTCGTGTCGGCGGTCTGCCTCGACCATCGAGCCGATGAAGCGTGTATGCTCCGCTTGGAGTTCGTCAAAGTTGGCTTCGCCCGCGCGCAAAAAACGGTCTTGTGCCGTCGTGGTGGACGTTGCACTGATGGGTGAAGACGCCTGCGCCCCAGCGACCTGGCCAAAGCTGCCGAACGGATCGTATTCGGCGTCGTCCTCATCACCTGTTGCACCCGGACGAATGACAGGAGGCTCGGTCCGCAGCGCCGTGCCTGCTTTCGCGAACGCGGGCTGGTTGGCGCCTGCAAAGCCGCTCTTGGCCGACATCAGCTTCTGTATCGTAACGGTGAAATCCGGCATGATCCGCATCGAGCAAGCTCTCGTGTTTCACATGCCTTGTGCATGCGATTCACAGAATGAAGCATAGGCAGTTAATCAATGGTTCAAAGTGAACGCTGGCCGAAAACAAATAGCGGTATCCAATGGCATCACGCCAATACACTTCAACAAGGACTAATATAGTTGGCAAAATACGGAAGCGGCGAGTTTCTCAAAATCGATCCCTTCGCCGCTTATCTCTTGTGCGCAGGCACTGGATTGCTTGATGATCCAAAACGGTGGCCTTCGCGGGATCCTTTCACCGCTCCTCGACGATCCGCAAATAGGCCGCCGTGACGAACAGCACGATCAACCCGAACAAGATCCTTCTAGCCCCCTCCGGCATCTGCAGGATGGTCAGGAGCGTCGTCAGCACGGTGAGGATCAGCGCGCCGATGATGGTGCCGGTGTAGCCGCCGCGGCCGCCGAAGATGGAGGTGCCGCCGATGACGGCGGCGGCCACCGAAGGCAGCACCAGCGGTTCGGCGAGCGACAGGGAAGGGGCCTTGATCAGGCCGATATAGAGCAGGCCGGTGATGCCGGCGAGCACGCTTGAGGTGACGTAGAGCGCCGTTATGACCTGCCAGTATTGCACGCCCGACAGACGCGTCGCGCGCTCATTGTCGCCGACGGCGTAGAGCAGGCGGCCGAAGCCGGTGCGGGCGAGCGTGAAGACGATCAGCGCCGCCAGCGGCACGAAGAGCAGCAGCGCGTTGGGGAAGCCGTAGGTGACGCCGGTGCCCAGCCAAGCGAGGAAGTCGGGGATCTTGGCGCCCGACGCGATCACCGTGCGCTGGTAGACCTGCAGACAGCCGGTGCCGATCAGGCTGGTGCCCAGCGTCATGATCAGCGGGTGGACGCGGAAGACGCCGACGCCGATGCCGTTGACGAGGCCGATCAGCACCGCCGGCATCATCGCCAGCAGGAACGCCACGGCCGGGTCCTGGTTGACGATCTGCGTCGCCATGATGAAGGCGCTCATCGTCGCCACCGTGCCGACCGACAGGTCGATGCCGCCGGTCAGCATGGTCATGGTCTGGCAGCCGGCAAGGATCGCCAGCGGAATGGCGAATTTGATGGTGTTGGCGATCCAGCGCTCGTTGACGATGCCGGGACGCAGGATCTGCAGGATCACCACCAGGATGACCAGCAGGATGATCAGCGGGATGAGCGGCCGGTCGGCCATGAAGCGTTTTAGACGGCGGCCGAGGGGGACGGGGGTGATCGCTGATGTGCTCATGGGGTGGGTCCGATGTTCTGGGAGGGTAGCGCTCTACGGCGCCCCCCTCTGTCCTGCCGGACATCTCCCCCACAAGGGGGGAGATTGGCCGCTTTGGCGCCCCACTCTTTTCTGCAACGTTGAAGATTGGCGAAAGCCGCAACAACAGCCAATCTCCCCACAAGTGGGGGAGATGGCCGGCAGGCCAGAGGGGGGCGCCGTAGAGCGCTACGCTCTATATTTCTCTCTCCCATCATTGCCGCCCCCGCATCGTGATAAACGCGCCGAACATCACCACGGCGACCATGATCAGGCCTTCGATGATGGCGGTGACGTTGGGGTCGATGGCGAGCAGCGTGAGATCCGTGCGCACCAGGCGCAGCACGAAGACGGCGATGAGGGGGCCGAGCAGGCCGCCCTTGCCGCCGCCGAGCGCGACGCCGCCCAGCACCACGGCGGCGACGCTGGCGAGCAGATAGGGGCCGGGAATGGGAGCGCCGATGCCGGTGCTCATGGTCAGCGCCAGCCCGCCCATGGCCGCGAACAGCCCGGACAGCGCGTAGGCGATGATGCGCGTGCGGGCGACAGGCACGCCGCTGCGGAACGCCGCCAGCTCGCTCGAGCCGATGGCGTAGATGGAAAGGCCGAGGCGCGAGCGCCGGAGCGGGACCCAGATCACGCAGAGGCAGACGATCAGCACCAGCAGCGCCTTGGGCAGCCAGGCGTCGATGGCGTCGGGCAGGCCCGGTATCGGCACGGTGCCCGAGATCATCGCCTTCAGCCATTCTGCCGCGGCGCCGCCCGGCGCGCCGAGCACCAGCAGGGCCGCCCCTTGCAGCACGAACAGCATGGCGAGCGTAACGACGATGTCGGGCACGCGGGTGACGACGATGAGCAGGCCGTTGAGGGCGCCCAGCACAAAACCCATGGCGAGCACGAAGGGCACGACGAACAGCGCGTATTCCTCGCTGGCCCCCGCCATCATCGAGGCGGCGGTGACGCTGGTCAGGGCCATCATGGCGGCGACCGAGAGGTCGATGCCGCCGGCGATGACGACGACGGTCTGGGCAGCGACGGCAAAGGCGTAAGGCAGTACCGCCCGCGCCAGCGAGCCGAAATCGCCACTGCCATAACCGGGCTGGATCAGTTTTGTGACGATGAACAGAATGATCAGCAAGGCGAACAGGCCTGACACCCAGCCCTGGCGGCGCAGGAAATGGTTCATGATATCGTCCCCGAAGACGGGGACTGGGGATCGGCCAGGATGCCGACATCGGCCTTGGCGCCGCGCGGCAGGCCGTAGGCGGCCCGCATCAACGCCGGTTCGTCCGCTTCCTCGACCCGAAAGATGTCAACGAGACGGCCGCCGAAGATGACGATAACGCGGTCGCAGACGCGCTGCACCTCCTCGAGTTCCGAGGTGTAGAACAGCACCGACTTGCCGTGGCCGGCGAGTTCGCGCAGCAATTTATAGATCTCCTGCTTGGTGCCGACATCGATGCCGCGTGTCGGATCGAAGCACAGGATGGTGCGGGCGTCCGCCGCGATCCAGCGCGCGATAGTCACCTTCTGCTGGTTGCCGCCGGACAGGCGCTGCACCTCGCCCTGGGCGCGGGTGTCGATCTGCAGGCGCTGGATGGCGCTTGCCACCGTGGCGCGCTCCTTGCGCATATGAATGGGCCCCCAGTTGCGCAGGGCGGCGCTGAAGGGAAGCGCAATGTTCTCACGCACCGAGCGCTGCATGGCGAGCGCCTCGGAACGGTCGCCGGGGACATAGGCAATGCCGGCGCGGATGGCGTCGATCGGGTGTGAGAATTTTACTGCCTGGCCGTCGACCTCGATCGTGCCGCCGGACGGCCGGATCGAGCCGGCAAGGGCGGCGAACAGCTCGTCCTGGCCCTGGCCTTCGAGCGCGACGACGCCGGCCACTTCGCCGTCGGCGAGATCGAAGGAGACATCGCCGAGCTTGATGCCGACGCGCAGGTTTTTCACGGTGATGCGCGGTCGGGCAAGGGCGGATGCCGCCTTCTCGCTGACGCTTCGGGCGGCGACCTTGGCCTTTTCGATGCGGGTGCCCAGCATCAGCTCGACGATCTTTTCCTCGACGCCCGGCACGATGTCGACGACGCCGACGGTCTCGCCGTCGCGCAGCACCGTGGCGCGGTCGCAGAGCGCCGATATCTCGACGAAGCGGTGCGAGATGAAGATCACGGCGCGGCTGGCGTCACCCTGGCGGCGCACCACTTCGAGCACCTTTTCGGCGAGGTTGGCCGGGAGCGCGGCCGTCATCTCGTCGAGCAGCAGCACATCGGGCTCGACGGCCAGCGCGCGGGCAAGGTCGAGCACGCGCAGAATGGCCAGCGGAATGTCGCGCGCGGTGTCGCGCAGGTCGAGATCGGCTATGCCGAGCTCGCGCACCCAGGCGCGGAACGGCTCGACCGGCGTGCCGGTGAGCCTGAGATTGGACAGAACGTCGAGATCGGGGATCAGCGACGGCTCCTGGTAGACCGGCAGCAGCCCGGCGCGGCGCGCGGCGGCGGGCGAGCGTATGTCGCGCGCTTCGCCACGGATCAGGATGCGCCCGGCATTGGCCGATATCGCCCCGGTCAGGATCTTCACCAGCGTCGACTTGCCGGCGCCATTGGCGCCCATCAAGGCGTGAACTTCGCCCGGCAGGACGGAGAGCGACGCGTTGCGCAGCGCGGCAACCGCGCCGTAGTTCTTGGCGACGCCCGTGGCGTCGAGGAGGGGGCTGGTGGTCAAATTGATTGGTTCTCGATTTATGAGGTCGAATAATTAGAAATGTCGGCGCCGCCCCTCACCTGCCTGCCGGCATCCTCTCCCCGTATAGTGACGGGGAGAGGGGGGCTTGTCGCCGGCATTGCGGCCAGCTTCTCTCTCCCCGTTTACGGGGAGAGATGTCCGGCAGGACAGTGAGGGGCAGCGCCGACGGATGGTCCGTTGGCAAACCTCAGCCTTACTCGCCCGGCCCCTTGCAGGCCACGATCTGGTCCTTCGTATACGTCGTCCAGTCCGGGATGGAGATCGAGACCGGCCATTCGGGGCTGAGCGACGGGTCGGCGGCGGCCTTCAGCTTGGCCTTGCCTTCGTCGGTGGCGTTGTCCCACAGCTGCGGGTCGACCAGCACGGTCTGCTGTGCCGGCTTCTTGCCGTCGAGGATCTGCAGCGCCAGCGTCACGCCCGCGCCGCCGATCGAGCCGGGGTTGGTGACGGCGGCGCCGACCAGGCCCTTGACCGAGCTCAGCTGGCCGACGAAGCCGGCATTGTCGGCGCCGACGACCGGCACCAGCGGCGCCTGCGATTCGACCAGCGCGTCGACGATGACGTTGTCGATGCCGGAGGTCCATACGCCGTTGAACGGCGTGCCGGTGGCCAGGAACGACAGCATCTGCTGCTTGGCCTGGTCCTGCTGCCAGCCGGTGAAGACTTCCTGCGCGACCTTCACGTCGGGGAATTCGGCCAGCGCCTTCTTGAAGCCTTTGTCGCGATCGGAGTCGGCCGAGGCGCCGGCGGCACCGCGCATGTAGAACACCTCGCCCTTGCCGCCCATCTGGCCGAACAGCCATTTGGCGCCGAGATAGGCATACTGCTCCTGGTTGTTGGAAATGATGTAGGCCGACGGCTCGGTGACCGCCTGGTCGACGGCGACGACGACGATGCCGGCCTTGGTCGCCTCTTCGAGGCCCGCCTTGATGCCGGCCGGATCGGCGGGGTTGACGACGATGGCGTCGACCTTGGCGCTGATCAGGTTGCGGATATCTTCGAGCTGCCCGGCGGCATCGGTGTTGCGGTGGGCGATGTTGAGCTTGGCCACTTCGCCCGAGGCGAGCGCCTGCGCCTTCATGGCGCACACCATCTCCTCGCGCCAGCCATTGCCTTGCACGGTGTTGGAGATGCCTATCGTGTACTTGCCAGCGGCGGACGAGATCCCCACCGAGGCCATCAGAGCGGCGCTGGCAAGCAGCGGAACCATGGTCAGATATGTCTTCATTTCAGTCTTCCTCCACATTGTTTTTCAGTTCAGTTCCAACCCGTTAAGCCGTGCCACTCACAAACGGAGTCAAGTGGCTCGCCTTGCCGTCATTTGACGAAGGGACGCAGCACGTCGCGGGCGAGCAGAAAACCCCGCTTCACCTGCTCGTCGCTGCCTTCAAATCGCCTGTCCTCGTGCTCGATGATGACCGAGCCGTCATAGCCGGTGCGGTAGAGGCCGGAGAAGAAACCGCTCCAGTCGACATCGCCCAGCCCCGGCATGCGCGGCACCTGCCAGCCTATCCCGGCCGAAAGGATTCCGCGCTCGTACAAACCATCATGATCAATCATCAGGTCCTTGGCGTGGACATGCAGCATGTAGGGGCCGAATTCCCTGATGAAGCGGGCCTGGTCGATCATCTGCCAGACCAGGTGCGAGGGGTCGAAATTCATGCCGACATCGCCGCCCCAGCTCTCCAGGATGCGGCGCCAGACTTGCGGCGAATAGGCGATGTTGTGCCCGCCCGGCCATTCGTCGTAGCTGAAGATCATCGGGCAGTTCTCGAAGGCAAGCTTCACCCCGTGGTCGCGCGCATGGGCGACGATCCCGGGCCAGACTTTCAGCGCATCCTGCCAGTTGACGTCGACGGTTTTGGAGGCATCGCCGCCGCAGAAGGTGTTGACGACCGGCACGCCCATATTGGCGGCCAGCACGATCACCTTCTTCAGATGGCCGATGACCGCCTCGCGGTGGGCGGCATCCGGATGCAGCGGGTTGGGGTAGTAGCCGAGGCCGGAGATGGACATGTTCTTTTCCGCCAGCGAGGCGGCAATCTCTTTCGCCTGCGAGGCCGAGGTGCCGGCGGCGTCGATATGGCTGGTGCCAGCATAGCGGCGGGTGGCGCCGGAGGTTTTCGGCCAGCAGGCGATTTCCAAGGCCTCGAAGCCGACGGAGCTTGCCCAGCCGGCGACCTCGCCGAGCGGAGTCTCCGCGAATGGTGCGGTGAGCAGTCCAAGTTTCATCATGCCTCCCTGACCGCGAACCCGCGATCGATGCCTATAATGCCGATAGTTTGGATCGTTTCAACCTCGCGACCCCGTCTTGCTCCAGACTGTGTCGAACGGCCGCCATCGGATCGTCCGAAAGCAGTTCGCCCAGCGCTGAAGTCACCGTCTTGCGAAACGCCTCGTCGGCGGCAAGGCCGGGGTCGAAAATCGTGTCGATGGCCAGGATGGCCGAAGCCAGCGCCGGCGCGTCGCGTCCGGTTTCGTCGGCGATTTCCGCGACCTTGCCGGCACAGGGATCCGAAACCGGCCAGCGTTTGCCGAAGCGCGCCGAGGCCAGGATGAGATAGGCCATCCAGCCGGCGACCGGCACCGACAGCAGGCCGATGCTGGCGCCTTGGCTCAGCCGGTCGCGGATCGGGTTGAGCAGGCGCTGGACGATCTTTTGCGATCCATCGGTAGCGATCTGGTGGTTGCGATGGCGGATCGCTGTGTTCTTCAGCCGGCCAAGGCTCTGCTCGACATAAGCCAACGGCTCCATGCCGGGCACCGGCGTCAGTGTCGGAAGCGTCTCCTCGACCAGCATGCTCCTGACGAAGACCGACAGCAGCGGGTCGGCGATGGCATCGAATGTGTGTTCGAGCCCCGCCAGCACGCCGAGCGTGGCGAGCGTCGTTTGCGCCCCGTTCAGCACCCGCATCTTGAGATGCTCGAACGGCGTGACATCGTCGACGAAGGTCGCGCCGGCCAGGTCCCAGCGCGGCATGCGGCCGGCGAATTTCTGCTCGATCACCCACTGCCGGAACGGCTCGCCCACCGCAACGGCCCCATCGCGATAGCCGAACCATTGTTCGACGCTGTCGAGATCATCCGGCGACACAGCCGGCGCGATGCGGTCGACCATGGCGGAGGGGAAGGCGGCATTGGCCGCGATCCAGTCGGCAAGCCCATTGCCACGCCGTTCGGCAAAGCTCCGCACGACATTTTCCAGGATGACGCCGTTGGTCGGAATGTTGTCGCAGGAGAGCAGTGTCAGCTTGCGGCCATGCGTGGCCCTGCGCTGCTCCAGCGCCAGCGCCAGGATGCCGGGCAGGCTGCGTGGCGCTTCCGGATTGGCGAGATCATGGACGATGTCGGGATGGCCGAGATCGAGCGCGCCGGTCGACGGGATATGGCAATAGCCTTTTTCCGTCACCGTCATCGTCACCAGTTCGATGTCGGGCGAGGCGAGCACCGCGAGCGCCGGTGCGGCGCTGTCCTGGCTGTCGACCACCTTCACGATGCTGCCGATGATGCGCGCCTCGACATGGTCGTTCTCGCGGATCAGCCTTGTGTAGAGGCCGCCTTGCCGGCCAAGGGTGTCGGCGAGCGCGGGCGGGCGGATGTTGATGCCGACAATGCCCCAGCGGTCGAACTTCAGCGAGAGCAGGTCGTCGGTGTATTCGGCCTGGTGGCAGCGGTGGAAGGCACCGACGCCGAGATGGGCCATGCCGGGTGACAGCGATGCGCGGTTGTAGGTCGGCTTTTGCACGGCGGCGGGAAGCCGCTCCAGCAGGCCAGGCCCAAGCGTTTCGATGGCGTTCACCGGTTCGCCCCGATCACCGACTGCTCCTGGTCGATCACCGCCCCGGTCATCGGCCCGGCCGCGTCGGAAAGCAGGAAGACGGCGAGGTTGGCGATATCGTCCGGCCTGAGCAGCCGGCCAAAGGGCTGGGCGGCGTTGGCGGCGTCAAGCCAGCCCGGGCCATGACCGAGCGTCTGCGCCTGCATCACACGCTCGGCCGGCGTGTCGGTCCAGCCGACATTGATGCCGTTGACGCGGATGCGGTCGAAGCGGTGGGCGTTGGCGGCGTTCTTGGTGAGCGTCGCCAGCGCGCCCTTGGTGGCGGAATAGACGGCAAGCTCGGGTGAGCCGCAATGGGCGTTGATCGACAGGATGTTGACGATCGCGCCCCCCTGGCCGCGTTTCCGCATGTCGGCAATCGCCGCCTGCATCAGGAAGAACGGCGCGCGCGCATTGACGGCGAACAGCGCCGCCCAGTCTTCGGGGCTGGCGTCGAGGAAGGACGCGCGGTCGGTGAGGCCGGCGGCGTTGACCAGGCCGTCGATGCGGCCGAAGCGCTCGATGCAGGCCTGCGCCAAAAGGGCCGGAGTTTCCGGGTCTCCGAGGTCCGCGGCGACGAAGAGTGTCGGCGTGCCCAGCCGCGAAAGCTCCGCCGCGACCGCATCGCCACGCGTCTTCTCGCGGCCGGTGACCAGCAGCCCGGCCGCGCCGGAGCGCGCCAGGGTCTCGGCGATGGCACGGCCGATGCCCTGCGTCGACCCGGTGACCAATATCACCTTGCCTTCGAGCCTGATTTCCATTCCTCCTCCCGGAACAAAGTTTCTATTTTTCAAAATATGGAACGATAATTCCCGGTAGTCAATTGTGCCAGTGGCGGTTCATCAGATGACATCCTAAAGTCTGCGCCGCCCCTCACCTGCCTGCCGGCATCCTCTCCCCGTATAGTGACGGGGAGAGGGGCGCTGTCGTCACCGATTTCGCCAATCACCAATGTTGCAAAGGGGGTGCCAGCGCTGAGGCCAGCCCCTTCTCCCCGTCACTATACGGGGAGAGGTGCCCGGCAGGGCGATGAGGGGCGGCGCGGGCGTCGATAATTTATGGTCGCCGCCACAAGTCGAAACTCTCCATCAAAACGTCCAATATTCACTTGCCGCGCTTTGCCGCGACGCCTTGGACCAGCGCCATGCCGACGGCGAGCGACGCGGCCAGCGAGCGGAAACCGGCGAAGTCGGATTCCACCACTTCCAGCCAGCTGTCCGAGAGCCGGATCAGCGGCGAGAAGGTGCTGTCGGTGACGGTAACGATGTGGGCGCCGCGTTCGTGCGCCACCGCGACGAGGTCGGGCGTGATTGAATTGTAGGGGCTGAAGGACACGGCCAGCACCGCATCCTGCCTGCCGATGCAGCCGACCTGGTCGAGCGCGGTCGAGCCGACATTGTCGACCAGCACGTTGCGCACGCCTTGCTGCGAAAGCGTCAGCGACAGATAGGTGGTGACGGGGAAGGCGCGCTTGGAGCCGATGACGTAGATCAGGTCGGCGTCGGCAAGCGTCGCCACCATCTTGTCGAAGCTTTCGACATCGAATCCGCTTTCGATGCGGCCGAGCGAGGCCTGCGAGGCGCCGACCATGCCGTGCAGGAAATGCAAGGCGGCATTGGGCTCGGCTTCGGCGCGCTGCTCGCCGCGGCCTTCCGGCCAGGAACCCTTGACGTGGTCCTTGAACAGGCCCTGGAAATCGGAAAAGCCGGAATAGCCGAAGATCTGGGCGAAGCGCACCAGCGTCGAGGGCTGCACGCCGGCCTGCGCCGCCACCTGGGCGATGGTGCCCAGCGCGACTTCGCTCGGATGCTGCCACAGGAAGATCGCCACCTGGCGCAGGCGCTTCGGAAAATGCACCGTGCCGGACGACAGCACCGCGCGCAGCTCTTCATAGGTCTGCGGCTGTATATAGCCAAGGGCCGCCAGCGAACGCCCGCGCTTGCGCGTTGCCGCCTCGTCGGCACTGGATCGTCCGGATGGTTTTCTCGCCCCGCTCATGAATTCAGGCTAGCGCGATACGATCGTTTTACAATATGGAAATTGGAAATCCTGTTCGAGGGTGGTAGGGGGGCTCGGTAAGTCCTTCCAACGTCGTCATCCCAGGGCGAAGCAGGAGCGAAGCTCCGTCGCGGAGACCCCTGGAGCTGCTCCGCAGCCCAAGGGATCCATGCCGTGACAGTTGCCGAGGAACGCGGCGGAATCAGAAGATTCTGCACCGTCGCAACGCCTTGAAGCCACGGCATGGATCCTGGGGTCTGCGCCGCGTCGCTGCGCTCCTTGCTCCGCCCCAGGATGACGAAGTGATAGGTGGAGGAGGAACCATGGTCTACGCAACATCGGACGGGTCGGCGGGCACGCGCTTGAGGGTGGGCATGGTCGGCGGCGGCCGCAACGCCTTCATCGGCGCGGTGCATCGGCTGGCCATGCGGCTTGACGACCAGATCGCGCTGGTCGCCGGCGCGCTGTCGTCCGATCCGGACAATGCCGCCGCCTCGGCCGCCGAAATCGGCATCGCGCCGGATCGCAGCTATGCCGATTATCGCGCCATGGCCAAAGCGGAGGCCGCGCGGCCGGATGGCATCGAGGCGGTCGTCATCGTCACGCCCAACCATCTGCACGCGCCGATCGCCACCGCATTTCTCGAAGCCGGCATCGACGTGATCTGCGACAAGCCGCTGTCGACGACGCTTGATGACGCGCGAGCGCTGGTGGCGCTGGCGCGCGCGAAAAAGCGCCGCTTCGTCGTCACCCTCAACAACACCGGCTACGCCATGGTGCGCCAGGCGCGCGAGATGGTGATGGCGGGCGAACTCGGCCGGATCGTGTCTGTGCATGGAGCCTATATCCAGGACTGGCTGACCAAGCCGATCGATGCCGACGGCCAGAAGCAGGCGGAATGGCGCACCGATCCGGCGAGGGCAGGGCAGTCGGCGGTGCTGGCCGATATCGGCGTGCACGCCTTCAATCTGGCAAGCTTCATCTCCGGCCGCGAGGCCGAGGCTGTATCCGCCGATTTGTTCACCGCCGTGCCGGGGCGCCGGCTCGACGACAATGCGCATGTGCTGGTGCGCTGGACCGACGGCGCGCGCGGCACGATCCTGGCCAGCCAGACGTCGCCCGGCCACTACAACGACCTCTCCGTGCGCATCTATGGCGACAGAGCCGGGCTCGAATGGTCGGGCACGCGGCCGGAGGAACTGCGCTTTTCCGTCCATGGCGAGGAAACCCGGACGCTGGTGCGTGGCGGCCATGGCTCGACGGCGGAAGCCCGCCGCGTGTCGCGCATGCCGGCGGCGCATCCGGAGGGCTATATCGAAGCCTTCGCCAATTTCTACCGCGACGCCGCAGACATCATCCGCACCCACCGTTCGGGAGGCGCGGTCGATCCGGCGCGCGCGGCACAGGTGCCCGACGTGGTCGACGGCGCGCGCGGCGTGAAGTTCGTCGCCGCCGCCGTGGAGTCGAACGCGGCCAGCGGGGCGTGGACGGCGGCGCGGTTTGGGGGATGACAGCCAATCTCCCCCTCGCGGGGAGATGCCCGGCAGGGCAGAGGGGGGCGCCAAGGATCACTGCCTATCGGTATGATCCTCTTTCACGCAAGCCTCCGACGGACATACCTGATTGACCGAGACGTTGGCGGGACAGCGCCCCCCCTCTGGCCTGCCGGCCATCTCCCCCTCTTGGGGGGAGATTGGCAGCTTTGCCGTCGGCGATCATGCCACGCCCAGTTGCTCCGCCAGATCCGACAGCATCGGGCGCTGGCCCTGCAAAATCTTCACCTCGGCCTCGGCCAATGTGAACCAGCCGGCTCTGTCGACCTCCGGGAATTCCTTCATCGATCCGGATCGCGGCGGCCATTCCATGGTGAAGGTGTTGCTGCTGATGGCGGCGACGTCGATGTCGGCCTCGACGGACCAGGCCGAGACGATCTTGCCGCCCGGTTGCCGGTAGTCGCCGAGGCGCGCGAAGGCGCCTTCGACCTTCATGCCGAGCTCTTCCCCGGTCTCGCGTCGCGCCGCCGCCAACTCGTCCTCGCCCTGGTCGACGAGCCCCTTCGGGATCGACCAGGCGCCATCGTCCTTCTTTGCCCAGAACGGGCCGCCGGGATGCACCAGCAGCACCTGGATGTCACCACCGCTGCGGCGATAGATCAGCAGGCCGGCGCTGCGTTTTGCCATGTTTGCATGTCCGTTTGCGGCACTGGTGCGAAGTCGGCCGATCCTGCGTTGATCGCTTCCGATCTTGCACCGGGAAATTGCGACGCTATGTCAGGCGCATCCGGATTGCACCTCATGCGCGAGTCCGGCAATCTGATAGCATCGCTTTTGGGGCGGCGTCGAAAGTCAGGTGATTCGTCCGAATGCAGCTGGGTCTGATCGGCTACTATAGCGACTTCGTGGTCTATCCGCTGGTGATCGCCGTATTGGGCGTGGCCGGGCTGATCGAGGCCGGAGAGGAAGGCGCGCCGGACTGGATCGGCACGGCGCTGATCTGCCTTGGCCTGTGGACGCTGATCGAATACGTCCTGCACCGCTTCGTGCTGCACCACGTTCCCTGGATCCGGGACCTGCACGACCGTCACCATATCGAGGAGCGCAGCCCGGTGGGCACGCCCACATGGCTCAGCCTCGGCGTGCATGCGCTGGTGGCGTTCCTGCCTGTCTGGATGGTCTCAGATTTCGCGACCGCCAGCGCGGTGAGCTGCGGGTTGATGCTGGGCTACCTCTGGTACATCAGCGTCCACCACATGATCCATCATTGGCATCCGACCCATCCGAGCTATCTCTATATGCTGAAGCGCCGCCACGCGGTGCATCACCATGTCGACGAGAACGCCAATTTCGGCGTGACGTCGATATTCTGGGATCGGATTTTCGGCACCGCGCGGCTTTGATGTGGGCTGCCGGGGCAATGAGAAACGCCAGGCCTGAAATCTAGGCCGAGCGATCTGGCCAGAACAACCAGATGAGCGCGGCGGCCATCAGAACCCAAATTCCAACGATGAATGCGAGACCGCCGCGGCTGGCCGGCCTGGATCGGCGAATGGCTTCCGCGCGAAACTCAGCCATCAAAGCGGCGGGGATCAACTTCACCGCAAGCAGGATGCCGAGCGGTACGATGATCAGATCGTCCAAATATCCGAGGACGGGAATGAAATCGGGTATCAGATCGATAGGACTGAGCGCGTAGGCGGCGACCACGCCGGCGGCAACCTTGGCGTACCAGGGAACGCGGGGATCGCGGGCGGCCAGCCACAAGGCGACCACATCGCGCTTGATGGCCCTTGCCCATTGCTTTGCCTTGTCAAGGATAGTCACACGGCAACCCTCTTTTATAGGATCTCGAACCGTCGGCGCCGCCGCTCCCTTCGCTACGATCATTGCAACCATTTTCGCGATCTGCAAACTGCCCCGCTAGCCAATTTCGCCTCTTCTTGACAAGCGGTGCCTGCCGGATGCTAGTTGCCGCCAGATGCCTGGGCGTGGGGGAATTGCCGTGAGGAAGACCTATCAAAAGCCGGTGCTGGTGAAGCGCGAGCTGCTGTCGGCCGTGACCGCGGCGCCGCCTGGTTCGGCACGTTGATCCGCAAGGCGTGAGCGACGGGAGGGCTTCTCCGCTCACAGTTCCTTTTCCGCCAACTCCCTGAATTCGTCCGGCACCGAACGGGCCGCCTCCAACGCCACCGTGCCGTAGCCGACAGCCTGTTTGCCGAAGCGCTCGCGGATCTTGTCGACGGCGCGGTCGGCGCCGAAACGGGCGAGGCCCTTTCGGCTGCCGGGGCGGCGCTTTTCGTCGGCAAGGCCGAGCGGCAGGTCGAGCTGCAACTCGGCGCTCTCTTCCAGATGCGAGACCGAGATCGCCAGCAGCGAGATGGTTTTCTCCAGTGGATGCTCGGCGAGCACGCCGCGCACCAGGTCGCCGGCGATCTCGGCCAGCATCACGGTCGCCGAAATCGGCTGGTCCAGCGTGATCGAGCGGGTGACGGCGCTGAGATCGGCGAAGCGCACGCGCACCGTCACCGTGCGGCCGGGACGGTTCTTGGCGCGCAGCCGGCTGGCGACGCGGTCGGCCAGATGCAGCAGTGTCGGCACGATCACCCGCGCCACGGCCGGCTTTTGCCCAAGCGCCGATTGCGCGCCGGCCGAATGCGCCCGGCGCTTCGTCTCCAGCTTGCGCGGGTCGCGGTTCCACGCCAGGGCCGCGAGCTTGTCGCCGGCGGCGGGGCCGAGCAGCCGCGTCAGCGCGCCGCTGTGGGTGCGGGCCAGTTCGCCGATGGTCTCGACGCCGATCTCGGCCAGCCGCGCCCTGGTTGCCGGCCCGACGCCCCACATCAGCGAGACCGGCAAATCGTGCAGGAAGGCAAGCTCGGTACCGGGGTCGACCACCACCAGCCCGTCGGGCTTGGCGACCTGCGAGGCGATCTTGGCCAAGTGCTTGGTGCGCGCCACACCGATCGAGATCGGCAGGCCGAGTTCTGCCCGCACACGGCGGCGGATCGCCATGGCGATCTCTCGCGGCGAGCCGAACAGATGCGTGCAGCCGGCGACATCGGCAAAGGCCTCGTCGATGGAGATGCGCTCGACCACCGGCGTGAAATCGTCGAGCACCTTGATCGCCGCGTCGCCCAGCCGTTGGTAGTGGCTGAAATTGCCGCCGACGAAGATCAATTGCGGGCAAAGCTCGCGCGCCTTGCGCCCCGGCATGCCGCCGCGCACGCCGAAGGCGCGCGCCTCATAGGAGGCGGCGAGCACCACGCCGCCGCCGACCGCGATCGGCTTGCCGCGCAGCGTGGGGTCGAGCAACTGCTCGACCGAGGCATAGAAGGCGTCGAGATCGGCATGCAGGATGGTGGCCGTCGTTTCCATCCTGTTCCGCTCATCCGCGATTGCTGATAGACTGGAACATATAGAGAACAAAAGCGGACCATTGTCAATCGGGAGGCAGGTTGTGGAGGCATCTCGTTGGGGAGTGTGACCTAGTTCAAATGCTTCGACTGGCTACCCAGGCGGCAGTGCTGCCCTCATTGCCCTGCCGGGCATTTCTCCCCGTATAGTGACGGGGAGAAAGGGCGGCGGCTCCGCCGGCGACCCGCGGCGCCGACTTTCAAGGAAGCTGCTTCGCCCTTAGAACAGCGCTCCCGCCTACACCATATGCTCTGCCCGCAGTGCCACCTTCATCCGTTCCAGCGCCGGCTCGCCGCCGGCAGCCAGTTCCTCGGCGATACGGGCCAGCTTGTCATCGGCGTTGCGGTGCTTGCTGCCCCAGGCGCCGAGCGTGGCAAGCACCGGCAAGAGGTCGATACCGGCCTCGGTCAGCCGGTAGATTGCCTTCAATCCGTGGCTCGGGTCGTCGCTGCGGGTAAGGATGCCTTCGTCCTGCAGTGTCTGCAGCCGCTCCGCCAGGGTGCGCGAGGAGATGCCTTCATCGGATTGAAGGAACTCGCGGAAATGCCTTTTGCCGGCGAAGATCAGGTCGCGGATGATGAGCAGCGTCCAGCGGTCGCCGAGCAGTTCCAGCGACAGGTTGATCGGGCAAGCGGATCGTTCGCGCGTCGACATCCCTATGGTTCCAATTTTAAATCACTTTACTATTGACATCATTTTGCCCGGCAGGTCAAATGGTTCCGAAAGTAAACCATACCTAGGCAAATCTGACGAGGACACCCGATGAAAAAACTCATCTTGCAGATGCAGATGTCGGTCGACGGTTTCGTCGGCGCCGATGCCGATCACCCGTGGCAGCTCTGGGAGTGGGGCGACGACAATGGTTGGGACGCCGAGCTGAAACAGGATTTCAACGCCGTGTTTGCCGGCATCGACACCATCCTGCTCAGCCGCAAGATGGCCGAGGAGGGCTACCTCACCCATTGGGGCAATGCGGCGAGGAAATATCCGGCCGATCCCTTCTATGCCTTCGCCCGGCGGATCGTCGAGGCGCGCAAGGTGGTGGCGAGCGACAGGCTCGGGGCCTTGCGGTGGGAGCGCACGGCGGTGGTGAGCGGCGACCTGCCGCGTGAGGTCAACGCGCTGAAGGCGGGCGAGGGCGGCGACATGGCCGTCTTCGGTGGCGCCGGCTTTGCGTCGGCGCTGATCGCGGCCGGGCTGGTCGACGAGTTCCAGCTGTTCGTCAATCCTGCCGTGCTGGGCGCCGGCCGCCGTATCTTCGACGAGGGCGGGTTCCGAAACCTGCGGCTGCTCGGCTCGAAGGCCTATGCCTGCGGCATGGTGGTCAGCCGCTACGCGCCGGCGGGCTGATCCGGCGGCGTACGGCCTCGCGCCGAAAAAAAAGACGTTTGGCCGGAATCCTTTGCCCGCTTCTCTTCGTCTTCAAGATGCGGTCGCCGAAAGGGCGGCCGCATCAATGCTGAATGGAGAGACAGACCATGATCCTGGTGACAGGTGCCACCGGCCTGAACGGCAAGGCAATCGTACGCGAGTTCGCACGGCGGAAGTATCAAGTGCGGGCGCTGGTTCGCGATCTGGACCGGGCATCCGCGGCAGGGCTCGGCGGACTTGCGGGCGTCGACCTGATCGAGGGCGATATGCGCCGGGCGGAGACGCTTGGCGCGGCACTGGACGGCATCGATCGCGTGCTGATGATTTCGACCGCCGCGCAAGACATGGTCGAGACGCAGTGTCGTTTCATCGACGCCTGCAAGCAGGCCGGCGTCACGCATGTGGTGAAGTTTTCCGGTGCCGAATCCAACATCGGCTATGACGCGACCAAGTTCCGCTTCACGCGCATGCATGAGGAGGTCGAGCGCTATCTGGAGGGAACCGGCATGGCGTGGACCCACCTGCGCCCCAGCCAGTTCATGCAGGTCTATCTGCGCGACGCGCCGACCATCGCCGCGGAAGGCGCTTTTTATCTCGCGCTCGGCGATACCGAACTGTCGCCGGTCGATGTCGAGGACATCGCCAAGGTCGCCGTCCGGCTGCTGCGCGATGGCGGCCACGAAGGCGAGAGCCTCGACATGACCGGACCCGAGGCGCTGACCATGAGCGACATCGCGGCGCGGATTTCGCAAGGGATCCGCAAGCCGGTCCGCTATGTCGATATCAGCCCGCAGGAGCGCCGGCGCAATCTGCTGGCCGCCGGCGTCCCTGCCGACTTCGCCGATGCGCTCGACGAGCAACTGGCGGAGCGGCGGCGGCGGCCGAAATCGCGGGTGCATCTGGCCACGCATGAGATGTTCGGCGTGCGGCCGACGCCGTTCGTCGAATTCGCCCGGCGGCATGCCGCGATGTTTGGCGGCTGAGCGCGTCGGCAAAAAAGCGCCCGCCACCACGTATCCTTTTTGCCTGCCCGTACGTCTCTGCCTTCGAAGGTCGCGCCTTCCGCGATCCGCAACCCCAGGAGAATATCATGGCGAGCATCGAGAGCGAGGCAAACAGGAACCATTACGCGGCGATCGCGGCCAATGCGGGCAGGCTGACCAGCCCGCAGGCGATCATCGACCACAACGATGTCCATTGGACGGCGCTGACCGGCGAGCCGCGCGGCGTTGACTATATCGAGGTCGATGCTGGCGGCGTGCCGGCGATGTGGGTCATGCCCAAGGGCGCCGACGAGCAGCGGGTGCTGTTTTATGCGCATGGCGGCGGCTTCATCGGCGGCTCGATCTACACCCACCGCAAGCTGGTCGGCCATCTCGCCAAGGCCGTCGGCTGCCGGGCGCTGGTCTACGATTATCCGCTGGCGCATCAGGCCAAGCATCCGGCCCAGCTCGAGGCGGCGATGGCAGCCTGGAACTGGCTTGTCGACCAAGGCTTCGACCCCCGGCGGATCGTGATCGCCGGCGACTCCTGCGGCGCGGTGCTGACCTATGGCGTCCTGCAGCGGCTGCGCGCGCAGGGGCGGCCGCTGCCCGTCGCCACGCTGATCATCTCCGGCTGGTTCGACATGGCGATGACCGCCGCCAGCTACGAGACCAACCGCGAAAAAGATCCGGCCTTCGCCAAGGCTGGCGTCGACTGGCTGGCGGCCAACTTCATCGGCGATGCCGATCGGCGCGATCCCGAGGTCAGCGCGCTCTACGCCGATCTCTCCGGCTTTCCACCCGTCTTCCTGCAGGCCGGCGCCGACGAGACGCTTGTCGACGAAAGCCGCATGTTCGCCGAGCGGGCGAGACAGGCAGGCGTCGAGACCCGGCTCGACGTCTTCGACGGCATGCTGCACTCCTTCCAGATGATGGCCGGGCGGGCGCCGGAGGCCGATGATGCCATTGCCCGTTTCGCCACCTGGGTACGGCCGAGACTGGGGCTGCCGGCAGCCGGTGGGAAGAGCAGCGAAAGGGCGGCGTGAGCATGCGGCGGCTGATCGTGTCGAGTTTCGTCTCGCTGGATGGCGTCATCGAGGGGCCTATGACATGGGCCTCGCCGTTCTTCGTCGGGGAGAATGTGGACCATGCCTTGCAGGCGCTTTCGAACGTCGAGTTCTTCCTGCTTGGCCGCGTCACCTACGAGATGTTCTTCGCACGCTGGCCAGACATCAGGGATAGCCCCTACATGGACCGCATCAACGGCCTGAAGAAGCTGGTCGCCTCGACGACGCTGAAGACGGTGTCGTGGAATGCCGCGCTGATAGAGGGCGATGTCGCCGAGGCGCTGGCGGCGCTGAAACGGCAGCCGGGCGGCGACATCCTGAAATATGGGGTGTCGCAGCTCGACCGCACCTTGCTTGGCGCGGGGCTGGTGGACGAGTATCATCTGTCGATCGTGCCGACATGGGTCGGGCACGGCAAGCGCGCCTTCGACGATGTCGGACCGGTCGATCTCGATCTTGTCGGCACGCATCGTTTCGACAATGGCGTGGTGACCCTGACCTATGTGCCGCGATGAACCAGCAGATCCGCAAATCCCCCGACACGACGCAGGCCATGCGGGCCTGGCCTGAGCCCGACCGCGTGTTCGACCTGCGCTATGCCGCGTTCCTGGAGACGGTTTCGCATCTGCGCGCCAGGCTGCATCGCTATTGCGCGCGCATGACCGGCTCGGCGCTGGATGGCGAGGACATCATGCAGGAGGCGCTGTTCGAGGCCTATCGCAAGATCGAGCTGCTCGACGATGCGCAGGCGCTGCGGCCGTGGCTTTTCCGCATCGCGCATAACAGGTGCATCGATTTCATCCGCAATCGCCGCACGCGGTATGCGGCCGAAGCCTTCTATGCCAACGACGACATCGTGTTGCCGGTCGAGCCGGCCGGTCCGGGCGCCGGCCGCGCCATCGAGCGGCTGGTGGTGCACCTGCCGCCGAAGGAGCGCGCCTGCGTGCTGCTCAAGGACGTCTTCGACCATTCGCTGGACGAGATCGCCGACCTGGTCGGTTCGACATCGGGCGGCGTCAAGTCGGCGCTCAATCGCGGCCGCGCCAAGCTCGCCGCCTTGCCCGCGCAACCGGTCGCGGTGCCGCCGCATGATCCTGAACTGGAGCGGCTGCTTGGCCGCTATGTCGCGCTCTTCAATGCCAGGGACTGGGACGGGGTGCGGGCGCTGACCAGCGCCGACGCGCGGCTGCGGGTCTCGGACTGCTATAACGGTCTGCTCTCCCGCTCGCCCTATTTCGTCGAATATGAGCGCAGCGAGCTGCCCTGGCGCATGCGGCCAGGCACGATCGAAGGGGAGATCATGCTGGTCGTCGACAGGCAATATGGCGAGGTCTGGCGGCCGGCCTATCTGGTGCGAATCCGTGCGACCGGTGGGGCGATCGACCGCATCGCAGACTATTATGCCTGCCCGTGGATACTGGACATGATCGTCGCCGACGGAGTGACCCGATAGGCCGTTACCTGGAGAGGAAATCCGTGATCAGCTTGACGGTGGCATCAGGGTTTTCCTCCATGATCCAATGACCCGAAGCGGGCACGACGGCTCCGGTCACGTCACTGGCGACGAGGCGCAGGATGTCGGCCTGGCTGGTGCCGGCCGATTTTTCCGCACCCGCGGCGAGCACCGGCATGGACAGCTTGCCGCTGCCGGCCAGCATTGCCTGGTTGTCGATGGCGTCCTGGTCGAATGCCTTGAACTGCTCGAAGGCGTCATGCATGGCATGCGGCCGTGCATAGAGTTTTGCGTAGTGGACGCGCGTCGCCTCGTCGATCTTCTTCGGGTCGGCCGACAGTTCGTTGTAGAAGCGGTCGAGGTAGATGCGCTCGCGACCCGCGACCAGCCGCTCCATGTCGGGGCCTCGGAAGTTGAAGTGCCACAGCAGCGGGCTCTGCTTGATCTTGTCCCAGTCGCCTATGCCCGGCAGCGGCGCGTCGATGACGACCCATTTGGCGATGCGCTTGGGATATTGCGCGGCCAGCGCATAGCCGACCATGTTGCCGATGTCGTGCGTCACCAGGTCGGCCTTGTCGACCTTCAGCGCGTCCATCACGCCGGCGATGTCGACCGCCTGGTTCTTCTTGGTGTAGCCGTCGTCGGGATGCGCCGAAAGGCCCATGCCGCGCAGGTCCGGCACGATCACCGTGTGATCCTTCATCAACGCAATCGCGGCCGGCGCCCACATGTCGCCGGTATCGCCGAAGCCATGCAGCATCACGATCGCCGGACCCTTGCCGCCGACGCGGACGTGCAGGCTGGTGCCGTTGGTCTTGATCGTCTGCGTCTTGAAACTGGCAGGAAAAGCGACCACGCGGGCCGAGGCCGGAACGCTCATTGCCAACAACCCGAGCACGATGACCAAAGGACGAAACATGAAAGCACTCCTGGAGATTTTGTTCTATCACCGCGGTATCGCGGTTTTGGGAACTATGACACCATGTTCTTGATTTCGTTAGGCGACGGTCGCCTGATTGTGAATTCGCGAAAGCCGAACAATGCTGAAGCTCGAAGCCGCCGCCGCCTTTGTCGCCGTGGCGGAATCCGGTTCGATCACCGAAGCGGCACGGCGCATGGCGCTGTCGAAATCCGTCATCAGCGAGCGGCTGTCGGAACTCGAACGCGGCCTCGGCACGAAGCTGCTGGACCGCACGACGCGCAAGCTTTCCATCACCGAGACAGGACGAAGTTTCTATGAACGCGCCAAGCGCATCATGCAGGAGGTGGCCGATGCCAGCGCCGAGATCGCCGAGCGCCGCGGTGAACTCGCCGGGCCGCTCAGAATAGCGGCGCCGACCAGTTTCGGCATCCTGCATCTCGGCCCGGCCCTGTATGGCTTCCTGGCCAAGCATCCGAGGATTGAGCTGACGCTCGATCTCGACGACCGCTTCGTCAGCATAGTGGCCGACGGCTACGACGCCATTTTGCGTCACGGGCCAGTGGTCGACGACGGCCCCGTTATCGTCAGGAAGCTGGCTTCGAGCCGGCGCTTCCTGGTGGCAGCGCCGGACTATCTCGAGACATTCGGACGGCCCGGGACGGTCGAGGACCTGAAACGCCACAAGGGCATCATCTATTCCATACGGGGCGCCGCCGACTGGCGGTTCAAGGTTTCACGGCGGCTGACGACTGTCCGCCCTCAGACCACGTTGCGCGTCAACAACGGGATCCTGATGCGCGATGCCGCGCTTGCCGGCCTCGGCCTGGCCCTGCTTCCCGCCTATTTTATCCAGGCGGAAATCGCCGACGGGCGGCTGGTGAGCATCGATGTCGGCGCCGAGCCGGAAGGAGCCAGCATCTACATGGCCTTTCCCGAGGACCGGCGCGGATCCGCCAAGCTGCGTGCGCTCACCGCATGGCTGCGCGATGTGTTCGGCGACCCGCCCTATTGGGAAGCATGAGGCCGGCATTCACCTGGCATCGTGGAAGATAATGCCGACCGTGTGGCGCATGCCTGAGCGCAGCCGGCTGACGCCGTGGCGCAGATTGACGCGGTAATTGCCTTTCGTGCCCTGCACCGGCCGGTTGTGGACGGCGAAGGCCACCGCATCACCCTGGCGCAAGGGCACCACCTCGACCCGGCTCTGCATGCGCGGCCGCTGTTCGGTCAGCGCGAATTCGCCGCCGGTGAAATCCTCGCCGGGCTCTGAAAGCAGGATCGCCACCTGCAGCGGGAAGGCGAGGTCGCCATAGAGGTCCTGGTGCAGGCAGTTGAAGTCGCCGGGCACATATTGCAGCAAAAGCGGCGTCGGCCTGACCTGGCCGGCGGCATGGCACTGGTCGAGGAACGCGGCATGCGTGGCGGGGTAGCGCATGGGGATCGCCATGCGCTCGTTCCACCGGTTGGCGACCTCGGCCAGCCTGGGATAGAGCGCGCCGCGCAGGCCGCCGATCAGGTCGGGCAGGGGATAGCGGAAATAGCGGTATTCGCCCTTGCCGAAGCCGTGCCTGGCCATGTGGATGTGGCTGCGGAAATGCTGCTCCTGGGGGTAGAGGCCGGCGAGCTGCCGGCACTCTTCGGGTGAGAGCAGCTTTTCCATCACCGCGCAGCCGAAGCCGTCGAGCTCGGCGGTGAGCGCCGGCCAGTCGTAGGCGGCGATGCGTGTCTCGGCGGCTTCGATCAGCGATGGGGCAACCCTGGCGTCGGCGTTCATATCGCCGCCTCCCGCTCCAGCAAGGCGCGCTTGCGTTCGGTCCCCCAGCGATAGCCGGACAGCGAGCCGTCGGCGCGCAGCACCCGGTGGCAGGGAATGCCGAGCGCGATGGCGTTGGCGGCACAGGCCGTCGCCACGGCGCGGGCGCCGTCCGGCATGCCGAGGCGCCGGGCAAGGGCGGTGTAGGTGATGGTGGCCCCGCATGGGATCGTGCGCAGCACCTCCCACACACGCTGCTGGAAGGGCGTGCCGTGGCGCATGTCGAGCGGCAGGTCGAGGCCGGCGCCGGGCATTTCGATGAAGCGCGCGATGGCCGCGAGATCGTCGCGCAAGCCGGCCTCGTCTTCGAGCAGCACCCTGCCGGGGAAGCGGTTGGCGAGATCCTGTTCCAGCGTATTGGCGTCGGAACCGATCAGGATGGCGCAGATGCCGATAGGACTGCGCGCCACGAGGATGCGTCCAAGCGCGGACTGGCCGATGGCATAGGTGATGGTGTCCAGGGCGGCGCCGGCGCCCGTCGCCGGCATATGGGTTTGCATGCGGTTCATTGCCTTCACTCCTTCTGTGTGCCTGAACCCTAGCCACGGCCCGGATGTTCCTCACTCCGATGCTTGCTTTCAAATTCAAATCTCGGGCGCCTGAGGACGCGGAGGCAGGTGCTCTACGGCGCCCCCCTCTGTCCTGCCGGACATCTCCCCCACGAGGGGGGAGATTGGATGTCATCATCGCCTTCGCCAATTTCCAACGTTGCAAGAATGAGCGGGGCGCCAAAACTGCCGATCTCCCCCCTTGTGGGGGAGATGTCCGGCAGGACAGAGGGGGGCGCCGTAGAGTGCTGAGGTGTACTAGGCGACACGCGTGACGCAGGCCTCGCCGAGCAAGAACACCTCGCCTGATAACAGCCGCAGCTCGATCTCGCCGGTGGCGGTGCGGTTCCACTCAGCCTTGCCTCCGTGGACCAGTTCGCCGATGGCGGCCATGACCAGCGCCTTCGCGTCCTCTCTGACGGCAGCGCCGTTGGCGATCTGGCTGTTGGCACCGGTGGTGGGAGACCTGGCCATCGCGCGCATTGCCGAATCCTCGTCAGGCCCGCGAGGACCGGTAGGTCGTCGCCGTCCCGCCGGCCTCGCGGTCGAGCAGCGCGCGTTTGCGCTCCGCGCCCCAGGCATAGCCCGACAGGGCGCCGTCCTTCCTGATCACGCGGTGGCAGGGAATAGCGACCGCAAGGGCGTTGGCCGCGCAGGCGGCGGCGATGGCGCGGGTCGCCTTCGGCGCGCCGATACGCCGCGCGATCTCGGCATAGGAAACGGTGTGGCCGGCCGGGATGTCCCGCAAGGCCTGCCAGACGCGCTGCTGGAACGCGGTGCCGCGCACGTCGAGCGGCAGGTCGAGACCGAGCGCCGGCGCCTCGACGAAGCCGACGACGCGGGCGACCAGCGCCTCGTAGTCACCGTCGCCGCCGACCAGCCGCGCCTTGGGGAAACGGTCCTGCAGGTCGCGCACCAATGCGTCGGGATCCTGGCCAAGCAGGATGGAGGCGACGCCCTTGCGGCTCGATGCGACCAGGATGGTGCCGAGCGAAGTTTCGCCGACGGCGAAGCGGATCTCTTCGTTGGCGCCGCCGGCGCGATAGCGCGTCGGCGTCATGCCGAGCATGCCGGTCGACTTTTCGTAGAAACGCCCGCTCGAATTGAAGCCCGCATCGTAGATCGCCGATGTCACGCTGACGCCGTCTTCCAGCCCCTGGCGGACGCGGGCGGCACGCCGGGCCGCTGCATAGTCTTTCGGCGTCAGCCCCGTGACCGCCTTGAAAACGCGGTGGAAATAGCCGGGGCTGCGGCCGGCGGCATCAGCCAGTTCGGCGAGCGAGGGCTCGTCCTCGCTCGCCTCGATCCTGCGGCAGGCATCGGCGACCATCGCGGCGTTGGCGGCCTCGAGCGAAGGGCCGTCCGGATTGCAGCGCCGGCATGGGCGAAAGCCTGTCGCCTTCGCCTGGTGTAACGTGTCGTGCAACTGGACATTGGCGGGGTTGGCGCGCCGCGACGGACAGGACGGCCGGCAATAGACGCCGGTCGTGGCCACCGAATACCAGAATGCGCCATCGGCCGACTTGTCGCGCGCCACGATGTGCGCCCAGCGTGGATCGTCGGCCACCGGCAGTGGCGCGGGTTGCAGATGTTTGGTCAGGGTGATGAACATGGGGGTATTGAAGCCGTGGAAGGCCGGCCCCGCCACCCGTTTCCTGCCAACAAAGAATATGACAAGATCGCCCCGGAGAAGGTGTGATGGAAAACATTCGACCCATTAAGACCGAAGCCGATTATGATTGGGCGATCGCCGAAATCACCAAGTACTTCGAGAATGAGCCGGAGATCGGCTCTCTCGACGGTGATCGCTTCGACGTTCTCGCAACTCTGATCGAGGCTTATGAGAACAAGCACTACCTGATTGGAGCATCCGATCCCGTTGACGGGTCGCATCCAGCCGGACTCAAAGACTCGCTGTAAGTCCTTGTTTTCGTGGCATGCCGCCCAAACTCGATGTGCGTTTTGGGGGCGGCATGAACCGGTTCTCCTAAGCCGCGCGCTTGGGTTCGACCGCGAACGGACTGAGGCCGAGCCAGGTCTGCATCTGCCTGCCGATGGCCTGGTCGCCGGTCAGGACGACCTTCGCGCCGGCCTTCTCGACGGTGAGCAATCCCATCCAGATTGCCGTCATCGTGTGCAGGTCGGTCGAGACATAGAGGTCGACGTCGAAGCCCGGATCGTACCAGCACAGGTCGACCTCGCCGTGCTTTTCGACGATCAGCCACCAGGAGCGTTTGGAGGCGGGCAGTTCCTGATACAGAAATTGTATCACCGTCCGTCCTTCCGGCAGCGGCGAAGGGTTCAAATTGCGCCGCATGTCCCACATCAGCAGCGACGGATCGAGATTCTTCAGCGACAGCCGGGACTCGACCCATTTCTGGCCCCAGAACCCCATCGCCTCGACGACCGGGCGCAGATCGCGGCCGGCCTCGGTCAGCCGGTAGTCGAAAATCCCTTTTTCTCCCTGGACCTCCTTGCGCTCGACGATCCCCGCCAGCTCAAGCTCCTTCAGCCGTTGCGACAGAAGGGTCGGCGACATTTTCGGCACGCCGCGGCGCAGGTCGTTGAAGCGGGTCGACCCCGCCACGAGCTCGCGCATCAGCACCATCGTCCAGCGGGTGCACAGCACCTCGGTGGCCATCGATAGCGGGCAGAACTGTTTGTATCCGTGCTGGGTCATGACTGTGCCTCTCCCTCGAACCTGCGGCCAACATTAGTCCTTCGTGATTGAAGCGGCGAGTACAGAAACTGTACCGGCCCAGTACAGATCGCGGACTGGCTGGCGCTGGCCCTGCCATGCGAGCCCTTTGGCCGGTTCACGGGATACCCCTGTGCGCCGCAACCAGGAGACCACAATGACTGCTTACGTTATCGCGGACATCAAGATGAAGGACCCGAAGTGGGTCCCGGCTTACGCCGCCTCGGTGCACGACCTCGTCCACAAGCACGGCGGCAAATATCTGTCGCGAAGCGGCAATGTGACGACGCTCGAAGGCATGCCGCTCGACACGACGCTGATCGCCCTGATGGCGTTCCCGTCGGAAGCCGCGGCGCGCGCCTTCACCAGCGATCCGGCCTATGCGCCTTTCGTTTCGGCCCGCCAGGACGGCAGCGACAGCCGTTTCCAGCTGATCGACGACACCGATCTGGCCGGAACGATCCCGTACCTGCCGAAGGGATGACCGGCATTCGCCGCGTTTTCGGGATCTCCACGCAACAACAGCCACGGCGCTTGCCTGTCGCGCCGCCGTATTGCCGGCGGCCGGCCAGCCGTGCTTTTTCAACAGGAATGGAATGGATATGAAGTCAAACTTTCGCAGCGGGCTTCTCATGGCGGGGGCCGTGCTGGCTGTCTGCACGACCTTCGCACAGGCGCATCAGGAGGCGGCGGGCGCGCCGGACGCCAATCCGCTGGCCGAAAAGGTGCGGGCAGCCAACAGCCGGTTTCTCGACGTCAACGCCGCGACGGCGGAAGGCTATGCGCCCATTCCCTGCGCCAGCGGCATCACCGGCGGCGCCATGGGCATCCACTATGTCAATGGCGGGTATCTGAAGGACGACAGGATCGATATCGCCCGTCCCGAAGCGGTGATGTACGAGCCGATGGCCGACGGCACGCTGAAGCTGGTGGCGGTCGAATACATCACCTCGAAGGGGCCGGCGTCGCTCGAGGGACAGCTGTTCAACTTCAACAGCGCGCCCAACCGCTATGGCCTGGGTGAATTCTACGAACTGCATGTCTGGGCCTGGAAAGGCAACCCGACCGGCACCTTCGCCGACATGAACCCGAAAGTGTCATGCGAGCACGTGATGGCGAGCCAGTAACCGGCACGGCCAGGCGGCGCCAATGCCGCCTGGCCGAAGCCTCGAATTGGCGGGAAGTTTCTCAGGCGGCCTTGATCAGGCCGAGCTGGGTGAGGGCGGCGACGCCGTCGTCGAGGCCGATTTCCTCGACGATCCTGCCGTCGATCACCTTCAGCACCGTGGTGCCGGTGAACCGCATGGTGCGGCCGGTGGCGGCGGGCAGCGAACCGGTGAGGAAATCGCTGAAGGCCGGGCCGGTATGCGTGCCGCCGCCCTCCCACTGGCCGACGACATAGTCGCCCTCGGCGATGAGATCGGCGGTCGCCCAGAAGTTGAGATCCGGGAAGGCGGCACGGAAATCGGTCATGAAGGCCTTGATGTCGTCGCGACCGCGGCGCGGCTCGTGCAGTGAATATTTCAGCAGCATGTCGGGCGCGGCGACGGCGTCGACGACTGAGAGGTCGCAGGTTTCACCCCAGAAGTCGGTGAACCATCTGACGACGACGGCCTTGTTGTCTTCCTGCTTGGTCATAGGGAGGTCCTCTTCTTGTCTGGTTTGGAGATCACCTGTGTCGATGATCCCCAGCCATCCCTAGGACAATCGGACGCGCGCAAAACTCCGGATCTTGCCGGCCAATCGAAAGGCGCAGAGCAGCAACGGCCGGTGATGGCGGCGCACCTCCGCCGCCTTGCGCGACAAGTAACGCTTTCTTCTCTGGTTTTGCCGCAGATTGCCCCGCGGGATGGGGCAGGCGAAACGGACGATGGCGCGGCAGGGCAGGAAAAATCGCAACGGAGCGTTCTGGGCCAAGGCCCTGGAGAGCGCCCATCTTGGCGTCTGGGACTGGAATCTTCGCACCGGCGACAGCTTCTATTCGGCGACCTGGGCGCGAATGCTGGGTTACGGCGAGGATGAACTCGCCAACACCAGCGACCTGTGGCTGCAACTGACCCATCCCGACGACCGCGAGCGGGCGCTGGCCAGCGGCGACCGCCACATTGCCGGGCTGACCGACGCCATCGAAACCGAACTCAGGCTCAAGCACAAACAGGGCCATTGGATATGGGTGCTCGACCGCGGCGGCATCGTCGAGCGCGACGCCGACGGCAAGCCGCTCAGGCTGATGGGCGTGCAGACCGACATCTCGAAGCAGAAGGCGGCCGAGGCCGCGCTCGAACAGGTCAATGTGCGCTTCCGCCTGGCGCTCGCCGCCAGCGGCACCGGTATCTGGCACTATGACATGGCCACCAACAAGAGCTATTGGGACGCCCGCACGCGGGACATATTCGGCCTCGTTGCCGACACCGACGAAGTGTCGGGCGGCCTCTGGCATACCTATCTGCATCCCGACGACAAGGAAGCCACCGAGCAGGCGCATTTGCCGACGCCCGGCTCGGACAAGGTTACCGCCTCGCAATACCGCATCATCAGGCGCGACGGCGCCATCCGCCATGTCGAGTCGCTGGTGCGCTTCGTTGCCGCGGCGGGCGCGGCCGGCCTGGTTCTCGGCACGGTGCGCGACATCACCGAGGACAAGCTGCGCGAACAGGAGCTTGCCTTCGCCGCCCGCCATGACGCGCTGACCGGCTTGTGGAACCGCGCCGCCTTCGACAGGCTGCTCGCCGACCATATCGCCACGGGCGTGCCGCTCGCGGTGTTCTACATCGACCTCGACTACTTCAAGGCGCTCAACGATTTCGCCGGCCATGCCGCCGGCGATCTGGCGCTGAAGAGCGTCGCAGCGGGCATTGGCCGCTGCCTGCCGCCATCGGCGCATGCGGCGCGGCTCGGCGGCGACGAGTTCGCGCTGATGGTGCCCGATTGCGACGCCGTGCAGGCCGAGCGGCTGGCGGGCGCCATCCTGGCGGCCGTGCGCGACGCCGATCTCGGCGTTGCCGCGACCTCACGCCGGCTGGCTGCCAGCATCGGCATTGCCATCGTCCGCGACCGCGTCACCACGGTTGCCGACGCGCTGGCCTGCGCCGACGATGCCTGCTACGCGGCCAAGGCCGCCGGGCGCGATCGCTTCGCGCTGTTTTCGACCGATGCCGTCTCCGGCTCGGGCGGCCTCAACGCGGCACGGCTCGCCGCCGACACGGTGGACGCCATGGAGGACGGCAGGCTGAAGCTGTTCGGCCAGGAGATCCACCGGCTGGGCAGGCCCTGGGAAGAGACCCGCCATGTCGAGGTGCTGGCGCGGCTTGCCGGAAAGGACGGTCGGCTGATCCCGCCCGGCGAGTTCATACCGGCGGCGGAGCGCTTCGGCATTGCCGCGCGGCTCGATCGCTGGATCATCCGCACCGCGCTGTCGCGGCACGGCGCGGCGATGAAATCCGGCGCGATCACGCTCGGCTTCAACCTGTCGGCGCAGACGCTGAGCGATCCGGGACTATGGGACTTCGTCGACAGCATCATCGAGGAAACCGGGGCGCCGCATTCGGGCATCGGCTTCGAAATCACCGAAACCGCCGCCGTCACCAATTTCGATGCCGCCGAAACCTTCGTGCGCAAGGCGCGCGAGCGGCACTGCAGGGTCAGCCTCGACGATTTCGGCGCCGGCATGAGCTCGTTCGAATATCTCAGGCGCTTTCCGGTCGATGCCATCAAGATCGACGGCTCCTTCATCGAGCACGTCACGGAAAGCCGCTTCGACCGCGAGATCGTGCTGGCCATCACCAGCATTGCCCGCAGCCTCGGTTGCGCAGTCGTCGCCGAGAAGATCGAGCGGCAGGACACGGTGGCCATGCTGGATGACATGGGCGTCGAGTTCGGCCAGGGTTTTCTGCTGCACCGGCCCGAACCGCTGGAGCGGATCGTGGCGCGCGCGGCGCGAATGGCCGGCGGCGCATCGAGACGCATGGCGTCCTGATGGACAAAACGCATGTCGCTCCAAAAGCGACCTGGATAGCGACATGCGTGAAGACGAAGACTTGATGCGCAGACTGAATCCGTTCAGCGCGACGCGTTCTGTTCAGCCGAGCCGGCGCGCCGCCACTCGCGAAAATTCCAGTACCCCCGGTTCCGGCTTCCTGTGCTGTGCTTCCGCCACGGTCTCGATCAACAGGTCGAGGGCCTCGCAAGTCAAACGGCTCGTCTCGTCATTGCCGCGCAGATAGTGGTAGGCGCGTTCGAGATGGAGCCGGGCGGCTGAAAAATCGCTGGTCAATGGTTCCCTCCATGATCCCGCCCTAATGTATTTTGGCTGGCCTGGCGCAAGGTGGGGTAAATATCCACAGGCGCCTTTTATTCAAATGCTGGCAAATACCGCGCGGCGATGGCGCCGCCGTGTCAGGAGTGGCGGCGCCGCGGCTTTGCGCGGTGTGGCGGCGCGGCTAGACTGCGCTCTTTTGTCCGAGGTGAAATCGATGATCGTCCAGGCCTGCATCAACGGCGCGCGTCCGCGCGATTTCCATCCCAGCCTGCCGCTGACGGCGCAAGCGATGGCCGGCGATGCGGCGGCCTGCGTTGCCGCGGGTGCGGCCGAACTGCACATCCATCCGCGGGGCGCCGACGGGCGCGAAAGCCTGGCGGCGGTGGATATGACGGTCCTTGCCGTGCGCCAGGCCTGTCCGGGCACATTGATAGGCGTATCGACCGGCGCCTGGATCGAGAACGATGTGGCGCGGACCCGCGCGGCGATCGCGGCCTGGCGCGAACTGCCCGACTATGCCTCGGTCAATCTCTCGGAAGCCGACGCACCCGCCGTGATGGAGTTGTTGCGCAGGCAGGGCGTCGGCATCGAGGCGGGGCTTGCCACCACGGAAGATGCCGAGCGCTTCGTGGCGCTGGCCGATCATGGCCGCGTGCTGCGCATCCTGATCGAGATCGACATACCGGACCTGCCCACGGCCCTCGATGAGGCGCACGGCATCGCCGCCGTGCTCGAGCGCGCCGGCGTGCGGCGGCAGATCCTGCTGCACGGCGTCGACGGCACTGCCTGGCCGTTCGTGGAGCTTGCGCGGCAAAAGCGCTGGTCGACACGGGTCGGGCTGGAGGACGGCAAGACGCTGACCGACGGAACGGTGGCGAAGGACAATGCGCAGATCGTGGCCGCGGCCGCCGCAATCTTCCGCTCCACGAGTTAAGCTGAACCGCGGCCCGCCTCAGACTTGCTGGCCGTCTGGTGCAGTCCACGCACGCAAAACGTGTTTCTGGATCTTGCCGGACGCGGTGCGCGGCAGCGCCTCGGCGGGCAAGAACTCCTTCGGCACCTTGTAACGGGCGATGTGGGCGGCGCAGTGACTTGCCAGAGCGGCCGGATCCAGGACCCGACCGGATTTGACCACGACGAAGGCGCGGCCGACTTCGCCCCAGCGCTCGTCGGCGACGCCGATCACGGCAGCTTCGGCGATATCGGGATGGTCGAGCAGCACCATCTCGATTTCCATGGGATAGACGTTCTCACCACCGGAGATGAACATGTCCTTGCGGCGGTCTACGAGGGTGACGAAGCCTTCGTCATCGCGCCGCGCGATGTCGCCGGTGCGGAACCAGCCATCGCTGGTGAAGGCGCGCGCCGTCTCTTCCGGCCGGTTCCAGTAGCCCGGCGTGATCGAGGGGCCGGACAGCCATATCTCGCCCGGTTCACCGGCGGCGACGTCCTGGCCGTCGTCGTCGACAATGCGCAGGCCGATCGTCGGCGCCGGCAGGCCGGCCGAGCCGGCCTTGCGGGCGATCCGTTCGGCCTCGACCGGCATGCCAAGCACGGTGCCGGCTTCCGTCATGCCGAAGCCATCGACCATGCGGATGCCTTGCGTCAGCCACCAGTTGATTTCGGCGGCCGGGTTGGGTGCGCCGCCGGTGAAGATGGCGGTGAGCGAGGTCCAGCGCGCCGGGGCAAAGTCGGAGTGCTCACGCAGCATCCTGGCCATCTGCGGCACGCAGAAATAATGGGTGACGCCAAGCGTGGGGTCGGCCAGGCGGCGGTTGGTGGCAGCGGCATCGAAGCCGGGCGAGATCAGCACCGTGCCGCCTTGCAGCAGCGGCGGGCGCAGGCTGGTGACGAGACCGATGACGTGGAACATCGGGGCATCGCAGAGGAAGACGCTGGCATTGCCGACGCGCCCCAGCACGCCGAAATTGACCGCGGTCGCCAACGCGTTGCGTTCCGTGACGACGACGCCTTTCGGCCGGCCCGAGGTGCCCGACGTGTAGAGGATGATCGACGCCGCATCGCTGTCCGGCAAGGGACGGCGCGGCGCCGGTGCCTGGGCCTCGATCGCCCTTGCGAAGGCCGCGACTTCGACCGACAGGCAGCCTACCGGCAATGTCATTTCGAGTGGCGCGTCATGCAGCAGCAACACCGGGCCGCAATCGGCCAGGATCGCCTGCCGTTCGGCGCCGGCGAGGCGCCAGTTGAGCGGCACGAAGACGGCGCCGAGCCGCATCGCGGCCTGCTGCAGGATAAGCAGGTCGGCGCTGTTGCGGGCAAGCGAGGCGATCCGCTGCCCCTGTTCGAGGCCCCAGGCGGTTTCGAGGACGCCGACGGCGCGCTGGATGGCCCGGTCGAGCGCCGCATAAGTCCAGCGCCGGCCGGATGCCAGGTCGACGCAGGCAAGACGATCCGGCTGCGTCCCGGCATGCAGGGCCACGGGATCCGATGTCGTCCAGGCCGGCATTCGCATCTCCTCCCAGATTGCGTCGATGGTTTATAGCGTCATCTGGCCTTGTCGTAGGCGCCAAGACCCGGTTTGTAGCTCTTCTCGTCGATGAACTGGCGGATGCCTTCCTTGCGGCTGTCATTGTCATGGAAGTTGGCCGCTTCCTGCGCCCGCACGAGATAGTCCTCGGCATTGTCGTAGGTCATCTCGGCGACACGGCGGATGGCATCCTTGGTCGCCTTCAGGGCAATCGGGTTCTTCTTCAAAAGAACGTTCGCGACCTCGGTGACACGCGTCTTCAGATCGGCCAGCGGCAGGCTTTCATTGACCAGCTTCCAGGCGGCGGCCGTCCTGCCGTCGATGAGTTCGCCGGTCAGCGCGTGATACATGGCGTCGCGCATCGACAGGAGATCGACCACCACCTTGGTGGCGCCGCCGCCGGGCAGGATGCCCCAGTTGATCTCGGACAAAGCGAATTGCGCCTCGTCGGCTGCGAAAGCGAGGTCGCAGGCGAAGAGCGGGCCGTAGCCGCCGCCGAAGCACCAGCCATTGACCATGGCGATGGTCGGCTTGCCATACCAGCGCAGGCGCCGCCACCAGCCATAGGCTTCGGACTGCGCCTTGCGGATGGCGCCGAGGCCCTTGGCTTCGGTCTCGCGGAAATACTCCTTGAGGTCCATTCCCGCCGACCAGGCGCTGCCTTCGCCCGACAGCACCAGCACGCCGACATCGTCGCGGAATTCGAGCGCGTCCAGAACCTCCATCATGCGCCGGTTGAGCGGCGGGTTCATGCAATTGCGCTTGTCCGGCCGGTTGAATCGCAACCAGGCGATGCCATTCTCGACATCGAAGGCAACGGGCTCTTCGGTCATGGTCAGTGTCCTCCCATGGATTTCACATGCACGGAAATTGCTATGATGCATAGCTATATATTTGCTATGTCGCATAGTCTTTTCTGCTTGACAAGGACTTTGATCGCGGCGATCGGTTCAACATGGATGAGATTCACACCGATCCCAGCGCGCGCCCCGATCCTGGTGAGCCGGGGGCGATGGTCGAAGGCGCGCTCGACGCACAGATAGGCTACAATCTCAGGCGTGCCTCGACCTTGGCCTTGAGTGA
Organism: Mesorhizobium sp. M8A.F.Ca.ET.165.01.1.1; assembly: GCF_004792065.1. Classification (NCBI taxonomy): domain Bacteria; kingdom Pseudomonadati; phylum Pseudomonadota; class Alphaproteobacteria; order Hyphomicrobiales; family Phyllobacteriaceae; genus Mesorhizobium; species Mesorhizobium sp. M8A.F.Ca.ET.165.01.1.1. The sequence continues at coordinate 202,455 of NZ_SRTH01000007.1, read as the reverse complement.
TTTCGCGGTCGAACTGGCCGATGCGGCGCTGCGCCCGGTCACCTACGGCATGCTGGCGCTGATCGACGAACAACCCGGCATCCGTGCCGCGGAACTTTGCCGCCAGCTCGGCATGAAGAGCGCCAACATGGCGCCGCTGCTCGCCGAACTCGAGGGGCGGGGGCTGGTCGAGCGCGACGACCATGCCGACGACAAGCGCGTACAGGTGCTGACTCTGACAGCGGCCGCACGCAAGGCCATGCCCGGATGGCGGCAACAGGTTCGCCGGCACGAAGACCGGTTCCTGCATCGGCTGACAGCCAAGGAGCGGGCAACGCTGCTTCGCCTGCTGCGCCTGATCTGGACGGAGCAAGGCTAGGTCCTTGCCAGCCGCCGGCGAACACAGCACCGCCGTCCCGCGGCAACCCATGTCATTTGAGGACAGATGAAATAAGGCCACATTCGAGGGCGATGGGAGATGTCAAACAGCTTTGGAGTTCTCGCATGTCGCTATCCGGTACGACAACCCGCTATGGACGCCTCGCCCAGGCATTTCACTGGCTGACGGCACTGCTGGTGCTCATTGCCTTCCTGGTCTCCGCGGGTGGTCCTCCGGAGCGGGTCTATTCAGCGGCCAGGGCGTCGACGCTGCTGCTGCACGAGTCGCTCGGCTTCGCCGTTTTCTGTCTGCTGGTCATTCGCCTGATCTGGCGCCGGTTCGATCGCATTCCCGATGCTCCGGTCATGCCGGCCTGGATGGAGGTCGCCTCCAAGGCAACGCATTGGGCGCTCTATGCGCTGCTGTTCGCGGTTCCGGCGACAGCCATGGCCGGCGCCTTGTTCGGCGGCCATCCGGTCACTGTCTATGGGCTGGGAGCGATCGGTCCGTTTTCCGGCACCTGGGGCGCTCCGCTGACCGAGATCCACGGCACGCTCGGCGATATCATCATGTGGCTCGCCGGCCTGCACGCGGCCGCCGCCATCTTCCATCACGTCTTCCTTCGCGACCGGGTGCTGAGCCAGATGCTGCCGGGCCTGCCCGATCCATCGTCCGGGCAGGGCGGCTGAACGCGGTCAGTCGAGAATGATGCGGATCGCCTGATCGACGACCGGATGCAGGCCGCTGGCCTGGAAGGAGAGGCGATTGCCGGAGCCGACATTGCTGGTCATGGCGATGGTGAGGTCCGTCTCGGGATCGTGCAGCATGACGGCGACATAGCCTGGAATGCTGCCCTGGTGGCCATAGAAGGCGCGGTCGGCATAGGTGCTCTGGAACATGCCGGCACCCGTCTCGCGCATGCGCGTGCCTGGAAAACTCGCCGGCACGCGGTGTTCGAACATCTCGGCGAAGAAGGGCTGATACAACAGCTTGCCGCAGAACAGGCCCCGCATGAAGCCCACCATGTCGGATGGCGTCGACACCATGTCGCCGCAGCCATAGGCGGCGCCGAACGGGAAGGAATCCGAAGAGTCCTGCAGTTCGTCGGAATAGGGCAGCACGCCGTCCATGCGCCACATCTCGCCGCCCGAGGCGATGTCGGTGGGCGCGTTCGACGCTGGCGGCGGCCGGTGGTAATAGCCGCGCACCATCGATGTTTCCGGGAAGGGTTCGGTCGCCGGCGACCAGGTGTTCTCCAGGCCGAGCGGCTCAAGGATCGCGCTTCGGACATAGGCGCCGAGCGGCTGGCCGGTGACGGCCTCGATCACCATGCCGGCCAGGACATAGCCGGTGTTGTTGTAGACGGCGGGTCCGCCCGGCGCCTTCTGCTTGTCGGAGGCGAAGGCGATGTCGACCAGCTGTCGCGGCGTCCATTGCCGGCCCGGGTCCATCGGAATGTAATATTCGAATTCCGGCAGGCCGCTGCGATGGTTGATCAGCTGCCGCACCGAAATGTCTTTGGCGCCGGGCAGGTCCGCGAACCAGGAGGAGATGGGCGCGCCAAGGTCGAGCTTGCCGGTCTCGGCGAGCTTGACCAGGGCGGCGGCGACGAAGGTCTTGGTGCAACTGCCGATCTTGAAGAGCTGGTCTGACGCGACAGGGGTGCCATGCGCGCGGTCGGCGAGACCGGCGGTGAGGGCGGTTGGTGTCTCTCCATTTCGCGCATAGGCCAGCGAGGCGCCTACAGCGCCATCGGCGAGGTAGCGGTCGAGGAGGGAGGTCAGGTTCTTTGTCATGGATGTCTCGCTTTCCTTTTTCCTTCTCCCCTTGTGGGAGAAGGTGGATCGGCGCGCAGCGCCGAGACGGATGAGGGGTGCGTGACGGAGTGAGGCGTTGGCGTTCCCTGGAACACCCCTCATCCGACCTCGCTTCGCGAGGCCACCTTCTCCCACAAGGGGAGAAGGGAAGGGCGGCGCTCCGCTCTATTCCGCCATATCGACGGCGGCGAAATTCTGCCGGCCGAAGGGGTCGAGCACATAATTCAGCACGCTCTTGCGGATCGGGATCGCCACCATCGAATGGGCGATCGGCGCCACCGGCACGTCGGCCTTGAGGATCGCCTGCGCCTTGCCGTAGATCGCGGCGCGTTCTTTCGGGTCGGCGGCGACGCGGCCTTCGTCCAGCAGTTTTTCGAAATCCTTGTCGCACCAGCGCGAGCGGTTGGAGCCGCCCTTCACGCCGTCGCAGGACAGGAGATAGCTCAGCATGTTGTCGGGGTCGCCATTGTCGCTGCTGCCGCCGAGCAGGAACGTGTCCTGTTCGCCCGCCGCGGTGCGCTTGAGATATTCGCCCCATTCGAAGCTGACGATCTCCGAGTGCACGCCGACCTTCGCCCAGTCGGCCTGGATCATCTCGGCCATGCGCTTGGCGTTGGGGTTGTAGGGGCGCGACACCGGCATCGCCCACAGGCTGACCTTGAGGTCGCTTTCGTGGCCTGCTTCCTTCAGCAGCTTCTTGGCGCCATCGGGATCATAGTCGATGCCGGCATCGGTGACGGCGCCGAGCTGCGCCGGCGGCACGACGCTGCCGGCTACGGTGCCGGCGCCGGCATAGACCGCTTCGACGATCGCCTTGCGGTCGATGGCCTTGGCCAGTGCCGTGCGCACGCGCACGTCGCCCAGCGGCTGGTGTTCGACGTTGAAGCCGAGGATGCCGATGTTCTGGCCCTTGAGATCGAGCACCGTGATGTCGGGGTCGCCGCGCAGATCGGCGACCGCGCTTGGCGGCGGCGGCGCGGCGACCTGGCATTCATTGGCCTTGATGCGCTCGACGCGGGTGGTCGGCTCGGGCGTGACGGCGAAGACCAGCGTGTCGATCTTCGGCGCGCCGCGCCAGTAATCCTTGTTGGCGGCGTAGCGGACCTGGCTGTCAGGAACATAGGCCTGAAGCACGAACGGGCCGGTGCCGACCGGCATGCTGTCGATCAGTTCGGGCGTGCCGGCCGCGACCATCTTTTGCGTCTGCTCCAGCGACAGGATGGAGAGATAGTCGAGCGCCAGCCCGGCCAGGAAGGTGACGTTGGGAGCCGTCAGCGTGAAGCGCACCGTGTGGTCGTCGACCTTGTCTATCTTGTCGATCAGCGTGCCCATGCCCAGCGCGTTGAAGTACTCGTAAGCGCCGCCGCCGAGCTTGTGGTAGGGATTGTTGGCGTCGCGCTGGCGGTTGAAGGTGTAGAGCACGTCGTCCGCGTCGAAATCGCGCGTCGGGGTGAAATGCTCGTTCGACTGGAATTTCACGCCGTGCCTGAGATGGAAGGTGTAGGTCTTGCCATCGGGCGAAACATCCCAGCTTTCGGCCAACGCCGGACCCACCTCCGTCGTGCCCGGCTTGAACTCGACCAGCCGGTTGAAGATCGTCTTGGCGGCTGCATCCATGGTCGAATCGGCGATGCCGATGGCCGGGTTGAAGGTCTCGGGATTGGCTTCCGAGCAATAGACCAGGGTCTTGGCATAGGCCTGCCCGCCGAGAAGCACGGACGAGGCCAGCAGCGTCGAGGCCAGAAGGGATGGGGCCAGAAGGGATGAGGCAAGCACTGCGCGCAGGGATTTCATCGCAAACGCTCCTGATGGCACATTCGGGGTTGAGGGAAGGAACTTCATGGCGTCGCTGCCGGGGCAAGGAAGCGGTCGGGCGCCAGCGCCGCGGCGGTGACGCCGAGCGCCGCGACATCCGCGGGCAGGGGCTCGCCGCGTATCAGCGCCGCGCTCATCCTGGCCAGTGTCAGCGACACCTGAAAACCGTAGCCGCCCTGGCCGCCGAGCCAGAAGAAGCCGGGCAGGCGCGGGTCGAAGCCGGCGACAGGCGTGCGGTCGGGCGCGAAGGTGCGCAGGCCGGCCCATGGCGTCGACGGACGGCCGATGCGCATCGACGTTGCCTGCTCGATGCGGTCGACGGCGATGGCGACGTCGATGTCTTCCGGCCAGGCGTCGCAAGGCTCTGAATCGGTCTCGTCGGCAAGCGAGCCGATCAGCCTGCCGGCATCGGGCTTGAAATAGAACTGTTCGTGCAGGTCGACCACCAGCGGCCAGTTGGATATGTCCGCCCCGGCGGGCGCATCGAACAGGAAGGCGGTGCGCCGTTTCGGCTGGAAGCCGAGGCCGGAAAGACCGGCCAGGCCGGCGACGACATCGACCCAGGCGCCGGCGGCGTTGACGACGATGTCGGCCGAGTAGACCCCGGCGCTCGTTTCCACCCGCAGGCCGCGGCCGTCGGGCGAGATGGCGCGGACTTCCTCGCCGGTGCGGATGATGCCGCCGCCGGCTTTCAGCGCCGAGGCGCTGGCCGCCAGCATCTTGCCCGTGTCGACATCCACCGCGTCCGGCTCGTAAACGCCGCCGCAGGTGGCTTCCCTGGCTATGACCGGGACCAGCGCGTGAAGCTCGGCCGCCGACAGGCGGCGCACGCTGGGCACCAGCGCCTGCAATTCGCCGGCCAGCCGGTCGATGGCAGCGTCGTCACCCGTCCAGCCGACATGCAATGCGCCGCGCCGATGGGCGGCGAAGCCGCCGTCGGCTATTGCCTGCCGGCTGGCTAGCGTCAGCGCGCGCACCAGGCGGTTGCCATAGATCTCGCTGAACAGGGCGGCGGAGCGGCCGCTGGCATGGTAGCCGAGATGCGGTTCGCGCTCGATGACGGTGACTTCGGCCCAGTCCGCCATCTCGGCGGCAAGCGAGAGGCCGGCAATGCCGCCACCGATGACGATGATCTGTCCGGGAGAGTTCGACCGCATCCTCAAGTCGTAAAAATAATTTCGTATCCAGTCAATATTTAGCGTATAAGAAAATTGTTGGTGTTGTTGATGGCGGTCGGGAGTTCGACTACCTAGGGCGGACAAACGGCCCGACCGCCGCGCCATGGAGCTGACAATGTCGGAGCAACCGAACCTCGGTGATTGTCTGCGTTCTTTGAGAAAGAGACATGGGTGGACCTTGCAGGAGGTCAGCACTCTCACCGGCGTCGCGGTGTCGACGCTGTCCAAGGTCGAGAACGACCAGATGTCGCTGAGCTACGACAAGCTGTTGCAGATCTGCGAGGGGCTCGGCATCCATGTAACGGAACTGCTCAGCGGCGACCGCAAGCAACCGGCGGCGCGCACCCGCCGGTCGGTAACCTCGCAATCCAACACGCTGCGCCAGCTGACCCGCAACTACGACTACCGGTATCTGGCCACCGACCTTGTGCGCAAGCGCATGGTGCCGATCCACGCCTATGCGCGCGCCCGCACGCCGGAGGAATTCGGCCCGCTGACCAGGCATGCTGGGGAGGAATTCCTGATCGTGCTCAAGGGCGAGATCGAACTGCACACCGACCAGTACGCGCCGGTGCGGCTGAAGGCGGGCGAGAGCGTCTACATCGATTCCACCATGGGCCATGCCTACCTGTCGGTGGGCGAGGGCGACGCCGAGATGCTGTGCGTTTGCTCCGGCGACGAACCCGATATGGAAGGCACGCTGCTCTCCGTGCTGGAGACGGTGGAAGGGTAGGGGGCAATTGGCCGCGTCAGTTGCAATTGGCTGATGTCGGCGCTGCCCCTCACCTGCCTGCCGGAATCCTCTCCCCGTAAAGTGACGGGGAGAGGGGGGCTGTGGCGGATGATTTCGCCAATCCCCAACGTCGCAAGTAAGGGCGCCGGCGTTGCGACCGGCTTCTTTCCCCCCGTCACTATACGGGGAGAAATGCCCGGCAGGGCAATGAGGGCAGCGCCACCCGCCCAAGTTTTTTGCAGATCGATTCAGTCTTTCTGGTTCGAACTGCCTGGCGAAACCGGCTATAGGACCGCTGAAACCGCGACTCCCGCCAACCCAAAAAGGAAAATCCATGAGCTCAGAAAAGACAGCCGTCATCGTTGCCGGCGGCAGCGGCATGGGGGCGGCGGCGGCCAAGCGCCTGGCGGCGGAGGGATTCAAGGTCGCCATCCTGTCCTCGTCGGGCAAGGGCGAGGCGCTGGCCAAGGAGCTTGGCGGCATCGGTGTCACCGGCTCCAACCAGTCGAACGAGGATCTGCAGCGCCTCGCCGACCTGACGCTGGAGCGCTATGGCCGCATCGACGTGCTGGTCAACAGCGGCGGCCATGGGCCGCGCGCACCGATCCTGGAGATCACGGACGAGCAGTGGCACACCGGCATGGACGTCTACCTGATGAACGTCATCCGGCCGGTGCGCATCGTGGCGCCGCAGATGATCAAGCAGAAGGGCGGCGCCATCATCAACATCTCGACCGCCTGGGTGGCCGAGCCGAACGCGATGTTCCCGACCTCGGCCGTGTTCCGCGCCGGCCTTGCCGCCTACACCAAGATTTTTTCCAACACCTATGCATCGGACAATGTGCGCATGAACAATGTGCTGCCCGGCTGGATCGACAGCCTGCCAGCGACCGAAGAGCGCCGCGACAACGTGCCGATGCAACGCTACGGCACATCGGAGGAGATCGCCGCGACCATCGCTTTCCTGGCGTCGGAAGGGGCGGGCTATATTACGGGGCAGAGTATCCGCGTGGATGGGGGCGTTATCCGGGCGCTGTGACATATTAAGGGGCGTCGCGTTCCTTCGCGCCCCCCTCTGTCCTGCCGGACATCTCCCCACAAGGGGGGAGATTGCAGTGTTGGCGCCCCGCGCCTTTTTGGAACGTTGAAACAATGGGCGAGAGCCGCAATCAAAGCTGATCTCCCCCCTCGTGGGGGAGATGTCCGGCAGGACAGAGGGGGGCGCTGTCCCGCCGCGTCTCAGGTTATTTCGCTGCCACCTGGTCTGCATCCGTCAGCGTCTGCAGGAACGCGACAATATCGTCTATCTCGGCATCCGTCAGCGCCGGCTTGCCGCCAGGTCTCCTGCCGTCGAAGGGCGGGTCCTGATTCAGGTTCGGCCAGTAAGCCTTTGGTAAATCATCATATTTATCGATCGTGCCGTCGGTGTTTGTCGGATACCAGCGGCCAGGGTCGGTATCGCGGCTGGCGTAGAAGGCGACGGCGTCGCGCAGCGTATGGAACTCGCCATTGTGGAAGAAGCTCTTGCGCAGCGCGACGTTCGCAGCGTCGGCGTCTTGAACAGGCCGCAATAGTCGGTGCGGCCGCGAAAATCGGTGCGCAGCGGGCCGCACAGGCCGAGATCGGCATAGGCCGGGTCGGCGTTGGCCGGGATTGCCGGGTTGCGCGGCACGGCGATGGCGATCAGGCCGAAATCGGTGAATTGCGGCGGCTCGCCGTCATTGGCGGGTTCGCTGAGATGGCAACTGGCGCAATTGCCCTTTCTCTCGTCCTCGAACAGAGCGCGGCCATGCAGTTCCCGCGCCGACAGTGTCGCCTTGCCGGCGAGGAAGGCATCATAGCGGCTGGAATAGGGATAGAAATCGGCGGCGCTCTGCTCGAACGTGCCGAGCGCCTCGGCGGCGGCGCCGAAGGCGTCGCCCGGGCGGTCGAAGACGTCCTGCCCGAACACCGCCTTGAACTTGTCGGCATAGGCCGACTTGCGCAAGGCGGCGGTGACCGCCCCGGCACCCTTGTTGGCCATCTCGAAGGGCGAGAGCAGGGGGATTTTCGCCTGGTCCTTGCCGTGGTCGGCGCGGCCGTCCCAGGTCAAGCCGCCGGTCGGACCGTTGTCGACGCTTTCGTCGCCCTCGTCCTCGGAATCATGGAAATGCTCGGTGAAGGCGGGCGCGGCCTGGAGATAACGCAGCGACGGCACCGCGCGCTGGCCCGGCAGGTCGAGGTTCGGTCCGCCCATCTCGACCGGCGCCGCCGAGGCCGGCCCGAAAGCATGGCTAGGATCATGACAGGACGAGCAGGCCTGCTTGCCCGAGGCCGAGAGCGAGGGGTCGAAGAACATTTTTCGCCCCAAGGCGGTCAGCGCCTTGGCGCGCGCGAAGGCTTCGGCGCGCGACAGTGGGCCGGGATGGAAGCCATCCGGCCCCGCCGAATTCGCGGGCGCGGCAAGGCCAAAGGTCGAGATCGCGGCAATGGCGATCGCCCGAATTTTCCATCGTCTTCTGGTCATGGGGCATGGTCCGCTTTGGCCCGGCAATAAGAACGCAGTGCAACGGATTGATGACCGGCTCCAGTGCTCACGAAACCGTGTTCGCCGTGGCGGCGGCTGTCACAAAGGTGACAAGGCAGCCACGTTAGCTGCCCTATGGTTCCCGCACCCCTCTAGCCACGGTCAAGCCACGAGGTCTTCCCATGACGAGGCTCAAGCTCCTCACTTCCTTCGGCCTGGCCGGTTCGGCCCTGATTCCCCTGGCGGCCGCCCATGCCGCCCCTCCCGGCTTCGACAAGATCGACACCGTGGTCGTCATCTATGCCGAAAACCGCAGCTTCGATAATCTCTATGGCGGCTTCCCCGGCGCCAATGGGCTGGCCAATGTCTCGGCCGACCAGGCGCGCCAGCTCGACCGCGACGGCAAGCCGCTTACAGAACTGCCGCCGGCATGGGGCGGACTGACCGGCAAGGGGGTGACGCCAGTGGTGACCGAGGCGCAATCGGCGCATCTCGCCAATGCCAGCTTCGCCATCGACGACCCCCAGGGCTTCAACGAGAAGACCTCCGTCGTCACGCGCGACCTCTGGCACCGCTTCTACCAGGAGCAGATGCAGATCAATGGCGGGAAGAACGACAAATTCGTCGCCTGGGCCGATTCCGGCGGCCTCGTCATGGGCCACTATGACGGCTCGAGCCTGCCGATGTGGCAGGTGGCGAAGAAATACGTGCTGGCCGACAATTTCTTCCAGGGCGCCTTCGGCGGCTCCTTCCTCAACCATTTCCAGCTCGCCTGCGCCTGTACGCCGGTCTATCCGCATGCCGACACCAGCCCGGTGAAGGCGCAAATCGCTGTCGTCGAGGCCGACGGCACGACCTTGAAGGTCGCCGACAATTCGCCGGCCTCGGCCCTTGGCGGCGTGCCGAAATTCGTCAATGACGGCGCCATCACGCACGATTTCCATGCCGTCAACACCATGCAGCCGCCCTATCAGCCGAGCGCCAACAAACCGGCCGAGGGTGGCGACAAGGCGCTGGCCGACCCGGCCGCGCCGACCACGCTGCCGCCGCAGCACGACATCACCATCGGCGATCTCCTGTCGCTGAAGGGCGTCGACTGGGCCTGGTATAGCGGCGCCTGGCAGGCAACGCTGGACGGCAAGAACGCCACGCCGGTGCCGAACTTCCAGTACCACCACCAGCCCTTCAACTATTTCGCCGCTTACGCGCCCGGCACCGCCGCGCGCACCGAGCATCTGCGGGATGGCGGCCTGGATGGCGCGGAGTTCATCAAGGCGATCGACGACGGCAAGCTGCCGTCGGTGAGTTTCTACAAGCCGCAAGGCAATCTCAATGAGCATGGCGGCTATGCCGACGTGGCGAGCGGCGACCAGCATCTGGCCGACGTCGTCGCGCATCTGGAGAAGAGCCAGCAATGGGGCCACATGCTGGTGGTCGTCACCTATGACGAGAATGGCGGCTTCTGGGATCACGTCGCGCCGCCCAAGGCCGACCGCTGGGGCCCGGGCAACCGCATCCCGGCCTTCATCGTCTCGCCCTATGCGAGGATGGGCACGGTAGACCACACCCAGTACGACACGACGTCGATCCTGCGCTTCATCACCGCGCGCTACGACCTGCCGGTGCTGACCGGCATCGTCGCCCGCGACAAGGCGCTGGCCGCCAATGGCGAGCCGCCGATGGGGGATCTGAGCGCGGCGCTGGATCTGAGCCGGTAGGGCAGGCGGATCACGAATTTGCCGCCGCGCCGCAACGCGCGGTGGCCTTCTCAGCCGCCATTCACCAGGGCAAGAATGAGCTTTTGCAGATTGCCGCCCTGGCCGAGTTCGACGCGGTCGAAATCGCGGCTTGCCTGGCGCTGTGCCTGCGAGAGCGCGGCCAGGCGTCTGGTCATCTCGGCCCGGATCTTGCTGCATTTGGGGTCATCCGCGACGGTCAGGCCGACTGTCACCGCCTCGATCTTGCGCACCATGTCGACAATGGTCGCGCCATGCACCTTTTCGTGGGCGCTGACCCCGGCGAGGAAAACCTCCCAGTTCTTCTGGATGGCGGACGGCAGCGGCGAGGAGGGGCTGGGCAAGGTGTAGGTGATGATGAGCCTGGGCTTGGCCGAGACCAGCACGCAGGCTCCGGCACGCGGCTGATAATCCCTGGTCCAGGTCAGCTTGAAATTGGTGTGGGCGATGGCGCGGCCGACGCCGACATTCGGCCCGTTCTCGCCGATCGACCGGTAGAGCTCCGGTCCGGACTGGCCTGAAATGGCATAGGTCTCGACCTTCTCGACCGGCTTCCATTCGGCATGGGCGGCGAGCGGCAAGGCCACCAGGGCGGCGGTCAGAAGACACAGGCGAACACAGGCTCTCGACACCGCTCTCTCCAAGGCGCGCGGCCTTGCCGGACGGCAATGCCATTCAACGGCTTTTCCTATATGCTGCCGGCGGGTGCTGCAAATGCCCGGAGGGGGAAGTCATGAGAAGATATTTCGTTGCCGCTGGCGCCTTGGCGGCATTGCTCGGCGTGCAGCCGGTTCTTGCCGCGTCCTGCGGCTGGAGCGCCAAGATGGAGGAAGACGAGGGCGGCAGCGTGCTGACGGCCTCCGTCTGCGGCGGGCCGAAAGGCGATGCGCATCTGATGCTGGCCTGTTTCGACAATCCGGTGCTGAGCTACGATCTGGGCGACAGCGGCCAGCAACTGGAACCGGGCATCAGCGGCGAGTTCGACTTCAAGGCCGATGGCAAGACGGTGACCAAGACGCTGCAGCTGGAGGCCATGTACAATTATTTCGTGGTCGATCTGGCGAAAGCCGACCCGCTGCTCGACCTGCTGCGCTCGAAGGGGGATGTGTCGGTCAGCGCTGAGAAATATGGCGATATCAGCTTTCCCCTGAAGGGGTCGAGCGCGGCCATCGGCAAGGTGCTGGCGCAGTGCGGCAAGGCCAAGCCTGCCGATGGGGATTGATTGGTGATACTGTGCGGCGGCTGTGGCAGCTACAATTGGGCTGAGCATCCGTACCGTCGTCATCCTAGGGCGGAGCAAGGAGCGAAGCGACGCAGCGCAGACCCTAGGATCCATGCCGTGACGTTCGCCGAGGAACACAGCGGAACCAGGATGTTCTCCCGACGCGTTACCCGATAGCCTTAACTTATGACCGGCTATGTCTACATGACCGCGAGCCAGAAGGGTGGCACCATCTATATCGGCGTCACGAACGATCTCGGTCGCCGCATGCCCGAGCACAAGTCCGGCAAAGGCTCGTATTTCACAAGTCGATATGGTGTGCAGCGACTGGTCTGGTATGAAGAATATTTCGACATCACCGATGCCATTCAGCGCGAGAAATCGCTAAAACGCTGGTCGCGACAATGGAAGATCGAACTGATCGAAAAAGCAAATCCGGAATGGTTCGAGTTGTTCCGCGGCACTGGGTGGTAGCGTTGTGTCCTGCCCCGCTTTGGTCGTTGCAGGCGTCCCGGCATGGATCCTAGGGTCTCCGCGACGGAGCTGCGCTCCTGCTTCGCCCTAGGATGACGAAGATGGGATAGCTTAGGCTAACCTTCGAAGGTGCCTCACCATCCTAACATCTGATGTCAGCCTGCCACTAGCCCATTGTCGTGAGAAGCATGTTGCCAAGCCGGAACATCCCCACGAAGGGGGAAGGGGAGCCGAACCTTGCCCTGGTGAACTGCCGGCCGTATCTCATCCGCCATGACCAACATCCAATTCCGCAAGGCGCAAGCCTCCGACCTGCCGGCCATCGTCGCCATGCTCGCCGATGATCCGCTGGGAGCGAGCCGCGAAGATGCCTCGTTGCCGCTGGCGCAAGGCTATGTCGATGCCTTCAACGCCATCGACGCCGACCCAAACCAGCTGCTTGCGGTGGCCGTCGACGGCGCGGCGGTGATCGGTACCTTGCAGATCACCTTCCTTGCCGGGCTCTCGCGCAAGGGCGCGTGGCGCGGGCAGATCGAGGCGGTTCGCGTTGCCGGCGGCAGGCGCTCCGGCGGCATCGGCAAGAAGATGTTCGAATGGGCGATCGGGCAATGCCGGGCGCGAAGCTGCGGCCTTGTCCAGCTCACGACCGACAAGGGCCGGGCGCATGCGCACCGCTTCTATGAAGGGCTCGGCTTCACCGCCAGCCATATTGGTTACAAGAAGAGCCTTTAGACACGGACGCCGACGGCGACTGGCGTATAGCGGAAGCCTTTCAGGCACTATTCAAATCGGCTGACAAAGCGGATATAGGTCAGTCAGGTTGACCTATTGTAAATACGTCCGGGAGGCGTGTCTTGACCCTTTTGAACCTGTTGGCTTCGCGCTCGTCGCGCATGAAGGCGTCGGAAATCCGCGAGCTGCTGAAACTGCTCGACCAGCCCGACATCATCTCCTTCGCCGGCGGCATTCCCGATCCCTCGCTGTTTCCGGCCGATGCCATCCGCGATGCCTATGCCGATGTGCTGGGCGGGGCGGAAGCCGGGGCGGCGCTGCAGTATCAGGTCTCGGAAGGCTATCTGCCGCTGCGGAAGTGGCTCGCCGGACAGATGGGCAAGCTCGGCATCGCGTGCGACGAGGCCAACATCTTCATCACCTCCGGCTCGCAGCAGGCCCTGGATTATCTCGGCAAGCTGTTCTTGTCGCCGGGCGATACGGCGCTGGTGACATGGCCGACCTATCTCGGTGCGCTGCAGGCCTTCAACGCCTATGAGCCACGCTACGACCGGCTGCGCCCCGAAGGCGGCAACATGACGCCGGCGGCCTATCGCGCCGCTGCCGCCGCCAATGGCGGGCGTGTGAAGTTCGCCTATCTGGTGCCCGACTTCGCCAATCCGACCGGCAACACGCTGGACCGAAAGCAGCGCGAGGCCGTGCTCGACCTTGCCGGCGAGCTCGACATCGCCGTCATCGAGGACGCCGCCTACCGGGCGCTGCGTTATGACGGCGAAGGCGTGCCGCCGATCCTGGCACTTGACTGCGCGCGCTCCGGCGGCATCGACAAGGCACGCACGCTCTATTGCGGCTCGTTCTCGAAGATCCTGTCGCCGGGCATGCGCGTCGGCTGGGTCTGCGCGCCGCGCCACGTGATCGAGAAGCTGGTGCTGATGAAGCAGGCCTCCGACCTGCACAGCCCGTCGGTCAACCAGATGGTCATGCACCGCGTCGCTGAATCCGTGTTCGACGGCCAGGTGGACAAGCTGATCGGCGCCTATCGCGAGCGCCGCGACGGGCTGCTCGGCGCGCTGGAAGCCAACATGCCGGAGGGCGTGACCTGGAGCCGCCCGGAAGGCGGCATGTTCGTCTGGGTGACGCTGCCGGAAGGCGCCGACGCCACCGAACTCCTTGCGCGGTCGGTGAAGGAGGCGCGGGTCGCCTTCGTGCCCGGCAATGCCTTTTACGCCGACGGCACCGGGCGCAACACGCTGCGGCTGTCCTTCACGCTGGCCAATCGCCGCGCCGTGACCGAGGGCATTCCACGGCTGGCGGCGCTGCTCAAGAGCTAGGCCCGCGCCCGGCGCCTACGCCGGCACGTTCACCAGATATTTGAGCTTCGCAAGCCTGGCGCGGGCGAGCTTGCGGATCGGCTTTTGGAAACCCTCTACGCCGGTCTCGACGACGAAGACCAACGTCTTGAAGTCCAGCATGAACTCATCGATGGCCCGCGTCGTCTGTTCGGACCTATCCTTGAACCGGCGCAGCAATGCGTTCGCTTCCTCGATGCCGTCGGCATCGGCGCTGTCGATCAGCGCTTCAAGCTTCTGAAAACAATCCAATCGCAAGTCCTCCCGCCGCGCCCCCAAACTCGCCGTCAGCCGAATGGTTCCATCGCGCCCGAAGATTTGTCGCAGGTTGTCAGCAGATGCACGTGCCGCGCGTTGACGCCCTGCCGCCCGGACCTAAATTCGAGACCTTGCGAGGAGGAGCTTTCATGGAAACCCAGGAATTGCATCGCGGCCGGCTCATCGACCACCTCCAGCTCGTGGTGCGGGATCTCCCCGCCAGCCGGCGCTTCTACGAAGCGGTCTTCCAGGTGCTCGGTGTCCCGATCGGCGGCACCGGCGAGGATTATTTCTGGGCCGACGAATTGTTCATCTCCAGCGCCGACAGCCGGGCCGCACAGGGAAAGCTGACCGGCCGTCTTCACCTGGCCTTCCAGGCCAGGGATCACGCCATGGTCGATGCCTTCCACAAAGCCGGGCTGGCGGCCGGCGGCACGGACAATGGCGCGCCGGGCGAGCGGCCCTATCATCCCGGCTACTATGCCGCCTTCGTGCTCGACCCCGACGGCAACAACATCGAGGCCGTCCACCACGGCCCGGCCAACCGCAGTGCGGCTTCCGTGAAGATCACATTCTAGGTAAGGGCACTCGGCCGGCCACAGCGCCGAGCGATGCGGGTGATTCCGCGCCGCATTTTTCCGGGTATTTGGAAATTCGAGCCCCGCGCTGGCGAATCCGCTCGGATTCTTGACCTGTGCCGCACTGAAATTGTCCTGCAGGGCATGGATAGCGCCGCCTCTGGACAGGAGGCAAATCGGTCCCATAGGGTGCGGCTTCAGGGAGGACGCGTGCGCGGGAAAGGCCGGTTGCTCGTTGAAAAAGAATGTCTTCTCGTCGGTCGATCTGCCGCCGCATCTCGACGACCGCGCGCGCTTCGCGCTCTGGCAGGACATCCACGTCGCGGAGATATGGTCGGTCGAATACGCCATCTCCGCGAACGTGCCTTTCCAGGCGGATATCGAAGCCACCGCCATCGGGCCGCTGGTGCTCGGGCGGATGGCCGGAACGATCAGGCATGCCAGCCGCAAGACACGCAACATCGCCGATGACGGCCGCGACGGCTATCTGCTGCTGGTCAACGATGGCGACACCAGGCTGAGCGGCGTGCAGACCGGCCGCGACTACAGCATCGGCAGGGGCGAAGGCGCGCTGGTCTCGGCTTCGGAAGCGCTGGAAATGACCGGGGGCGACCACAATGTCTGGACCAATGTCGTGGTGCCCCGCGAAATCCTGGAAAATGCCTTCGCCCATGTCGAGGATCGCCTGGCGCTGACCATCGGCGCCGACAATGAAGCGCTCGACATGCTCAAGCGCTATTGCGGCTTCCTGGAAGCGGGACCGGCGTTGGTCTCGCCCGATCTCGTCGCCCACGCCACCGAGACGATCGTCGACCTGATCGGGCTGGCGACAGGCGCCAAGGGCGAGATCGCCGAGCTGGCGGGCGTGCGCGGCTTGCGCGCGGCAAGGCTGCAGGCCATCCTGCAGAAGATGCGGGACAACTTCGCCGATCCCGGCATCTCGGCCCAGCACATCGCCCAGCAGTTACGGCTTTCCGCGCGCTACGTGCATGATCTCTTGCAGGAGACGGGCTCCAGTTTCGCCGAGCATATTCTCGAACTGCGCCTGCAGAGAGCCCATCGCATGCTGCGCGACCGGCGCAACGACCGCATGCGGGTCAGCGAGATCGCGCTGTTGAGCGGCTTTTCCGACGTCTCCTATTTCAATCGCTGTTTCCGCCGCCGCTTCGGCTCGACGCCAAGTAGCGCCAGGTAGCGTCTCCGACAGCGATCCCCCGTGGGATACCCGACACATCGATCGAGTGAGGCCGAATGGCCACACGGACGGGGAAAGCACAGCCGCGCTTTCCCCGACAATTCGGGTGCGGCCCAGCCCAAGACGCGGCCGGTGGACAATGCAAAACCGGGTTCTCGACAACAGCTGGATCTCCGCGGGCATCAACGCGGCGGAGAACGACAATTGGGGCAGCAGACAACAATGAAAACTCTTCTTCTTGCTACGGCCATCCTTCTCGCGCCGGTCGGCGCGGCATGTGCGGCGGACATCGGCGAAACCGCGCCGGCCGGTTACGACTGGTCCGGGCTTTATGCCGGCGCCGACGTCGGTTACGCCGCCGGAAAGTCCGGCGGGACACGGCATCTTTTTGGGGGCGGCAAACAGTGAAGACGATTCTTCTGGCAACGATCCTTGCAGCGGTGCCAGCCGGCATGGCGTTCGCCGCCGACGCCACTCAAACCTTGCCCGTGGCTGCCAGCTACAGCTGGTCCGGCGGCTATGTCGGCGCGCAGGCCGGATATGCCTGGGGGAACGCCAGGGTCGGGCAGACTTTCGCGCCAGGGGCCTTCGACGATTATGGCTGGGGCTACGGCCCGTCCGGCGGTTTCGGCGGTCTCTATGCCGGCTATGACAAGCAGTTCGACGGCGGCCTGGTCCTCGGCATCGAGGGCGACTACAGCTTTGCCAGCGTCAAGGACACCACACTCTATCGGGCGGCTGGCGTAGACGATCCCGGCTTCGGCGGCGTGCTCGAACTGGAGGCAGTCGGATCGGTTCGCCTGCGGGCCGGCTATGCGATGGATCGCTGGCTTCCCTTCGTCACCGGCGGCCTGGCGATGGCGAAGTACAAGCACACCACGGTCGCCCTTCCAGGCGGAGCCGCCTATGCCGATGTCGAGGACACCGTCAGCGGTTACACGCTGGGCGCGGGTGCCGAATACGCCGTCACCGACAATTGGCTGGTTCGGGGCGAATACCGCTTTGCCGATTTCGGCCGCCACCCCTCGACACGCATCGCGGTTCCCAGCGGGGTTCCCTTGCATGATGAGATCGACCTGAAGACGAACGATATCCGGCTCGGCATCGCCTACAAATTCTGAACAGTGCTTATCTTTCGCCGCTGGCGCAGCGTCGGAATTCGTATTCGAGGGCTCCAAATGCATCGCTTTTCCATCTGCCTCGCGTCGCTGATCGTTGCGACATCGGCTCGCGCGGCGGATATCCTGCAGCCGCTTGCCACCGAGACGGCGGTGGCGCCGCGTATTTCCGGTTATGGCGAACTCTATCTCGGCGGACTGCGCTTCGTCGGCGACGATTACACGACGCGGGCCGGCGGCGGTGCCCTGCGCGTCAACATCCCGTTTGCATAGCGCTGGAATTTGCAGGGCGACCTGACTTACGACCGCATATGGGGCCACTACGACGCGCTGGATGAAACGCGCGGTGCGATCCATGGCTTCTACCGCGATCCCGACCGTTTTGCCGCCGGCATCTTCGCCGCCTACACATCGGTCGGCGAAAGCGGCGTCACCGTGAACAATTATGCTGTCGGCCCGGAAGCACAACTCTATCTCGGCAACCTGACCCTCTATGGCCAGGCCAGTGTCGGCCAGCTCACCATCAGCGACTTTCACGGCGACCAGTGGGGCGTGCGCGCCGTGGCGCGTTATTTCGTCCGCAAGAACTTTCGCCTCGATGCGGAACTCGACTTCAACCGAACCGACTACGACGGCACCAACGAGGACGTGGTCGGTGCGGCCGTCCAGGCCATGTACCGGTTCGACGAGACGCCCTGGGCGGTGTTCGGACGCTATGAATTCGAACGGAGGAAGTTCGAAACGTCCACCCAGGACCTCAGGGCAAACAAGGTCGTCATCGGCCTGCGCGCCAGCTTCGGCAGCGACTCCCTCTTCGACGAGGACCGCAACGGCGCGACCATGGACACTTACCGGCCCGCTTCGGTGGTCAATACGAAGTGAGCCGGCGGCACGGCTGAAAGCGCGGCCGTGATCGCATCGCAATTGGCTGCATGACTGGAGGCAATCGCGTCCCGCCGCTCACGCTTGGGCGGTGCGTCGCTTCGAAAGCGACTGCCACAACTCGGTTTCCTCGGTGAAGCCACCTTCGAAAGCTTCCATGACTTCGCGCGCCAGCTGGTCTCTCTGATCCTTGTCCTTGAGGGCCAGACGGCGCTCTCGGCACAGCTGGTCGAACACCTTCTGGAGAAGGTCCAGATCGTCGGACGTGAACATGCTGGTGAATTTTGAGAAAGCCATGGCGCTCTCCTCCCTCGTCGGGCGAAAGCACCTGAGTTGACTTTCAAGCGTCCGTTTGCCTGGGTTGGTGCGGACGACAAGGCACACTACACCCGCGGCGGCGGCTTTACGAATCTTTTGTAGTCGTAGAACCAAACCGGCCCAATACCGATCGCTGCCTTGCGTTGCCAGATCGGTGGCTGCGGTGCTAACCGAAAAAGGCGGACGGGAATCGGCGTTGAAGCAATGCGCGCCGCCTTTCTCAACAACATCCCGAACAGAACATCTCTTGCCCACCGTGGAGAAACAATTTTCATGCAAAAATCAACCAAGGCGATCCGGGTCGCCGCGCCGTTGCTTGCGATTTTGGGCATGGTCGCACCATTCATATTACCAATGACTCATATATCTTCGGCGCAGGCTCAGGAGGAATATCTTCCGACCCAGAAGGACTTTGTCGGCAAATGGCAACTCAGCGGCGCCACCACTCGGCCGCCGCGCGACATGAAGGATGCGCCCACGCCGGAACAGGAAGCCGCCGCAAATGAGTTCCAGCAGACGGTGACCGCGTTTTACGGCGCGTTCGATTATCTGGAGATCACGGCGGATGGCCGCTACAATTTCCATCAGCCCGGCGACCCGACATCGGGTTCCTGCGTCTGGTGCGGAACCTGGTCCTTCAGCAAGAGTTCGCTATGGCTCGAGCTGGACACGGCGCCCAGGCTCGATATCTACGCCAAGGGCGGCGACATCCAGATGACCTACACCGCCGAACCCGACGAAAAATCGAAATACGCCTGGCTGGTCTTCGGCTGGACGAAGGTTGATTAGACGGCGCCCCGCGACGCCCCCGAGCAAATTCGACGGGGTCCGAGCGGCTTTTCAGCCATCTCGTATTCTCGTATACGAGATTGATTGGCTACCCGAGGAATCCGCATGAGTCCACTGCCTGAAGCCGTGCCGTTTTTCAGTCAGTGGGAGACGCCCGACATGACGCTGGCGGTGCTCGCCGATGGCGCTGAGGCCGCGTTGCGGCGGGATCCGCTATGGCAGGGATCGGGTGCCGCCACGCGCGACGAATACGCGGTCTGGGCCGCCAATGTCTGCGGCATGGCGTGTCTCAAGATGATCCTGGCGACGCGTGGCCAGATCGTGCCGACGATCGAACTGGCAAGACGGTGCACCGGATATGGCGGCTATGTCGTCAATGAAGGCTCGATCAAGGGGCTGATCTACGCGCCTTTCGTTGCCTTCGTGAAGCAGGAATTCGGCCTCGAGGCCGAGGTGATGACCAATGTCGCGACGGCGGACATTCCAGCGATCCTCGCCCGGTCGCGCTTCTTCATCGCTTCGGTCAGCAGTTCGATCCGCTGGCCCGAGCGCGAGCCGCCATCGAAGGGCGGACACCTGGTTCTGGCCACCGCCGCGTCGGATGAGGTTTTTCGCTTTCACAACCCATCCGGCCATACCAGCGCCACACAGGCAAACGCAGTGTTGGCGCCAGGCGATTTCGATCGTTTCTTCGCCAATCGCGGCATTGCCGTCGCCATTTGATTTTCGACAGTTGAGGGATTTCGATGACCGGAAAGATCAGGGTTGCCATCCTCTATGGCGGGCGCTCGGCCGAGCACGACGTGTCGCGGCTGTCGGCGGCCAACGTGCTGAAGGCGATCGACCGGACGCGCTACGAGGTGGTGCCGATCGCCATTTCCCGGGAGGGCAGGTGGCTGCTGCAATCCTCGTCCGAGGCTGGCGGCGATGGGGCAGGGGCTCCGGTGTCGGAGGACGGCGTGGAGGTCGCCCTGCTGCCCGGCGGCAAGGGCCGGCTGATCCCGGCGTCGCACGAGGGAATACGGGCTGACCTTACGCCTGTCGATGTCGTCTTTCCTGTGCTGCACGGTCCCTTCGGCGAGGACGGCTCGGTGCAGGGCTATGCGGAAGTCGCCGATGTCGCCTATGTCGGCTGCGGCATTCTGGCTTCCGCCGCCGCCATGGACAAGGACGTCGCCAAGCGGCTCATGCGCGAGGCCGGCCTTGCCGTCGCCCGCTCGGTCACCGTGCATAGAGGTGATGTCGGTTCGTTCCAGGAGATCGCCGGGGCGCTTGGGCTGCCTTTCTTCGCCAAGCCGGCACGCCAGGGCTCGTCCTTCGGGGTGAGCAAGGTGAACGACAAGGATGGCTTTGAAGCGGCCGTCGAAACGGCTTTCCGCTACGACGGCAAGGTGCTGATCGAGGAGTTCGTCGAAGGCCGCGAGATCGAGTGCTCGGTGTTGCAACGGGCAGGCGGCTCGCTCACGGTTTCGCTGCCGGGCGAGATCATCCCGGCCGGCAAGCATGGCTTCTACACCTATGAGGCCAAATATCTCGATGCCGACGGCGCGGTGGTCAAAGTGCCCGCCGACGTCCCCGCCGCGATCGCCGACAGAGCGAGGGACATGGCTGGGCAAGCCTTCAAGGCGCTGGGCTGCGAGGCCATGGCGCGCGTCGACTTCTTCCTGCGTGCCGACGGCTCCCTGCTGGTCAACGAGGTCAACACGCTGCCCGGCTTCACCGACATCTCGATGTACGCCAAGGCGCTGGCGGCGATCGGCATCGGCTACGCGGAGGTCATCGACGCGCTGATCGAGCACGCGCTGGCGCGGCACGGCGTGCGCTGATCCGATCCGGGCAGGCAGCCAGTCGGAAGGCCGGTGCGCCCTTTCAGCACGGTCGCCACGCCGGATAAACTGCGCCTTGAACGACGTGTGTTTCACCTCTGGCTAATGTTGTACGCCGGCTCTATATGCCCGATCATGGAGCCGGCAGGAGGGACAGGGAATGGCGGCCAATCGTCGAAACGGGATGGCATCGCCGCCTCATGGGTTGGAGGAAATTCTTTCGCCCGCCGCCCCACACCCTCGAACGTCATTGCCCAATGTGGCCACCATCGTCACCACGGTGGCGGCGCTCTATTTCGGGCGTGAGGTTTTCCTGCCGATAGCAATCGCGCTGTTGCTGACTTTCGCGCTCGCCCCTCTTGTGTCCGCGCTCAAACGGGCCGGTATTCCCCGGATTGCCGCCGTCATCGTCAGCGTTTTGGGGGCGTTCGCCGCCCTTGCCCTGTTCAGCTTCATTGTCGCCACGCAGGTCAGCGAACTGGCGCAGAACATCCCGGTCTACCAGACCAACATCCTGACCAAGATCCGCTCGCTCAAGGAGACCGGAGTCGGCGGAGGGATCATTGCCAGGTTGGGCAAGGTTGTCGAACGTGTCGGCCAGGAAATCGACAGGCAGGAGACGTCGCCGCCGGCCGCCACCCCGGAAAAGCCGCCGCGTGAGCCGGTGCCGGTCGAGATCGTCTCGCGCGAAAGGCCGCTGGAGGTCCTGCAGAACATAGTCGGGCCGCTGATCAGCCCGCTCGGATCGGCCGGGCTGATCATCGTGGTCGTCATCTTCATGCTGCTCGAGCGAGAGGACTTGCGCGACCGCTTCATCCGGCTTGTCGGTTATGGCGACCTTCACCGCACCACCGAGGCGCTTCAGGATGCCGGCAAGCGTGTTGGCCGGTACCTGCTGATGCAACTGGTCGTCAACATTTTGTACGCGATACCGATAGCGATCGGGTTGTGGATCCTCGGCATTCCAAATGCCTTGCTATGGGGATTGCTCGCGCTAGCCCTGCGGTTTGTTCCTTACATCGGGCCTGCCATAGGCATGCTGCTGCCGCTGTTCCTGGCGCTGGCCGTGGCGCCAGGCTGGTCGCTCGTGCTGTGGACAGCCGCCCTGTTCGTGGTGATGGAACTGGTTACCGGCAATGTCGTCGAACCCTGGCTTTATGGTTCGCGAACCGGGCTGTCATCCCTCGCGATCATCGTAGCGGCCATCTTCTGGACGTGGCTCTGGGGGCCGCTTGGGCTGGTCCTGTCAACACCGCTCACCGTGTGCCTGGTGGTGCTGGGCAGGCACGTGCCGCAGTTCGAGTTCCTCGACGTGCTCTTCGGCAACGAGCCCGTGCTCGAACCCCATGCGCGCCTCTACCAGCGTCTGCTCGCCGGTGATCCGGACGAGGCCACGGACCACGCCGAAGAGATGCTGGAAGAGAAATACCTGGTCGATTTCTACGACAAGGTGGCTATTCCCGCACTTCTGCTGGGCGAGCAGGACCGTGCGCGCGGTGTCATGGGCGATCAGCAAAGGCGGCAGTTGGCGGCCAGTGCGCAGGCGCTGGTGGCAAACCTCGAC
This sequence comes from Mesorhizobium sp. M8A.F.Ca.ET.165.01.1.1, assembly GCF_004792065.1. NCBI lineage: Bacteria > Pseudomonadati > Pseudomonadota > Alphaproteobacteria > Hyphomicrobiales > Phyllobacteriaceae > Mesorhizobium > Mesorhizobium sp. M8A.F.Ca.ET.165.01.1.1. The sequence goes on along the minus strand of NZ_SRTH01000007.1, from coordinate 180,007 downwards.
GAAAGTGCGCAGGAGGAAGCGGATGAGGAGGATGGCACGTTCGTGGCCGCGGAGGCGAGCGACGACGGTGAGACCGCCGGCGAGGAGGAGGCCGATCTGCCCGACGGCACGGATATGTCGGTGCTTTGCGCTGGCGGGCGTGGCGAGCTTGACGACGCCGCAGCAGCCATGCTGGCCCAGGTCCTGGAAGTCCAGGGCACGACGGTCTCGAAGGCAGGCTTTGCAGACATGGAACCGGGAGGTATTCGCCGCCTCGAACTCGACACCGTCGACACGGTCGTGGTTGGCTTCCTGAACGCGGATTCCATCAAGCACGCCCGGTTTCTGGTTCGCCGGCTAAAGCGTACGAAGGCAGCGCTGCGGGTCGGAATCGTGTTCTGGTCGGAGACCGGAAATGAGGACAAGGACGCAGCCGTCAAACTGGCCCAGGACATCAACGCGGATTTCGTGGCGCATGGCATGATGGATGCAGTGGTGGGCGCACTGTCGAACGAGCCGCCGGTCGCCCTGAAGCTCGTTGCCAAACGCCGCATGCGGCGTCAGCGGGCCACCCCAAGAAAGGCCTCGGCCACCGCTGCGAGCTAGGGCAAATCCCGGAAAAGTGTGTAGGGGTTTCGCGGTCGTTTACATATTTGAAGCAACGTCGCGGGAGGAGGGCGGCTTGGGCTTGTGGGCTGGCCGCATCTTCGCGGTCTGGTGGGGAAGGCGGGAAACAGGTTTGACCGGATTTCCAGCGACCGGTGCCTGAACCTTGCGGCGCCGGAGCCAGTTGGAAGACAGTTCGGCAAGCAGACTGCGCAGGGTCTTCACAACATTCTCCTCCGTCGGGCGATGCAGTAACCTCCAGAGACCGGACTTGTTCCACTGCGCTTGGAGCCGTGGCGGTCCGCAGGCTTTTTTGACTATTGCATCGAGGCTGACCGAGGAAGATCGAACGGCATGACCGCACTCTCCTCGCCATTGTCGACGAGCCCGTTCCCACTCGCAGCCAAGCCGTTGCCCAGAGCGTCGAATTCGATTGCCGCGCCAAGCACCTGGGCAGCGTGCAGGACAAGGTATTCGACATCCTCGAGGGCGACATTCTCGGCCAGGTTTCGCACCCTGATCTGTTCCGCCACCGCGCTGATGTTGACGATGCCTGCCATCTCAAAGGCCCTCTGGACCGCCGAATTGACGTCGTCCAGCAACCGCGAAGAGTATTCGTACCGCATTTAAACCTCCCTTGGAGGGCTTGTTTCTATCCATGTCGCAGCATGCGCCAGGTGGGCGCGGATGACAAGCGAATTCTCAAAAATACTTGAATAAAATCAATAAGTTAGTATAGTAATGCAAGTGGGGGTCCGACGTCTTATTCTCATCATGGGTTAGATGCGCCGTTCCCCCACTGGCGGCACTTGACGCATTATGAGGCAAACCCTATTTGTTAGCTGAACGAGGTAGATACTAACTCGACACATTCTCAGCTCCAGCGAGGAAGCTTAGATGGCTGACCTGGAACGTCCGGAACGGCTGCAGATCATGCTCACCGTTGACGAATTGATGGCCCTGGAAAACTGGCGCTTCGAAAAGCGCATGCCGAGCCGCTCCGCCGCGGTCAGGGAACTATTGCGCCGGGGTCTGGCCTCCGATGGCTTCCTCGCCGCCGGGCAAGGGACCAAATCGCAGGAATTCGGCGTGCTGGCGCCCGAGGTCGATGGCAGAAGGCCAAACGGCGGGACAGCTGAGTAAGCCGGGAGCTGCGGATTCCTTAATTCCGTCAGGGGGGCGATTGCCTCGATTGGTTTGCGGGCTAGTTAGGTGGCCATGACGGAATTCCTGGCGGCGGTGAGTGATGTTGAAGACAAGGGACGATTGGGCGCGAGCGCCGATGCGCGGCTGGCGGCGATTGTCGATTCCTCTTTCGATGCGATCATCAGCAAGGATCTGACCAGCGTCATCACAAGCTGGAACCTCGCTGCTGAACGCATGTTCGGCTACAGCCCCGAGGAAGCGGTGGGGCAGTCCATCCTCATGCTGATACCCGATCACCTCAAGGGCGAAGAGACGGAGATCATCAGCCGGGTTCGCAGCGGCGATCGCGTGGCGAGCTATGAGACGACCAGAAGGCGCAAGGATGGCTCGCTCATTGCCGTTTCGCTGACGGTTTCGCCAGTCAGGAACGGCGTAGGCGAGATCATCGGCGCTTCGCAGATCGCCCGCGACATCTCCGCCGCCAAGGAGAGCGAGCGCCGCATCAGGCTGTTGATGCGCGAGGTCAACCATCGCGTCAAGAACCAGTTCGCGGTCATCCTGTCGATGGTCAGGGAGACGAGCAAGCGCTCGAGCGACCCGCAAGAGTTCGAGGAACTGATACGCGCCCGCATCATGGCGCTGTCGCGCTCGCATGATCTGCTCGTCACCTCGGAGTGGGCGGGAGCGAGCCTCTTCGACCTGATCCAGGAGCATCTGAAGCCCTTCGGCCGCGAGGAGCAGATCCTGCTTTCCGGGCCGGTCCTGACGCTGCAGTCGAACGCGGTGCAGAACCTCGGCATGGCTTTCCACGAGCTCGGCACGAACTCGTCCAAATATGGCGCCCTGTCCAGTGATGCCGGCCGGGTCGAGATCACCTGGACGATAGGCTCTAGCGCCTTGGGCGAGCGTGAATTCCAATTGACCTGGGAGGAGACATCGAAGCCTCGTCCTGGCGACCGGCGCGACGAGACCACGCGCAAGGGGTTCGGCACCGTCGTGCTGCAGCGTGTGGCGCCGCAGTCGCTGGGTGGCTCAGCCGTTCTGGAACGGTCGCCTGGCCATTTGAAATGGCGATTGAGCGCGCCCCTGGCCTCCATCATCGTGGCGCAAGCCGGTACCGAGCCCATCGCCGATGCGGCGGGTTTGGGTATTTAGATTCGAGATTTCAATAGGTTGTCCGTTCGATCCTGAACGAGGAAGCTTGGTTGCCGCCGGGCAGGTGCGCGTAGAAATAGCCGTCATGGTGGGGCGGCGGGGGACCCCGCCGCCAGTTTTACCGGTCACGGATGATGATGGATATGCCTTTCGGCATCGACTTCGCCAACCGTGAAGCTCTGGAAGCCCGGCATGAGCTGCCATATGGCGGCAAGACCGATGACCGTATAGGCGAGGCGGGCCAAGGTGGCTCCTCCAAGGGCCGTGCCGATCACGTCATAGCCCGTTACGCCCATGGCCAGCCAGTTGAGACCACCAAGGATGATAAGGGCGAGGGTGACGAGGTTCATGATGCGCATAAACGCCTCCTGATGTTGCCTGAACAAACGCCGGAAGAAAAACGCCTGTGGTTTCAGGAGGTTCCGTCAATCACGGAATTGTGAACGGTGGTAACAAGCCGTGAGCGACGGCAGGACGCGAAATCAGGCCGGGTTGCGGGGCCTGGAGCCTATTCGACCAGGACGTGCGCCTCGCGCGCGGCCTCGACAAAGGCCTCCCTCGCGATATCCGGGGAAACGTCGCCACTCGTGGCGCGACGGCAGGCGCGTAGCGCCGACTGATGTTTCAGGCTGCCGGCATCGCGCCAATGTGTCGTGAGAAGTTCGATGGCTTGTTGTGTGTTGGACAGGTTGCGGGTGGCTCCGGTGACGCCGACCGAAACCACGACGGGCTTGGAGAACCACGCGGTTTGCATTGGAACCTCGACCATGTTGCGCATGGAACGCGCGTGGCCGCGCGAGGTTTCATATCAGCCGATCACTGTCGCGTGAGGCTCGGCCCGGCATCTCCCGGCAAAACAAGGCCTAGAGGATGTTGGTCGTCACCTCGACGATGATCGCGGCGCCTTCCAGGCCGCCGTTGGGCACATGCACGACACGCGAGACCCGCAAATCCTGCGGGCTTCCGTCGACCGACAGGGAAACACTCTCTCCAATGCGCGGCACGGCCTGGAAGGTGGCGTTGGTGGCGTCCGGCCGGTTGTCGATGGATATGCGGCAATTGACGGTCATGGAATGTCTCCTGTGGCTGGCGGTGCCCGGTCGTCAACGCGGGGTCCGTGAAATGGTTTCAGGAGGGCCGGGGCAAACCGAGTGACCTGCCCGATGTCCGCCTGGCGGCCAACGGGCGGTCCGACGGCTTCCAGGCTTCTAGTTGGCTCTCGGAACGAAGTAGTTGGTGGTGACCGCATCGCGGCCCATCCCACGCGTGACTTGAACCGTGGCATAGCCTTCCGGGGGAATCGAGCCGGTCGCCGTCCGGTCGACCTGCTTGCATCGGCCGACCATTTCGCCGCCCGGCCACGGTGCCAATCTGACTGCAAGGGCCGCTTGGCATTCCTCGAGCGAGGAATAGGCGACGGGCTGCGACTCCATGGGCCGGCAGAGCGATGCGTTGCATGAAAGCATGATCATCACCGCCGCGGTTGCCGGGTCCATGAAACTCTCCTGTTGGCCGACAACGTGCAACGGGCCGCAAGGTTTCCTGCCGGGGATCGAGCACCGCCCCGTGGGCATTCGGCTGCGCTTCTTGCAAAGGTATTCGACGCCTGTAATCGAAACTGCTTGGCCAGGGAAGCGACCGCGCTTAAAGGCCCGGCCCGGTCCGCGCCTTTGGGTAGACCAAACGCCGGAACATCAAAGGCCAAACGAGGATATCGTCCAAGCGTTCTGGTACCCGAGGCGCGGCTTGGTATTCGCTGCGTCGGTCTGGGTCGACGTTGCTGTTCCGGTTGCAGTGCAGTCCAATTTTGCCGCCACTGCCGCCTTGATCGATAGACCAGCGCATGTGTTCGCAGCAGTGACTTTTGCCTTCTTTTCGTGCGCCGCAGCGACACTTGAACCGGCGAGGACAAGCGCCAGGCAAACGAGAGCCATTTTCATTAGAGCCACCTATTTTAGTGTAATCTAAATTAAAGTTAACGTAACGTTAACTGGCCGTCAATCGCGACGGGGTCCAGGGCGGAAGTCGCCGTCCTCCTGCCATTCTGAATTGTTCATCCAAGGCCCCAGGCGCCCGCCTGGGGCTGGACTACGGAGGCACGATGACTTGGATTTTCCGGTGCGAGCGGTCCTAGCAGGCAGGGCACCGGCCGATATCCTGCCTGTATCCCGATTGGCCGATCGGTAGCGGATCTGAAGCGATCCGGCCTGACTCCGTTCAGAGAGTTCGCTTGCGGCTTTCTGCCTGGTTCCCGTTCATCGACTCGAACCACATCCCCGATCGCATGTCGTCACGGGGGTTTTAGGGACTACCGGCAGCCGGGCCAAGCTGGAGTTCCTCCCGGCGGCTTACGATGCTCAGCACAAATGCCGTGTGCTGGATTATCCCCGCCTCAGCGCGGACTCTCTCTCAGGTCCAGATACTAGCCTAAGCCGCGAAGCGCTGCAGCGCTCGCTACATTGGAAAGAATTTCACGGGACCTCTCTATAAGCCGACGGTTCCCCTCGATGACTTCCTGAGTTTCCTTGATGCGACGCTCCGTTTCATCCAAGCGGTCAACCAGCTTTTTGGTGTCATCGATGTGTTGCATGACAATGGCCACCTTATCATGATCCGCGTCCTCCCGGCTCAACAACTCGCGCGGGATGGAAGTTGTTCCCTGATTGGCCCATGAGCCGGAGGCTTGCGTGGCGGTTGATCCACGGAGGAATGTTTGCGTCAGCCGAGGAGGCGGCGACATGAAGGCCGAGGCAAAGCGATTTTCTTGAGCATGCGTCAGAACGTTGTTGATGGCCACCGGCTCCGCCCTTGCCAAGTCAATCGATAGGAATATATTCCTCGCGCGGCGATTTCTGCAATCTGAGGCCGCACCATGTCCAAAACCATTGCCGATGCCATTCGCAACCGCGAGACGTTCTACGTCACCTGCGGGCATCCGATGTGCAATCATTCCCTCCAGATCGACTTGCAAGCGCTGGGCGCCCGCCTGGGGCTCGACCACGGCGCCATGCATAACGACTTGGTGAAAGTGTTCCGGTGCGATCTGTGCAAGCGTGCAGGCAGGGGGCAGCGGCCGGTGTTCTTCACCTGCATCCCTGATTATGGCGCGATCGATCGGCGGAGGAACAGTAGCAAAGACTGACTGGCGGTCTTGGCCGAGTGCTCCGCTGGCGGGCTACAGTTTTACGCTTCGCGGTTCGTATGATCGGGGGGCCGGGAAAGCGGCGGCTCGGCGCCGGAGTTTGGAGGGGAGCGCCGAGCCTAGCCGGCCGGTACCTGTGGGGGGCCACGGGGTCCTGCCGGGCTGCGCCGACTATGCCCCGCCTTCCAATAAGAACGAAGTCATCCGAAAGGAGGTGTCCTTGCGCGACATTGGCCACGTCATTTCCCGTCCGCAACCAACCCTGCCGCCACCTGTTGACCCTATGCTGGGTAGATCCCTAGCACTTCTGTCTCTTCCCGCCGGTTTCGCCCGGCGGGCTTTTTCATGCCTGGAACATTCTTTGGAGGCGGGCGTTAATGACATCGTGGTCGATCCTTTAGGATGTAGCCACGCCCAGGGCCCGTCGCGGGGGGCCACGCGGCGGGCCTTTCATTTAAGGCGCGGAAATTCAATAACGCTGGCCACGGCTCGTGGCCTGGCTTTCGAGCCAGAAGAGTTGACGCAAATTGCGTTGGTCGGCCGGCTGGCCGCGGCTTAGTCTCCAGATGATGGCGACGTGGTTTGCCAGGCTTTGTTGCATGAGTATGGAGCCTCGAAAGTTGGAACTATTTTAGCGCACGCTGATTGAATCATCGGCAGCCGGGGTCGACTGCTGACCAACGTCCCTCCAAGACCTTTGGTCGGCCCGCGTCAGAGTTGGGTGGCGCGGGCCATCGCTTTCGGAGGCCGGGGAAGGTTGCGCGAGTCCCGTGCATGCCGAAGACGAAGGCTGGATTCACGGTGCCTTTCCTACCAGCCCTGCCTGCTATACCAGTCATCGATATCCCGACGGGCGCGATCCTTTTCGATGCCGTAGCGCTCCTGGATCTCGAGCTGATCGCGCTTACCGGCGATGCGATCGAGATCATCGTCGGTGAGTTTTCCCCACTGTTCTTTGACCTTGCCCTTCACTTGCTTCCAGTTTCCCTCGACGCGATTCCAGTCCATGACAACCTCCTTCGTTCGAAAAAGGCGCAACGTCGTCGTGTCGAGGAAGTTCCCAAAAGGCCATCTGTGGCGGCCTTCGGGGGATCGATGCATATTCGACGATATGTCAAAAATTGTATCTAAGTCATTGGTTTTGTTTGGTTCCCGCTCATGGGCTCGAACCACGATTCACGCCTTCAAAGGGCGCTGTCCTACCATTAGACGAAGCGGGAAAGGCGGGACGTTATGGCGTCCTTGCGGCTTGCCGTCAATTCGGACCACCGGCCGTCAATTCGGGAAATCGACGCCCGGGTCCTGGCAGCGATAGACCGGGCAGGTACCGTCGCGGGACGGGATATAGGCCGACATCGGGACGTCAGGCCAGTCGCACTCGTTGCCGAACTGCCTGACATAGCGGTCATAGGTGTTGCGGCCGGTGGTCAGCACCACGGCGCGATGGCTCTGGATCATGGCGCGAATCTCGCCGCAACTCATGGAGCGGCTGTCGGGACGGGCATCGGCCAGGCCGGTCGTCGCGAGCACGGCGCCGATGGCCATCAACAGGGTCAGAACGCGAGCGGACATGAGGGTTCTCTTTGGTTTGACTGAATTGCACATGCGGCCGGTCCGGATTGGCGCTGGAATGGCCGCTTGCATTGTCGCACACAACCGCTTTCGTGTCTGTTGGGTTCCGCGCAACCAAATCGGGCGTCGCGCATTGCTGGGCATGGACGGCAGGAAACCCTACGAAACACCGCAATGGTGGCCCGGAAACGAGGGCCGTGAGGCGATGTGCTGTTCCTTCTGCGGCGGCCGCGACCATCGTTTCGAGGAGTGTCCGCGAAGATCCGATCCTTTCCGGCCTGGTGAACCCGACGGCGACGATACAGCGGAGCAATCAGTCGGCTGATCCGAGGTGACTGGCAGTGGCTAACCGGGGCGGTGGCTAACCGGCACCGGCCTTGACCTCGCCGAAGAAATCGATCAGCGCGCCAGCCGTTTGCCCGGGCATTTCCTCGGGGAAGAAATGCCCGCCTGACATAGCGCGGCCACGCACGTCATCAGCCCAGTTCCGCCATAACGCCAGCGGTCCGCCTTCGCCGGCATACCATTGGGCCAGCACGCCTTGCCCGCTCCACAGTGCCAGCACCGGGCAGGCGATGCGCCGGCCGGCGGCTTTGTCCGCCCGGTCGTGTTCGCGGTCGAGCGTTGCCGCCGCCCGGTATTCCTCGCAGATCGCGTGGATGTGGGCGGGGTCGCGCAAGGCATCGACATAGGCCCGGCGGATGCCGGCTGGAAAGACATCGGGCGATGAACCCCAGCCGCCCAGCGCATTGTCGACGATGGCGTCTGGGGCGCCCGCCAGGATCTTTTCCGGCAAGGGCGCGGGCTGCGCCAGCAGGGACCACGGCCAGTAGCCGAGCGCCAGCCGGGCATCGGCCCGGTCCCAGGCATCGGCCGTGGGCACGATGTCGAGCACGGCGAGTTTTTTGATAGGGCCGGGATGGTCGAGCGCCAGGCGGTAGGCGACACGCCCACCGCGATCATGGCCGGCGACCATGAAGCTGGTAAAGCCGAGTTCCGCCATCATCGCCACCATGTCGGATGCCATGGCCCGCTTGGCATAGGGCGCGTGATCGGCGCTCGATGCCGGGCAGGCGCTGCGGCCATAGCCGCGCAGGTCGGCGCAGATGACGGTGAAACGTTCGGCGAGCGCCGGCGCAACGTCGCGCCACATCAGATGGGTCTGCGGAAAGCCGTGCAGCAAAAGCACCGCCGGTCCGCCACCGGAGCGGCGCACGAAGATGCTGACGTCCCCGATGTCGACGTCGATAGGCTGGAAATGCTCGAACATGGCTGGCCTCCGGCACAGGCAACGGCTGGAGAATGGAGTTGGTTGCAGCGCCTTTTGTGCAAGCGCCGGCTCTTTGCGCCGCGAAGGTGGCTCGCCGGCGCGATCGGCGTCGCCCGCGGCCTTGGCCTCTGGCCGGGTTCGCCATGCTGATCGTGCTGATCGTGGCAGGGCTGCTGCACTTGCCTCGAACCCAGGGCCGGCCTTGGAGTGAGGGCGACAGACAGCCGCTTCGGCCCCAGAGGCAGGCCCTCTTCGCCAACCCATTGGGCCAACCTTTCGGGCCGACGGGCGTTGTCCCAGTGAAGGGAAGGCCGCCGCGGGCGGCTGTTCAACGAAGGAGGCCGAGATGAAAGCTCTCGCCATAGCATCATGCGCCACGATGCTGGCCGTGGCGATGCCGGCCGCGGCACAGACGGCTCAGCAGATACCGAACCAGCAGGGCGACAAATGCCGGGTGCAGACGGATCAAGGCGGCAAGCAGCAGTCCGGCAGCGGCGACCTGAGCGAAAAGCTCAGTGATTGCGGCGGCGTGTTGAAGCCGCCGGCTACCGGCGACCAAGGCATGGCCGCGCCGGCGCCCGATGAAGGCAACACACCGGTAATCAAGCCTGGCGAAGTGCCGCCCCAGCCGCCGAAGCAGTAGAGTTGGTTAGACGACATTGCAGTGCCTGCAGCGGAACCTCGCGAACCAGGAAACGTTTCTATGACAAGACGGACCTGGGAAGGATGGGATCGTGAGAGATATTGCCGGAACCGCTACGTTGCTTGCCTCTATTGCTGTTGTGATCGTCCTGATGCTGATGGCGCCGAAGAGCTTCGGCTTCGAGAGTTCCCACCCGATCGTCAACGGCGATCTGCCCACCCAATGATCGAAATGGGCCAAAAAAAGCAGGCGAGTTCGCCTGCTTTTTGTTTGGGCATTGCCTTGGCCTATCGGACCAGAAGGCCGGCGTGATCGCACAGCGCGGTAAAGGCCTCCTGTGCCTGTGCCGCGCCTTCATTGTTGGTTAGCGCCGCCTCGATCTTCTCGCGCGCGGCCTGGTAGAAAGGGCCGCGCTTGGCATGCGGCCAGTCGATGAGGACTTCACTGGCGTCCTGGAGCGTGGCCACCTCACGGATCGTGTCCGATCCATGCGGCTTGACCCGCAGCGGTGTCGACAGCATCAAATCGGCCATTGGTTTTCCCGCTATTGGAGGATGCGCGCTTCACGCGCGGCGTCGATCATCGCCCGCATCGCCTTTTCCGGCGGCGTCCAGCCATCCAGGGCATCGCGGCAGCTGCGCAGTGCCGCCCGGTAGCGCCGGCCCCGGCCGGCCGGCCAGTCACCAAGGCATTCCAGACCTTCCCAGGCGCTGCGCACCACGCGCTCCCGTTCGGGGGCGAATTTCAGGCGGATCGGTCGGGGAAACATCTTGTCGTTCAACGGTCGTCTCCATGAATCGCATGGCGGTCAAAACCGGGGGCAAGCCGACATGCACAGAGGAAGCGCCGGATAACGTGGCCGACAGGGCAGGGTTCCAGGTCCGGACGATCAATTTTCAAGCTTGCGCTCAATCGCTCGCGACGGCGTCCGACAAGGCTCTCGGCGCTGGCAGATCCGCGCCCTCTGCCAGCGGCCGGTCATGCTCGAACTGCTCGGCGTCGGGCAAGGCATGCAGCCAGGTTTCGCGCCGGCCGGTCCACAATTCATATTGCGGTTCAAGGTCCGTCGGCGCGACGTCGAGACTGCCGAGCATCACCTCGGCCTCGTTGTCGTCGACCCAGGCGACGCGGCTGCCGCAGGTCGGGCAAAAGCTGCGTGTGCCGTAGCTGGCCACTTCGCCCGATGTCTCGAAGGCATCGCGCGGCCAGATGGCAAAGGCGGAATAGACCGAACCGCTCGCCTTGCGGCAGTCCTTGCAGTGGCAAAGGCCAACCCGCGACGGCTTGCCGGTGACGACGAAATGCACGCCGCCGCACAGGCAGCTACCGGTCCTGCGTGTTGTCTCGGACATGGTTGCGGCCCTCCGTTTTCGCCACCCTGGCTGTCAGCCATACGGCTGTGCAGCCGATGCTTCGTCAGTTTGGCATGCCACGGGCCGGGCGGGACAGATGCTCGTCTGCCATTTCGTTGGCCAGGATGAGAAACCGGGAAAAAGACATCCTGTTCACCGTACCGCCGGGCCCGGTTGACGCGGCCCGCAGCAATCTTCAACGCCGTCCAGGTGAAATGGTTGCCGCCTTGCGGGCCGCGTTCTTCTATCCGCGCGCGGCCATGTGGTTGTCGAGCTTCTTGCGCGAGGGGCCATAGCGCTTGATGATGGTCTGCGCCTCGCTCTGCGGAATGCCGTATTTGCGCGCGAAGGCGGCGACCTCATAGGTCTCCTCGCTCGAGACCAGCTTGCGGTCCTGCTTCGTCTTCGATTTGTCGTCGGGCATGGCTGGCCTCACTTTCTGTAAGCCGCATGGTTGCGCGGACGTCTAGATGTCGCGGTCAGACATAACACGGATCGGTCATGCTGGTTCCATGGCGGATGGCGGCGACCGCCGGGCGCTTGCCGCCGGCCCCGATTCAGGCCGATGGAAAGGCCGGGTCGGCGCCGTGGCCGTCAGTCGCGCCGCATTCGGCGCAGGGCGCGCTGGCGCCGGGGCAGCCGCGGTAGTGCGTGCCGGCGGGACAGCAAAGGCCGTTTGAACTCGTCCAGCGCGGGCACTGGAAAACCTGTCCGGTGCCGCCGCAGCCATCGCACTCCAACACCGGTGACCGGACCAGATAGGACTTCGTTCCCAATCTGACGCTTGCGCCCAAAACTCGACCCACCCCAAAATGACTGCACAGGACACGCCGTGCATTAGCCCCAGCTAACAATATCACGTTGCCGGTTACGGACAAGTTTCAGGATCGTTAATTGTTCGTCAACGCCCGGCGCATGTTGTGGCGGCTGACGACCGGCGCCCTGCGCGTGCTCCGAAATCGGAGAGAAAAAAATCGCCGACTCATGAAAAATCGCTGGCCCATGTCGGATCCGCGCGTGGCGGCGCGTCCTTGGGGCTGATGAAGCTGGAGAACAACCATGTCGTCGCAAATCGCACAATCGCCGTGGCAGACCGCGGCCCTCCTCGTTGCCCGGCTGATCTTCGCCGCCGTCTTCCTGATGGCGGTGACCTTCAAATTCATGGGCATGGAGGCCACGGCGGGCTATATCGCGGCCGCCGGTTTCCCGTTCCCGCTCTTCCTCGCCTGGTGCGCGGCGATCCTGGAGGTTGCGCTGGTGCTGTGTCTGCTGAGCGGCGCCTTCTTCACGCAGGCCGCCCTGGTCGCCGCCGCCTATGTGCTGTTCCTGGCCTTTGCCTTCCACGGACCCAGCCACTGGTCAGGCAACCAGGCCGAATTCGGCTTCTTCGTCGACCATTTTTCATTCCTGGCCGGGCTGCTGTTCGCGGCGGTCCATGGACCGGGGAGGATTCTGGCGCTGAACCTGGGATGGCCGGGCAGGGCTTAGCAGCCCGCCCGGGGCAGGGATTAGGAGCCCGCCGGGGCAGGGCCTAGGAGCCCGCCCGGGGCAGGGCTTAACAGCCCGCCCGGCAAGGCGCGAAGAGGACCTTACATCTGGTCGTTGTAGGGCTCCTTCATCTGGCCGACCATGCGGGCCAGCTTCGAGAAGGACGGCATGTCCGCCTCCGGCTGGCACTGGTTGGCGAGTTCCAGCAGCCGGATCGGGAAGTTGACGGCGTCGCGGCTCGACGCCGACATGCCTCCTGATCGCTCCTCGCCGGTTTCGGAGGCCTCGGCCTTGCGCAGGGCAATGTCGATCTCCTCCGCTGTCAGCACGCCCTTCTTGACCAGGACGTGGTTGATCGAGGCGACGGCCATCAGCAGGCCTTCGAGTTGCAGGTTGGCGACGTTCATGGACTGCTCCCTCCATTGATCGCAGTGGAAACGCGTCAGCAGCGTTTCCGATCCCAGGACGCTGGCCGGCCGGACGCGTCTATTCCTGCGTCAGGCGCTCGCCATATTCGCGCCACACCGCCTTGACCTCGAGGCTGCCGAGGCGCGGGATCGAGGGGTCGCCGCAGTCTATGGCGACGGTGCTGATGTCGTAGTTGGGGTAAGCGTGGGCGACGAAGCGGATCGCTTCGCCAAGCGAGTGCACCCGGATGATCGGATCCGCCTGGCCCTGGCCAGTGCTGCGCACACCGGAAACCGTGGCCGGAGCGTGCCGCATCCTAAAGACGGATGCCATGGCTGGTCTGTCCATCGTCCTCTCCTAAAAGGCCGTGCGACGGGAATCATTCCATGAGCTGCCGCTGATGATTTCACAGGAGCCGGCTGTTGAAAAGCCTGATGAATGTCAGGGCCGCGGTCATGCCCCTTCCAGCAAAATATGAATTTTTTCCTAGAAGCTCGTTGACCGGGTGAGGGCAGCCATGCTACATATTTGTCCATGGTGCTGATTTGCGCCAACGACCCGCCGCCGAGGCGGGTTTTGTTTTTTGGCGCCATGCCAGGAACGCCGCTGCGATTGCAAATCTGAATGCTGGCGGGACAGCGCCCCCTCTGTCCTGCCGGACATCTCCCCCACATGGAGGGAGATCGGCAGCTTTGGCGCTCCGCCACTCCATAAGACGTTGGAAATTGGCGAAAGCCGGCGAGTGCTTAATCTCCCCCCTCGTGGGGGAGATGTCCGGCAGGAGAGAGGGGGGCGCCGTAGAGCGCTACCTCCGCGAGATGCGAGAAATCCCATGCCCCGCTATGCCACCATCATCACCGGCGACGACGGCCTTGAGGTCGTCAGCGCCATCGGCGAATTCGACGGCGTGGCGCCGCAGGCGCGGCTCGGCCGTGTCGAGGCGGTGGCGCCCGGCGTGCTGATCGGGATGGTGCGAGACGCCAGCGGTGGGTTTTGTTTTCCGCGGGCCGGCATCGACAGCCGCGCTGTCGGCCTCGCCATGGCGAAGCTCAAGGCGCGGGCCGAGGCGGCAAAACCTGCCGCAAGGCCCAAGCGTGGCAAGCGGGCCGGGAAGAAGACCGTTCGCTCGAAGAAGGCGGTCCGGCGAAGCAGATCGGAGCCGTCCAAAGCGGCGACCGGCGATGCCTTGGGGTAGGCCGATGGCTGACGAAACCGACGTCGCGCCGAAGCGCCGCAAGGCAAGGCCGGCGAGGCGCAAAGCCGCCGCCAGCCCGGCAGCCGCGAAGGCGCCCCGCCCGAAGCGGACGAAGAAGACGCTGGGCGACGATTTTCTCGCCGCCGTGCGGGCCGATTTCCGGGCGCATGGCGCCGGCGTCCTGGCCGAGGTGCGGGCCGACAAGCCCGACCAGTATCTGAAGATCGTGCTTTCGGTGCTGCCCAAGGACATCGATGTCGCCATCAACCAACTGGACACGCTGAGCGATGAAGAGATCCGCAGCCGAATCCGCAGCCTCGAAACCGTCCTCAGGCCGTTCCTCGACGACCCCGCCGATCGCCGCGAAGACGGAATATCTGGCGCTGCTGGCGGAACTTGACCGCCGGCGCCGCGCCAACCAGTTGGCGGCGTACAAACCGTATCAGCGCCAGGCCGAGTTTCACGCGGCCGGCGCGACCAATCGCGAGCGGCTGTTCATGGCCGGCAACCAGCTCGGCAAGACCAGAGCAGGCGGCGCCGAATGGGCCATGCACCTCACCGGCCGCTATCCCCAGTGGTGGCAAGGCAAGGTTTTCGACACGCCGGTGCGGCTGTGGGCCGCCGGCGTCACCGGCGAGGGCACGCGCGACAACCCGCAGCGCGTGCTGGTCGGCCCGCCGCAGCAGCAGGCGGCATGGGGCACCGGCATGATCCCGGCCGACGCGATCGCCGACGCCATCATGGGACGCGGCGCGCCCGGTGCGCTCGACAGCGTCGTGGTGCGCCATGGCGGCGGCGGCGACCGACAGGCCGGCGAGAGCGTGTTGTCGTTCAAGAGCTTCGAGAAAGGCCGCGAGAAATGGCAGGGCGAGACGCTGCACGGCGTCTGGTTCGACGAGGAACCGCCGCTCGACATCTATTCCGAGGGCCTGACCCGCACCAACGCCACCGGCGGCATCACCATCGTCACCTTCACGCCGCTGCTCGGCATGAGCGATGTGGTGCTGCTGTTTTTGTCGGCGGGGGAGGTGGAGCGGATGGGGTGAGCAGCCGGTTCGCGTAAGCGAATTCATCGTGCCGGTGGCACGATGAAAGGCCGGCGAACGCCGGGACGCTGCAGAGCAGCGGGGACCCGGCCGGGTCCGCTCAGGACTTGGGTTCCTCGCCCCCGCAAAGCGCGGGAGAGGTGGCCGTGCAGCGGTCGGAGAGGGGCTTCGTGGGGCGCCCGCTTAACCAGGTCGGCGCCATGCCCCTCTCCGTCTCGGCTTCGCCGAGCCACCTCTCCCCCCGCTTCGCGCGGGGCGAGGAAACCAAGCTTTCCAAGGACAGCCCTCATGTCCCGTCACGTCACCTTCATGACCATCGACGATGCCGCGCATTATTCGCCCGGGGAACGCGCGGCGATCGTCGCCGCCTCTCGGATATTCTGTTCGAGGTGATCGTGCGGAGGTTCAGGCGCGCGGCGGAGGAATAGCCCGAGACTTTGCTCGGCGTCGAAAATCTGCACCTGTCGGTTCTATCGAGCCAAAGCCCGCTTCGGTTCGCGCCGAGGCGGGCTTTTTGCATTTGTGGCTCCCGACCGGCCACTGCTATATCCCGACGCAAGGCTGCCGCGTTCGCGGCGGCGTTGATTCAGCTTGGGTTTGCGGATGCACATTGAACGATATGACGGGGACCGCGACGCGTTGCGGCCGCTGTTTGCCCTTGCCGACGATTCATCCATGCAGATCTCCAGCTATATCGCTCAGGGCGAGGTGCTCGTCGCGCGGGATGGCGGGAGGGTCGTCGGCCATGCGCAGATCATCGAGACAGGCGACGGCGGTGTCTTCGAACTCAAGAGCCTTGCCGTGCGTCCGGCAAGACAGAGCGAGGGGTTGGGGCGTGCCCTTGTCGCGGCGGCAATCACCCGCTGCCGCGAGTGCGGCGGCCGACGCCTGATCGTTTCGACGGCGAGCGCCGATATCGGCAACCTGCGATTTTACCAGCGGCAGGGCTTTCGGATGTACCGCATCGTTCGGGATGCGTTCGGGCCATCGACCGGTTATCCCGAAGGCCTGCTCGTGAACGGCATTCCGTTGTGCGACCAGGTGGTCTTTGAACGGGATCTCGGCGCCGATTGACGATGGCGGATTGCCCGCATGTGTTGCAATGCCATTGGACTAGCGACAGCCATCGCACACAACCAATAGCCCGCTCCGGTTCGCCGGGGCGGGCTATTGGTGTTTCTGGGCCTAACGCGCATCTTCGGATTTTTCATGCATGGCGTGCTCCAAAGCCGGGTTACTTCGGTAGACCTGCCTTAGGCCAGGATGTTGACGGCGCGGGCCGCGACCAGCGCGATCGTCAGCAGCGAGATCATCGCCTCCGCCATCATCAAAAGCTTGGCGCGTCGGGAAAGCGGCAAGGTGTCGGTCGGAGAAAATGCCGTCGCGTTGGTGAAGGCGAGGAAGAAATAATCGACGAAGCCAGGCAGCCAGTCGCGGATTTCGCGATCATTCAGGGTCATTTGCGGAAACAGGAAATCGGCATCGGCGCGTTTGACCAGGCCGCAGGTCGGCGGCCCGCCCCGGTCGGTGCTCCAGAACCACAAGGCAAAGACGATCACGTTGGTGACCCAGATGTTGAGCGCGTCGACCAGCAGCGTCTGGCCGCTGGAGCCGGCATGGCCAGCCAGCAAGGCACGCACCAGGAGCACCAGCGAACCGCAATTCATGACGCTGACGACGCCGGTCATCACCAGGGCCGTCCGGCGGATCATGACGCGAAACCGTCCGACCAGATACCAGTGCTCCTCCTCGACCGCTTTCTGGGTGGCGGCCTGCGTCCAGGCGGTGGCCACGGACAGCGGCGCGAGCAGGGCGGCCTCCAGCGCCGGCGCCAGCCAGCGGGGACCGAATGAAAGATCGTTGATGACCAGAAGCTGCAGGCAGATGATGACGAGGACCGCCGCGCGCGCCAGCCAGAAGTCGAGCGCACGGTGGTGAATGACGGCATGCGGGTGACGCATCGAATATCCGGGATTTTCTAGTGGGATCAGGTGTGCGGGCTGTTCTGCCCGGTAAGGGCAACGGGACGCCGAAGTTCCCGCTCAATCTTGGTCTAGCAATGACCTGCAAGTATACTTTTTTGTAAGCTTTGACGTTGGGGCTGTTCGGCAAACCGGGCAATGTGGTTTAAGCCGCGCATGGCGGGAATTGACGACTCCATCGATCGTTGGGTGCCGGCAGGGCTGCCTGCCGTGGCGCTGGACTCGTCGTCGTTCTGGTCCGCCCTGCTTCGGCACCCCTGGGGTTTGCTGGCACTTTTGTGTCTGGTGCAGACGCTGTGCTGGACCGTGGTGCCAACACTCATCGATCCCGCACCGCCCGGCGATGTCGTGGAAGGCTTCATGTGGGGCCGCGAATGGGTGCTTTTGACCTACAAGCACCCGCAGCTCCCCGGCTGGCTGCTCGAGGCCAGCCATCTCCTGACCGGATCGTTCCGCTGGCCGCAATATCTGCTGGCCCAACTGACGATCTCGGCCACGTTCGTCCTGGTCTATCTGCTGGCCCGCGACATGCTCGGACAACGCCGCGCGCTGGCCGCCGTGCTTTTGATGCCATCGGTCTATTTCTTCGGCTGGCCGACGCCGCAATTCAATCACGACTATGCGCAAATGCCGTTCTGGGCCGCGATCTGCTGGCTGCTGTGGCGCGCCGGCCGCGGTGGCGGGCCAGGCTGGTGGCTGGCGCTCGGACTGGTGTCGGGCGTCGGGCTTTATGCCAAGTTTTCCACCGGCCTGCTGCTTGCCTTCGGCGCTCTCTGGCTGCTGTCCGACGCGCGCGCGCGCAGTCGGCTGGCGACGCCCTGGCCGTGGCTTGGCCTGGCCGTTTGTCTCGCGGTCGCCGCGCCGTTGGCCATCGCACTCTACCGCATCGATTTCCTGCCGTTGACCTATTTCGCCGGCCGCGATGCCTGGGTAACCGAGCACCGTGCGCGCCTCTACTATATCGGTGTCCAGCTGGCCGGGTTTTCCGGCTTCCTCCTGGTGCTGGCGATATCAGGGCTGCTGCGGCGTACGTCGGCTCCGCAGGACCCCGTCGAGCGCGGTAAGCTGGTCTATCTCACCTGGATGGGACTTGGGCCGGCGACGCTGATCATGGTCGCCTCTTTGTTCACCGGCACCGGCGAGGCCTGGGGCGCGCCGATGTACAATCTCGTCGGCGTCGTCGCGCTCGCCTTTCTCGGTCACCGGCTCGGTGCCCCCGAGATGCGAAGGTTGGCGATCTGCGCCTTCATCTGCATCGTGGCCATGTCGGGGGCCTATGCGGCCATCCGCTGGACGGATTGCAATGTGCGCGGGCGGATGGACGCCGTCTGCTGGCCGGCGCGGCCGATCTCGGACGAGGCCGAGGCGGTGTGGCACGCCGCGGTGCCCGGCCGGCTCGACATTGTCGGCGGCGATACCAATCTTGCCATGCTGGCGGGCCTCAACGCCTATGACAAGCCGTCGATCTTCACCGATCTCGATATGCGGTTCGCACCCTGGATCACGAGGCAGCGGTTGCGCGACCATGGCATGCTGATGGTTTGGTCGGGTCCTCACGTGCCGTCGCAGCTGCGGGCATGGTTGGACAACGTTCCGGTCAAGACCGTTCTTTTCAACTGGTCGCGCGAGGCGCCGCCTGTGGCGATCAGTTTTGCGGCCATTCCGCCTGGTATCCGATATCTGCCGGTCGCCGCCAGCAGCCGGACTCGGCATCCGCGCATCTAAGGTTTCCCCGTTCCTTAGGGGGCGCCTTTCACCGGTATAGCCGAATGGCCCGCTCGTCCGACTGGACGAAGCAGGCGACAATGCCCATTTATGGGACTATCCAAATTTGTTGTCGCGCAATTCCCCGGGGAACGCCGCTACAGTTTTCCCGGAATTGCCTTTTGAGGAGACGTTACATGGCGACTTCGAGCGAACGTGCAGTGCTTGCCGGCGGCTGTTTCTGGGGCATGCAGGATCTGATCCGGCGCATGCCGGGCGTCCTCGCCACGCGTGTCGGCTACAGCGGCGGCGACGTGCCGAATGCCACTTATCGCAATCATGGCACCCATGCCGAAGCCATCGAGATCAGCTTCGATCCGGCGAAAATCAGCTTCCGCCAGCTTCTGGAATTCTTCTTCCAGATCCACGATCCGACGACGCGCAACCGCCAGGGCAACGATGTCGGCATGAGCTATCGCTCGGCAATCTACTACACCAGTGAGGAGCAGAAGCGTGTGGCGGAGGACACCATCGCCGATGTCGATGCCTCTGGCCTGTGGCCCGGCAAGGTTGTCACCGAGCTCGCTCCGGCGGGAGCGTTCTGGGAGGCCGAGCCCGAGCACCAGGATTATCTGGAGAAGTATCCGAACGGCTACACCTGCCATTTCGTCAGGCCGGGTTGGAAACTGCCGGTTCGTGAAAAGGCCGTTTCATAAGGCTCGCGGATCAGTCTTTGCGGCAGTGGGTTTAAGCGCCCGCCGATTGCCGCGAGGCCATATCAATAGCGGCTGTTAACCACCGCCCGGCGGTTGACAGTGCGCGGCGTTGCTGACCAACTACGCGGGTTGATTGGTTTCAGGGGGAGCATGAGGAAGCTCTACGAGAAGCGTGTGTTGGTGAAGCGGGAAAGGCTCCCAAGTGTCGCCGCGGCAGGACCGCTTTCTCCCAAACCAGGCTGACGGCTCGGCCGGTCTTTTGGTAGTGACTGGACCGGTTCGTTACGGTGCTCGGATTGCCGGGCGATGTCTTGCCCCGCCGGATCTGAAAAGATGATTTCTTCCGAGCCTGTGGCCGGCGCCCGGCAGCTCAATGCAGTTTTCATCCTGGATGTTTCTGCTTACACCGGGCCCCTGCTTTCCGGGTGGGTCGAGGCGGGAAATCGTATTGGCGCGATCATCGTGCCTGGCTTTCAGCGCCCATCCAGAGGCTTCAGCATTGGCAATTTTCGACGCCGGCTGAGGCGCCAGCTTCTGCTCAGGCGCTATCTCGGCAACACGCCGGTAAAGTTGATCGAATTCGGCCGGCCTTACGACTGGGATGAGCTTGGCCGGCAATTGCCTGAGATCGCCGCGGATGTACTGATCTGCTACGCTTTCCCGACCCTGATCCCGCAACAACTGC
This sequence comes from Mesorhizobium sp. M8A.F.Ca.ET.165.01.1.1, assembly GCF_004792065.1. NCBI lineage: Bacteria > Pseudomonadati > Pseudomonadota > Alphaproteobacteria > Hyphomicrobiales > Phyllobacteriaceae > Mesorhizobium > Mesorhizobium sp. M8A.F.Ca.ET.165.01.1.1. Next base: position 159,918 of record NZ_SRTH01000007.1, on the reverse strand, counting down.
TCAGCCTCTTTCCCAAGGGCGGCCTTAATTTTCATCCGGCGCTGCTGCCCAACTACCGGGGTCCGCATCCTCTCCATCGCCTGGCCGCGGACGGCCAGCATGCCGTCCATGGCGGCGTGACATTGCACAAGATGTCCGCCAATTTCGATGACGGCGACATCCTCGGACACGTGCCGTTCTGCGAAGCACACTGGGCAACGCGGCGGGATGTGGCCGACAGCGTGGCGACCGCGATGCGCGCGTTGGTGCGCGAGGTGGCGCCAGCCTATTGCGAGGATTTGGTGTCCGGGACGCGGCAGCCAACCGGTGATTTCGTCTGGGCGCGACTTGAGCGGAACCACATGGCGATTTCATCCGACATGTCGATCGAGCACGTTGCCCGATTGTGGCACGTCCTGGGCGGCAATCCCGGTATCTATCTGGACGTTGCCGGCCGCGAGGTTCGGTTGGCCTTTCAGATCGCGCGACTGGGTCCGCCAACTGGAAAAGGTCCGGTCAGGCGATGGGGGAGGGTGGAGTTCGATCTTGCCAATGGCCGGGTTCGATACCTCACCTATGGCCGCCTGCTCAAACGGCTGATGAAAATGCACACCGCATTCGCACGGCCAAAAGCCGGAAAACCGTGCCCCGAAATAAGAGTGTTTGGCAAAGTGGCCAGCGAATCGGTGCCAGAGGTACCGCCAGCCGGTCGTGGCGTATAGTGAGACCAACGAGCATGGAAAGCGCGGAACTTGCGTCCGCGCTTTCCCTGCTGCGAAAACTACTTACCGCAGTTCTTGTCGGCCACGGTCGGCGCGGTCGCCCTGCCATTGGCATCCGTCTGCGCGCTGGTCGGGCAATTCTGGTCCGCGTTGGAATTCATTCCGCCCGGCGTGATGGTCGGGCTGTTGGTTGCACCCGGATCGAGCCAAATTCCCGGGCGCCGGCACCCGGTTGTGCCTGCGCTGGCGCAATGCTTTGGCGCAGCTTGCTGAAAAAACAGCTTCCCCAACCGATCGAATGGTGCTTTAACGCCGCCATCCACAGGGGTGCTCCGTACGGTCGGGGCTGAGACGGGGGCGGCAAGCCCACAGACCCTAGAAGCTGATCTGGGTAATACCAGCGGAGCGAGGCGGGCGATGTTTTCAGGCGCACAGGTTTCCCTATATCTCATGGCCGACGATTTTGTCGGCGTCATCCTGGGCGCGCTTGGCGCGCTCGATTCGTATCGCGACAAGCTCAGGATCGAGACCGACGACATCTCGACCTTGCTGGTCGGGCCCCCCGAGGTGCTATTCCCGGCGCTGCGCGACCTTTTCGTGGCTGCGTCTGGCAGCGGTAAGCATTGCGTGCTGTCGGCGACCATTTCGCGTGGTTGCCCAGGTGAGCCGGACGATCCGATCTGCCGCTCCGACACGTTTGGCGGACCTGCCGGGCCACTCGGCCCGCGCAAGCAAGCCGCCATTTCCGCCGTGCGCGGCGCGCCCGCCACTGGGCAGCCAGCGGCGGCGCAGTTCTCGCTCTATGTGATGGGCACGGACGACCACATGGACGAGATCTATGGCTGCATCGATTTCCTGAAGCAGTCCGGCGTCTACGATCGCTCCAAGAATTTCTGCACCAAGCTGCGCGGCGATGCCGGCGCGATCTTCTCGGCGCTCGACGAAGCCTTCTGCCGCTTCGGACCAGGCGCCGGCCACGTAACCCTCGACGTCACGGTTTCGGCCAACAGTCCCACTGCCGTCTGAACCGTTCGCGCCGACGCGCGCCGTCAAGGTCATCCTCTCGTGGCTTCATCGTCGTTCAACCCGCGTCAACTCGCGGGCTTCCTCGCCCAGGCGGCGCCGGCCGTGATATCGATCGGCCTGGTGCTCGTGGCGTGGGAACTCTACGCAAACCATTCCGGCATCAAGCCGACGGTTCTGCCGGCACCCTCGCGCGTCTTCGAACAGGCGATGCTCAATCGTGACGCGCTGCTCGACAACGCCATTCCCACCATCCGCGCCACGCTGATCGGTTTTGCCTGTTCGCTCAGCGCCGCCTTCGCGCTGTCGATGCTGGTCGACTTCTTCCAGCCTTTGCGGCGCGCGCTGTTTCCTGTCTTCATAGTCAGCCAGACCTTGCCGCTGGTCGCCATCGCGCCATTGGTGGTGCTGTGGTTCGGTTTCGGGCTGACGCCCAAGATCATGCTGGTGGCACTGGTCACCTTCTTCCCGATGCTGGTGGCCCTGGTGCAGGGCTACGAGGCTACCGAGGTCGAGATCGGGCAGATGCTGCGCGCCATGGGAGCAGGGCGCTGGCGGGTCTTCATCCTGGCACGGTTGCCTTCGGCGCTGCCTTATTTCTTCGCTGGCCTCAGGATCTCCATCACCTATGCCGTCGTCGGCGCCATCTTCGCCGAATATGCGGGCGCGGCCAAAGGGCTGGGCATCTACATGCTCAACGCCAAAAACAATTTCCGTCCCGACCTGGTGCTCGCCGCCGTCGGCGTCAGCGCCGCCCTTACCCTCGTCCTGTTCGGGCTGACGGTGGTGCTGCAACGACTTGCCATGCCTTGGGAAAGAGCCGCTGGCAGGCAAGCCGCCCGAAAAGGCCCGCAAGCATGAGCCGGCTCGAATTGCGGCATATGCGCAAGGCCTTTGGCGGGCTCGAAGTGCTCGCCGACATTTCGCTGCGCGTGGATGCCGGCGAATTCGTCTCGATCCTTGGGCCTTCGGGTGCCGGCAAGTCGACGCTGTTCCAGCTTCTGACCGGCGCCGAGCATGGCGAGGGTGAGATGTTTTTCGACGGCGCGCCGCTCGACGATCATGGCAGGCATTTCGCCTTCATGCCGCAGCGGGACGCGCTGATGCCGTGGCGGCGCATCCTCGATAACACGACGCTCGGGCTCGAGGTGCAGGGCCTCGGCCGCAAGGCGGCGCGGACGCGTGTCGCGCCGCTGTTTGCCGAGTTTGGGCTTGCCGGCTTCGAGCGGCATTTTCCGGCGCAGCTTTCAGGCGGCATGCGGCAGCGCGCGGCGCTGCTGCGTACTGTCGTGCAGGAACGCGACATGTTGCTGCTCGACGAGCCGTTCGGCGCGCTCGATGCACTGACGCGCGCGGCCATGCAGCGCTGGCTCGAACAGATGTGGCGGCACCATCGATGGACGGCGTTGCTGATCACCCATGACGTGCGCGAAGCCGTGTTCCTCTCCGACCGCATCTATGTGCTGTCCACGCGGCCGGCCCGTGTCGTGCGCGAGATCAAGGTGCCACTGCCGCGCCCGCGCGATCCGACCAGCGCCGCCACACGGCGGGCCGGAGAACTCGAGGCCGAGATCCTCGACATTCTGCTCAACCTCCAGCCAACCAAAGGACATGACCATGATTGACTTGACGCGCAGGCAGGCTCTGCTGCTCACCCTTGCCGGTAGCGTACCGCTGATCACCGGATCGAGCCGCTCCTTCGCGGCAACGCAAAAAGTCACTGTCGCGCTGGACTGGACGGTCAACACCAACCACATCGGGCTGTTCGTCGCGCGCGAAAAGGGGTTTTATCGCGAGGCCGGTCTGGAGGTTGATATTGTGCCTTACAGCGACACCGGCGCCGGCACGCTTGTCGCCAACCGCGTCGCCGATTTCGGCATCAACGGCACCATCAGCCTGTTCACCCAGAAGACCGCCGGCGCCGACTTGAAGGCCGTCTATGCCGTCGTGCAGTCCGAAACCGGTCGGCTGGTGTTCAACGCGGCGCGCAGCGAGATCAAAAGTCCGAAGGATCTGGACGGCCTGACCTATGGCGGTTTCGGCAGCGCCTGGGAGAACGCACTGATCTCGACCATCATCCGGCATGATGGCGGAAAGGGCAATTTCGAGACGGTGACGCTCGGCACTTCCGCCTACGAGGCGCTGGCCAACGGTTCGGTCGACTTCACGCTCGAAGTGTCGACCTGGGAGGGCGTCGAAGCCGAGCTCAAGGGCGTCAAGCAACGCAGCTTCGTCTATGCCGACTATGGCGTTCCCGACGAGCACACGACGCTCATCTCTTCGAGCGAAGCGTTTCTCCAGGCAAACCCCCAACAGGCGTCGTCCTTCATCCAGGCAACGCGGCGCGGCTATCAGTTCGCGGTGGATCACCCAGAGCAAGCCGCCACGCTGCTGATAGCCGCCAACAAGGATGCCCTCACCAATCCGGCGTTGATCCAGGCTTCGCTGAAGGCACTGATCGACGGGCACTATCTGCGCGGGCAAGACGGCACCATCGGCATCATGGATCCCGCCAAGATGGAAGCGATCGGCTCCTATCTCCTCGCCGCCGGTATCCTGCACGATGCCGATGGCAAGGTTGTCGCGCAACGTCCGGATTTTGCGGGATATTTCAGCAATGGGTACCTCAAGTAGGGCGTCGGTGCAGAGGCCGCGAAAGGTCATATCGCGAGATGCTGAAAGACCGGGTACGGCCTTGCCGTTCGGCGGCTTTGACCCGGTTTGATGCCGATCTGATCTTCTCGGTTAACGGCACGGCAATGGTTACGTGCAAAGGTCGCCCCCGAGGGATCATCGGGATGCTTGCCTTGCTCATGTCAAAAAGTGAAGCGCTTTCGCGTGCAGCAGACAAAGGGCTTTTGTCGGCGGCGCGCAAGCACGAGATCATGCTCGACTTGCGCGAAGGCTTCTTTCGCGCCTGTGCGCTGCTGTGCGCGGCGCTGTTCGTCTATCGCGGCGTCTATCAGCTTCTCGAGGATCCGACCCGGCTCAACACCGCGCTGGTGGCGATTTCCGAGATACTCACTTTCACCTGGCTGCTGCTGTCGCGGCGTCCGGTCACGCGTGACTGGAATCTGCTTACCGTCATCGTTTCGGTGACAGCCAGTTTTGGCGTTGCGTTGATCAGTCTCAAGCCAGGCATTGCGCTGATTCCTCTCTACGTCGCCGCGCCGTTACAGATCATCGCATTGTTGTTCGTTATCTGGGGCAAGATCTCGCTGGGGCGCTCTTTTGCGATCCTGCCGGCCAATCGCGGTGTGATGACGGGCGGTGCCTATCGGCTGGTGCGGCATCCGATCTATGCCGGCTACCTCGCCGGCCATGTGCTCTACCTCCTGTCGGCCTTTTCCTTCCACAATCTCGCTGTCTATGCGGTCATCACCTACATGCAGCTGTATCGAATCCTGCGCGAGGAGGCCTTGCTGGCCGCCGAGCCGGAGTATCGCGCTTACATGGAACATGTACACTATCGGCTGTTCTACCGGTTATTCTGAAGGCCAGGCTGTGAGGGTTGGCCAACAGGCTCCTCAGCGTCCAGTGGTCGGAGCTGCTCCCTAGGCGAGGGCGCTGTAGCTCGGCGCTTCGGTCGGCGGCAGCAACGGCGCGAATGCCGGGGCCGGCGCCAATATCGGAGATTCGGGCGGCATCAACGCCGGGCTCGGTGCCAATGCTGGTGGAACAGGCGGTATCAACGCGGAGCTTGGCGCCAATGTTGGCGGTACTAGTGGTGTCGGCGTCGGCTGGCATCGACAACGTAACCAATCCCAGCAACCCGTCGAACGTGGGCATATCGCCCAACCCTAGCCAGCTCAACGGTCCGCGTGCCGTGACCCAGATGTCGAGCTCCCAGCTGAGGCGCATGAAGAAGCGCTGCGTCGACGTTCTCGGCAGCGAGGGGACTTATGACCGCGACCTGCGCCAGCTCTGCCTGCTGATCGCACGCCGCTGAGGTTGAAGGAGGCTGCGGAACCAGCCCTGAGGCTTTGACCGCACTCTCCTGGCCTCCGACCGGTCGGAAAGCCCGCCGTCCAGGCGGGCTTTCTGCTTTGCGGGCTGGATGCTCCGTAGCCGGGATGGCCCGGCGGAACGCCAGCTCCCCTAAAACGTTCATACCTTACAACATCTGAAATAGCGCGATGTTGAAACGGCGCGAAAGCGCGCATTTAGGAGCTGGGAAAGTCATGGGTCTCGGAACAATACTTATCATCATTCTAATCCTGGCGCTGCTTGGCGGCTTCAGCGGTATCGGTGGTGGTCCGTTCTACGGAACCGGTTATTATGGTGGCGGTGGTCTCGGACTTGTGCTGATCATCATCATCATCCTTGTCGTCCTGGGCCGCATTTAGCAGTTCGATCACGGGAGCAATCGCGATCGCGTGACCGCGCTTACGTTGCCGAGCAGCGGATTGTGATGCATCAGGCATTTCGCGGGGTTCAGGTATGGTGATCGCGGTCCACACCTCCCGTGAAAACAAGAGGAGAGGGTCCACCCCTTCATCCTCCCCAAGGCCCGCTCCGGCTTCCCGGAGCGGGCCTTTTTTCGTCAAAGCGGTTCCTCGAAGGGCGGCTCCGGGCGAATTGCGATGAAGCGTCCCTGCGCTGGTGGTTGACAGAATTGGCTTGGCACGGTCATCGAGGACCAGTTCGTCGCCGTGTTCACTGGCCGCTCGGGGAAGCACTGTCCTTCTTCCTGCTCGCCGTCGTGCTGGTCATCCTGGCGGTGGCTTCGCCGCTGCTGCGGAGGGTGGCGTGATGGCGACGACGCGCATCCTCGAATGGCTGGGTCGCCTCTATGTCGGGCTGCTGCTCGCCTTCCTTTATTTGCCTATCATCATGGCGCTGATGTCGTTCAACGTCTCGCCCTTCTATCAGCTGCCGTTCGAATGGACGACCGAGTGGTACGCCTCGCTGTGGCAGAACGACCAGCTGATCGCGGCGACCTGGAACAGCATCGAGATCGCGGTCATCACCACGATCATTTCAACCGTGCTCGGCTCGGCGGCGTCGCTGGCGCTCTTTCGTCATGAGTTTCGTGGCAAGAAATTCCTGCAGGCGCTGCTGTTTCCGCCGATCGCCATTCCTTGGCTGATCACCGGCACGGCGATGCTGATCTTCTTCTTCGGCGTCGGGCGCGGCCTGTTCGCCATCCTGCTCGGCCATGTCGCGCTGGCCAGGGGCAGGCTGGGCCGTGCGGCCCGAGCGCATCCGCATTGCCGCCGATGCCGGGGCCATGGATTCCGCCAATGTCAACATGCTCGAGGGGCAGGTGTCGAAGCGCATCTTCGCCGGCAATAACAGCACCTATTTCGTCGAGCGCGCCGGACAGACGCTGAAGGTCATCGTGCAAAATACCGGTGCCGACAGGCTGGCGGAGGGGCAGGATGTGGTGCTGCGATGGTCGCCGGAGAGCACGGTGTTGATTGGCGGTTAGGATGGAGTCGACGATTGGGATGGTTGGTGTTCCTTGGCGCCCCCCTCTGCCCTACCGGACATCTCTCCCACGAGGGGGGAGATTGACTGTCATCGCCGGTTTCGCAAATCTCTCACGTCGCAAAAAACGAGCGCCAAGGCTGAAGCCGCCGATCTCCCCCTCGTGGGAGAGATGCCCGGTAGGGCAGAGGGGGGCGCTGTCCCGCCATACGGTCGGGTAGGCCTAGGAGCACATCGATGACGCTTGAACTGGATGCCCGCGACCAATCCATGCTCGGCGGCGAGCACGGCCCGTCCGCTGCGGCGGCCATGAAAATCCTGGCCGCTTTTTCCAACGCGATCGGAGCAAACAGCCTGCTCGACATCACCGGCGCCCATATCGACGGTTGCCTCTATCACGGCAAGGCAGGGCTCGATTTCGTCGAACGGCTGGTCGAAGGCGGCGGCCGTGTTCAAGTGCCGACGACGCTCAATGTCGGGTCGTTCGACCTCATCCATCCCGGCATGGTGAAGATGCCGGCGGCGGAGGAAGCACCGGCGCGGCGGTTGATGCAGGCGCATCTCGAACTTGGCTGTCAGGCGACATTCACCTGCGCGCCTTATCAGACCCGCTTCCGGCCCGAATTCGGCCAGCAGATCGCCTGGGGGGAATCCAACGCCATTGTCTTCGCCAATTCGGTGATCGGCGCGCGCACCAACCGCTACGGCGATTTCATCGATCTGTGCTGCGCCATGACCGGACGCGCACCGGCCTGGGGCCTGCATCTCAGCGAAAACCGGCGCGGCCGTGTCCTGTTCGAACTGGACGCTGCCGAGCTGGAACCGACTGACAGCCTGTTCGTCGGCGTCGGGCTGATCATCGGGCAAGCCAGCGGCGACCGCGTTCCGGTGATTGCGGGCCTGCCCAGGCCGCGCGACGAGGACCAGTTGAAAGCGCTCGGTGCCGCGGCGGCAACGACAGGCGCGGTGGCGCTGTTCCATGCGGTTGGCATCACGCCGGAGGCCGGAACCGGCGACGAGGCGTTTCAAGGCATGGTGCCCGAGGAGATCGTCCGCGTCAGCCGTGCCGACATCGACCATGCATTGGCCAGGCTGTCGATGGTGCCTGACGGCGCGCCGCTCCGCGCCGTGTCGCTGGGCACGCCGCATTTCTCGCATGAGGAATGGATGCGCCTGCTGCCGCTGCTGCGTGAGGCAGCACCCGGCAAGGGCATCCCGATCTACGTCAACACCGGACGCGCGACGCTGACGCGATTGCAGGAGGAGCGGGCGCTCGACGGCTTGGAGGCATTCGGCCTGATCCCGGTTGCCGATACCTGCACCTATGTCACCTCGATCCTCGAACGTCTCGACGGCGTGGTGATGACCAATTCCGGCAAATGGGCGCATTACGCGCCGGGCAATATCGGCGTGACCGTCGCCTTCGCCGAGATGAGGGACTGCATCCGCTCCGCGGCCGTGGGGCATGTCGTGCGGGGTGTGTCGTGACGCGGCGGATTGAAACGGGCGCGGCTGACCGGCTGGGCACTTTCCAACTGGCCGGCACCGCCGAAGGGCAGGCTTTAGTGTTCTCGCAGCCGCTCAGCTTCTGGGGCGGCATCGATGCCGAGACGGGCGACATAACAGATCATTCGCATCCAGGTCTTGGCCAGAATGTCGCCGGCAAGATCCTTGTCATGCCGAGCGGCCGGGGATCGTCATCCTCGTCCTCGGTGCTGGCCGAGGCGATCCGCAGAGGCACGGCGCCGGCGGGTATTCTTCTGGAGCGGCCGGACCCGATCCTGGCGGTGGGCGCGATCGTCGCCGAGTTTCTCTACGACATTCGAATTCCGCTTGTGGTGTGCGATATTTCCGGCATTGGTTCCGGTGGTCGGCTTTTCATCGGTATTGGTGCGGATGGCGCTGCGGTCGTTCGCAAGGTCTAGGAACATGCGTTCCTAATCAAGCTCAGCGCGCACATCGCGGATGGAGGCCGCCGCTGCTTCCCAAATCTCATTTCTTCCAAGACGGCTTCCTCTCGAACAAACCTGCCGGCGCGGCCCCGAACATTGGCACGATATTCTAAGCTGCGCGGTTGACCGTGGGCGTGCTCTGCGGCGTATAATTCTACTAAATTCATAGACTAACTGCAGGTTCCTGGGCGCTTGCCGCTTGACCTGTGAAAGCCGGCTGAAGGGAGAGCATCGATGCCGAAGACAGAATCCAATCCGATCGAGCTTGGCACCAAGGCTGTCGACTTCCTGTTGCCGGACGCACAGGGCGTGCTGCACCGGCTGGCCGACTTCGATGTCAGGCCGGCCTTGCTCGTTGCCTTCATTTCGAACCGTTGCCCCTTTGTCGTGCTGATCCGCGAACAGCTCGCCGCATTCGCGAGAGACTACGCGGCCAAGGGCCTGCATGTGGTGGCGATCAACGCCAACGACCATCTGGAGCATCCCGAGGAGACACTGGCGCGGATCGGCGAGGAGTCTGAAAAGGTCGGTTATACCTTCCCCTATCTGAAAGACGCCTCGCAGCAGGTGGCGAAAGCCTATGGCGCGGCCTGCACGCCCGACTTCTTCCTGTTCGGCGCCGATCGCCGGCTCGCCTATCACGGCCAGTTCGACGACGCGCGGCCAGGCAATGGCAAGCCGGTGACCGGTGCTGATCTGCGCGCGGCTGTCGACACGGTGCTGGAAGGCGGCAGGCCCGCCGCAAGCCAAGTGCCGTCGATCGGCTGCAACATCAAATGGAGCGCCGGCAATGAGCCGGTGTGGTTCTCCGGTGCGGCCCGCGCCGCATAGCGCCGGCCACCTCGCACTCCTTCGCCGAGCATCCATGCCCAAGTCGCAAAAATCAGCTTCCGACAACTTGCATCTGCAGGCCGATGTGCTGGTGCTGGGCGGCGGTCCGTCGGCTGCCTGGGCGGCGGTCGCCGCGGCCGAGAGCGGCGCCAAGGTGGTGCTTGCCGACAAGGGCTATCTTGACACCAGTGGCGCCACCGCGCCATCCAACACCGGCACATGGTGCGTGCCGCCCGGCGATAACCGGCACGCGGTGGTCGAGCGGCGCTGGCAACGCACCGGCGAACTCGCCGACCAACGCTGGATGCTGCGCTGCGTCGACACGGCCTACCGCAATCTGCTCCGGCTTTCGGAATGGGGCTATCCTTTTCCGAGCGAGGATGACGGCCGGCTCTACATCGCCAATCTGCGCGGGCCGGACTACATGCGCTTCATGCGCCGCCGCGTGCTGCTGGCCGGCGTCACCGTGCTCGACCATCATCCTGCGCTCGAACTCCTGTTCGATGGCGATGCCATCGTTGGCGCAGGCGGTGTCGCCCGGCAGGCGGGCCATGACTGGCGCGTCGACGCCAAGGCCGTGGTGCTGGCGACCGGCGGCTGTGCGTTCCGCGAGCGCATCCTCGGCGGGACAGGGCTGACCGGGGATGGTTATCTGATGGCGGCTGAGGCCGGCGCCAGCCTTTCCGGCATGGAATTTACCGGCAAGTACACCCTGGCGCCGTACGGTTCCTCGCTGAACAAGGGGTTGCCGTTTCGCTGGGCCTCGTTCCATCGCGAGGATGGCTCGCCGATCCTCGGCCCCACGGGCGAGCCGTTGCGCAACGGCATCGGCGACCGCGAGGACGAGGTGGCGCGCGCACTGATCGACGGTCCAGTCTATGCGCGGCTCGACCAGGCCGAACCGGCGTTGCAGGGCTGGCTGCGTCAGGGTCAGCCGAACTGCTTCGTTCCCTATGACCGGACCGGTATCGATCCGTTCAGCGATCTGTTCCGCATCACGCTGCGTGCCGAAGGCACGGTGCGCGGCACTGGCGGCATCGACATTGTCTCCGACGATTGCGCCACAGGCGTGCCCGGCCTCTATGTCGCCGGTGACGCCGCAGGCCGCGAGATCATGACCGGGGCGGTGTCGGGCGGTGGCGCCGTCAATTCCTCCTGGGCGCTGGCCAGTGGCTGGTGGGCAGGCAAGGGCGCATCGACCCATGCCAAGCGCCGCGCCGGCAAGGCGTTTCGGGGCACCGTGCAACCGCTCGGTCAGGCCGGGCTGCGTCCTGCGGCAACGCCGCGCGCCGATATCGCGGCGGGCGAGGTCATCGAGGCGGTGCGTAACGAAGTGACGCCACTCGACAAGAACTTCTTCCGCAGCGGCGCAAGCCTGGAGAAAAGCAGCGAGCGGCTGGAGAGCGTCTGGCGCGATGTGCGCGACCATCTGGGGGGCGAGGGCGCGGACAAGGTCCGCGCACGCGAGGCGGCATCGATCACCGCTGCCGGACGCTGGTCCGTGGCCTCGGCGTTGCACCGCACCGAGAGCCGCGGCATGCACCGCCGCACCGATCTGCCGGGCAAGAGCCCAGCCTTGGCGCATCGGCTGATCATCACCGGTGTCGACGCGTTCCGTATCGAAGGGACGCCCGAGCGGCCGGCGGAGCTGGCATCATGATCGAGATCGTCTCGGCCACGCGCTGCGTGGAATGCGACATCTGCGTCAAGGTATGCCCGACCAATGTCTTCGACGCGACCGAGCATGGCGCCCCCGTCATCGCACGCCAGGACGACTGCCAGACCTGCTTCCTCTGCGAAATCTATTGCCCGACCGACGCGCTTTACGTGGCCGAGTTCGCCGAAGGGCCGACCGGCATCACTGAGGTGGAGGTCGAGGAACGTCTTCTGTTCGGCAGCTATGCCCGCGCGCTCGGCTGGGCGCGCGGCAAGGCCGGCGGCTCCCAGTTCGACCCGACGCACCGCATCCGCGTGGCGCAATAGGAGGCGAGGGACCATGGACCGCATCGTCGTCAACGACATCAGCAAGACCTTCCAGCTCAAGCCGGGGCAGTTCGTCACTGTCGACGGCGAGGCGAGCGACCGCGTCACCGTCCTCGACGGTGTCGATCTTGCCATCCGCAAGGGTGAGTTCATCACGCTGGTCGGTCCGAGTGGTTCGGGCAAGTCGGTGCTGCTCGACATCATCGGCGGGCTGACGCAGGCGACGGGTGGGGAGGTCCAGCTCGACGGCAGGCGGATTACAAAGCCTGATCCGAAGACCGGCTATGTCTTCCAGCAATATGCGCTGTTTCCCTGGCGCACGGCACTGGCAAACATCGAATATGCGCTGGAAGTGCGCGGCGTCGCCAAGGCCGAGCGGACGGCGACGGCCCGGCATTTGTTGTCGCTGTTCGGCCTTGCCGGCTTCGAGGACCGTTTTCCCAATCAGCTCTCCGGCGGCATGCAGCAGCGCGTGGCGATCGCGCGCGCCTTGGCCAGCAATCCGGAAGTGCTGTTGATGGACGAGCCCTTCGCCGCGCTCGACCAGCAGACGCGTGAGCTGCTGCAGGGCGAGCTGTTGCGCATCTGGGGCAAGATCAAGACCACTGTCATCTTCGTCACCCACTCGATCGACGAGGCGATCTTCCTGGCCGACCGCGTGGTGGTGATGACGGCGCGGCCCGGCGCGGTGAAGGAGATCATCGATATCGACCTGCCAAGGCCACGCGACGGCGATATCCGCGCCAGCACCGAATTCAACCTGTATCGCGCCCGCGTCTGGGACGTGCTGCGCGACGAGGTCAACAAGGCGCAGAAGGACTGGACGCTGTCGCCGGCCTTCAGCCATTGAGGAGCTAGACCCATGGCCTATCTGACCGAAAAGCTCGGCCCCGCCATCGGCTTTCGCAGCGCTGCCGGCGAGGCTGCGGTTTCGACCAACGTCCCTGCGATCAAGACGCGCGGTGTCGCCGCAGGTGCCAAGGTTCGCGGGAAGGGAGCGCACGCCGGCACCTTCCTCTATGGCTTGCCGCTGCTCGGCCTGTTCTTTCTCGCCTGGGAGATCGCGCCGCGGCTCGGCTGGCTGAACCGCATCTTCTTCCCGCCATTGAGCGAGGTGCTGATCGCCTGGTGGGCGTTGCTCGCCTCGGGCGTGCTGGTCGAACATATCGGCATCAGCTTGCAGCGCGCCGCGATCGGCTTTGCGCTCGGTGTGGTGGTGGCCATACCGCTCGGCCTCTTGATGGGCCGCTATGCGCTGTTCGAGAAGGTCAGCGATCTTCTGGTGCAGACGCTGCGCAACACCTCGCAATTCGCGCTGCTGCCGGTGTTCATCCTGTTGCTCGGCATTGGCGAGGAATCGAAGGTGGCGATCACCTTCTACTCCTCGGTGTTCTTTCTCCTCGTCAACACTATCAGCGGGGTCAAGTCGGTCGATCCGCTGCTTATCAAGGCGGCACGCTCGATGGGTACGTCCGACTTCGACCTGTTTCGAAAAGTCATCCTGCCGGCGAGCATTCCCTCGATCGTCGCCGGCGCGCGGCTGGCGGTCAAATCCTCGCTGTTCGCGGTGATCGGCGCCGAGATGCTGGCGGCCAAGTCCGGCCTCGGTTTCCTCATCCAGAACTCGCAGCTGATGATGGAAACGGCCGACATGTATGCCGGCATCCTGACGCTCACTGTCATCGGGCTGACCGTCAACTACCTGCTCGTCTGGTTCGAGCGCTGGGCCACGGCCTGGAAGGGGCAGTCCGAGTCTTCGCTCATTTAAGCCATCCATTCATACCAATCAGGAAGGATTTTTCCATGACCAGCATCGCATTCGATGGATTTCGCCGGCTGCTCCTCAAGGGCGCCATTGCCGTCGTCATAGGCCTTGGCGGCATGCCGGCCTTCGCGCAGGACAAGCCCGATGTCATCCGCATCGGCAGCACCGCGCCCGGGCATCTCAAATTCATCCTCGCCCAGAAGGATGGCTGGTGGGAAAAGGAATTCGCCAAGGACGGCATCAAGGTCGAACTGGTGACCTTTAATGGCGGCTCGGAGGCAACGACGGCGCTGGCGACCGGCGCGATCGAGTTCACCTACACCGGCAACAACCCGGCGCTGCGTGTCGCCGCCTCCGGCGCCGACGTCAAGCTGATCGGCCTGTCGAGCTATGTCAGGACAGGCGGCTCCTACATCGTCGTCAAGACCGATTCTCCGCTGAAGACATTGCAGGACCTCAAGGGCAAGAAGGTCGCCTATCTTACCGGCACGGTGCGGCATTCAAATTTCAGCAAGGCGTTGAACAGCGTCGGCCTGACGACGAATGATGTCGAGGGTCTGAACCTGCCTTTCGAGGCATCCGGCCCGGCACTGCTGCGCGGCGACATCGACGCCATCGTCGAGACGGATTCGACGGCGGCCAAGCTGGTCGATACCAGCGAGGCCCGCATCCTCTTCGACACCGGCACCCATCCGGAATGGAACGTGCCCAATGTCATCTCGGTCAACGGCGCCTTCGCGGCGAAATATCCCGATCTGATCAAGCGCCTGCTGAAGGTCGATATCGAGATTTCGCGCTGGGCCGACGCTCATCCCGATGAGACGATCAAGACCTTCGTGGAGGCGACCAAGTCGTCGGAAAAATCGGTGCGCAAGACTTATGCCGATGGGGCGTTTCACCAGGACCCGAAACTCACCGACGATGCGATCGAGGCCCTGAAGGGCGAGGAAAAATTCATGGCCAGCGCCGGGCTTTTGAAAGGCTCGATCGATTACGGCAAATGGATCGACAAGAGCTTTGTCGACGCCGCCGCGGCGGAAGTCGCCGCTGTCCAGTAAGCCGGAGTGATCGGGGCAGCGCGCGTTCGCGGCGCTGTCCCGTTCGTCTGAGGATATCAAATCTCCGGGATGTTCTCCTTGAAGATCACCTGCAGCCTCGGCTGGTGCAATTCATAGGGCAGCCCCCGGACGGCATGGGTCAGGATGTTGAGCGCCTCGCGGGCCTCGACGCGCGGGTTCTGGTCGATGACCGCGTCGAGCGTGCCGTCGAGCAGCAATTCCTTGGTGCCGTCCGTCGCCTCATGGCCGAGGAAAACCATGGATCGCGCACGGCCGCGCTCCTTGAGCGCGCGCGCGATGCCGGTGTTGCCGGCGCCGACATTGTAGATCGCGGCAAGGTCCGGGTGCCGCTCCAGAAGGGCTGACGCCTCCGAATAGGCCTTTTCGCGGTCGTCGAGCATTTCGCGCATCTCGACGATCTGCAGGTTGGGTGACTCTTCCGTCAATATGTGCCGGAATCCCATCTCGCGTTCCTCATGGCCGCGATAGGACAGCGAGCCGGCGAACAGTGCCACCTTGCCGGGGCGTCCAGACCCCATGAAACGGTTGAGCAGATAGCCGGCCAGCCGCCCGGCAGCGCGGTTGTCGATGCCGATATAGGCGACTCTCGGCACATGCAGGATGTCGGAGGCGATGGTCACCACCTTGACGTCGTTGGCCGACAGCGAGCGGATCGCCTCGCGCACCGTCGGATGGTCGAGCGCGATGACGCCGACGCCTTGCGTCTGGCCGCGCAGATCCTGCAGCAGGCGGGCGAGCCGGTCGGGATTGAAGCCCTCTATGGTGGCGATGTGGACGTCGAGATCGGGGCGCGCCGAGGCCTGCGCCTCGATGTGGCGGTGCAGCATCTTGATGAACGAATTCGTGCCCGCCGGCAGGGCGAAGTCGAGCCGGATGATCTCGCCGGGCAGGGGCCTGGGCGGCGCGCCGTTCGGGCTCTCGGCGATGTAGCCGAGGCGCTGCGCCATTTCGAGCACGATCTCGCGTGTACGCGCCCGCACGCCGGGGCGGTTGTTGAGCACACGGTCGACGGTGGCGGCGGAGACGCCGGCTTCCCGGGCTATGTCAGTCAGGGTGGAACGCACCGTCTTTCATCTCCTCAATGCATCAGGATCACGCAATGCGGGCTGCCGGCCCGATGCTGCCAACGCCTCGCTATCCGCGATTCTGATGGGAAATGATGTATCCGGCCTTGGCCGATGCGCAAGCCGCCAGGCTAAATCAAGTCGCCCGGGGCGATCGTGCCGGGAAGGGAAAACACATTTCCCATCAAATCGAGGCATCTGGAGAGGTGTATGAACTCCGGTATGACGCATTCCCCCGCCTCGTTGCGATGTTGTGAGGTATTTTGATCATTTATGATGTTGACAGCCTTCCGATACTGCCGTCAATATCCCTCATGGGCTCGTGGAGGAAACGTTGGCCCTGAGGGAGGAATTCCAATGTCTGATCTGATCCGCATCTCGCGGCGCCGATTGTTGGCGTCCGGAGGAAAGGCCGCGGTGTTCGTCGCCGCGACCGGTATCGCACCGCAATTCATTCGTCCCGGCCGCGCTTTTGCAGCCGATGCACTGGCGCCCGGCATGATCGGCGGGCCGACCGGCTTCGACGGCGCCGAGCGTTATCAATACGGCCCCGACACGCCCGAGGGCCGTGCCGTCGAGGCCGCCAAGGCGCTGAAGGGCGCCGGCAAGGCACCGGCCAAGATCGTGCTTGGCCTCTCGGACGGCTCAATCGGCCAGCTCACCCAGCCTTTCCCGGCCGGCGCGCCATCGATCAAGGAGCTCTGGGAAAAGGAGACCGGCATCCCGATCGAGATCGTCGGTCTGCCGAATGGCCAGGAATTCACCAAGACCATGCAGGACATCTCCACCAAGGGTGGAGCCTATGACATCTATTCGACCGAGTGGAACCGCCTTGGTGATCTCGCCGAGACCGGCGGCATCGCCAAGCTCGACGACTTCGTCGCCCAGTACAAGCCCGAATGGGACGATCCCAAGACCGGCTATGTCGACGGCGCCAAGGGCGTGTCGCTGCTCAACAAATATCGCGGCTCGAACTACGGCGTGTCGCTGGACGGCGACTTCCAGACCTGGGTCTACCGCACCGACCTGTTCGGCGACAAAGCCGAGAAGAAGGCCTTCAAGGACAAATACGGCTACGATCTGGTGCCGCCGAAAACCTGGAAGCAGCACGGCGATATCGCGGCCTTCTTCCAGCGCCCGGACAAGGGTCTGTTCGGCTCCACCGACCTGCGCAACCAGGGCTGGGGCTACACCAACTGGTACCAGCGCTATGTGTCGATGGCCTCGCCCAACCAGTTCCTGTTCGGCGATGACGGCAAGCCGCTGATCAATTCCGAACACGGCATCGCGGCCACCAACGAATATGTCGAATCGCTCGCCCATCATTCGCCGGATGCGATCTCGTGGGGCTGGCCGGAGCAGTACGGCAATTTCGCCAAGGGCGGCGCGGCGATGACCTGCGCCTTCTCCAACCTGCCGAAATTCCTCGACAATGCCGGCAACAAGGACTCCAAGGTCACCGGCAAGATCGGCACGATGCTGCCACCCGGCCGCGAGATCGACGGCAAGCTGATCAGCCGCTCGGTGCTCTGGTTCTCGCTGACCGGCATGGTCTCGTCGCAGTCGAAGAACCAGGAGGTCGCCTATCTCCTGCTGCAATGGCTGGGCTCGGCGCGCATCTATGCCTGGATGAGCGCCAACCCCGGCGGCTATCTCGATCCGTTCCGGCTTTCGGATTTCTCCGATCCGCTGGTGCGCCAGACCTATCATGCCTACCACATGGACGTGGTGCGCGAGACGGTCGCCCGAACGGTGCCGACCATCAACTATCCCGGCGCCACCGCCTTCCACAACGCGCTGGACGAAAACCTCATGGCCTCGCTGACCAAGGCCAAGACACCGGAGCAGGCGATGGCCGACACCGAAACCGAGTGGAAGAAGATCGCCCGGCGCATCGGCGAGGACAAATTGCTCGAAGCCATCAGGACCAACAAGGAGGCCTGGCCGACCGTTCTCGATCCGATCAGCTGATCCGTCTCCCTGGATCAGATCCGGAGGGGGAGGGGCGAAAGCTCTTCCCCCTCCTCAACCGACGCCACCAGCAAAAGCAGCCAGATGAAGCGTTCCGTCCCCTTCGAGATATTCCGCTACGCCGCGATCCTCGCGGCGATGGCCGTCACGCTGATGCCGATCCTGTGGATGGTGTCGATGGCCCTCAAGCCGATCGCCGAATGGTCGGCGACGGGCGCGGATCTCACATGGTGGCCGAAGAACCCGACGCTCAGCAATTTCCAGTTCGTGTTCGGCGAATCCACCAACAATTTGATCGTCGCGCTCGACCGCACCGCGCTGAAGCCGATCCTGTCGTCACTGCTGTCGGCGGTGTTCGGCACCGCGATCGCCATGTCGGCCGGCACGGCCGCCGCCTACGGCCTGTCGCGCTTCGGCTCCGGGCAGAACCTGCCGCTGGCGCTGATCCAGCTCAGGCTGTTTCCGCCGATGGCCGTCATGATCCCCGTGATGATCATGTGGGCTTTCCTCAACTTCACCGACAGCTGGTGGGGTCTGGCGCTGATCTATGGCATCGTCACGCTGCCGTTCGCCTTCTGGCTGATGAAGACCTTCTTCGACGACATGCCGCGCGAGATCGAGGAAGCCGCCTTGGTCGAAGGCTGCTCGCGGCTGCGCGTCTTCACCCGCATCACGTTGCCGATGATGCGCGCGCCGCTGGCTAGCGCTGCCCTCTTCGTCTTCATCCTCAACTGGTCGGATTATCTGATCGCGTTGCTTCTGACGACGCGCGAATGGGTGACGATCCCGGTCTACATGGCCTCACTGTCATCCTCGATGACCGGCCAGCTCTATGGCGCCAAGGCAGCACTCGGGCTGATCGCCGCCGTGCCGCCGGTCATCATGGGCATCGCCATCCAGCGCCATCTGGTGCGCGGGCTGACCTTTGGGGCGCTCAAGCAATGAGCGCCTTGACCGCAACGATTTCGGAGGACGAGATGGGCGCCGTGCGCGGCAAGCCAGTCCTGCGCGACGAAGGCACGCGGCTGGGCTTTCGCCTGACCTTGCCGGCGCAAATCCTGGTGCTGTTTATCTCGGCCTTTCCGCTGTTGATGCAGCTCTACATCAGCGTCACCGACTGGTCGCCGCTCTCGGGCCTCGGCTGGTGGAACGCCTGGGAGATGTGGAACAGCTTCGCCAACTACACCGACCTCGCCGCCGACGCGCGCTTCTGGAGCGCGCTGAAGCGCACTGCCATCGTCATGATCGTCTGCGTGCCGGCGGAGTTCCTGCTCGGCCTGGCACTTGCGACGCTGTTCGCCGACGATTTTCCCGGCAAGCGCATCTTCTATTCGATCCTCTTGATGCCGATGATGGTGGTGCCGGCGGTGGCCGGCTACATGTTCTTCATGCTGTTCCAGTCGGGCGGCCCGGTGAACGACATCCTGTCGGCAGTCACCGGCACGCAAGTCACCATTGCCTGGCTGTCGGACCCGACGCTGGCGCTGATCGCGGTGATGATCGCCGATATCTGGCAGTGGACGCCGCTGATGTTCCTGATCCTGCTTGCGGGCCTCGTCGGCGTGCCGGAGGACCAGATCAAGGCGGCGACGCTGCTCGGCGCCAATCCCTGGCAGCGCTTCACCACCATCGTGCTGCCGAAGATGAAGACGATCATCATCATCGCGCTGGCGATCCGGGTGATCGAGAACTTCAAGATCTTCGACACGCTCTACATCATGACCGGCGGCGGCCCCGGCGTCGCCACCGAAACCATCTCCGTCTACATCTACAAGGTCACCACGCAGGATCTGATCTGGGGCTATGTCGCGGCGATCGCGCTGGCCATCCTGGTCGTGCTCTCCATCGTCGCCGTGTTCGCCATGAAGCGCATGGCGCGGGCAAGGCAGGTGCCGGCATGAGCACGATCCAACTCAAGCACCTCACCAAGACATTCGGCGACTTCACGGCGCTGAAGACCATGGACCTCGACATATCGGATGGCGAGTTCATGGCGCTGCTCGGGCCGTCCGGCTGCGGCAAGTCGACGACGATGAACATGATCGCCGGCATGGAAGAGCCGAGCAGCGGCAAGATCCTGTTCGGCGAGCGCGACATGGCCGGGGTGCCGATGGGCCGGCGCGGCGTCGGCTTCGTCTTCCAGAACTATGCCATCTTCACCCATATGACGGTGCGCCAGAATCTTGCCTACGGGCCGAGGATGCGCGGTGCCGCGAAAGCCGAGATCGACCGGCGCGTCGGCGCCATCGCAGAGCTGTTGCAACTGACGCCGCTGCTCGACCGCAAGGCCGACAGGCTTTCGGTCAATATCCTGCAGCGCGTGGCGATCGGCCGCTCGGCGATCATGCAGCCGGCGATATTCCTGCTCGACGAGCCGCTGTCCAATGTCGACGCGGCCTTCCGCGCGGTCATGCGCACCGAGCTGAAACAGCTGCAGCGCCAGTTCAAGCAAACCATGGTCTACGTCACCCACGACCAGTTGGAAGCGATGACCATGGCCGACCGCATCGCGGTCATGGACCATGGCGTGCTGCAGCAGGTCGGCACGCCGCTGGAGGTCTATAACAATCCGGCCAATGTCTTCGTCGCCCGCTTCATCGGCGCGCCGGGCATGAACCTGCTCAAGGGCAGGCCGGCGGAGAGCGACCGGGGTCTGGTCGTCGATCTCGGCCCGCTGGGCATCACGCCGCCATTGCCGGATGAGCTGGCGGCCAGCGTGCGCGGCGCAGGGGGCGAGGTCCTCTACGGTTTCCGGCCGGAACAGGTGGCCTTGGCGCAAGACGGGCGCGGGCTTGCCATGCCTGTCACCTTCGTCGAACGCATCGGCGCACGTACCATCGTTCATCTCGTCCAGGGCGAGGGCGCCGTGAAAGCGGTGTTCGACAATGATGTCGGGTTGTCGATCGGGCAGGCCGCCGTCGTCGCGCCCGCGGCGTCCTCGGTGCGCGTCTTCGACGCCGTCAGCGGCCTTGCGATGAGGGCGGGCTGAGCCATGGCTGACATCGTCTTTCGCAATGTCACGAAACGCTATGGCGGCACACTTGCCGTCGACGATGCCTCGTTCACCGTCAACGACAACGAGTTCTTTTGTTTCTTCGGGCCGCCGCTGTCGGGCAAGTCGACCATCCTGCGGCTGGTGCTCGGGCTGGAGACGCCGGATGCCGGCGAAATCCTCATCGGTGGCAAGCCGGTCAACACCGTGTCGCCGGCCGAGCGCAACGTGGCGATGGTGTTCCAGAACCTGGCGTTGTTCCCGCATATGAGCGCGCTCGACAATGTCCGCTTTCCGCTGGTTGAGCGGAAGGTCGCCGACGTCGATATCAAGCGGCGCGTCGCCGATGTCGCGGCCAAGCTGCATATCGGTCATATCCTGCACAAGCCGCCGGCACAGCTTTCGGGCGGCGAGCGGCAGCGCGTGGCGATCGCACGGGCGCTGGTGCGCGATCCCAATGCCTACCTGATGGACGATCCGATCTCGGCGCTCGATGCGCGGCTGCGCGAGGAAACGCGCGTTGAGTTGAAGCGCATCCAGCGCGACCTCGGCAAGACGCTGATCTATGTCACCCATGACCAGGAAGAGGCGATGTCGATCGCCGACCGCATCGCCATCCTGGACAATGGCAGGATCAGGCAGATCGGCGCGCCGGCCGAGATCTATGACCGCCCCGTCAGCACCTATGTGGCGCGGCTGCTCGGTTCGCCTGTCATGAACATCCTCAAATCCGTTCGCGGCGAGAGCGGCGTCGAAGCCGCCGAAGGCGCGCTCAGCATCGCCGACCGCGCGGCTCCGGCCGACGCAGTCGAGATCGGACTGAGGCCGGAGGACATCAAGGTCAGCCCCTGGAGCGACAACGAGAAGGCGGGCCGGGGCCGCCCGGCGCGGGTGTTCGAGGTCGAGCCGCTTGGCGGCTACACCGTGGTGACGCTCGCCGCCGGGCAGGCGCGGCTGAAGGCACTGCTGCGCGGCCAGCCCGATATCAGGCCCGATGCGATGGTGGCGATATCCTGCGAGCCGGCACGCGTGCATTATTTCGGACAGGGCGGAGGCGCGTTGGCAAGATGAATGCGGCCGCGAGGACAGAATTTCGGGAGGAAGGCATGACAGGCAAGGGCTTCGAGCCGGATGTGAAGGTCCGCACGAAGGAATACAGGATCGGCTGCGTCGGCGCCGGCATGATCATGGCCGAGTGCCACCTGGCCGCTTACAAGGAGGCGGGGTTCCCGGTGGTGGCGATCGCTTCGCGCACAAAGGCGAATGCGCAAAAGGTCGCCGACCGTTGGAGCATCCCGACCGTCCACGACACGCCTGAACAACTGATCGAGGACGCAAATGTCGAGATCATCGACCTGGCCTTTCCGCCCGACCAGCAGCCGGCGCTGATCCGCCATGCGCTGAAGCAGAAGCATATCAAGGGGATCCTGGCGCAGAAGCCTTTGGTTCTGTCGGTCGATGAAGCCGTCAAGCTGCGCGACGAGGCAGCGAAGGCTGGCAAGATCCTCTCGGTCAACCAGAACATGCGCTACGACCAGTCGATGCGCGTGTTGAAGCAGATTATCGACAGCGGCGCGCTCGGCGATATCGTCTTCGCGCAGATCGACATGCACGCCATCCCGCATTGGCAGACTTTCCTTCAGGGTTACGACCGGCTGACGCTCGCCAATATGAGCGTGCATCACCTCGACGTGCTGCGCTTCCTGTTCGGCGATCCCGACGAGATCACGACGCTGACGCGTAAGGATCCGCGCACGCAGTTCGACCATTCCGACGGCATCACCGTCTCGACGCTGCGTTTCCCCACAGGCGT
The DNA here is from genome assembly GCF_004792065.1 of Mesorhizobium sp. M8A.F.Ca.ET.165.01.1.1. Taxonomy (NCBI): domain Bacteria; kingdom Pseudomonadati; phylum Pseudomonadota; class Alphaproteobacteria; order Hyphomicrobiales; family Phyllobacteriaceae; genus Mesorhizobium; species Mesorhizobium sp. M8A.F.Ca.ET.165.01.1.1. Next base: position 137,314 of record NZ_SRTH01000007.1, on the reverse strand, counting down.
GCTCGCCGTGTCGCTGGAGGACGTCTGGTCCGGTCCGCGCCAGGAGGGCTATCGCGACGACCAGCACATCAACTGGCGCGTCGACGGCACCAAGGGCGTCGCCAAGGGCACGATCGGCTGGCCGACGGGTGCCGCCTCGACACTGATTTACGCCTCGGCGGAGACGACCGGGGGCGAGTGGGTCAGCCCGAGCTGGGAGACGATGTGGTTCCCGCATGCCTTCATCGGGGTGATGGAGCAGTTGCAGCATGCGGTGAAGACCGGCACGCCGCCGGCGCTCACCGTTGCCGACAACGTCAAGACCATGGCGCTGGTGGAGGCGGGCTACCGCTCCATCGCGTTGGGCCGCACCGTCAAGCTTTCCGAAATCTCGACAAACTCGATCAACTGAAAATCACTGGCAGCTGAAATCACTGGCAGCTGAATCGCTTACAGGGAGGAATTCACATCATGATGCAGGCAGGTATTTTCACGGGCTATTTCCCGTACGGCCTTGAAGAGACGGCGAAGAAGATCCGCGGGCTCGGTTTCAATACGGTGCAGCTCGACCTGCATTTCAGGGATGTCGACCTGTCGGCCGGCCAGATCACCAAGGACAAGGCCAAGAAGGTGCGCGACGTCTTCCGCGACAACAATCTGCCGGTCTGCTGCGTGTCGGGCTACACCAACATCATTCATCCTGACAAAGCCGAGCGTGACAAGCGCGTCGGCTATCTCAAGGAGATTATCCGTAACGCCCGTCATTTCGGCTCGCCTTACGTGATCTCGGAAACCGGCACCTACAACACCGAGTCCGACTGGGTGCATCATCCCAAGAACAAGACCGAGGAAGGGTTCGAGGAATGCCGCAAGGTGATCGCCGACCTCGCCCAGACGGCCTATGACCACGGCGCGGTGTTCCTGCTCGAAACCTATGTCAACAACGTCGTCGGCTCGGTCGAGGAGACGGTCAGGATGTTCGCGCAGGTCGATCATCCCGGTCTCGGCCTGCTAATGGATCCGACCAATTATTTCGAGACCCACAACATCGACCGGATGGACCAGATCCTGAACCAGGTGTTCGACACGCTGACCGACAAGATCAAGATCGCGCATGCCAAGGACGTCAAGCGCTCGGGCGACGACAAGTCGGAGAAGCATGCCGATATCGGTGACGCCGACGCGATGGAAAGCCACACCTTCCGTGGGGTTGGTGAAATCGAACTGCCGGCGCCCGGCCTCGGTTCGCTGAACTACGACCTCTATCTCCAGCGGCTGGCTGAAAAGCATCCGAACATCCCGGTGATCATCGAGCATCTGTCGGAGGACGACGTGCCGCGCGCCAAGACGTTCCTCGACGGGAAGTTCCGCGCCAACGGCCTGTGACGGCTAGCCGCGCCGCCCGGTGCGTGGCGGCGCGGCGTCAAACAAGGGAGGAAAGAATGTTGAAATTCGCTTGGAAACTGGCTGCCGCCGCGACAGTGCTCGCCGGCGTCGCCCTTGGCACGACGGCGCGGGCGCAGGACGGCCAGAAGACCTTCTATCTCTTGTCGCATGGCGGCCCGTCGGATGCGTTCTGGATCGACTGGAACGCCGGCGCGACCAAGGCCTGCGACCAGCTCAAGGTGACCTGCAAGATCTCCTTCAGCGGCGGCGACATGGCGGCACAGAAGGAGGCCTTCAATTCGGCGCTTGCCGCCAAGCCCGACGGCATCGCCACCACCTCGGCGCAGCCGGGCCTGTGGACCGAAGAGGTGAAAGCGGCAAAGGCGGCCGGCATCCCGATCGTGTTCTTCAACACCGACGATCCGGCGACCGGACGGCAGGCCTATGTCGGCGCGGATCTCAAGGAAGCGGGCGTCACCTGGGCCAAATACCTCGTCGACCACAAGATGGTGAAGCAGGGCGACAAGGTGTTCCTGCCGGTCGAGGTTCCCGGCGCCAGCTATCAGCAGCTCGAGACTGAGGGCATTGCCAGCGTTTTCGATCCGTTGGGGATCAAATATGACGTGGTCGATTGCGGCACCGACCCGGCCGGCATCATCGCCAAGATGACCGACTACATGGTCGCCAACAATCCGCCGGCGATCATCGCGCTCGGCGATTCCGTGGCGGCCAGCGTCAAGCGCGTGTTCGATGGCGCCGGTGTGCCGGCGGGCAAAATCCCCGTCGTCGGCTGGGGCAATTCCAAGGAGACGGCGCAGGCCGTCAAGGATGGCTTCGTCAACGCCGCCGCCTGGCAGTACCCATCCGCGCAGGGCTTCATGCCGGTGGCGCTGCTCGGGCTCGCTGCCTCGGGCGAACCGATCGGCTACGACATCCATACTTTCGGTCTCTACGACGCCGCCAGCGTCGAGCCGATCCTGAAGCTCTACGACAAGAAATGAGAAGCCGGCGCCCGCCTAAAGCGGCGGGCGTTTTTCCAAGCATGGTCCAAGCAGTCATGACAATTGCCGCAGAAGACGACGCGCCGAGGGCGAAAGGTAGGTCCAGCCTGCTGCGCTCGCCGCAATTCTCCTCCTTCATCATCCTCATCGTGCTGCTGGCGGTGTTCGCTGTCGCCGACGCCAATTTCCTGTCGCCGCTCAACATCTCCAACATGATGGCGTTCCTGCCCGAGCTCGGCATCATCGCGCTCGGCATGACACTGCTTTTGACGGCAGGCGAATTCGACCTTTCCGTCGGCGCCGTGTTCGGGCTGGCGCCTGTGGTGGTGATGCTCCTGGTGCAGAATGGCGGCGTCGATATCGGGGTCGCGCTGCTGGCAGGACTTGTGCTGTGCATCGCGATCGGCGCGATCAACGGGCTGATCGTCACCAAGATCGGCATCTCGTCCTTCCTGGTCACGCTGTCGATGCTGCTCGTCGTGCGTGGCGCGGCGCTTTACATCACGCAGGGCTTTCCGCTGAAATCCTGGGACCAGCCCGGCTTCTTCGTGACACTGCTCGCGGGCAGTTTCAACATCGGTTCATTCCGCTTCTACACCTCGCTGTGGTGGTTCATCGGCCTTTCGCTGTTTGCCATCTACATCCTGCGCTACGCCAAGCTCGGCAACTGGATCAGCGCCATCGGTTCCAACCGCAACGCGGCGGTGGCGCGTGGTGTGCCCGCCGACAGCGTCAAGATCTGGCTGTTCGTCGCGACCTCCGTGCTTGCCGGCCTTGCCGGCATGATCAGCGCCTTCCGCATCTCCGCCGCCTCGCCGGTGGCCGGCACCGGCTACGAGTTGGAGGTGATCGCCATGGTGGTCGTCGGCGGCACGGCGCTGACCGGCGGACGCGGTACGATCCTCGGCACCATCGTCGGCGCGCTGATGCTGCGCGCCATCCGAAACGGCATCGTGCTGATCGGCGTGCCGGGGCTCGCCTACAACATCTTTGTCGGCCTGATCATCCTCGCCATGCTCATCCTGCACGCTTTGCTGCAGAAGAACGCCGCAAGGGGCTGACGATGACGCAAGAAGTACTTCGGCTGCAGAACCTGCAAAAGTCCTTCGGCAGCGTGCGGGCGCTGAAGAACGCCTCGCTGACACTGCGGGAAGGCGAGGTGGTGGCGCTGCTCGGCGACAATGGCGCCGGCAAATCGACGCTGATCAAGGCGATCTCGGGTGTGTTTCCGGTCGATCGCGGCGACATCTATGTGCGCGGCGAGAAGGTCTCGATCCGTTCGACCAGGGATGCGATGGACCTCGGCATCGAGACCATCCACCAGGACACGTCGCTGGCGCCGGACCTCAGCATCGCGCGCAATCTTTTCCTCGGCCGGGAGCCGGTCAATTTCGGTTGGCTCGGCGTGTTCGCGCCGCTCGACCTCGCCAAGCTGCGCAAGGCCGCCTCCGAACTGCTCAAGCGCGTCGGCATCTCGAAAAAGCTCGACGCCGACGCGCTGGTCAGCACACTTTCTGGCGGCGAACGTCAGTCGATCGCGATCTCGCGCGCCATGCAGTTTGCCGCCAAGGTCATCATCCTCGACGAGCCGACCAACAATCTCGGCGTCGAGGAGACCCATGGCGTGCTGCGTTTCGTCAAGGAGGTGCGCGACGCCGGCCATTCGGTGCTGCTGATCACCCACAACATCCACCATGTCTTCCAGGTCGCCGACCGCATCGTCGTGATGCGGCGCGGTGAGATCGTCGCCGAACAGACGGTCGCCGACACCGACCTCTTGACCGTGGAAAGCATCATCACCGGCGCCGACATGTCGGCCTTGCTCAAGGAGGCGAAGGCAAAGTGAAGGGCGTCGCATGGTAGAGCTATACGGCAAGACGCTGTCACGCCGGCAAGTGGCCGAGCGATCCGGCATGCTGTCGCAATTCGCCGGCGTGCGGCTGATGACGCTCGGCGACGGCGTGGAGCGCGGCATCCGTATGCTCGAATTCCGCACCGGCTCGGGCCTGCGCTTCACCGCGCTGGTCGACCGGGCGCTCGACATCGCCGATTGCGACTTCAAGGGCCAGGCGATCGGCTGGCATTCACCGAGCGGCTTTCGCCATCCGGGCCTGCACGAGTATGAAGGGGAAGGGGGGCTGGCCTGGGCGCGCTCGTTCTCCGGCCTGCTCGTCACCTGCGGCCTCGACCATGTTCTGGGCCGTGAGACCGTACCCGCCGACAGCTACAACTACCCCGGCAGGAAGACGGTGCTCCATTCGCTGCATGGCCGTGTCGGCACCATCCCGGCGCGGCTGACCGGCTATGGCGAGCGTTGGGACGGCGACCGTTGCGTGCTGTGGGCCGAAGGCATCGTCCAGCAATCGGCGGTATTCGGCGAGGACCTCCATCTCATCCGCCGCATCGAGGCCGATGTCGGCGGCAACGAGATCCGGCTTTCCGACCATGTCGTCAATCACGGCTTCAACCGCACGCCGCATATGTATTTCTATCATGTCAATATCAGCCATCCCTTGCTGGATGAGGGCTCGCGTTATCTGGCGCCGATCCGCGACGTCGTCTGGGCCGGCCATGCCGGCGAGCGCTACGCGGCGCAGAAGGTCGGCTATCGCACGGCGCCTGCGCCGCAACCGGGCTTCAGCGAACAGGTCTGGCAGCATGAGATGGCTGCCGATGCCAATGGCGAGGTGCCGGTGGCCGTCGTCAACGACCGCATCGGGCTCGGTCTCGAACTGGTGACGCGCAAGGACCAGTTGCCGTGTGCCTACCAGTGGCAGAATTTCCAGGCCGGGCAGTACGCGCTGGGGATGGAGCCTTCGACCCACCATGTGCTGGGCGATCTCGCCGCCCGCGAGCGCGGCGAGATGATCTGGCTGGAGCATGGCGAAAGCCGGGCCTACGACGCGGTGTTCCGGGTTCTCGACGGCGCCGGTGAGATCGCGGCGGCCGAAGCCAGGATCGCGGCTATCGCCCGACAGCCCGAGCAGGATTATCCTGAGCCTTCCGGAAACTTTCCAAGACTGGCCGGCAGGACATGAGCGCGACATTCATCCAAAGCAAGCCCTCCGGCCGGCGGACCGGATTGCCAGCGGTGCGCGACGATTGGAGGTCAGTGTGACGACGATGGCAAAGAAGCGCGACTACAGCCTGGTCGGCGAAAGCACCCGGGCCGCGATCGAGACCGGGCTCGCCTCGGCCGAGTGGTACCACACCGACGTGCCGCGCAAGGCGATGAAGGAGCTTATGCAGCGTTCCGACGGCCCGGCGATCCGCGACACCATCATCTGGCTCGCTGTCATCGTGGGCTCGGCCGCCGGCATCGTCTGGTTCTGGGGTTCGTGGTGGACGGTGCCGTTCCTGTTCGTCTACGGCGTGCTCTACGGCTCGTCGAGCGACTCGCGCTGGCACGAGTGCGGCCACGGCACGGCGTTCCGCACGCGCTGGATGAACGATGTCGTTTATCACATCGCCTCGTTCATGCTGATGCGCAATCCCGTGCAATGGCGCTGGAGCCATGCCCGCCACCACACCGACACCATCATCGTCGGCCGCGACGCCGAGATCGCGGTCATGCGTCCGCCGGATCTGTTGAAGGCGGCGCTCGCCTTCACCGGCATTCTCGATTTCCGCTATTCGCTGCCGACGCTGGTGCGCCAGGCGTTCGGCACCCTGTCCGACGAAGAGAAGAGCTATATCCCCGAGATGGAACAGCACAAGGCGGTGGTCGCGGCCCGCTGGCACGTGGCCATCTATGTCGCGACGATCGCTGTCGCGATCACGCTGCGTTCGTGGATACCGCTCGTGCTGATCGGGCTGCCGCGCCTTTACGGCACCTGGCACATGGTGACGACCGGTCTGCTGCAGCATATCGGCCTGGCCGACAACGTCATCGACCACCGGCTCAACACGCGCACCGTCTACATGAACCCGATCAGCCGGTTCATTTACTGGAACATGAACTACCATGTGGAGCACCACATGTTCCCGATGGTGCCCTATCACGCGCTGCCCAGGCTGCACGAACTGATCAAGCATGATCTGCCCCAGCCGAACCCGTCGATGTGGCATGCCTACCGCGAGGTTTGGCCGGTGCTGCTCCGGCAGCTGAAATACGAGGACTATTACCTCAAGCGCGAACTGCCGCCGACGGCCAGGCCCTATCGCGGCGAGTTCCACGAGGTCGATATGTCGGCGGCGGCCGAATAGCGATCGATAATGTCCGCAGGAGATTGAGATGGCCGAGTGGCTGGAAGCGTGCGCCGTGGACGATGTCGAGGAAGAGGATGTCATCCGCTTCGACCATGGTGGGCGGAGCTTCGCGATCTATCGCTCGCCGGATGACGAGTTCTTCGCCACCGATGGTTTTTGCACGCATGAAAAGGCGCATCTGGCCGACGGGCTTGTCATGGACGACATCATCGAATGTCCCAAGCACAATGGCCGCTTCAACTACAAGACCGGCCAGGCCAAGGGCGCGCCGGTCTGCGTCAACCTCAAGACCTATCCAGTCCGAATCGAAGCTGGCAAGGTGATGATCGAGATCGGCTGACGAGCCGCCATCCAGAAACAGGGACAAGAGTTCAATGAGCCGAAAGAGACCGACCGTCGCCGATCTGCGCGCCATGAAGGGCAGGCGGCAGCTGACCATGCTGCGCGTGCTGACACTGGATGAAGCGGAAGCCGCCGAGCGGGCAGGGGTCGACATCGTCTCGGTGCCGCCCGAACTGGTGCTCAATCCGCAATACCGCGATGCGGCGCCCAGCCTGTTCACCATGCCGGGCGACAATTTCTACGAGATCGGCACATCGGACGATTTCCTGCGCTGGGCTTTTCGGCTCTACAAGGCCGGCGCCGACGCGGTCTATTGCAGCGCCGGCTATGCCACCATCAAGCGGATGGCGGACGATGCCATTCCCGTCATCGGCCATGTCGGCCTCATTCCATCGCGCGCGACCTGGACAGGCGGCTTCAAGGCTGTCGGCAAGTCCGCCGACACGGCCATGCAGGTGTTCGAGGCGGTGAAGCAACTGGAGGCAGTGGGCGCCATCGGCGCCGAAATAGAAGTTGTGCCGGTCGAAGTGGCGAAGGCGATCTCGGAGCGGACGTCGCTGATCATGCTGTCGATGGGCGCGGGCACCGGCTGCGACGCGCAATATCTATTCGCCGACGACATCCTTGGCCAGAACAGAGGCCACATGCCGCGCCACTCCAAGGTCTATCGCAACTTCGCCTCCGAGTATGACCGGCTGCAGGCCGAGCGGGTGGCGGCGTTCTCCGAATATGTCGCCGACGTCAACAGCGGCGCCTATCCCGAGGACAGGCACATCGTGCACATGGACCCGACCGAGCTACGCCTGTTTCTCGACAAGGTCGGCCGGAGCTAGGGCCGGCCGCCACGCATTGCCGGCCAGCGCGGCGTGGAGTGCCTCCGCATCGACGCCGAGCGGCCGGTCCTCCTTCAGGGAAGGGACCAGCGCGCGTATCGCCGTGTGGACGGCTGACGTGCCTGGTGCCAGCGTCAACCCTTCACGCAGGTCGACGGCCTGGGCGGCCGCCATCAGTTCGAAAGCGATCAACCGCCGCCACAGCACGATCATGTCAGCGCATTTCGAAACCGCCAGCGGCGTCTGCGTGGCGTGATCCTCGACGCCTTCCGAGACGGGCAGGAAGTCGAGCATCACCGGATTGGCCTTGTGACGGATGGCAGCCAGGATCGATGTCACCGTCTTCTGCAGCGGCACGAAACCGGCCGAGGCGCCGCCGACCGGCGACAGATATTTCGGCAGGCTGTTGCGGCCCGAGCCGGTGAGCTGGACGAAGCGGGCTGCACTGGCGGCCGCGCATTGAGCGATTGCCAGGCTGAGCGCCTCGAAGGCGAGCGCCAGCGAAGCGGTGTGGAAGTTGCCGGTCGACAGCACCAGCCCGTCGTCGCTCAGAACCAGCGGGTTGTCGGCGGCGGCATTGAGTTCGATCTCGACGGCGCGTTTTGCCTGGCCGATCGCCTCGGTCAGCACGCCATGGATCGAGGGCATGCAGCGGATCGAGAGCGGATCCTGTAGGGTGGTGGGCGCCGGCGCTTCGTCGCGGGCGAGAAGATCGTGCAGCGCCTTGGCGGCTTCCTGCTGGCCAGCGGCTGGCCGCGCCATGTGCAGGCGCGGGTCGAGGATGGTGCGGTTGGCGCCAAACCCTTCCATGGTCAGCGCGCCGGCCTGCTGCTGCTGGTCAAGGGCCGACAACGCGTCCGTGACCACAAGCGAGCCGCCGCCGGCGGAGACGGCGGAAGCGTTGATCAGCGACAGCCCATCCTTGGGCGCCAGGCCGATGGGGCCGAGACGGGCCATCATCAGCGCCTTGACCGCCGGCATGCGCCTTCCCTGATAATCGGCTTCGCCTTCGCCGATCAGCAGGCGGGCGATCGCGGTCATCAGCACCAGGTCGCCGGCGCCGATGGAGCCGAGCGACGGCATCACCGGATGGACGCCGGCGTTGAGGACATCGACCAGGGCAACGAACACTGCGGGCGACAGGCCGGAGCCGCCCGCCGACAGCATCGTCAGGCGGGCGAGCATGGTTGCCCGCACGGTTTCGACCGGCAGGGCCCCGCCGACCGCGCCGCTGCGGCCTTCGAGCAACTGGCGCTGGAAGGCGCTGGCGTCACCCTCGACCGGCGTGCCGAGATTGGCGCCGAGACCGGTGTTCAGGCCGTAGATCTGCTGGCCCGAGGCCGCGGCCTGGTCGAGCACCTTTCGCGCCTTCTCCAGCCCGCCGATGACATCGGCTCCGATTTCCACCTTGCGCGCCTCGCGGGCGACGGCGGCGACATCGCCGACGCTGACGCCGGCTCCGGTGAGGACGAGCGCGCTCATGCGAAGCGTAGCCTCTGGCCGATGCCTTGCGCCTGTGCCTTGGCCAGCATCGCCTTGCCAAGCGCGATGTCGGACAGCGACAGGCCACGATGCCAGAACAGGATGGTTTCGTCGTCGCTCTGCCGTCCCGGCCTCAGGCCGGCGGCGATCTGGCCGAGTTCGGCATGCAGCGTCGTCTCGCTCAGCCGCCCGGTCTCGACATGGGCGCGCAGCGAGCCGAACTTGCCGCCCTTGCACTGGCCCCAATCGTCGACGACCATCTTCTGCATGATGTCGGTCAGCGACAGCTCCACCGCGCTCATCGTGCCATAGGGCACCACCAGCGCGCCGGGCTTGATCCATTCGGTCTTGAGCAGCGGTTGCGGCTCCGGCAGGCGCGAGGCCTCGACGACAATGTCGGCCCCTTCGACGCAGCTTTTCCAGTCGGCCACGGCAGTGACCGTCTTGCCGAGGGCGGCCGACAATTTGGCGGCAAAGCCGTCGCGGCTTTCCGGCCGGCGCGAGTGGACGCGGATTTCGTCGAAATCGAAGAGATGGTCGAGCAGGCGCACGTTCCAGTAGGCGGTGCCGCGCGCGCCGATATGGGCCAGCACTTTCGAGTTCTTGCGCGCCAGATGTTTGGCGCCGATGGCGGTGACGGCGCCGGTGCGCATGTCGGTGATGACGGTGGCGTCGAGGATGGCGCGCGGGGTACCGGTGCGCGGATCGAACAGATTGAGGATGCCGAATTCCGAAGGCAGGCCGTGAAGGTAGTTGTCGACATAGTCGCCGACGATCTTGACGCCGGCGGCGTCGAGCGGCGCGACGTAGCCGCGCAGGACATTGAAATGGCCGTGGAAGGACGGGTCGGGTTCGAGGTGGACACGCGGCTCGATCACCGTCTGGCCCTTGCCTTGTGCGATGAGCCCGGCCTCGACCGCACCGATGATCTCGGCATCGGTCATGGCAAGGGCTTCGATGTCGAGGGCATTGAGGTAGTCGATATAGATAGGCTTCATGCGTCTGCGTTCCTCGGCCACCCCGCTCATCCATAACAGGCCGCGGCGCGACACGAAAGTTTGTTGGCTGTTGTCTGGACGCCATCGGCCAAATGCTGTTCAAAGCGGTCCGTCATGACTGCCATTTCCGAGACCGAAGCTTCAGCCGACCCAGCCGGGAATTCGCGGCGCGTGGCGCTGATCGTCGCCATCGCCTTCTTCATGCAACTGCTGGATTCGACGATCATCTCGACCTCGCTGCCGCAGATGGGGGAATCGTTCGGCGTGCCGGCGGTGGCGATGAGCATCGGCATCACCGTCTACATGCTGACCATGGCGGTGTTCGTGCCGCTGTCGGGCTGGCTCGCCGACCGTTTCGGCGCGCGCAACATCTTCCTCGTCGCCATCGCGCTGTTCACGCTGGCTTCGCTTGCCTGCGGCTTTTCGCAGAACCTGACCGAATTCGTCATTGCCCGTGCCGTGCAGGGGCTGGGCAGCGCGCTGATGACGCCGGTCGGCCGCATCCTGGTGCTGCGCAACGCGTCGAAATCCGAATTGCTCAACGCCACGGCGCTGATCACCTGGCCGGCGCTGTTCGCGCCTGTCGTCGGGCCGGTGCTCGGTGGCTTCATCACCACCTATCTGTCCTGGCACTGGAATTTCTTCATCAACATTCCGCTCGGTATGATCGGGCTGGCGCTGGTCGCCCGCTTCATCCCCGGTGACCGTGAAGCCGATCCCAAGCCGCTCGATTGGCCGGGTTTCTTCCTGACGTCGCTGGGGCTCGCCTGCCTGCTCTATGGCCTGGAGCGCATCGCGCATCCGGAGGATGGCGCCTTGCCGACGGTGGGGCTGATCGCGGCGGGGATCGTCGTCGGATGGCTGGCGGTGCGTCATCTCCATCGCGCGCCGCATCCGCTGCTCGACCTGTCGTCGTTCAAGGTGCAGACCTTCGCCATCTCGACGCTTGCCGCTGGCACCATCTTCCGGGTTGCGATCAACGCCACGCCGTTCCTTTTGCCGCTGTTGTTCCAGGTCGGCTTCGGCCTCTCGCCCGTCGACGCCGGCATGATGATCCTGGCCTATTTCCTTGGCAATCTCGGCATGAAGACGGTGACGACGCCGATGCTGCGTCGCTTCGGCTTTCGCTCGGTGATGGTCGTCAACGGCATCATCGCGTCGGCATCGATCATGGCTTGCGCGGCGATCTCGCCGCAGACGCCGCAGGCGCTGGTGGTGGCGCTGATGCTGATTGCCGGCCTGTCGCGCTCGATGCAGTTCACCGCGCTCAACACGCTGGCCTTCGCCGATATCGCCGCCGGGCAGCGCAGCTCCGCTGCGACCTTGTCCTCGATGCTGCAGCAGGTGGCGATGCTGTTCGGCGTTGCCGTGGCGGCGGCGATCCTCAACCTGTCGCAGATCGCGAGAGGCCGGCCGGCGCTCGATCTCGTCGATTTTCGAGCAGCCTTCCTGGTGATCGCCGTCATCGGGCTGGTGGCGTCGTTTCGTTTCCTGGTGTTGCCGAGGACCGCCGGCGCCGAGGTCTCGGGCCATATTGCCGGGAACTGAAATCGAATTTTCCCGCCCATGGCGAGGTTAAATTCCGTCTTCGCCTTTCGCCTTGGTGTGACGCTTTCGCAATGCGCCGAGATGGTGCAAACAATTGCCAAAAGCGTTTAAGTTTCCGGGCATTGCGCCAGATTCGGCAATCAATGCGTCCACTTTGCGAATCTCATCGCAAGCCCACGTTTTGAACGCGGATTCATTTGACGAAGCGACGCTGAGCCGATTAGTTTTCGACCCAGGGGTGGCAGCGCTGCCATCGGGGTGAAAGCAGACAATGAACATGGCCGGCTGGCTGAACTTCAGGAGCCTGAATCAGGAAGGCATTGTCTTTGCCATAGCGGTGGTGCTGTTCGTCGCCGCCGCAATTGGCCTGCCGGGTTTCATAGATCCCAACAATCTCGTCGCCATCGTCCGCTCGGTGTCGGTGCTGGGCATACTGGCGCTCGGCATGGCCGTCGTCATCATCGGCCGCGGCATCGACCTGTCGGCGGTGGCGATCATGGCGATGTCGGTCGCCTGGTACCTGCAATTGCTCAACACCGGAACGCCGGACGGGCTGGCCTTCGCCTATGTGCTGGCCGGCGTGCTCGCCATCGGCCTGCTCAACGGCTTTCTCGTCGCCTATGCCGATGTGCCGGCGATCTTCGTCACGCTGGCGACCGGCTCCTTCGTCTTCGGCTATGTGCGTTCGCAATTGATCACGCAGGACGCGGTGCCGGTGCCTCAGGGCCATTGGGTGGAACTGCTCGGCGGTCTGCGCTTTCTCGACGTTCCGATCGAGGTGTTCGTCTTCGCCGGGCTCGCCTTCCTGTTCTTCCTGTTCCTGCGCTACACCAAATGGGGCCGCTACATCTATTTCGCCGGCGACAATCCGGTGGCGGCGCGCAACATCGGCATTCCGGTGCGGCCGATGCTGGTGCTGCGCTATGTGCTGTCCGCTTTCGTGGCGCTGATCGCGGGCCTTTTGACGGCGGCCAGCCTGCACTCGATCAACACGCGGGTCGTCAACTCGACGCTGCTCTACGACATCGTGCTGGTGGCGGTGATCGGCGGCATCGGATTGTCGGGCGGGCGAGGCGGCGTGCGCAACGTGCTGGTGGGCGCAGCACTGATCGGCATCCTGCTCAACGCCATGACCATCATCGACATTCCGCTGCTCTACCAGAACCTGATCAAGGCGGCGATCCTGCTCGGCGCCATCATCGTCGACGGCATCATCAATCCGCGCGACGAACAGACCGCGCAGCAGGGCGATATTTAGGGCAGATGGGCTAGCCCATCTTGCTCGGGGTACCCGGTGCGATCGGAACGATCGGCCGGCAATGAAAACCGAACCAGAGGATGACACATGAAACTGATCAGAACACTCATGGCGGCTGCCACGGCCCTTGCCGTCACCGCCTTCGTGGCGCCGACCTTCGCCGCTGACGATCCAGGCCCTGCTGCCTATGCACAAGCGCTGAAAGGCAAGCGCGTCATGCTGGTACCGCTGGCGATGGGCTTCGACCTGGCGCAGGGCTGGGCGCATTACCTGAAGAAGGAGGTCGAGGCCTGGGGCGGCACGTTCGAGACGCGCGACCCGAACTGGGTGGTCGATGCCGGCGCGCAGGCGATCACCGATGCGATCTCGTCGGACACAAGGCCAGATGTGCTGATCATCCATGCACCGGACCTCAACTCCTATTCCAAGCTGATGAAGAAGGCGCAGGCGGCCGGCACCTATGTAATCCTGGTCGACAATCCGGCGAATTTTCCCGCCGACGCCTTTGTCGGCAGCGACTGGGACCGGCTCGGCCAGCTCGAGGCTGAAGCGGCGATCAAGGGTTGCGGCGAGGACTCGTCCAAGAAAATCGGATTGGTGCAGGGCGACCAGGCCAATTCTTCCAGCCTTTACCAGTATGCCGGCATCATGAAGGTGCTGGACAAGCATCCCGACTTCAAGGTCGTGGCCAAGCCCGACTCCAACTGGGATGCCACGACCTCGCGCAATGTGACCACGACCATGCTGCAGCAGAACCCCGACATCTGCTCGATCATCGATTTCTGGGATGGTGACGCGACCGGCGCATCCGCCGCGATCCGCGACGCCAAGCTCGACGGCAAGGTGTTTTTGGTCACCACCGGCGGCGGCGAAAAGGCGGCCGATTGCGACAAGCTGAACGACGGCACCTATGGCGCCGTGGTGATGACCGACCTTGCCCGCCAGTCGGGCGACATGAACGCCATCATAAAATTCCTGCTGCAGAGCGGCCAGCCGGCCGGCACCTCGCACACCTACATCTACACGCTGGAGAAGGCGACGACCAAGGCCGACCTCAAGCCCGACAGCTGCTGGGACCTGAAGGCGCTGCAGTCCGAAGCGGCGGCGAAATAGTGTCGCGCGGTTAATGTCAGCGAGGTGGCTTGGGCCATCTCTAATCGCTAGCGGTTTGCGCTGCCCTCACCCTTACCCTCTCCCCGTGAAGAACGGGGAGAGGGGGACGCCGACGTTGGTGCGCTTCCCTTCTCCCCGTCTCTATACGGGGAGAAGGTGCCGGCAGGCGGATGAGGGCAGCGGCGAGATCGAGAATTACCCGAAGCCATGCCTCGGGAACAACCCGGCCCTTTTTCTCATGGAATAGCAGCAGCCGATGACCTTTCGCGAACGCCTTCAGTCCTGGCGCTACAATCTCGTGCCCGACCATCTGGTCGGCGAGATCCTGACCAAGCGCTGGACCGACAACGCCATTCCTTTCCTGGCGCTGGTGGTGACATTGGCGACCTTCGGCTCGATCATTCCGGGCTTCTTCAAGCTCTCCTCGCTGCAGGAATCGACCCGTCAGCTCGGCGAGTTCTCGATGGTGGTCACCGGCATGACCGTGGTGATGCTGGGCGGCGGCATCGATCTCTCGGTCGGCTCGATCTTCGCGCTGTCCTGTTTCTCCGCCGTCTATGTCTTCTTCATCCTGGAACAGTCGATCTGGCTGGCGCTGGCCGCCTCGTTCGCCACTGGGTTGATCTTCGGTGCCATCAATGGATACCTCGTCGGGTACCTCAGGCTGCGCGCCTTCCTCACCACGCTGGTGACCTTCATCTTCGGGCGGGCGCTGTTCGACATCCTGGTCACCACCTATGCAGCCGATGTGCAGCTTTCGACGGCCACATCGGATGTGCTCGACTTCATCGGCGACAGCACCTTCTGGGGGCTCTCCGTCTCGGTGTGGCTGGCAATCATCCTCGCCATCGTCACCCATATCGCGCTGACGCGCTCGCGGCCCGGCTGGCATGTGCTGGCGGTCGGCGGTTCCCGCCGCTCGGCGCACAATGCCGGCATCCGGGTGCGCCGCACCGTGTTCATGACCTATGTCTTTTCCGGCTTCTGCGCCTCGATCGGCGGCTTTCTCATCGCCTGCCGGTTGAGTGGGGCAGGGCCAGGCACCGGCCTCAACCTGGAGATCATGGCGCTGACCGCTGCGGTGGTCGGCGGCGTCAGCCTCGGCGGCGGGCGCGGTTCGGTGATCAAGGGCCTGATGGGCGCCATCATCGTGCTGACCATGACCAACGGGCTGATCCGGCTCGGCTACGGCACCGGCACCAACCAGATGGTGCTGGGCATCATGCTTGCTGTGGCGGTGACCATCGACATCCGCTGGCTGAAGAACCGCCACAAGGTACTGAACGAGGTCTATGTCGCGCCGGTCTATCTCAAGATGGGCGAAACACAGTCCGCGGTGCCGGGCTCCGGCACGCCTTACGCGCTCGACAACCGGTTGTCTTCAGCCGACCATATCGGGCTTGGCGAACTGGAGGGGCCTGAAGACGTCATCCTCGACCGCGACGACAATCTCTATTGCGGCACCCGCCATGGCGAGATCGTCCGCTTCTTCGCGCCCGATTATGTCAGGTCGGAAGTGTTTGCCCATATTGGCGGCTTTCCGCTGGGGCTCGCCTTCGATAAATCGGGCAACCTGATCAGCTGCGTTGGCGCCATGGGGCTGTATTCGGTTTCACCGCAGCGCGAGGTCAAGCGTCTGTCGGCCGAGACGTCGCGTTCCTGGACGTCGATCGTCGACGATGCACGGCTGCGCGATCCCAATGATTGCGATATCGCGCCGGACGGGCGCATCTACTTCACGGATTCGACGAAGCGCTACGATGCCCATGACTGGGCGCTGGACTCGATCGAGAACCGCGCCACCGGCCGCCTGCTGGTCTACGATCCCCGGGATGGCTCGACAAAGACGCTGCTCGACGGCTATCGCTACACCAATGGTGTGTGCATGGCGCATGACGGCAAGTCGCTGTTCTTCGCCGAAAGCTGGGCCTGCCGCGTGCATCGCTACTGGCTGGAAGGGCCGAAGGCGGGCACCGCCGAATGTGTCATCCGCGACATGCCGGGGTATCCCGACAACATCAACCGGGCCTCGGACGGCAATTACTGGATGGCGTGGCTGGGTATGCGCACGCCGAGCTTCGACCTTTCGCTGCGCCATCCCGACATGCGCAAGCGCATGACGCGCCGGCTGCCGCAGGACGAATGGCTGTTTCCCAACATCAACACCGGCGGCGTGGTGAAATTCAACGAGAAGGGCGGCATCGTCGAGGCGATGGGCGACTTGACGGGCGGCGCGCACCCGATGGTCACCTCGATGCGCGAGCACAAGGGATATCTGTTCGTCGGCGGCATCCTCAACAACCGCATCGGCCGCTACAAGATCAGGGGTGCCGACCCGAACTGGACCAGCCCCGCTTCCTATTGGGGAGCGCAACCATGATCCTCGATCCGATCCTGGATATGTTTCGCGGCAAGGCAGTGACCATCCCGCCGCTCGACGGCGCCTTCCGGCCGAACACGCGGCTCGATGATGCGCCGGCTTTCGCCGAACTGACCGAGCCCGACAATCTGCTGGTTGCCGGTGGCCGGCTGCTCGCCTCAAGCGGCAACGCCGTCCTTGGGATTGCTGTCGGTGTGGAACCCGTCGTGGTCGAGACCTTTCCGTCTCCTGTCACGGCGCTGTCGCTGTCGCCTTCAGGCGAACTCACGGTAGGGCTGGAGAGCGGCAAGCTGTTCATCGCGGGCAGGGAGGTGTCGCTGCCAGCCGGAATCCGTTGCATCACCGCTCTTGCCTATGCCGAGGACGGCGGGCTTTGGCTGGCTAATGGGTCGGCCGAGCACACGCCGTCGCAATGGGCCGCCGATCTGTTGAAGAAGGGCGCCTCCGGTTCGCTTTGGAAGCGGGATGCGGCAGGCGGTGAGTTCAGCAAGCTGGCCGGCGACATTGCGTTCCCTTACGGGCTCCATCTCCTCGGTAGGGACGTGCTGGTGAGCGAGAGCTGGCGCCACCAGCTCGTCCGTTTCGATGGCACGACCGGCGATCGCTCGACCGTGCTGACGCATCTGCCCGGTTATCCCGCGCGGCTGTCGCCGGCCGGCGATGGCGGAGCGTGGCTGACCCTGTTCGCGCCGCGCAACCGGCTGATCGAATTCGTGCTGCAGGAAACGCACTATCGCCAGGATATGATCGGACAGGTGCCGCCGGCCTACTGGATCGCGCCGGCGCTGGCCTCCAACCGCAGTTTCCTCGAGCCGTTGCAATGCGGCGGCATCCGAACCATGGGCATCCACAAGCCATGGTCGCCGAGCCGCTCCTACGGGCTGGTGGTCAGGCTCGACCAAAACATGCAGCCGCGGTTCAGCCTGCACAGCCGCGCCAACGGCACGCGCCACGGCATCTGCAGCGTGGCGGAAAGGGACGGAGGGCTGTTGATCGCCTCGAAGGGCGGCGACTGCGTGCTGGCCGTCGACCTTGCCTCGGGAGGTTTCTGATGCAACCGATCGTTCGCCTCGAGAACGTCACCAAGAATTAC
Organism: Mesorhizobium sp. M8A.F.Ca.ET.165.01.1.1; assembly: GCF_004792065.1. Classification (NCBI taxonomy): domain Bacteria; kingdom Pseudomonadati; phylum Pseudomonadota; class Alphaproteobacteria; order Hyphomicrobiales; family Phyllobacteriaceae; genus Mesorhizobium; species Mesorhizobium sp. M8A.F.Ca.ET.165.01.1.1. The sequence continues at coordinate 119,692 of NZ_SRTH01000007.1, read as the reverse complement.
CGCGGCGTGCCTGCGGTGAAGAACGTCACCTTCGAGCTACGCAAGGGCGAAATCCATGCGCTGCTCGGCGAGAACGGTGCCGGCAAGTCGACGCTGACCAAGATCATCGCCGGAGTGGTCGATGCCACCTCGGGCAAGATGTTCCATAAGGGCCAGGAGATCGCCTACGCCTCACCGCATGCCGCGCTCGAAGCGGGCATTGCCATGGTGTTCCAGGAGACCAGCCTGGTGCCGTCGATGACGGTGGCGCAGAACCTCTATCTCGGTACTGAAAAATTCCTCAACCGGCTGCGCGGCACGTATATCTCAGCACAGCAGTTCCTGCAGTCGCTGAATTTTCCGGTCGATCCGAACGCCATGGTGGCGACGTTGGGCGCCGCCAAGCGGCAGATGGTCGAAATCGCGCGCGCCGTGCACCACAATGCCGAGATCATCATCTTCGACGAACCGACAGCGACGCTGACGCCGGAGGAGAAGCGCCACTTTTTCGCGCTCATCCGGCGGCTGCAGGCGAACGGTGTCTCGATCGTCTTCATCAGCCACGCGCTGGAAGAGGCATTGATGATTGCCGACCGCATCACCATCCTGCGCGACGGCGAACTGGTCGTCACCGACGATACGCCGGCCTTCGACCGCGACAAGATCGTCGCCGCCATGGTCGGGCGTACGCTGTCGGGACAGATTTACCGCCAGCGCGATGAGGCCAAGCTGCGCAAGGCCGGCAAGAAAGTGCTGTCGGTGCAGGACATCTCGATGAGCAATGTCGTGCGCAACAATTCCTTCTCGATCTTCGAGGGCCAGATCACCGGCGTGTTCGGGCTGATCGGCTCGGGGCGCACCGAGACGTTTAAGATCGTGTCGGGCATCTACAAGCGCGATTTTTTGCGCGGCGGTGCGATCGAACTGGACGATAAGCCCGTGCGCTATCTCGTGCCGAGCCAAGCGGTGGCCGACGGCATTGTCTATGTCACCGAGGACCGCAAGAGCGAAGGCATCTTCGAGACGATGGGCATCGCCGAGAACCTGTTCGGCGGGCTGCTGGCGGCGGGCCGTGAAAAGGCCTGGGTGATCAACCAGCAGGAGATGCGGCAGCTTTCGGCGGAATGGACCAAGACGCTGAACATCAAGGCGATCAACGACAATGCGCGAGTCGTCGAACTCTCCGGCGGCAACCAGCAGAAGGTGGTGATCGGCAAGGGGCTGGTGCAGAAGCCGCGCATCGTCATCTTCGACGAGCCGACGCGCGGCGTCGACGTCGGCGCGATCGCCGAGATCCACCAGATCATCAACCGGCTGGCGGATGAGGGATTGGCCGTGGTGGTGATCTCTTCCTATTTGCCGGAGATCATGAACCTGTCGGACCGCATTTTGGTCTGCCGCCAAGGGCGCATCGTCGAGGAGTTTTCGCCGGCGGAGGCGACGGAGGAGAGGATCATGTACGCGGCGGTGCATTAGGTGGCGAGACAAGGTGGATGATCGCACCATTGGATCGAACACCGGAGGCTAGCCGAGGCATCCGTCATTTCGTCATCCACGGGCGGAGCAAGGAGCGTAGCGACGCGGCGCAGACCCGAGGATCCATGCCGAGACTCAGAAGCGCTGCTATGGTGCAGGATTTGGCTCCGCTGCACTCTACGGTGAAAGTCGCGGCATGGATCCCAGGGTCTCCGCGACGGCGCTTCGCGCCTGCTTCGCCCAGGGATGACGAAGTTTAAGTGCTTCGGCCAACCTTCAAGGCGCCACGCCATTGAGCGCCAAAAACCGAGTCAAAAAAGTTGGTTAGCCGCCGCATTTGCTCGAAACTTGTTTCAACGACCTTATTCATCCAAACGAAAGGACCCGATCATGGCCACCACAAAGCTCCTCAGCGATGCCGAGGTCGAGAAAATCCCGGCGGTGAAGGCGGTGTTCGACGACATCAGGGCGACGCGCAAATCGGATTTCGTCAACAATTTCTGGCGTGGGCTCGCCAATGATCCGGCGGCGCTGAAGCGGATCTGGGAACAGTTGAAGGCGGTGATGGTGGCGGACAGCGCCATCGATCCGCTGACCAAGGAAATGATCTACATCGCGGTGTCGACGGCCAATGGCTGCTCCTACTGCGTCCACTCGCACACGGCGGCGGCGCGCGCCAAGGGCATGACCGACGCGCAGCACGGCGAGCTGGTGTCGATCATCGGGCTCGCCGGCCAGACCAATCATCTGGTTACGGCGATGCAGATTCCAGTCGATCCGCAATTCGAGGTGAAAAGCTAGAGCCGTTCCGGGAAACGCGCATAGCGGCCTTCCATCTGAAATTACGCAAAAACAAAGAGTTGGAGCGGTTCGGCAATTCTATCGCACGCTGAACCGCGCCGGCGGCCAGCCGGCCCATCGGCGCGATGGGAACATTTGTCCCCACGCTGTTAAGGAAGTGACATGTAACGGCACTAAGGAAGCCACACGCGAGGTCGCCCGGTGGTTTTCCGGCAGCAGGCTCTCGCAGTGGAGCCGGCATGAAAATCGTCCAGATCACCGATACCCATTTCAGCCCGACCAAGCCGCATTTCAACGGCAATTGGCAGCCGCTCGCCGCCTGGATCGAGCAGAGCGGTGCGAACCTCGTCATCCATACCGGCGATCTCAGCGTCGATGGCGCAGACAAGGATGCCGACATCAGCTTCTGCATGGACCTGATGCGGGAAATCTCAGTCCCGATGCTGCTTGTGCCCGGCAATCACGATGTCGGCCATCTGCCCGGCTCCTTGCAGCCGGTCAATGCGGAACGTCTTGAGCGCTGGCGCCGGCTGGTTGGCCCTGATTATTGGATGGAGGACGCGGGAAACTGGCGGCTCATCGGCCTCGACAGCCTGCTGATGGGCTTTGATGATGCCGAGGAAACGGCCCAGTTCGAATGGCTGCGCGCGGCGCTGGAAAGCCGAGGCGGCCGGCGCGCCGCGCTCTTCGCCCACAAGCCCTTGTTCATCGATGAGCCGGGCGAGGGCGACACCGGTTACTGGAGCATCCGCCCGGCACAGCGGCAGCGTCTCTACGATCTGATCGCCGCCCATGATGTCGCGCTGTTCGCCAGCGGGCACTTGCACCGGGCATGGCAAGGCAAATACCAAAACACTTCGCTGATATGGGGTCCGTCGGCTGCCTTCGTCGTCGGGGACATGGAGCGCGACATGCCGGGCGAGCGGCTGCTCGGCGCCGTCGTGCATGAGTTCGGCGACACGGTCACCAGCGAGATCGTCGCAATTCCCGGCATGACCGTCCATGTCCTCGATGACGTGGTCGAGGAGGTCTACCCGCACGAGGCGCACAAGGTCCGCAGGAAGGTCGCGTCATGAGCGCGCTCTCGCTTCGCGGCCTGAACAAGGCCTTTGGCGGCAACGCCGTCCTGAACGGCGTCAGCCTCGATGCCGAAGCGGGCGAGTTCATCGCTCTCGTCGGCCCCTCGGGCTGCGGCAAGAGCACCTTGCTGCGCATCCTTGCTGGGCTCGATCATGCCGACAGCGGCGAGATCTTCGTTGGCGGCAAGGACATGTCGGCGGTCGCCGCGGCCGATCGCAACATCGCCATGGTGTTCCAGTCCTACGCGCTCTATCCGCATCTGACGGCCGGCCAGAACATTGCCGTTCCGCTGGCCATGAAGCGGTTGAGCCGGACACAGCGCCTGCCGCTGGTCGGCTCGGCCCTGCCGGGCCAGAAAGAGATCCGGGCCGGGATTTCGCGGGATGTCCGCGAGATGGCGACGGTGCTCAAGATCGACCATCTGCTTGACCGGAAGCCTGGTCAGATGTCGGGTGGGCAACGGCAGCGCGTCGCGCTGGCGCGCGCCATGGTGCGCCATCCCAGCATCTTCCTGATGGACGAACCTCTGTCCAACCTCGACGCCAATCTGCGCGTCCATGCCCGTGGCGAGATCGTCGAACTGCACCGGCGCGCCGGCGTACCGACGCTCTATGTGACGCATGACCAGGCCGAGGCGCTTTCGATGGCCGACCGCGTGGCGGTGATGATCGGCGGCAATCTGCTGCAACTCGCCGCGCCCGAGGCGATCTACAACGATCCCGCTCATATCGAGGTCGCCCGCTTCGTCGGCCAGCCGAGGATCAACATCATCTCGGCGCTCGCCGAGAATGGCCGCGTCGATTTCTCGGGCATCCGGCTTGCCCTGCTGGAGAAAGTGGCGAACGGCCCGGTCAGCCTCGGCATCCGGCCTGAATTCGTCAAGCTGTCGCCCAGCGGCCGGAGCGGGCTTGCCGGACGCATCGAGCGCCTGGAATTCCTCGGGTCGGAAGTCATTGCCCATTGCCGGCTCGACGCTTCCGGCGACGTCGTCATCGCCAAGCTTGCGCCGCATGAGGCGAGGGAACTGATTTCGGGAATGCCGGTGGGTATCCTTCTGTCCCCCGAACAGGCCATGGTCTTCGGGCCGGAGGGACGGCGGCTGCGTACGGCAAGCGCCGCGCCCGCACGCCAGGAGCCGGCCTATGTCTAGCGTCGCGCTGGCGGGCCGCGCTTCGGATGCAGCGGCACTTCATCGGCGCAGCGATGACCGCACCGCCTGGCTGCTGGCAGCTCCGGCGATCGTGCTGTTGCTGCTGTTCGTGCTGCTGCCGGTGGTTGCCGTCATCTTCCTCGGCTTCACCGATTTCGAACTCGGCTACGGCAAATTTCGCCTGGTCGGCTTCGAGAACTACGCGCATCTGATCACCGATCGAACCTTCCGCAAATCATTGTGGAACACATCGGTCTATACGGCGATCGTGGCGCCGGTCTCGATCATGCTCGGCCTCGGCGTCGCCTTGCTGATCGAAGGCGAACCGCGTGCGCGCGGCTTCTTCCGCACCGTCTATTTCCTGCCGGTGGCGTCGCTGATCGTCGCCATGGCGACCGTCTGGCAATACCTCTTCCATCCGACGATCGGGCCGCTCAACGCGCTGCTTTCGCTCGCCGGCATTCCCGGTCCGAACTGGCTCGGTGCCTCGAACACCGTGCTCTACAGCCTGTCGATCATCGGCATCTGGCAGTCGGTGGGCTTCAACATGGTGCTGTTCCTGGCGGGCCTGACGGCTATCCCGCGCGAGCTCTACGCCGCCGCCCACGTCGATGGCGCGAAATCGGCGCTCGATCGGTTCTTCCTGGTCACCTGGCCGATGCTCGGACCGACGACGCTGTTCGTCGTCACCATCAGCATCACCAATGCGGTGAAGGTTTTCGAGACCGTGAAGATGCTGACCGATGGCGGTCCCAACAAGGCGTCCGAAGTGCTGCTGTTCACCATCTACCAGGAAGGCTTCGTCTATCTGCGCGTCGGCTATGCCTCGGCGATGACGGTCGTCTTCCTGGCGATCCTGGTCGTGCTGATGCTTCTCCAGTACCGCGTGCTCGACCGACGGGTGCACTACACATGACCAGCATCCCGGCCGGCCGCCTCATCCGCTTCGCGCTGCTTTCGCTCGGCGCGCTGATGATCCTTGCCCCCTATATCTTCATGATCTCGACGGCGGGCAAGACGCAGAGCGACATCTTCACCTCGTCGCTGTCGCTCATCCCCGAGCATTTCTACTTCGCCGAGAATTTCGCCAAGGCGTTTGCCAAGGTGCCGATGGCAACGCTGCTGTGGAACGGCGTCATCGTGTGCGGCCTGATCTTCTTCTTTCAGGTGCTGGTCGCCATCCCCTGCGCCTACGCCATGGCCAAACTGAAATTCCGCGCGGCGCGATTTATGATGGTGCTGGTCATGCTCGGCCTGCTGGTGCCGATCCACGCCACGGCGCTGCCGCTCTATGTAGCCTTCGACAGGATGTCGCTGTTGAACAGCTATACCTCGCTGGTGGCGCCTTTCACCATTTCGGTGTTCGCGATCTTCATGTTCCTGCAGTTCTTCCGCGCCATGCCCGACGATCTCATCCACGCGGCGCGGCTCGACGGCATGTCAGAACTCGGCATCGTCGCGCGCGTCATCGTCCCCAACGCCTGGCCGGCCGTCACCGCCTTCGCGATCTTCTCGGTGGTCGCGCACTGGAACGATCTCTACTGGCCGCTGATCGTCGTCAGCAAGCAGGCCTACGCCACGCCGCCGCTCGGCCTGATGTATTTCCGCGCCGCGGAGGCCGGCGACGACTACGGCGCACTGATGGCCGCAACGCTGATCATCACCCTCCCACTCGTCGTCGCTTTCCTGTTCGCACAGAAGCGCTTCGTCGAAGGCATCACCATGACCGGTCTCAAAGGCTGACCGGGTCGAACCAGGAGCACGAGCACATGAAGCAACTTCCCAGGATTCTTGCAGCGGCGGCGGTCTCGCTGACCTTCGCCCTTCCGGCCTATGCCGACACGACGCTGACGGTTCATTATCCGATGCCCGGCTTCTTCAAGAACGTGATGGACACGATCTCGAAGAAGTTCATGGAAGAAAATCCCGATATCAAGATCCAGTTCGCCAGCCCGTCCGCCACCTATGAGGAAGGCATCCAGACCATCCTTCGCCAGGCCGGCACCGACGAGATGCCCGACATCACCTTCATCGGCCTCAATCGCCTGCGCATGCTCAACGAGCGCGACGTTGCCGTCGATCTTGGCCCGCTGGTCAAGAAGGAAGGCAACATGGCGGAGCTCGGCTTTTCCGACACGATCCTGAAGCTGGCGCAAGTCAACGGCAAGCAGATCGGCCTCGCCTTCGCCACCTCGAACCCGATCATGTATTACAATGCCGACCTGGTGAAGGCCGCCGGCGGCGATCCGGACAACCCGCCCAAGACCTGGGACGAGGTCATCGCGCTCGGCGGCAAGATCAAGGCGCTCGGCAAAGGCGTCGACGGCATCGACTTCCGCTGGCAGGGTGACGACTGGATGTTCTCGGCGCTGCTGTTCGGCGCCGGCGGCAAGATGCTGAACGAGGACGAAAGCAAGGTCGCCTTCAATGGGCCGGAAGGCGAGAAGGCCGTCGAGATCCTGGAGCGGATGGTGAAGGAGGGCGGCATGCCGGTCTTCACCAAGCCGGCTGGCGAGCAAGCGTTCGCGGCCGGCAAGGTCGGCTTCGAATTCCAGACCACCGGCGCCCTGGTCAACACGATCAAGAATGTCGGCGACAAGTTCACGCTGCGCACGGCCAAGATCCCGCTGATCGATCCGATCAACGGCCATCTGCCGACCGGCGGCAACGCCGCGGTCATCCTGACCAAGGACGCGGCCAAGCAGGACGCCGCCTGGAAGTTCGCGAAGTTCGCCGCTGGTCCTTATGGCGCGTCGGTCGTCGTGCCCGGCACGGGCTATGTCCCCAACAACGAACTGGCGGCGAAATCGCCGGAATATCTCGGCGATTTCTACAAGAAGAACCCGCTGTTCCAGGCTGGTCTGAGCCAAATGCCGCTGATGGTTCCGTGGTATGCTTTCCCCGGCACCAACGGTGTGAAGGTGACACAGACCATCGTCGACAATCTGTCGCGGATCGTCGACCAGTCGGCAACGCCCAAGGAGGCGCTCGGCGACGCTGCAAGCGACGTCGAAGGCATGCTGCCCACGCAATAAGGAAGCACGGCGGCTCTTTCCTTCTCCCACAAGGGGGGAAGGAAGACCGCTGCGTTAAGCCGGCCGATACACCCGCTCCGCCGTATTCCAGAAGATATCCGCCTCGGCGGCCGGACCGTGCTTCGCCACCGCATCGCGGTGCGCCTTGATCAGTTCGGCGTGGCTGGTCCACAGCTTTTCGATCGGGAAGTTCGAGCCGAACATCAGGTGATCGGTTCCGAGAATGTCGATCGCGTTGTCGACGATATAGGCGATGAGAGCCGGGTCGTTGCGGTGGACGAAAGTGCCGAGACCGGAGAGCTTGGCATAGAAATTGGGCGCAGCCGACAGCGTGCGCAGGCCGGCCTTCCAGGCCTCGGTGGTTTCCGTGTCCATGCCGGTCAGCATGCCGGCATGGGTGAGGATGAATTTGGTTTGCGGATTCTCGCCGACCAGCGCCAGTCCGTCCTTCATCTGGGCGGGGAAGAGCTGCAGGTCGAAGGACAGGTCGTAATCTTTCAGCCGCGCGACATTGGCGCGCACTCTCGGGTCGATCACCTGGTCGGCCGAGGCAGCGAAGCGGAAGGCCGGCGTCTCGTGCCAGTGCAGCTGCATGCGCACGCCGCGCAGCAGCGGATATTTTTTCAAGCGGTCGATCTGCGGCCTGACATCGTCGACCGTCATGTCGGCATAGCCGACGATAGCGTGCGGCCAGCCGGTCTCGTCAGCCGTTTTCTGCAGGAAGGCGACTTCCTTTTCGAAATCCTCCTTGGCCCAGTTGGTCTGGACATAGACCGCTTTTTCTACGCCGGAACCCTGCTGGTCGGCAAGAAACTCCCCGATCGGATAATCGCGGCGGATCGGCTCGTAAGGGCCGAAGATGCGCGGCACCATCGGCCCGACCAGCCAGGGCTGGTCCTGCTGGCGCCAGATGTGGAAATGCGCGTCGATGGCTTTCTGCATCACGATACCCTCTTCCAGATTGCCGCCGCCACGGGCGCGGGGCGGGCAAGCGACAGGATGAAATCGGTCAGACCGGCAAGTGACGAGCCGTCGACCAGATCGTCAAGCACTGGCAGGATGGCGCCGAGCGCGGCGGTCTCCGGCCGGAAGCGAGGGTCGCCGGCCAAAGGGGTCGCCAGCGACAACCGGAAGGCGCGGGCGCTCAGCCGGCGGATGGCCGTTTCCAGTTCGGCATGATCGCCGCGCTCCAGCGCGTCGGACAGGATGACGACGGCTGCACCGCGCGCAAAGGAGGAGAAACGCGGCACGGAGAGGAAGGCAAGCAGCGTCGGCCCCATGCGGGTGCCTCCGTCCCAGTCGTCGACCTGGGCGGCCGCGCGCGCCAGCGCCTGGTCCCGGTCGCGGACGCGCAACGCCGTGGTGATGCGGGTCAGACGCGTGCCGAAGGTGAATATTTCTGCCCGGTCAGCACCCTGAACGGCGGCATGCGCCAGCTTGAGATAGTCCGCTGTGTGCAACTTCATCGAGCCTGAAACGTCGATGAGGATCAGCAGCTTGCGCGGCACGGTCTGGCGGCGGCGCAGCAGCGGCGAGGGGACATCGCCATCGGCGCTGACGATTTCCCTGAGCGAGCGGCGCAGGTCGAGCTTGCCGCGTGAATGGGTGCGCACCGTGCGGAACGAGCGGCGCGCGGGGAGCGCGGATGACAGTTGGCGGTGAAAGGCGGTCAGCCTGTCGTCGTCGCGCTGGAAGTCGCGGGTGCTCAACTGCTCCAGCGCTGAGGAAAACTCTCCGCCTTCCTGTTGCTGCTCGGCCTCGATCCGTTCGGCGTCGGCGCCGCCATCATCCTTGATGCGGGTCTCGTCGTCGGCGTCGCCTTCGACCACGGCTGATGTGTTGCCGTAAAAATAGCGTTGGAAGTGAGCCTCAAATTCGTCGCGGCGATCCGGCGGCGGCGCCAGCGTGGCAAGGGCCGCCGCGCGGATATCGGCCATCGAGCGGGGGCCAAGCAAGGTTATCGCCTGCATGAAGCCGGAGGCTTGTTCGGGGGCAATGGCGAAACCGTGCTGGCGCAGCAGCCGGGCGAAGCCGAGGAAGGGAGCGGCGGCCGGAGGTAGGCTACGGTCGCGCGGCATGGCAGAAATATTCCGACCGTTGCGTTCCTTCGCGTCCCCCTCTGTCCTGCCGGACAGAGGGGGGCGCTGTCCCGCCGACGTTAGAGACAGAGGCTTGTTGACTCCCCGCATCACGCCAGCGCCTCCTTGACGATGCGGCCGAGCTCCGGAGCAATGTAGGACAGGTCTTCCTCGTCCTTGATCAGCACGCCGATGGCGCGGCGGAAGGCTTCCGGCCAGGGGCTACCGCCTTTTTCAAGAATGGTCGCGGCATTGGCCCATTCGACCGCCTCGGCGATGCCGGGCGGCTTGGCGAGTGGGCGTGCTCGGATGGTCTGTACAGCCGCCGCCACGGCGCGAGCAGTGGCCTGCGCCACATCGCCGGCGCGCAGCATGATGATGGCGGCCTCGCGTTCGGCGTCGGGATAGCCGATCCAGTGATAGACGCAGCGGCGGCGCAGCGCTTCGGCGAGTTCGCGGGTGCGGTTCGAGGTCAGCACGACGATCGGCTGTGCCTCGGCACGGATGGTGCCGCGCTCGGGAATGCTGATCTGGAAGTCGGAGAGGAATTCCAGCAGCAGCGCTTCGAATTCATGGTCCGAGCGGTCGATCTCATCGACCAGCAACACGCGCTGCTGCGGCGCCTTCAGCACTTGCAACAGGGGACGGGCGATGAGGAAACGGTCGTCATAGATGTCGATCTCGTGCTCGCCGGCATGACGGATGGCGAGCAACTGGCGCTGATAATTCCATTCGTAGAGCGCGTGCGCGGCGTCGATGCCTTCGTAGCATTGCAGCCGCACCAGATCGCGCCCGAGCAGCGCGGCGATCGCCTTGGCCGCTTCCGTCTTGCCGACGCCCGGCGCGCCTTCGAGCAGCAGCGGCTTGCCGAGCCGGATAGCAAGAAAGATGGCGGTGGCGAGGCTTTCGTCGGCCAGATAGCGCGAGGCGGCGAGGTGCTGTGCCACCGCCTCCGGCGAGGTCGCGACAGTCTCAGTGTTCACCTCGGGCATTTTCGGCACTCAGTTCGCCTGCGCCTTGAGCGCCCGCAAAATGCGTTCCGGCGTGATCGGCAGCGTGTCGATGCGCACGCCGACGGCGTCGAAGACGGCATTGGCGACCGCCGGTATTTGCGGGTTGGCGCACATTTCGCCCGGCCCCTTGGCGCCATATGGTCCGTCGCCGGACGGACGCTCCAGAACGATGATTTCGGTCTCGGCGAGGTCGCCGGGACCGGGCATCAAATACTGGTTGAAATCGGTGCCGCCATGGTCGCGGTTGGGATAATAGGGCTCGGTCGTCTCGTAGAGTGCGTGGCTGATGCCCATCCAGGAGCCGCCGACCAGCTGCTGCTCGACCATTTTCGGGTTCAGCGCGCGGCCGATCTCGAAGACGTTCTTCACGGTGAGCACGGTCACTTCGCCGGTCTCATCGTCGACCTCGACTTCAGCGACCGTGCAGGCGTGCGCGTAGCAGGTCGACGGCTTCATCGCGCCGGTTTCTTTCTCCGGATAGGAGCGGGGGATCAAAAACATGCCGCGGCCGGAGATCGAGCGGCCGCGTTTGAAATGCGCCGACAGCGCGACGTCGAAGATCGAGATCGACTTTTGCGGCGCGCCCTTGACCAATATGTTGCCCTGGCCGTCGGTTTCGAGGTCCGAGGCATTCACCTCCAGCTCTTCAGCGGCCACTTCCAGCATCACCTGACGGGCCTCCTTGGCGGCCTGGATCACGGCATTGCCAGCGCGGTGGGTGCCGCGCGAGGCGAAGGTGCCCATGCAGTGCGGGCCGGTGTCGGTGTCGGCGGTGTCGACGACGACGCGGTCGGTCGGCACGCCGATTGTCTCGGCGCAGATCTGCGCCATGATCTGCTTCATGCCCTGGCCGAGATCGACACTGGAAAGCGTCACCATGAAATTGCCGGTCGGGGTCGAATGCACCAGCGCCTGGGTCGGATCGCCGCCGAGATTCATGCCCGTGGGGTAGTTGATCGCGGCGATGCCGCGTCCACGCCGGATCGCCATCTCAGGCTCCCTTCTTGTAGGAGGACATCGCCATGTATTTCTCCGCCACCGGCCAGTTGGCGGCGCGCGCTGCTTCCTGCATGCACTCGATCAGTGCCGCGCCCTCGGTCGGCTGGCGATGCGCTTTCATGTCGCCGTCGCGATAGGCGTTGATGAAGCGGAATTCGAGCGGATCCATGCCGATCAGCCGGGCCAGCTTGTCCATCTGCACCTCCAGCGCGAAGTCGCCGATGGTGACGCCGAAGCCGCGCATGGCCGACGACGGTGTGCGGTTGGTGTAGACGCAGTAGGTGTCGATCCAGACATTGGGGATGGTGTAGGGGCCGGGATAGTGCCCGGCGCCCTTCTGCGCGCCATAGGGCGAGTGGCGAGAGTAGGCGCCGGCATCGGTGTAGCCTGTGACTTTGCGCGCTACGATGCGGCCGTCCTTCATGACGCCGTCCTTGATGACGACTTTCTCGGCCGCGCGCGGCGAGGAGATCTGCATCTCCTCCTCCCGGCTGTAGATAAAACAGACCGGTCGCCCGGTTGCTTTTGCGCCGAGGATGGCGATCGGCTCGACGATGACATCGACCTTGCCGCCAAAGCCGCCGCCGACGGTGCCGCCGACGAAATGCAGCTTCGAGCCCGGCATCTGCAGGATGATCGAAGTGTTGTCGAGGGTGAAGAACATCGCCTGGGTGTTGGTGTAGCAGGTGAAGCGATCATTGCCTTCGGGCGCCACGACGCAGCCGGTGGTCTCGGTCGGCGCGTGCTCGATGGGCGAGGATTGATAGCTTTGCTCCAGCACGTGATCGGCCCCGGCAAACCCCGCCTCGACATCGCCGAAGCGCACCTTGCGGCACTCGCCGCTGTCATAGAGGTAATAATTCTGGCCGTGATATTCGTTGACGATGGGCGCGCCGGGCTTCAGTGCTTCCTCCATGTCGAAGACCGCCGGCAGCACTTCGTAGTCGACCTTGACCTTGGCGGCGGCTTCCTGGGCGGCCCGCTCGGTTTCGGCCAGCACCGCCACCACGGCCTCGCCCTTCCAGCGCACCTTGCCGTCGGCCAGGACCGTCTCATCCTCGGGACCGATCTGGATGAGGATCAGGATGGTGTAGACATTGTGCGGCACGTCCTTGGCCGTCAGCACCTTGACGACGCCCGGATGCTTTTCGGCCTCGGAGGTGTCGATCGAGCGGATGCGGGCATGGTGGTGCGGGCTGCGCACCATCTTCAGATGCAGCATGCCGGGGAAGTTACGGTCGGCGAAAAAGGTGGTCTTGCCGGTGACATGGCCGGGCGAATCCGAGCGTGGCCGGGCCTGGCCGATCTCGTGCAGATCGTCCTTGCGGACATCGGCGAAGTAGCTCTTGCGCAGTTCCATTCTTTTGGTCCTTCAGGCCGCGTTCTGCGAGTTGGAGCGGGCGGCGGTGAGCACCGCCTGGATGATCGGCTCGTAACCGGTGCAACGGCAGATGTTCCCGGACAGCGCTTCGACGACCTCGTCGCGGCTGGGGTTGGGCGTGTGGTCGAGCAGCACCTTGGCGGCCATGATCATGCCCGGCGTGCAGAAGCCGCATTGGCTGGCGAAAGTGTCGAGGAAGGCGCGCTGCAGCGGGTGCAACACGCCGCCTTCGGCAAGGCCCGATGTGGTGGTGATCGTTGCGCCGTTGCAGGTTTCGGCCAGCGTCAGGCAGGAGAGCCTCAACTCGCCGTCGACGATGACGGAGCAGGCGCCGCACGTGCCCTGGTGGCAGCCGCCCTTTGGCGAGGTGTCGCCGATCTTGTCGCGCAACGCATTGAGCAGCGTCGTGCCGCTGTCGACGAATTCGGCCTTTTCAGAGCCATTGAGCGTGAATTGAACCGGGACCTTTGCCATTCTTCCTCCTTGCGCGCCTGCCCCGCAGGGCAAGCGCGCGCCCCCCGACGTGTTCATTTTTGTGCTTGTCGTTCTCCCAGAACCGCTTCACACTTTTGGGCGACAGGCATCAGCCGAGCAGCAGCCGGCCGAGATGGACCGGCAGCACTTCGGCGCGGTACCAGGCGCTGGCGATGGGATCGGTGATCGGCGCGGCGCCTTCGGTGGCGGCGGCCAGCGCTGCCGCGATGCCGTCTTGATCAAGCGTTTTTCCCAGCAGTGCGTTTTCCGCCGCCCTGGCGCGCACCGGCCGATCGGCCATGCAGCCGAGCGCGATCCGCGCCGAGGAGACGGTCCCGTTTCCAGCCTGTTCCAGAACGATCGCAATGCTCAGCACCGAGACCCCCTTGGGCTTGACCCGAGACACTTTGAGGAAGCGGAAACTGCCGGCCCTCGGAAGCATGAAACTGACCGACGTGACGATGGCGCGGCTGTTGTCCCGCCCGGCCAGGAAGGTTTCGATGGGCGTGTCGCCGTCATCGGTGCCGACCGTTGCGTCGAGCGCCAGCAGGGCTACCGCAAAATCACCATAGGGCGACGGCGCGAACAGATTGCCGCCGACGGTCGCCATGTTGCGGATCGCCGGACCGCCAACGGCGCGCGCGGCCTCGGCAAGGGTACCGAGATCCGGATGGCGGGCGATCTCCGCCATGGTCGCCGAGGCGCCGATGCGGACCTTGCCGCCGGACAGGGCGATGGTGGACAGGGCTGGGTCGGTGGCGCGGACAAGAGTGGCGACGGAGATATCGCCTTCATTGGCGGCTCGAACTACAAGCGTCCCGCCGCCGAGATAGCGGCTGCCAGCCGCCGTCAGCGCAGCATTGGCGTCCTTTACCGTTGTAAAAGTCTGCAGCGCCAGTGCCATGGCCCGCTCCTTCAGCTCTGGCCGGCGAAATGGGTCTTAAGGGCATTGAAGCCGCCCTGGAAGACATTGGCGCCCATGCCCTCGGCCAGCTTGTCCGCATCCTCGGGGGCCGCGTCGAAGCTGGCGGTCCATTCGGCATAAGTGCGGTCGCCGTCGGTGACGCGCCTGAGCTGCAGCGTCGCCTTGTGGTTGGTGAGCGGCTGCGGCGTCTCCAGGATGGAATAGCTGACGAGGAAATCGTCATCGGAAAAGTCGAGCAGTTTTTCGCGCAGGCGGGCACCGCTGGCGAGCTGGAAGTTGCGTACGCAGCCGATCGTGGTCGCATCCTTGCCGTCCTCGATATGGCTCTCGACCATGCGCGGGTGCCAGCCCGGCAGCCCGTTGAAGTCGCGTATGCGCGCCCAGACCTTTTCGACCGGCGCGTCGATGACGCTGGAGATGGTGACTTTGGGCATATGGTGTTCCCTTGCGGAGTTCGTTGCGGCAAGGGTAGGGCGCTGGAGCGGGCAGCGCTTATCAATGCGTCTTGAGCGCGTATCAACCAGTCTGAAAAACAGATGGCGCCGACTCAGGCCGTGGCCCGCGCGGCCTCGCGGTAGAGCGTCGGCGGCACGCCGACATGGTCGCGGAAGAAGCGCGAGAAATTGCCCTGCGTGGTGAAGCCGAGATTGCAGGCGACCGAGATCAGCGGCTCCTGCGACCATTGCAGCTGCCGCACCGCTTCCTCCATGCGCAGCGTGTTCCAGTAGACGTTTGGCGTCAGATTGGTCTGTTCCTTGAACAAGGCGAAGAAATGCGGCCGCGACAGGCCGACGCTGCGGGCTACATCGTCGAAGGAGATGCGCTCGCAGACATTGGCCTTCATCAGCTGGATCGCCTTGCGGACGCGGAAATCCTGCACGGTGTTGATACGGCCGCGCGCTTCCTGCGGCGCCGAGGCGTCGGCGGCATCGAGCACCGAGTCGATGAACCGCTCGATCTCGTAGTTGGCGACGTCGTCGACGCTTTCATTGTCGGTGAGATGATCGAGCAGGCTGGCGGCGGCCTGGTGCAGCCACGGCTCGAGCGCGATCGCCGCCTGTGAGAACAGCGGCGCGCTGGACGGCAGGTCGCGGCGCCGGCGCGCCCAGTCCGGGTCGATGTAGAAGGCCAGGAACAGGCCCGGCCGTCCGTCCTGGGACAGGACGTGGCTATGCGGCTGGAGCGAGTTGATGCCGGCGGCGGTACCCGGGCCGAGGCGGACCGTCTCACGGCCGATGGTCATCTCGCCGGCGGTGCCTTCGAGCCAGATGATCAGATGCGCCTCGACATGGGCATGGGTGACGAAGTCGCTCGCGACATTCAGGACAGAAACATGTCCGAACCGGCCCCAGTAGAGCCTGATCGCTTCCGTCATGGGTATATCCTCCCGCAGGCGACTGGCCTCCCTTCGCCTGCAGGGGGATTGTGCGGCCGGTTTTCGGTATCCGTCAAGGCATCGGTTGTTGGCCGGAACCAATGGCGGTCGGCTTCAGCCGATTTTCAGACTGAACGATAGCAATCAGAACGAATAGCGCGGCGCGGACTTCCCTTCTCCCCCAGCGGGAGAAGGGAGAGGCGCTCGAACGCTAATCACTGCGCCTGAAATTGCGGATGCGGTCGAACAGAACCGCCAGCAGGATGGCGCCGCCGATGAAGGTGCCTTGCCAGAAGGCGTTGATGCCAAGCAGGCCAAGGCTGTTTCGGATCACCTCGATGAGGGCAGCACCGACAATGGCGCCAAAGGCGGTGCCGACGCCGCCGGCCAGATTGGCGCCGCCGATGACGGTGGCGGCGATCACTTGCAGTTCCATGCCGTTGCCGAGATTGGTGGTGACGGCGCCGAGCCACCCGGTCTCGATGATGCCGGCAATGCCGGCTGACAGCGCCGAGATCATGTAGACGGCGACCTTGATCTGCTTGACCGGTACGCCGGTCAGCGTCGCCGCGTGCTCGTTGCCGCCAATGGCGAAGATATGGCGGCCGAACTTCGTCCAGCGCAGGATGAAGCCGGTGATCAGCGCCAGGATGATCATGTAGAGCACCGGATTGGCGATGCCGAACACCCAGGCGCCGCCGCCGAGCGCCAGCAGCTTGTTGTGGTCCGGCCCGAACTGGAAGACGACGGTGTTGTTTGAGGCGACCATGGCAAGGCTACGGGCGATCGACAGCATGCCGAGCGTCACCACGAAGGGCGGAAAGCCCAGGTAGGCGATAAAAATGCCATTGAAGGCGCCGATGACGAGCGCGGTGGCGATAGTGGCCAGAATGCCGATCTCTATCGAATAACCGGCATGCATGGTGACCGCCAGCACCATCGAGCATAGGCACAGCACCGAACCGACAGACAGGTCGATGCCGCCGGTGATGATGACGAAGGTCATGCCGAGCGCGACGATGGCGACGAAGGTGATGTTGCGGGTGATGTTGTAGAGGTTCTTCGATGTGGCGAAGGCATCGGTGGCGAAGGACAGGAAAATACAGGCCAGGATGACGGCGATCACCACCCAGAAAGTCTGGCTGGAGAACAGGCGCGACAGCAAGGTGTGCTGCTTCTGCGCGATCGTCTGGTCAAGGGTGACTGCCATTATCGACCTTTCCTGCGCTGCCGATGCGCGGTGAAATCCGGGTTCGCCATTCTCATGCCACCTGCTCGATGGCGCCGGTGATCAGCCCGGTGACCTCTTCGGGAGAACTCGACGCGATCGCCTTGTCGGCGACCTTCCGGCCGCGCCGCATGACGATGACGCGGTCGGCGACGTCGAAGACGTCGGGCATGCGGTGGCTGATCAGCACGACAGCGATGCCCTGGTCGCGCAGATGACGGATGAGGTTCAGCACTTCGGCGACCTGCCGCACCGAGATCGCCGCCGTCGGCTCGTCCATCAGCACGATCTTGGCCTGAGACAGCATGGTGCGGGCGATCGCCACCGCCTGGCGCTGGCCGCCCGACATCTGCTTGACGAGGTCGCGCGGGCGGGTCTCGGATTTCAGTTCGGCGAAGATCTGGCCTGCGCGCTTGTACATGGCGGCGTAGTCGAGGATGCGGAACGGGCCGACGCCGCGGCGCAATTCGCGGCCGAGATAGACATTGGCCGCCGCCGTCAGATTGTTGCAGAGCGCCAGGTCCTGGTGGACGATCTCGATGCCGTGCTGGCGCGCCTCGACCGGCTTGTGCAGGATCAGCTCCCTGTCATCCATCCGCATCGTGCCATGGCTCGGCCGGAAATTGCCGGCTATCATCTTGACCAGCGTCGATTTGCCGGCGCCATTGTCGCCCATCAGGCCGACAACCTGTCCGGGCTCGATCGACAGCGACACGTCATTGACCGCCTGGATGGCGCCGAAATGCTTCGAGATGTTGGTGAGTTCGAGAACCGCCACCAGTCTTTGCCTCCCATGCCTGGCCCATCCGCCTGCGGACAGGCGACGGCTTCCATTCGCCTTCCCCAACTCCTCCCGGGGCAGCGATGCCGTCATTTACGCGAATGGCGTCGCGGGCGTCAATTGTCGACGGGCAATTGTCAGACGAATAGTGCCGTGCCGTTTTTGAAAAATCAGTTTTGTAGGACAAATAGCAATTGACGTTGGCGGCAAGCCGTTATTAGTTGAGCGTCGGAGGAAGACATGCCGGCCTTGACGACGCCATCGGCGGCGCCACCGTTCGGAAGGTTTTGGCGATCGTGCGGCGTCATCGCTGAACTGGTCGCATCTGAAAATGCTTATCGGCCTGGCCGGATTGAATGAGCGCACGCGTCTCAGTCATCTCGCATCCTGGCTGGTTTGTGTGGCGGGCACGCCGTGTCCGTCTGTTTCCAAGGGAGGACTGACATGAGGAAAACAGTATTGCTCGCCGCCGTCGCCGCCATGGCGCTGGGCGCCGGGCCGGCTTTGGCCAAGAAGCAGCTCGTCATCGTGGTGAAAGGTCTCGACAATCCGTTCTTCGAAGCCATCCACCAGGGCTGCGAGAAGTGGAACAAGGAAAACGCCAGCTCGGAATATGAATGCTTCTACACCGGCCCGGCATCGACTTCCGACGAGGCCGGCGAGGCGCAGATCGTGCAGGATATGCTGAGCAAGGCCGACACGGTGGCGATGGCGATCTCGCCGTCTAACGCGCCGCTGATCGCGCAGACGATCAAGAGCGCCAATCCGTCGATCCCGATCATGACCGTCGACGCCGACCTCGCCAAGGAAGACGCGGCGCTGCGCAAGACCTATCTCGGCACCGACAACTATCTGATGGGCAAGAAGATCGGCGAGTACATCAAGAAGGCCAAGCCGAACGGCGGCACGATCTGCACCATCGAGGGCAATCCGGCGGCCGACAACATCCTGCGCCGCGCGCAAGGCATGCGCGACGCGCTGACGGGCAAGGAGGGCCTCGCGGCCCTTGCCGGCGAAGGCGGCTGGACGGAAGTCGCCGGCTGCCCGGTGTTCACCAATGACGACGGCGCCAAGGGCGTTCAGGCGATGACCGACATCCTCGCCGCCAATCCCAAGCTCGACGCGTTCGGCATCATGGGCGGCTGGCCGCTGTTCGGCGCGCCGCAGCCCTATCGCGACCTGGTCGGACCGCTGAAGGACCGGCTGGCCAAGAACGACTTCGTCATCGGCGCCGCCGACACGATCGGCGACGAGGTGGCGATCGCCAGGGACGGCCTTGTCACCGCGCTGGTCGGCCAGCGGCCCTTCGAAATGGGCTACAAGGCGCCATCGGTGATGATCGACCTGGTCACGGGCAAGAAGGTTGACGATCCGGTGTTCACCGGTCTCGACGAATGCACCAAGGACACGGTCGACACCTGCATCCAGAAGTAGGGTTTTCGATCAGGGGCGCCCGCCAAGCGGGCGCCCCTCCACCTCGTCGGATGATTGGGGCAGACGCTTCAGGGGCCAGCGGCTCCGGCTTTGTCGCGCCCATGGTTTGGTTTTTCGGCAACGGGATCGGCGCGCCGCGCGGCTCCGGATCAATCCGGGCGACAGACGGCCGACCTATTGGAACGTGGATGCCGGACGAAAAGGCAAAGAAACAGGCTGGTCGGGCGAAGGCGCAAGCCAACCGCGATACGGCGGTCGTCCGCAGGGCGGATGCGGCGCACTTTCCCGGGTCCAGCGTTCATGCATCGCTCGCCAGCGAGATCGGGCTCAGGATCGTGCGCGGCGACTATCCGCCCGGCAGCATCCTGCCCAATGAGGCCAAATGGGCCGAAACCTTCAATGTCAGCCGTTCGGCGGTGCGCGAGGCGATCAAGATGCTGATGGCCAAGAGCCTTCTGGCATCGCGTCCCAAGATCGGCAGCTGGGTCGAGCCGAAGGAGCGCTGGAACCTGCTCGACCGCGACGTGCTGGCGTGGTACGCGACCGCACCGGATCGCGAGGCGTTCCTGCGCACCGTGCAGGAGTTCCGTCACATCATCGAACCGGAGGCCTCCGCCTTTGCCGCGATGCGGCGCAGCGACGAGGAGATGGCCGAGATCAGCCTGGCGTGCCGCGAGATGGGGGAGGCGGCCAACCTGGCCGAGCGCATCCGTGCCGATACGCGCTTCCACCTCGCCATCCTGCGGGCGTCGGGCAACGACCTGCTGGTGCCGCTCGGCGTGCTGATCGAATCGGCGCTCGACCATCTCTTCGCTTTCACCACGCGCCAGGTCGGCGATCAGCGGCGGGCGCAGAATCTGCACGAGGCGATCGAGAAGAGCATCCGCCTGCAGCGGCCGGCAGCCGCCCGCAACGCCGTGCACAAGCTGCTCGCCGACACCGATGAGGGGATCGGAAGGGGCCGGCGGTAAGGCCAGCCGTCCGGGGCCTCAGATCGTCTGCTTCTTGCCATCCTTCATCGGCATCAGGTCGATACCATTCACCTTGGCGATATGGGTCGCCAGCATCGGCACGAACTGCTCGGCCGGCCCGGTGGCATGGGCGCCGGCGAAGGAATTCTTGGTGGCGTTGCCGAGCGGGTTGGCGATGCCCGCCGCGCCCGCCATCGATTCCAGATAGGTCAGGTCCTTGAAGGCATTGGCGATGGTGAATTTGTGGGCGTCGCGGTCGCCTTCCAGCGTCCAGCGCATGAAGGTCTGGTAGAAGCCGCAATCCATGCGGCCGTTGCGGATGACGCTGTCGAAACGCGGCGGCGAGATGCCGACCTTCTCGGCCAGCGCCAATGCCTCGGAATAGATGGCGGCGTAACCGAGCGATATGAAATTGTTGAGCAGCTTCATGCGATGGCCGTCGCCGGTGTCGCCGATATGGACGATGCGGCCGGCCCAGGTGTCGATCACCGGCTTGACCCTGGCGAAGACGGCGTCGGGCGCGCCGACCATGGCGTCGAGCGTGCCTTCCCACGCTTCCTTCGGCGTGCGGCTTAGCGGCGCGTCGACATAGTCGACGCCGAGCGCCTTGAGTTCGGCCGCGAGCGCCACCGTCGAAACCGGATCCGAGGTCGAGCAGTCGACGACGACCGACCCCTTCTTCAAACCCTCCTTGAGGCCGCCGGGACCGCGAATGATGGCCTCCACCTCGCGCGAGCCGGTGACGCAGATGAAGACGATATCGGATGCGGCCGCCACGTCTCGGGAGGTCGATGCCTCACGAGCGCCCCGGCCGAGAAGATCCTCCGCCGGCTTGCGGTTCTTGCGGCCGAGAAAGGTCAGGGAATAGCCCTTGTCGATGATGTTCTTGGCGATGCCGTGACCCATCAGGCCAAGGCCGACAAAGCCGATTGTCTCGCTGGTGGCGGTGGTGTTCATGCTGTCTGTCCTGTCCTGTGATTATCGATAATGTTGCCGCTGTTTTAGCCATAGACGGTTGCAGAAAGCAATATTGTCTGACAATAGACGTCAATCCCAGGACTTTCGTGGAGACCAGAAATGACCAAGCGGATCATGTTCACCGGCGGCAGCGGCAAGGCTGGACGCCACGTCGTGCAATATCTGGTGGAGCAGGGCTGCCAGGTGCTCAACATCGACACCAAACCGCTCGACAATCCCAAGGTGCGCACGCTGATCACCGACATCACCGACAGCGGCCAGGTGTTCAATGCGCTGTCGAGCTATATGGGGCTGCACGAATTCGATCCGTCGCTGCGGCCGCAGCCCGTCGACGCCGTGGTGCATTTCGCCGCCATCCCACGCATCATGATCACACCCGACAACGAGGTGTTCCGCATCAACGCGATGGGCACCTACAACGTCATCGAGGCCGCGGTGAAGCTCGGCATCCGCAAAGTGATCATCGCTTCCAGCGAGACGACCTACGGCCTGGTGTTCGCCAACGAGCCGCGCGACCCCACGCATTTCCCGCTCGACGAGGAGTATGACGTCGATCCGATGGACAGCTATGCGCTGTCCAAGATCGTCAACGAGAAGACGGCGCGCGCCTTCGCGCAGCGCAATGGCACGGACATCTATGCCTTGCGCATCGGCAACGTCATCGAGCCGCATGAGTATTCGCTGTTTCCGAAATGGTTCGCCGATCCGGGCTTCCGCAAACGTATCGCCTGGAGCTATATCGACGCGCGCGACCTTGGCCAGATCACGCTGCGCGCCATCGAGAAGGATGGGCTGGGCTACCAGGTATTCAACGCCGCCAATGACGACACCTCGTCCGATCTGCCGACCGCCGAACTCCTGAAGCGGTTCTATCCCGGCGTGCCGGTCAAGGGCGAACTCGGCGAATACGAGACGCTGCTATCGAACCGCAAGGCGCGCAACATGCTCGGCTTCCGGCCGGAGCATAGCTGGCGCAAATACGTCAAGACCGCCTGAGCGAGGTCGAATCGCGCTGGGTTGTGCATAGAAGCCGGCTTTGCCGCCCAATGGCCGCACCGCGCTTGACAGCTTCCCTAAACCGGCCTTTCTGGAATTCATGCGGGACGCGAGGCCGAACAAGGAAAAATCGCCCAAAAAGGCTGTAGCCGCCGAACGCCCGGCCGGTGTTCGCCGGCCCGACGCGGCGCGCATTCCCGGCTCCAGCGTACACACGTCGCTGGCCAGCGAGATCGGGCTCAGGATCGTGCGCGGCGACTATCCGCCCGGCACCATCCTGCCCAATGAAGCCAAGTGGTCGGAGACCTTCAGCGTCAGCCGGTCGGCGGTGCGCGAGGCGATCAAGATGCTGATGGCCAAGAGCCTGCTGGCATCGCGCCCCAAGATCGGCAGTTGGGTCGAACCGAAAGAACGCTGGAACCTGCTCGACCGCGATGTGCTCGCCTGGTATGCGACGTCGCCCGACCGCGAGGTGTTCCTGAGGACGGTGCAGGAATTCCGCCACATCATCGAGCCGGAAGCGACCGCCTTTGCCGCCATGCGGCGGACCGACGAGCAGATGGCCGAGATCAGCCAGGCTTGCCGGGAGATGGGCGAGGCGAAAAGTCTGCAGGAACGGACCCGCGCCGACACCCGCTTCCACCTCGCAATCCTGCGTGCCTCCGGCAATGACCTGCTGGTCCCGCTCGGCGTGCTGATCGAATCCGCCTTCGATCACCTGTTTGCCTACACGACCCGCGAACTCGACGATTTGCAGCTCGCCCAGAAGATGCACGAGGCAATCGAAAAGAATATTCGCCTGCAGCGGCCGGATGCGGCGCGCAATGCCGTGCGCAAGCTGCTGGCCAATACCGACAACGTCATCCGTTCGCGATAGGTTTCCGCGAGACCGCCGTTGGGCGTAGGTGTTTCCGCCTTGCCGGATCGAAGCAATTTCGGAGCCGCCACCGTCAAAAAACTCAAAAGCCTGTGTCGGATCGACCGTGTGATAACCGTCCTTGGGGTATCGAACAGAGACCACGAAGGAGTATCGACATGCCCAGCACCGTTCGTCTGCACCGCGTTCTGACCACCAGCCCGGAGAAGGTCTACCGTGCGTTCCTCGAGGCCGATGCGCTTGCCAAATGGCTTCCGCCGAACGGCTTCACCTGCACGGTCCATCACTTCGAGGGCAAGGTCGGCGGCACGTTCAAGATGTCGTTCCGCAACTTCACCACTGGCGACAGCCACTCATTTGGCGGTGAGTATGTCGAGCTCGTCGCGGGCGAACTCCTGCGCTACACCGACAGGTTCGACGATCCCAACTTGCCCGGCGAGATCGAGGTGACCGTGACGTTGAAGAAAGTGTCCGTGGGCACCGAAGTGAACATCACCCAGGCCGGTATCCCGGATGTCATTCCGGCGGAAGCTTGCTATCTCGGCTGGCAGGAATCGCTGCGGAACCTGGCCAGGCTCGTTGAACCCGAAATCAAGCAATAGGACGCCCTGTCCAGTCGGGAGCCATTGGCGGGCGAGGGCGGCTAGTCCTCCTTTGGCCGCCCGAATGCGGTGCGCAGTTCGTCCTTGGCGTCCTCGAGGACCTTCTTGCGCGCCGCGGGCAGGTTTCTGCCGGCCCTGTTGATGTAGAAATTCAGCATCGACATGGCGGACTGGAAGGGCTCAGCCTTGCGACGATGGCTGTGTTCGGCCGACCGCTTGAGCGAGGCGGCGATCTTCTTGGCGTCGTCGGATTCGAAGACATGCTCCTCGAGATCCATCGCATCGCTGTGCTCGGTTACCTCGGCCGACCATTTCTGCTTGGTGGCGGTCATGGCTGGACTCCTTGGCGGGGTTGCTGATCGGAAACTCCACAGATGGATGTCGGTTCCCACCTGCCTTTCCGCTCTGGAGCCACGGATTTGCCTGTCGTGGCGCTGCTATGGACGGGGAATGCGCGGATAGTGGCGACAACGGCGACCGGTTTTCGAGACCGCCGACAGGAAACGCCTTTGACCCGAACCGACTTGAGCCGGCCCAGTCCCGGTATCGACAGTTCCTACGCCTGGATGCGGCTGGCCATCTCGATGCTGCTGGCGACAATCGGCGCGGTCGGCATGTGGGCCGTTGTCGTGGTGCTGCCGGCGGTACAGGCCGAGTTCGGCGTCGACCGCGCCGCGGCATCCATGCCCTACACCGCGACCATGGTCGGCTTTGCCGCCGGCAATGTGCTGGTCGGCCGCGCCATCGACCGCATGGGTTACTGGATTCCGGCGCTGTTCTCCTCGATCGCGCTCTCCGCCGGCCTCCTGCTCGCGGCGCTGTCGACCTCGATCCTGCAATTCACCCTTGCCCAAGGGGTGCTGATCGGTCTCGGCACATCGGTGATCTTCGGACCGTTGATCGCCGATATCTCGCACTGGTTCAATCGTCGCCGCGGCGTCGCCGTCACGGCGGCGGCGGCCGGCAATTACCTCGCCGGAGCGATCTGGCCCACCATCATGCCGACGCTGATCAAGGCGGAAGGCTGGCGCTTCACCTATGCGGCAATCGGCGTCTTCTGCCTGGTCACCATGGTGCCGCTGGTGTTGTTGCTGCGGCGCGGCGCGCCGGAAGCGGCTGCCGCCGGCTCGCCCGGAAGCCGGTCGGTGCAGCCGATTCCTATGTCGCCGGGGGCCATGCAGGCGCTGCTGGTGGTCGCCGGCTTGGGTTGCTGCGTTGCGATGTCGATGCCCCAGGTTCACATCGTCGCCTATTGCATGGATCTTGGCTACGGCATGGCGCATGGCGCCGACATGCTGTCGATCATGATGGCGGCGGGCGTCGTCAGCCGGCTTGCCTCGGGCTTCGTCGCCGACCGCATCGGCGGCGTCAAAACCCTGCTCATCGGCTCGGTGCTGCAATGCCTGTCATTGCTGTTCTATATCCCGTTCGACGGGCTCGCCTCGCTCTATGTCGTGTCGCTGGTCTTCGGACTGTCACAGGGCGGCATCGTGCCTTGCTACGCGATCATCGTGCGCGAGTACCTGCCGGCCAAGGAGGCCGGCCAGCGCATCGGCATCGTCATGATGGCGACGATTTTCGGCATGGCGATCGGCGGCTGGATGTCGGGCTGGATCTACGACCTGACCGGCTCCTACGCCGCCGCGTTCCTGAACGGCATCGCCTGGAACCTCTTGAACATACTGGCGATCGGCCTGTTCATGTGGAAGGCGAGGCACAGGGCCGCCTTAGCCGCCTGAGGAAGGCCAGGCACAGCCACTCAGTGGCTCGGCTTGACAACAGCCAGTCCCTGCGCGACGCCAGGGGCCGATGGGTGCGGCAACAGGCCGGTGAGATGGCGACAGCTGGAAATATCGCATTGCGGGCGCGCTTCGATGGCCATGCGCATGGGCCAAGGCCTTGATCAAGCCGCGCTCGCGCCGGGGCGGTGGCCGCCCGACCATATCGGATGTGGCACGCAAGGCAGGCGTCGGCGCCATCACCGTTTCGCGCGCGTTGCGCGAACCGGAGCGCGTTTCCGAGGAACTGCGCCGCCAGATCCTGGCCGCCGTCGAAGAGCTTGGCTATGTGCCGGACCCGAACGCACGCGCGTTGGCCTCGGCGCGAGCGGAAGTGTTCGGTGTGCTGGTGCCTTCGCTGACCAACAACGTCTTCGCGGAGGTGGTGCGCGGCATCTATGACAGCCTGTCGGACAGCCCCTTCCGCATTCAGCTCGGCAACACGCATTATTCGGGGCTGGAAGAGGAGCGGCTGCTGCAGCTGTTTGGCTCCCAGCGGCCGGCAGCGCTGATCGTCGCCGGCATCGACCAGACGCCTGCCTCCCGAAAGCTGCTGGAGAACGCCGGTTGCCCGGTCGTTCAGGTGATGGAGACCGGACCCGATCCCGTGGACATGATGGTCGGCTTCTCGCATCTCGACGGCGGCAGGACCGCGACCGAGCACCTGATCGAGGCCGGGTATCGCCGGATCGGTTTCCTCGGCGCGCGCATGGACCCGCGCTCGCAGCGGCGCCTGGCTGGTTACCACGCGGCGATGGAGAGGGCCGGGCTGTTCGACCCGCGCCTGGTCACCACCACGCCGGTGCTTTCCAGCGTGTCGCTTGGCCGTGAATTGTTCCGCGACGCCCTTGCCAAGATGCCGACGCTCGACGGCGTGTTCTGCAACAATGACGACATAGCGCTCGGTGTGCTGTTTGAATGCCATCGCGCTTCGATCGAGGTGCCGAAGACCATCGGGATTGTCGGCTTCAACGATCTCGACATGATGGAGGTGGCATTTCCGTCGATCACCAGCATCCGCACCCATCGCTACGAAATCGGCAGGCGCGCTGTCGCCATGGCGCTGGCGGCCATCGCCGGTGATCGGCCGCAGGAGCGTGTCGTCGACCTAGGCTTCGAACTCAAGCGGCGCGAGAGCACGGCACGCTGAAGCAGTTTAGACCCTGCTGAAATCAGCCTTTACAGGCATTCTTGGTAGCGCTACCATTCGAACCGGCATGAAGTCTAATCGCTGTTTATTATACATAAGCGACAGAATTTTCCTTGTTTATTATTGATAATATGATACTTTCGTTGCAGCTTAAGGAAGCAACGAGGAGGGAGAGGTCGGTGCTGGCCACCTGACGTGCGCGGCCGGCCAGGGCGGGAGGTGCTGGGGCGAACACGTCATTCTACTGCAGCTAAACAAACAAGTCAGAACTGCAACTGGGAGGAATATCGATGATCAAGTCACTCGTTGGTGGCATCGTTGCCGCCACTGCATTCGTCATGTTGAGCTCAGCGGCGATGGCCGCAGGCCCGGAAATCGTCAAGGGACCGGCAGCCGAGCCGGACTGCTTTGCCCCATGGGCAGCCGATACGCAATTCTTCAAGTTTCCCAAGAAGGCCGGACCATACCGCATTGCGTTGGCCAACGGCTACATCGCCAACACCTGGCGCATCCAGATGGTGCAGACCGCCAAGGCGTATGCGGCACAGCCGGATGTGGCCAAAAAGCTGAAGGAATTCAAAGTTGTGTCGACCGGCGAGGACGTCCCGGCGCAGATCTCCGCGATCAACAATTTCATCGATTCCGGCTTTGACGCCATCGTCGTCAACGCGCAGAACCCGACCGCATTCGGACCAGTCATCAAGCGTGCGAAGGAGGCCGGCGTCGTGCTGGTCGCCTTCGACAACATCCTCGACACCAAGGATGCCATCAACGTCAATGTCGACCAGAAGGGCCTTGGCGCGTTGTGGGGCAAGTGGTTGGTCTCGCATGTCCCGAACGGCGGAAAGGTACTCGAAGTGCGCGGCGTCGCCGGCACCTCCGTCGACACGGACCGTCATGCCGGCATCCACGAGGTCCTCGACGGCTCGGGCAAGAAATGGGAAGTCACCGAGGTGGTCGGCAAATGGGACGACGGCGTTGCCCAGAAAGCCACGGCGGACGCGATTGCCACAAACGGCCCGTTCGACGGCATCACCGGGCAAGGCGGCGACACCGGCATCGTGCAGGCGATGATGGATGCCAAGCACCCATTCGTTCCGTTCGGCGGCGAGACGGAGAACGGCTTTCGCAAGTTCTGTGCCGCGCATGCCGGCGACGGCTTGAAGTGCTCTTCCGCAGGCACCGGCCCCGCCCAGGTGGCCGTGGCAATCAAGACGGCGATCGCGGCCCTCGAAGGCAATGTCGTGCCGCAATCGGTGAAGCTGCCGCTGGCTATTGTGGAGGATCCGAACTTCAAGGCTGGCCAGGATTTCTTCCCCGACCAGTCCGACAATTTCTTCGTCGGCAACTCCTTCCCAACCTGCGGCATCAATTTCAGCGCCCAGGAAATCATGGGGCAGACCAAGGAAAACCAGTAGGCTCACTGCTATCGCCGGCGCCGCGGGTCAACCCGCGGCGCCAGCCCTGAAATCCCATGATTGCCCCTGGGAGGGTTGATGGACGGTGCGGCTCCACTCTTTCGCATGGAAGGCATTTCCAAGCGCTATGGCGGCGTGCGGGCGCTGGAAAAGGCCGAGCTGACGGTCGAGGCCGGCAGCATCCATGCCATCCTCGGTGAAAACGGGGCCGGCAAGTCGACGCTGATCAAGGTCATGGCCGGGGTCGTGGCGCCTGATGAAGGCCGCATGATGCTGGATGGGCGCGAAGTGACCTTTGCTTCGCCCGGTGCGGCGAACAAGGCCGGCATCGTTTGCATCTTCCAGGAATTGTCGCTGATCCCCGAACTCAGCGTTGCCGACAACATCGTCATTTCGGATCCACCCAAACGCTTCGGCATGATCGATCGCAAGGCGCAGCGCCGCATAGCCGAGGACGCGCTGGCGCGGGCGGGCGCCGCCGATATCCATCCGCTGGCGCTGGTCAAGGACCTGCCGCTGTCGCGGCGGCAGATGGTGGAGATCGCCAAGGCCTTGGCGCGCAAGCCACGTATCCTCATCCTCGACGAGGCGACATCGGCGCTGACGGCTGCGGACGTCTCGAAGATTTTCGCTGTGCTGAAGCGGCTGCGCTCGGAAGGGCTGGCGCTGCTCTACATCTCGCACCGCATGAACGAAATCGCCGAACTCGCCGATCATTGCACGGTGTTCCGCAATGGACGCAACGTCGCCACCTACAAGGCCGGCTCGAAGAGCGACAACGAGGTGGTCGAACTGATGATCGGCCGCGAGTACAGCCATATTTTTCCGCCCAAGCCGCCAGCGGCAGCGGCCAACGCCGCCCCCAGGCTCGAGGCGCGCAAATTGTCCTGGGCCGACCGGTTGGACAACATCTCGCTGACCGTCAGGGCAGGAGAGGTCGTCGGCCTCGGGGGGCTCGACGGCCAGGGCCAGCGCGAACTGCTGCTTGCTTTCTTCGGTGTGCTGCGTGGCCTCTCCGGCGAGGTGCTGATCGACGGCAAGCCGGTGACGATCACCAGCCCGGCGGCGGCCCGCGAGGATGGCATCGGCATGGCGCTCATCCCTGAAGACCGCAAGACCGAAGGCCTGATGCTGCCGATGACGGTGCGCGAGAACCTGTCCTTCGCCGCGCTCGACCGGCTGTCGAAAGGGGGTATCATCGACCGCTCCACCGAGCAGCGGCTGATCGACGACATGGTCGGCCTGCTGGCGATCAAGACGGCCGGTCTCGACATCCCGGTCGGCGCGCTGTCGGGCGGCAACCAGCAGAAGGTGGTCATCGCCAAATGGCTGATGCGCCAGCCGCGCATCATCCTGCTCAACGATCCGACGCGCGGCATCGATGTCGGCACCAAGCAGGAAATCTATCAGCTGATGCGCAAGCTGGCGGACGCGGGCGCGGCGATCCTGTTCTATTCGACCGACTATGACGAGTTGATCGGCTGCTGCGACCGCGTGCTTGTGCTCTATGACGGGGCGGTCAAGCGCGAGTTGGTCGGCGCCGAGATCACCGAACGGGCGCTGATATCGAGCGCGCTCAACATCCATGGCGAGGAGAGCCCGGTGGGCCTGGGAGCGGAAGCGTGAAAGATTGGCGCTACTGGCTGGCCGAGCAGCGCGGAACGCTGCTGGCGCTCGGCATCTTCATCGTCATGTTCGTCATCTACACCTCCAACCATCCGGCGGGCTTCACCGCCAATGTCGTGCAGACGGCCGCGAACAAGGGCGTGCTGCTTGCCTTCGTCGCCATGGCGCAGACACTGGTCGTCATCACCTCCGGCATCGACCTGTCGGTCGGCATGATCTTCCTGCTCACCAACTGCCTGGCCTCCTGGCTGGTGGTGGGCACGCCGATGCAGACCACGCTCGGCGTCATCGCCGTGCTGGCGGCGGGCCTTCTGTGCGGCGCCATCAACGGCGCCATCGTCATCTATGGGCGGCTGCAGCCGATCGTCGCCACCATCGCCACCGGCGCGGTCTATTACGGAGTGGGCCTCCTGCTGCGCCCATTCCCGGGCGGCTCGGTCAACGAGGACCTGGCCGATGCCATGACAGGACGTTTTTTCGATCTGGTGCCGGCAAGCCTGGTCGTGCTGCTGGCGGTCGTGCTGTTGATCTGGGTGCCGTTCAGCCGTTCGGTACTCGGCCGTGCCGCCTACGCGGCCGGCTCTTCGGAAACGGCTGCCTACATGTCTGGCGTGCCGATCCGTCGCGGCAAGTTTGCCGCCTACACACTGGCCGGCCTGCTGGCCGCGATCGGCGGGCTGTTCCTCACCTTCTTCACCTATACGGGGGAGGCAGCCTATGCCAGCGGCAACGCCTACACGCTGTTTTCGATCGCGGCCGTGGTGCTGGGTGGCGTCTCCTTGTTCGGTGGCAAGGGCAGTGCCATCGGCGCCATCTTCGGCGCGCTGGCCTTCCGCACGATCGGCGATCTTCTGTTCGTCTTCGACTTCGATCCGCTCTGGCAGCCGCTGTTCCAGGGCGTTATCCTGCTGGTCGCCGTCAGCCTCGGCGCCTTCGCCCTGTTTCGGGTCCGCAACCGGCTGGAGTGGTTCCTGTGAGCGAGACGACCTTGGGCGGCATTGCCGGCCGCATGCCGAAATTCATCCGCCGCGCCGATCCGGCGGTGCTGACGGCCTTTGCCTGCATCGTGGTGCTGCTGTTGGTGGGCAGCCTCTATTCGCGCAGCTTCCTGTCGCCTGAATATCTCTTGCAGCAGCTCAAGGTGGCTTCGTTCCTTGGCGTCATTGCCACCGGCATGATGCTGGTCATCCTGCTCGGCCAGATCGACCTGTCGGTGCCGTGGTCGGTGGCGGCGGGCGCGATGATGGCCTGCGCGGCGGCGGCCTATGGTCCGGCCGGCGTGGCGCTGGCGATCCCGTTCGGCATCTTCTGTGGCGTGCTGATCGGCGTCGTCAACGGCATTGGCGTCGCCTATCTGCGCATCCCCTCGATGATCATCACGCTGGCCACCAACGCCGTCGCGCAAGGGCTGATGGTGGTCTACACCGGGGGATTCTCGCCGCAGGATTCGGCCACTGGCGCCATGCGCTACCTGGCCACCGGCTTCACCATTCCGGGCGTCCCCAACGCGGTCATCATCTGGGCGCTGATCGGGGCCGCGATGGTGTTCGTGCTGACCCGCAGCGGTTTTGGCCGCGCGGTCTATGGCATCGGCAACCGCGAGCGCGCCGCCTATCTCTCCGGCATCGACACAAGACGCGTGGTGATGATCGCCTTTGCCGTCTCCGGCGGGCTCTCCGCCTTTGGCGGCGTGCTGCTGGCGGGTTACGCCTCCAAGGCGGCGCAATCTATGGGGGATGCCTATCTGCTGCCGTCGATCGCGGCCGTCGTGCTCGGTGGCACCTCGATCCTGGGTGGGCGCGGCTCCTATCTCGGCACGGTCGCGGGCGTGATCCTGATCACGCTGCTGCAATCCATCCTGTCGGTCATGCAGATGCCCGAGGCGGGACGGCAGATCATCTATGGCGTCGTCATCGTCGCCATGCTCCTTCTCTACGGCCGCGCGCCGGCGAGCCGCTGACGGTGGACGAAAAGGCAGCGCAGGCGCCGACGGGCGCTTCCGGTTTGGCACCTCCGGCTATCGTGGTGATGGGCGTCGCCGGCTGTGGCAAGTCAGCCTTCGGTCTCGCGCTGGCCGCCGCGCTGGGTGCCGTCTTTATCGAGGGCGACAGGCTGCATCCGCCCGAAAACGTCGCCCGCATGGCGCGGGGCGAGCCGCTCACCGATCAACTGCGCGAGGGCTGGCTCGACGCGATCGGCGAGCAGATCGCGGCGTCGATCGGCAACGGCCAAGGTGTGGTCGCCGCCTGCTCGGCGCTGAAGCGCGGCTATCGCGAGCGGCTGCGCGGCTTTTGCCCCGATATCGTCTTCCTCCATCTGGAGATCGATCCGGCCACCGCGCGGCGGCGCGTCGGCAATCGCAAGGGCCATTTCATGCCGGCAAGCCTGGTCGACAGCCAGTTCGCCATCCTGGAGCCGCCGGGCCAAGACGAGCGGGCATTGACGCTCGACGCGACGCAGCCGGTCGACGAACTCGTCACCCAGGCATTGCGCTCGATGCGCCGCTCATGAGCCTTCTTCTCCGCTGATGCCGATGCCGTCCTGAGCTTCGGTCAACCGCTCATGGCGCGACCAGGACATCATCTGCTCGGGGCACTGCTTCAGCGCCTCCAGCAAGCGGTCGCGTTTCAGCAGGATGTAGTGTGCCTGCAGGGCCATGTTCTTGGCTCCGTCCCTGGTTGTGTTCACTGCCGTGAGCGCCGGTGCTGGCGGCACCAGTTCGGGGCTCAAGACGGCCCGGTATTGCCGGAAGGGCACGTCCTCGAAAGTCGACATGGCAAACAGGGCCGTCTTGCCTCGGGCGGCGAAATTCGCCGGTGCCGAGGCAAGGTGGGTCCAGCCGCTTTCGCCCAGTGCGGTTTCGGTGAAGGTCGAGCCGGCGTGGATGGTGTTGGTCATCAGCACGACGCCGTTCTGCTTCAGCATCTTCTGAATGCGGATGGTGACCTGATAGGCGTCGTCACGGTCGAAGACGATTCGGCTTTTCAGGAACCGGTTCTCGACATGAATCATTGGCGGGTTGAGGAAGCGCTGGCCGAACACCGTCTCGGACACGCCATGCGTGTTGACGCTGACCTGATGCGCTTCGATGCCGGCCTCGTGTATGGCGCGCTTGCCGATCATCGTCTGGGCGGTGAACTGATCGCACCAGAGGATCGCGCCGTGGCCGCGTTGCAAGGCTGCCTGCAAGCCTTCGAGGCCCTCCAGCCGGATCGTCGGCGTCCAACGGCCGGCGACCAGATGCGCGGCAAGTTGCATGCGGCGGCGATGGCGCGCCGTGAGCATTGCCTCGAACAGCTTGCGCGCATCGATGCCGTCGCCGAGCACCGCGCGCGTTGCGGCGGCATAGGCGCGGAAGTCCTTGCGCATATGGCGCTTCAAGCGAAACCTCGACGCCCAATCGCAGATCGGCGACCACCAGCGCACCGGCAGCGCTGCCGCGACCGCGAGGTAGAAGAGGGTAATCAGGCTTTCGCGAAGATCCCTGGTGGAGAAGCGGCGGAGCCTGCCGGGATTGGCCAGCTTGCGGCTGAAGAAGCGCACGTCCTCGGCATATTCGGGAACAAAGACGTCGGCGATGATTTCGGTGCGAAAGCTGGCTGCCGATGGCTGCTTGCGGGCGGCTTTTCGGGATTTCGTAAACCTCGACAGCCTCATCCACCCGGCTCTAGATTTGTGAAGTCAACTCGACCGGGAAATCGTCATTATCGGCATCGCGCATGGCGGCGAGGCTACGGTTGTCCAGCACCTCGGCGATCGCCTGGCGCACTTCCAGCATCATGTGCCGGACCTGGCAGGTCGCCTCGTCGCAATCCTCGCAGCGCTGATACTGCGTGCGGCTGGCGCAAGGTATCGGCGCCAGCGGCCCGTCGAGCACGCGCACGACATGGCCGATCTTGATCTCGGAAGCCGGGCGGGCGAGGCGATAGCCGCCTTCCTTGCCCTTGCGGCTCTGGACGAAGCCGGCGTTGCGCAATTCGCCCAGTATGGCATCGAGGAATTTCTTCGGGATGTTGTTGGCGACGGCGATGTCGTTGACGAAGGCCAGTTGGCCAACCGGAAGATTGGAAAGATGCACGAGGGCCTTGAGGCCGTATTTGCCTTTTTTCGTCAGCATGCCCTGATAACCCGTTGAAGCCCCAACCACCCCGCATCTGGCGGCTGTTTGTGTGCAAATGATGACGGCATTGCTTCCGCACGCCGCCGTTTCGCGAAAACAAAGCCATTGGAACGCATGTTAGGCACAAACGCGTTGATTCTTTGTAACGTTTTGCACGAAGGGCGCCGCTTTGCGCTATCGACTGCATAAACGAGAAAAGCCGGCCCACGGCCGGCTTTTCTGATTGCTCTATCGGTCCGCGGAGATTTTAGCGGCTGCCATAAGCCTGGTCGAGCAGGCCGCCGGCGGCGAAATGCTCCTTTTGGACCTTGTCCCAAC
Organism: Mesorhizobium sp. M8A.F.Ca.ET.165.01.1.1; assembly: GCF_004792065.1. Classification (NCBI taxonomy): domain Bacteria; kingdom Pseudomonadati; phylum Pseudomonadota; class Alphaproteobacteria; order Hyphomicrobiales; family Phyllobacteriaceae; genus Mesorhizobium; species Mesorhizobium sp. M8A.F.Ca.ET.165.01.1.1. The sequence continues at coordinate 85,649 of NZ_SRTH01000007.1, read as the reverse complement.
CGCCGAAGACGTTTTCCACCGTCAGCAGGCGCACATCCGGAAAATCGGCCTTGTATTTGGCCGCGACAGCCGCGTCGCGTGCGCGCAAGCCGTTGTCGGCGGCGATGCCCTGGCCCTCGGGCGTATAGAGAAAGTCGAGATAGCTCTTGGCCAGATCGCGCGTGCCGTGCTCGTCGGCGACCTTGTCGACGATCGCTACCGGGAACTCCGCCAGAAGGCTGACCGAAGGCGTGACCTGCTCGAATTTGTCGTCGCCATATTCCTTGCGGATGCCGCGCGTCTCGGATTCGAAGGTGATCAGCACGTCGCCGATCTCGCGCTGCACGAAGGTGGTGGTGGCGGCGCGCCCGCCTGTGTCGAAGATCGGCACGTTGTTGAACAGCTTGGTGATGAACTCCTTCACCTTGGCGTCGTCGCCCTTGAAGGCTTCCTTGGCGTAGGCGGTGGCCGCGAGATAGGTGTAGCGCGCATTGCCCGACGTTTTCGGGTTGGGGAAGATCACCTGCACGTCGTCGCGCACGAGATCGTTCCAGTCCTTGATGTGCTTGGGGTTGCCGGCACGGACGAGAAACGACGGCAGCGAATAGAAGGGCGAGGCATTGTCGGGAAAGTCCTTCTGCCAGTCGGCGGAGACAAGGCCCTTCTTGACCAGGAAGTCGACGTCGGTGACCTGGTTGAAGGTGACGACATCGGCGCCGAGGCCCTCGGCGATGGCGCGCGCCTGCGCCGAAGTGCCGGCATGCGACTGGTCGACGGTGACGCCCGGATGCTCTGATATGAAGGCCTTGTTGACCTGCACGAACAGTTCGCGGCCGACGTCATAGGAGGCGTTCAGCAGCTTGTCGGCCGACCAGGCTTGGGAGGATGCGAGGAGGAGACCGGCGGCGGCAACGCCGAGGAAAAATCGCTTCATGAAAAGGCTCCGGATGTAATGCTCTATTGCCAGACCATAGCCGGGGCGCGAAGGAGCGGCGAGGCATGGATTCAGGACTAGACCAGTGTTGCTAGAAAACTGTTTCCCAAACAGACATATCGTAGTTTTTTCTTTCACCTTTTGAGGTCGGTCCTCTTCAGCCTGTTTCTGATAAAAGCCACAAATAGATACACATTGTGTATGCGCAATGTTATGGTGGCGGAAAGGAGTCTTCCATGACGAAAGCCGCGCCCGAAACCCACGCCAAGCCTGTCAATCTGCGCATCCGAGAGGATATGCGCATACTGATCGACCGCGCCGCGAAAATACGTGGGAAAACCCGCTCCGACTTCATGATCGACGCCGCCTATCGTGCGGCCGAGGACACGCTACTCGACCAGACCCTGATCAAGGTGGATCCGGAGAGTTACCGGCATTATCTCGACATCCTCGATAAACCGCCGAGCGGGGAAGGTTTTGGGCGCCTCATGAACGTGCCCAAGCCATGGCGGGACTGATGCTATCGGCGCCCACGCCCCTGGCAGAAAACCACGATCTCGGCCTTTTCCAAAGCGGAACAGAAAGTCTCGACCAATGGCTTCGCCGCAGGGCACGGGCCAACCAGGTCAGTGGCGCATCGCGTACTTATGTGGTGGCGGAAGGCACACGCGTTGTCGGCTACTACTGCTTGTCTTCGGGCGGGCTTGATCTGGCGGAAGCGCCCGGCATTGTTCGCCGCAACATGCCAGATCCCATTCCGATGGTCGTGCTCGGGCGTCTCGCGGTGGATGGAAGCTGGCAAGGGAAGGGGCTGGGCGCGGCGCTTCTGCAAGATGCCGTCCTGCGCGCCGGTCAAGCCGCGACGATCCTCGGTATTCGCGGAATTTTTGTTCATGCCATATCGGATGAAGCGAAAGCCTTTTACGAGCACTACGGCTTTGCGGCCTCCCCGAAAAACCCGATGACCCTGGTGTTGTCGTTGAAGGCCAGGTGAAAGACCGCCAGCGACCGGGACATCCCTGGGGCGGATTCACCGTGGTCCGATCGCTATGCAGCCGGGAACAGCTTCCAGCGCCCCGGGCGGAACGCCACGCGGCTCTTCTGCGCTGCCGGATGGTCGACCGGCAGCTCAATCTCGACCCGCTGGCGTTCGCCGCCGATTTCAAGTTCGACGCGCCTTGTGCCGGCGACGCGGCGGCTGGCCGCCACGGTGCCGGCGATGCAGCCGCTGCAGCCGTCCAGCAGTTCGACATCATGCGGACGGAAGTAAAGCATCGCATCGCCCTCGGACGCGTGCGGCGCCGACAATCCGATTGGACGGTCGGCCAGCCAGATCTCGCCATTCTCGACCTTGACCGGAAGGGAGCTCGATTCGCCGATGAAGCCGTAGACGAAGGGCGAATTCGGCGTGTCGTAGATGTCGTCGGCGGTGCCGACCTGCTCGATACGGCCCTGGCTCATCACCACGACACGGTCGGCCAGTTCCAGCGCCTCTTCCTGATCGTGGGTGACGAAGACGGTGGTGTGGCCGGTGGCGTCATGGATTTCCCGCAGCCAGCGGCGCAGTTCCCGGCGCACCTGCGCGTCGAGCGCGCCGAACGGCTCGTCGAGCAGCAGCACCTTGGGTTCGATGGCCATGGCGCGGGCGAGCGCCACGCGCTGGCGCTGGCCGCCCGAAAGCTGCGCGGGATAGCGCTTCTCCAGCCCTGAAAGCTGGACGAGATCGAGAAGCTCAGACGCACGGCGGCGGATCTCCGCTGCTGGCGGCCGCGACGGTCCGTGCCGCACCTTGAGGCCGAAGCCGATATTGTCAGCCACCGTCATATGACGGAACAGCGCGTAGTGCTGGAAGACGAAGCCGACATTGCGTTCCTGGATCGATTTCTGCGAAGCGTCCTCGTCACCAAAGAAGATTTTCCCGCGTGTCGGCCGCTCCAGCCCGGCGATCAGTCTGAGCAAGGTCGTCTTGCCGGAGCCGGATGGTCCCAGCAACGCAATCAATTCGCCCGACTTGATGTCGAGCGACACGTCGTGAAGCGCCGGAAACCGCTCGAATTCCTTGCGCACGTTGGCAACGCGAACTTCCATACAATGAACCTTCTAATGTCCGCGCGTCGCGGCGAGTTCGGCGCCGTATCGCATCTCGAGCAGTGTTTTCAAGACCAGCGTGACGAGCGCCAGCCCGGCAAGCAGCGAGGCGACGGCGAAAGCGCCGACGGCGTTGTACTCGTTGTAGAGGATTTCGACATGCAGCGGCATGGTGTTGGTCAGGCCGCGTATGTGGCCCGACACCACCGAAACCGCGCCGAACTCGCCCATGGCGCGCGCATTGCACAAAAGCACGCCGTAGAGCAGGCCCCATTTGACGTTGGGCAAGGTCACAAACCAGAAGGTCTGCCAGCCATTGGCGCCGAGCGAAAGGGCGGCCTCCTCGTCGCCATTGCCCTGTTCCTGCATCAGCGGGATCAATTCGCGGGCGACGAAGGGGAAGGTGACGAAGACGGTGGCCAGCACAATGCCCGGGACGGCAAACAAGATCTGGATGCCATGTGCCTTCAGCCACCCGCCGAGCAACCCCTGGGCGCCGAACAGAAGCACGTAGACCAGACCCGAAATGACGGGCGAGACCGAGAAGGGCAGGTCGATCAGCGTGGTGAGAAACGCCTTGCCCTTGAATTCGAACTTGGCGATCGCCCAGGCGGCGGAGATGCCGAAGACGACATTGAGAGGCACCGAGATCGCCGCGACGAGCAGTGTCAGGTGGATGGCCGAGCGTGCGTCCGGTTCGCCCAGTGCTTGCGTATAGGCACCGACGCCTTTCGCCAGCGCCTCGTGGAAGACGATGATCAGCGGCAAAAGCAGGAAGATGCCGAGGAAAGCGAAAGCGATGGCCATCAGCACGGCCTGCGCCGGGCGGCTTTCGGTCACCGCCGCCGAGCGGCTCTCGTGATACGGTTCGTAGGATTTGATCTCGGGATCAGCCATAGCGCTTGCGGCTCCATGTCTGCACCAGATTGACGACCAGCAGCATGACGAACGACAGCGCCAGCATGATTGCCGCGATCGCGGTCGCCGCTGGGTAATTGTATTCCTCCAGCCGGATGACGATCAGAAGCGGTGCGATCTCGGATTTGTAGGGCAGGTTGCCGGCGATGAAGATGACCGAGCCGTATTCGCCGACGCCGCGCGCGAAGGCGAGCGAGAAGCCGGTGATGATGGCCGGCGCCAGGCCCGGAAAGAGCACGCGGGTGACGATCTGGAAGCGGCTGGCGCCAAGCGTGGCGGCTGCTTCCTCCACCTCCTTGTCGATTTCCTCCATGATCGGCTGCACGGTGCGCACGACAAAGGGCAAGCCGATGAAGACCAGCGCGATGACGATGCCGAGCGGCGTGTAGGCGACCTTGATGCCGAGCGGCATCAGCAATTTGCCGATCCAGCCGTTCGGCGCGTAGAGCGTGGTCAGCGCGATGCCGGCCACCGCCGTCGGCAGCGCGAATGGCAGGTCGACCATGGCATCGACGATGCGGCGGCCGGGAAAGCGGTAACGCACCAGCACCCAGGCGACGAGCGTGCCGAAAACGACATTGACGACAGCCGCGATGAAGGCGGTGCCGAAGCTGATTTCAAGTGCGTTGAGGGTGCGGCGATCGGTGGCGATGGCCCAGAAATCGATCCAGCCGAGAGCGGCCGAACGCCAGATCAGCCCGGATAGCGGTATGAGGATGATGAGGGTGAGGTAGGCAAGCGAGAAGCCGAGCGTCAATCCGAAACCCGGAATGACGCTCGGCTGTCTGAACCGCCACCCCGCCTGCGCGGGTGCTGTGGTCATATCGTCCTGATCTAGGTTTTAGCTCACTGGGCCGGTTTGTAGATCTGGTCGAATATACCACCGTCGCCGAAATGATAAGGCTGTGCCTTCTTCCAACCACCGAAAAGCGGGTCGTCGATGGTGATCAGCTTGATAGGCGGCAGCTTGGCGAGATCCTCGGGCGGAACCAGTTCGGGCTTGGACGGCCGGTAATGGTTCTTGGCGATGATGGTCTGGCCTTCCTTGGAATAGAGGTAGCTCAGATAGGCCTCGGCCACCTTGCGCGTGCCCTTGGCGTCGACATTGGCATCGACCACGGCCACCGGCGGCTCGGCCAGGATCGAGGTCGGCGGATAGACGATGTCGAAATTGTCGGCGCCAAACTCGTCGAGCGCCAGATAGGCATCGTTTTCCCAGGCGATCAGCACGTCGCCAAGGCCTTTTTGCGCGAAGGTCACTGTCGAGCCGCGCGCACCGGTGTCGAGCACGGGAGCATTGGCATAGAGCTTGCCGACGAATTCCTTGGTCTTGGCTTCGTCGCCGCCATCATTGGCGTTGGCATAGGCCCAGGCCGCGAGATAGTTCCAACGCGCGCCGCCCGACGTCTTGGGGTTGGGCGTGATCACCTGGACGCCGTCCTTGACGAGGTCGTTCCAGTCGTGGATGCCCTTGGGATTGCCCTTGCGGACAAGGAAGATGATGGTCGAGGTGTAAGGCGCTGAATTGTTTTCGAATTTCTTGCGCCAATCGGGATTGATCTTTTTCGATTTGGAGACGATGGCATTGATGTCGCCTTCGAGAGCCAGCGTCACCACATCGGCGTCGAGGCCGTCGATCACGGCGCGGGCCTGGGCGCCCGATCCGCCATGTGACTGCTGGATCGTCACCGTCTCGCCGGTTTCTGTCTTCCAATGCGCGGCGAAGGCCTCGTCATAAGCCTTGTAGAGCTCGCGCGTCGGATCGTAGGACACGTTGAGAATGGTGGTGTCGGCAAACGCGAAACCGAGCGTGCCGAACTGGACAGATGTGGCGACCAGTGCGCCGAGCAGTTTCCTGAAATGAGGTTTGGTCATTTCTGCCTCCGTTGAACCCGCGCCAAATCTACCGAAATTATAGAAATTAGATGCATTGAATGTTGCCTTTTTTGCCTCCCTGGAGAAAATCTCCGGCGTTCTGCCGCGGCTATGAGAAATATTTTCCTCGCGGTTGCTCCGCGCCGGAGTCGGTCCGCCCTGTGGCCTATCTAGGGACGCGCAGTTGCCGGGCAAGTCTGCTCTGGGCGGGTTACTCGGCGGTCACCGGGAAATCGAAGCGCTGCTTTTGAAATGGCTCTTGGTCGAGCGTAAAATGCCACCATTCTCGCGCGTAGTTCCTGAAACCTCCCGCACGCATGGCATCGACAAGGAGCTTGCGGTTTGCCGCCGCTTCGGCGCCGAGCGGGCGATGCGCGGTCTCACTCGTCCGGTCGAAGCAGTCGAAGCCGGTGCCGAAATCGAGGGTGTTGGCATCGACCGCGCCGCAGGCCGGTTTCGGCACGGACATCCTGTCGGCCGGCGCGATGGCGATATCGACGGTCGAGCCGCGCGAATGTGCCGACTGGCGGGCGACATAGCCCTCGGCGATGAGGTCGCGGCGCTTGACCTTCGGATACCATTGCGGGTCCGGCGGCCCGCCCGCGGTCGTCCAATCGCCTATGTCGGCCACGGAGCGGGCAGGGCGATAGCAGTCGAACACGATCAGCGTCATGCCCCTGGCGGTCATCATCTTCTGAACGCTGGAGAGTGCCTCCGCCGCCTCCTCGGTGAGAATGCAGACAGGTGCGTCGTAGCCGTTCACCTTGCGGTGCAGGAAATTGTCGGAGCCGGCGTAGCGAATGTCCTGGCGGATGGAGGGGGCGATATCGGAGAGGGGGACGAAGCCGGCGGGAAGGGGGTCGGCGCAGGCAGAGAAAGGGATTGCCATACCGAGCGCTGCCGCAGCCAACGTTACCCTCAATCTAGCAATGCGCCTCGCACCGAGCATCAGGCGAACTACCCTTCTATCCTCGGCCTCAAAAGTCAGCGAGATGAATCCCTTGACGCAGCCTATTCAACGAACACTTTCACACTGGCCGCCCGTCCCGCCGCGTCGATGACGGTCAGCGTCGAGTAACCCGCGCCGTCGGGCTGCCATGTCGCGGTGCGGCGGCGATCGAGGCCGATGAGCGGCTTGCCGTTGGCCAGCCAGCGGAACGGCGCCCGGCCGCCTTGGAGCTTCAGCACCAGTGGCGACGCATCGGCCGAGTTGGTGGCGAGATCGACGCGGGCGCCATCCGGCGGGAAGATGATGGTCGGCGCGGGTTCGGTCGGGGTCGCCTGCACCAGGCCATCCGCGCCGGCGCCGAAGCGGGCAAGCGTCACCGGCAGGTCCTCGCGCTTGGGGGTGAAGGCGCCGGGCGGTTTGCCCGGCAGCGGTACGGTCGCCAGCCCCGAGCGGACAAAGCCTTCGAACAGGATCGGGGCGGCCGAGACATAGCCGGAAAGACCAGGCACCGCGCCGGCATCGGGCCGGCCGACCCAGACACCCAGCACATAGCGGCCGTCGAAGCCGACCGACCAGGCGTCACGGTAGCCGTAAGAGGTGCCAGTCTTGTAGGCAATGCCGCGCTGCAGGGCGCCTTCGGGTGGCTTCACACCCGACAAAATGTCGACGATCTGCCAGTTGGCCTGGTCGTTGAGGATGGTGGTGGTCGAACTCGCGGCGTTGGCCGGCTCGGTGCCGTCATGCAGCGAATGCGTCTTGCCGCCATTGGCGAGCCCTGTGTAGAGCTGGACCAGGTCGCGCAGCGTGACGCCGACGCCGCCGAGGCCGATGGCCAGGCCGGGCGCTTCATTGACCGGCAGGATCGGGTTGACGCCCGCCTGACGGAAACGCGCCGTCAGCCGCGCCGGGCCGACGGCGTCGAGCACGCGGATCGCCGGCACGTTGAGCGACAGTTGCAAAGCCTGGCGGATCGAGACGTCGCCCTGATAGCCCATGTCGAAATTCTTCGGCCTGTAGCCGCTGAAATCGACCGGGCTGTCCTCGATCAGCGTTTCCTGCGCCACCAGTCCCTGCTCGAAGGCGAGGCCGTAGATGAACGGCTTCAGCGTCGAGCCGGGCGAGCGCACGACCTTGGTCATGTCGATCCAGCCGGAACGGCTGGAATCGAAGAAATTGGCCGAGCCGACTTCGCCCAGAATGTCGCCGGTGCGGGCATCGGCCAGCACCATGGCGACGGACAGACGCGGCCCGAGCTTGGTGGCGGCATCGCGCGCCACCTGTTCCAGTCCTTGCTGGACGCTTTTGCGGATCGTCAGCTTGAGCGGCTGACCCGGAACGGCCTTGGGAAGCATCGCATAGGAGGCATGCGCGGCAAGCGCCGGCAAGGTGCGGCGCAGGCCCGAGACATCGTCAAGTGCGGCGCGTGCCGCCTCGCGTTCGCCGATCAGGCCTGACGAGACCATGCGGCTCAGCACACGATCGCGCGCGGCGTGGGCGATCTGGAGGTTGCGGTCGGGCCGGCGCTTTTCCGGCAATTGGGGGAGGGCGACGAGAAGGGCGGCCTCGGAAACGGTGAGCCGCTTCGGTTCCTTGCCGAAATAGGCGAGCGAAGCGGCGCGCACGCCTTCCAGGTTGCCGCCATAGGGCGCCAGCGTGAGATAGCGCTCGAGGATGTCGCGCTTCGACAGCCGCCGCTCGATCTGGATGGCGCGCAGCATCTGCTTGATCTTGGAGCCGAGGCTGCGGCTTTCGCGCGGCTCGATCAGCCGGGCAAGCTGCATCGACAGGGTCGAGCCGCCGGAAACGATATGGCCGCTGGTGGCGAATTGGCCGGCGGCGCGGGCGAGCGCCAGCACGTCGACGCCCTCATGGTCCCAGAAGCGCTTGTCCTCATAAGTGACCAGCATGTCGACGAACTGCTTGTCGACCTGGTCGAGCCGGGTCTCCAGCCGCCAGTAGCCGTCGGGTGTCGCGAAGGCGCGCAGCAGCTGGCCGTCGCGGTCCTGGACTTCGGTGGAGACGGTCAGAGTTGCGGGCAATGGTGGGGGGAAGGCGCGGTCGAGTTCCCAGAGGGCGGCGGTGGCGATTGCCGCAACGACGGCTAGCGATGCTCCCGCAATGGCGGCCCGCCGAATGAATTTCTTGGAGAGCATGGCGCTGCCCCTCATCCGCCTGCCGGCACGACGGCCCTTCGGGCGTTCGCCGTTCGAAAAGCCAAGCAATTGGCTTTTCGTCCGCTGCGCGGACCACGGCTCACCTCCCCGTATAGTGACGGGGAGAAGGGAGCTGTCGCGGCGGTCGGCGCTAGCCCCTTTCTCCCCGTCACTATACGGGGAGAAATGCCCGGCAGGGCAATGAGGGGCAGCGCAAGCCTCACGTTCATATCCGCCAAGGCACCTTACGGCGCCTTGATCTCCATCATGCCGGTGGCGGTGCGGGCCGAATATTGCGGCCGGTACATGTCCTCCACCGTTGCCGCCGGATGGGCATAGGTGCCCGGCGTGACGGCGCGCACGACATAGGCAAGCGTCAGATTGTGGTCGTGGTCGCCGTCGGCCGGGTTGAATGCCGCGACGAAGCGGTCGTCGCGGAATTCCAGATGCGCGGCGTCGGTCTGTGCCAGCCAGGAGAAGTTCGTCAACTGGGCGCTGGAAACCAGCCCCGGATTGTCGATCTCGAAGCCGGCCGGCAACAGGTCGGTAACCAGCAGGCGCGACGGCCAGCTGTTCTGCTCGGTGACCTTGAGCACGACGACATAGCGTTCGTTCTGGGTGGCCTCAGTCACATTGGCTTCCGTGCCATCGAGCTTGTAGTAGGTGCGGCTGATGGTGAAGCCGTCGCCGCCGGCCGGCAAGGGCTGGATCGGCGACGCCACGGTGGTGACGACGGCCTGCAGCGGGGTCTTGCCGGTGTTGGCGATTTCGAGCGGGCTGTCGACCAGGTCGGAGCCGTTGACCTGGTTGGAATAGCCGCCGGAATGCGGCGCGCCGTTGACGGTCAGCGCGATGGAGTCATTGCCCTCCTTCAGCGCACGCGCCGCCAGCAGCATCCAGGAATCGTCCTGGGTGCTGGTCCAGCGGGCTTCGGCGCGTTTCCTTGTCACCAGCTTGATCAGCTCGGGCACGATCGTCGATACCGGCTTCGATTCCGCCGCCAGCGACAGCATCGCCGCGCCGTCACGCAATGCCGAGCCGTAGTCGGAACGGTACCAGTCGTAGTCGGTGCTCGACTTGGCCAGTTGCAGCGCGGTCTTGAACGTCGCCTCCGAACGCTGCGTGTCGCCATAGAGCGCAAGGCTCGCCGCCAACTGGGCGACGGCCATCGGGCTCGAGAAGGCTTCGAGCTGGGTGTCGGCGTAGTAGCGCAGATCGCCGATCGAGGCCTTCTTGTTGCGGGCCAGCACGTAGAGGGCGTAGGCGATCTCGCTACCGCGGTCCTGTACGCTCTGGTCGTAGCCGAGCGAGTTCTGCAGGTTGTTCAGGGCCTGGTTCATCGCCAGAGCCGGCACGTCGTATTTCTGCTCCCGCGCCCTGGTCAGGAATTCGCTGACATAGGCGTCGAGCCACAGATCGCCGGAGCCCGGACCCCACAGGCCGAAGCTGCCGCTCGAGGACTGGTAGCTCAGGACCTTGTAGATCGCATCCTGGATGCGGCCGTGCAGTTCAGGGTCGCTTTCCATGCCGACGCCTGATGCCATCTCGTTGACGTAGAGAAGCGGCATGGCGCGGCTGGTGGTCTGCTCGGCGCAACCATAGGGGTAACGATCGAGCGTCATCAAGAGCGACGGCACGTCGAAGGCCGCAGCCTGCGAAACGCCGACGCTGACCGATGCGCCTTCGAGCAGGCTGGCAGCCAGCAGCTCCTTGTCGACGCGAAGCGCGCCGCCATTGCCCTTGAGGTCGACTACAAGGCGCGTGGTGACCGGCAATTGGGCCGGACGCACCGGGACATAGAGCGTCTGCTCGACCTTGGTGCCGTCCGCATGCGCCAGCTTGATGGTCAGCGAGGCATTGCCCGCCGTCTTTGCGATCAGCGGCACGGTCAAGGTCTGGCGCTTGCCCTGGGCGAGCGTCAGCTTCTGGGGCAGGGGCTTGTCACCTGTCGACAGGTCCCCCGTCGTATCGATCGACAGCGCATAGTCGCCGGCCGGTCCGTCGGTGTCGGCAACGTCGAGACGCATGACGGCGTTGTCGCCAGGCGCCAGGAAGCGCGGCAGGCCGGCGGTGATCACAACGGGATCACGCACGATCACGTCCGACTGGGCATGGCCGATCGCCTCCTTGGTCCAGGCGACAGCCATGACGCGCACGGTGCCGTTGAACTGCGGGATGTCGAAGTCGATCCGCGCCTTGCCGTCGGCGTCGAGCTGGACGATGCCGGAGAAGAAGGCGACCAGTTTTTCAGTGGGCGGGCTGCCTTGCGTCTGCATGTTGGCGCCGTCACCGCCGGTCCTGAGCTTGCCGGTGGTGCCCAGCGAGCCATCGATCAGGCGGCCGTAGATGTCGCGGATCTCCATGCCCAGCATGCGCTGGCCAAAGAACCAGTTCTCCGGATCCGGCGCCTTGTAGTTGGTCAGGTTGAGGATGCCGACATCGACGGCGGCAACGGTGACATAGGCGTTGGTGCCCGGCTGCACGCCGGCCACGGAAACCGGGATCGACAGCTGCTGGCGCGGCATCGTCTTGTCCGGCGGCGTCAGCGTGACGGCGAGTTTCTTCGAGCCCGGATCGACCGTCAGCCATTTCACGCCGATGGCGCGGGCCGGCATGCGGGTTTCCTGCGCATCGCCCGGCCGGAACAGGGTCGCCGTGACATAGGCGCCGGCGCCCCAGTCGTCGCCGACCGGGATGTCGACGGTGCTGCCGCCGGCCGGCACCGTTGCCGTGATGGTCTTCAACAGCTTGTCGGAACCGATGTTGATCAGAAGTTCGCCGGCAAAATGCGGCGAGACTTTCAGCTTGGCCACTTCGCCCGCGGCATAATTGTCCTTGTCGAGAGCGATCTCCAGGCCGTCGGGCGTTTCGGTGGTGGTCGAGGCGACATACCAGCCGGCGTCGAATTCATAGCTGGTCGCCGGCCCCTCGGGATCCGATGTCTCGACCTCGAGCCTGTACTGGCCCCAGTCGACAGGTACGGAGACGGCGGCGTCGCCATCGGCGTTGAGATCGATCTGGCCGTTGGCGATCGATTTGGTGAAGCTCACCGGCTCGTAGTTCCAGGAGTTGTTGGAGCGGTACCACTGATAATTGCGTTCGACCTTGACCAGCGTCCACTGCGCGCCTTTCAGCGCCTCGCGCTTGCCGTCGGGATCGACGGCGATCAGGCTGAACTTGGCCGTGCCGCCCTGCGGCACTTCACCATCGGCGAAATCCGGACGAATGCCGATCATATGGCCTTGCGGGCGGATGCCGATGTTGAGCGAGCGCTCGATGGCGCGGCCACCGGTTTCGCGCATGCGCACCGTCACCTTGCCGTCGACCAGCTTGGTGGTCGAGGGCAATTGGTCGACGGAGATCGGGAAGGTCGCTTTGCCGTCATCGCCGACCACCGGCAGATCGGCGAGCGGCGTGACCGTGGGCTCCGCCGACTGCTCGTCGGCGAGGCCGAAGGAAAAGTCGGGGAAGCGGTCCCAGTCCCGGGACGTCGACAGGGTCAGTTCGCCTTCCAGCGCCAGGCCCGCCGCCGGCGCGCCATAGAGGAAGCGGCCGTCAATGTTGATGTTGGCGGTTTCGCCCCGCGCAATCTCCTGCTTGTCGGCCTTCATGTCGAACTCGATGCGATCCGGCACGAAGTCCTCGACCAGGAACATCTGGCTGGCAACCGCCGGCTGCTTGGGGTCGGTGTGGATCGACACCGACCATGTGCCGCGCATGGCGTTGGCTTCAAGCGGCAGGTCGACGGTGTGACCGCCGGCCGATGCGCCGTCGCTGACGATGCGGCGGTCCTCGACGCCATCGGGACGCGAGAAGATGAAGGTCAGCGGGAGGTTCTCGACCGCCTTGGCCGCGCCGTCGCGGGCAAGCGCGGCGACATGGACGTCCTCACCGGCGCGGTAGATGCCGCGTTCGGTCCAGGCATAGACGTCGAGCGCGCCCGGTGCGGCGCGTCCGGTGACGCCGCGGTCGGACAGGTCGAAACCGGCCTTTGACATATCGAGGAAGACGAAATCATTGTCCCCCTGCTTGGCCATCAGCACGGCCGGCACCATGCCGCCGTCACCGCGCGTCAGGCCGGGGTTGAAGACGGCATGGCCGTTCGCATCCGACGTCGCGGTTCCGAGAACCTCGTTGTTACGAGCAACCAGTGTCAGTTCGGCCCCGGCAATCGGCTTGGCGCTACCCAGCGAACGGGCAAAGACGTTGAGCCCGTCCTGGCCGGTATAGGTCGAAAGGCCGATGTCGGAGACGACGAACCACTGCGTGGCCAGCGAGCCGTAGTCGTCGCTCTTGTCGTTGACGGCCTTGGCGGTCAGCACATAGACGCCGGGCTTGCGCTGCGGCAGCGCTTCGTCGACCGGGAACGAGGTGGTGACCTCCTTGTTGAGATCGTTGACGATGTCGAGCTGGCCCTGCCAGACCGGCGCGCCCATCTGCTCGGAAATGTTGGAAATGTCATAGCCGTCGAGCTGGTGCAGGAACTGATAGCCCGACAGCAACTGCGCCAGCGAGCGGTCGCCGATGCGGTAGAGCTTCATCTCGGCGGCGTTCATGTTGACGGTGACGACCGGAATGCCGCGGCGCGCGCCGGCCGGCAGCACGAAGCTGTCGCCGGTGAAGCGGGCGGATGGCGCGCGGTCCTGCACATAGATCGACAGCACCACGGGGGCAGCGGTCACTTCGCCGATCGCGGCCGGCAGGCCGGCGCGGAAGGTGACGTCATAGTGCTGGCCGTGTTCGAGCCCTTCGACGCAGATCTGCTTGTCCTTGGCCTCGATGCCCTTGGGCGCGGCGTTGTCGACGGTGACGAACTGCGCGTAGTCGACGCCGGTCTTGACCAGATCCTCGGAGAATTGCGCGCAGATGCGCGGCGCGCTGGTGTCGGCATCGACAGAGTGATCGATGACGCGGAATCCCTTGCGGGCCTTCAGATCGGCATAGTCGGCCTGGACCGCGGGCGAGCTTTCCAGCGCAAGGCTGGCTTCATAGGCCTGCAGCGCCGGCCGGTAGAGATCGCGCTTGTCGAGACCATTGCCGAGCAGCGCCAGCACTTCGGCGCGCGTCTTGGTGGTGCGCAGCAGCTTGTAGGCGTTGAAGGCGGCCGACGTGGCGTTTGACGGCAAAGTTGAGGCTTCGGAGGTGCTCGCGGCGGGCTGTACGGCCAGCGTTTCGCGCGCCAGCTTGAGCCAGAGCTGGCCGTCATCCGGCATGACCGAGACAGCGGCCTCGTATTTCTGCATGGCGGAGCGATGGTCGCCGGTCTGTACGGCTTGTTCGGCCGAGTTGATCAGCGCCGCCATGCCCTCCGTCGGCTTGTCAAAGGCAGGGCCAAGCAGCTTGTTGCGGTATTGCTGGGCCTGGTCGGCCATCCAGTTGGGGAAGAAGGCGAGTTCCGGCGGCGCGCCGATATCTGGATCGCCGTCGATGTTGACGACCTTGCCGGCGACCGCGCCGTTGAAGGATTTCAACTGGTTATAGTCGGATTTGAGAAAGCACCATTTGGCCTTGGTGTTGTAGGTGAAGGCGCGGCAGGTCGGATCGCCGAGGCATGTCGTCTTGCACTGGTCGAGCGTGACGTTCTGGTCGGACCTGAGATCGAAGCCGAAATAATCGGAATTGTCCGTCGTTGCGATTCTTCGCGCTTCCGCCGCTTGCGCGACGCTACCCCAGGCAAAGAAAAGAAGGACGAGAATCGACAGACCACGAGCCGCGCGCATTGCCATAACACCCTCCAGACAATTGCAGACGTCCGGGCATGTTCAAGCTTCAGTCAGGCTTGTCAACGCGCGGACGCGGCAGGTCTCCGCCTGCCAACGGTTTATTTTCCGGCCAAGGACCGGTATGCGGACAGTAACCTCCACGGGAAGGGGATCACGCTTTCTTGCGGAAACGCAGAAGGTGTGAATTCCAAGCCCACCCTATTTCAGACAATTGGATTGTGGCCCCTTTACGAGCGCTTCAGAACTTCATTCCAATTTTAGTTTTGTAACCTAGGTTGTCTTAATGCCGGCGCATGAAGAGCAGATGTCAGGAGGGACCGCGCCAGGGCGCGTGCTTCCGCGCGCCCTGCTTTTGGCCATGATGTGCGGGACCGCGCTGATCGCCGAATCAAGATCCGTGGCCGCGTTCGAGCTTTTCGGCATCAAGCTGTGGGGATCGTCCAGCGACGAGGACGCGGACATTGTCGATCCGCTGCGCTACGCGGTGACCATCTCCGCGCCCGACGCCGACAAGGACCTCGTCAAGAAGCTCGAAAACGCCTCGGCGCTGAAAGGCGACGAGGACCGGCCCGTTTCGGGTTCGCTCGGGCTGATGGCCAAGGCGCGCGGCGACCGCGAACAGCTGGTCGCCGCACTTTATGCCGATGCCCGCTATGAAGGCGTCGTCACCATCACCATCGACGGCAAGCCGCTCGACGAACTGCCTCCGGACGCCGAGTTCAAGGGGCCGCAGCCTATCCCTGTGGCGATCAATATCGCCACAGGCCCCAAATTCACCCTTGGCGACATCCGGCTGGAGGGCGACGCGGCGGGGCTGATGAGCGCCGATTATGGGCTGATATCCGGCGGCGACGCCGGATCGGGCGCGGTGCTCAAGGCCGAGGCGCTGATCGTGCGGACGCTGAAGGAGCAGGGCAGGCCGCTGGCCAAGGTGACCGACCGGCATATCGTCGCCGACCATGCCACATCGACGCTCGATGTGACGCTGACGGTCGCAGCCGGGCCGGTCGCCGGCTATGGCGCGACCACCGTGGAAGGCACCGAGAAGGTCGACAGGGACTTCACCGAATACATGACCGGGCTGAAGCGCGGCAGGCAATACTCGCCACAGGAGATCAGCGACGCGCGCGACAGGCTGCTGGCGCTCGAGGTCTTCAACAGCGTGACGTTCAAGGAAGCCGACAAGCTCGACGCCGACGGCAACATTCCGATCGGCGTCCAGGTCAGCGAGCGCAAGCCGCGCTTTTTCGGCCTTGGCGGCACCTTCTCGAACACCGAGGGGCTTGGCCTCGAGGGCTACTGGGGGCACCGCAACCTGTTTGGCCGCGCGGAAAAGCTGCGCATCGACGGCGCCATCAGCGGCATCGGCAGCAACAATCTGTCCGAACTGAACTACAATGCCGGCATCATGTTCGAGAAACCCGGCGTGATCGGACCGGCGTCGAAGTTCTTCGCCAGCGTCAAGACCGTGCTCGAGCATCCGGATGCGTACGACCATTTCTCGGTCAAGGGCAGCACCGGCCTGTCCTACGAACTCGACAAGAAGCAGACCGTGTCGGCCGAGGTAGCGCTCGATTATTCGCGCATCCATGACGCCTTCGGCAAGCACACCTACCTGATCGCCAGCATTCCGCTGCAATATGTCTATGACAACAGGGACAGCAGGTTGAACCCGACCAGGGGCTTCAGGGTGCTCGCCTATGCCGAGCCGAGTTACGACATACTGAGTGGTGCCGCCTTCCTCAAGCTGAAGGGCGAGGGATCGGCCTATCAGTCGCTGGATACCGCGTCGAAATTCGTGCTGGCTGAGCGTGTCGCCATCGGCTCGATCGTCGGTACCGGGCTGCAGAACGTCCCGGCCGACCGGCGCTTCTATTCGGGCGGCGGCGGCTCGGTGCGCGGCTATGCCTATCAGGGCATCGGCCCAAAGGATTTCACCGGCCAGCCGATCGGCGGCCTGTCCTTCTTCGAGACCTCTGTGGAGATGCGCATCGCCGTCACCGACACGATCGGCATCGTGCCCTTCGTCGATGCCGGCACGGTATCGACCAAGTCGGTTCCCAACTTCTCCGACGTCAAGGTTGGCGCCGGTGTCGGCCTGCGCTATGTCACGCCGTTCGGGCCGCTGCGCATCGACGCGGCCGTGCCGCTCAACCGTGATCCCGGCGACCCGCATTTCGGCATCTACGCCGGCATTGGCCAGGCCTTCTGATGATGAAAACGGTCTGGCGCATCCTTCGCATTGTCCTCTACACGCTGCTGATCATGGTCGCGGGCGCGATCGGCGCGCTCGTCGTGCTGACCAAGACCGAGCGTGGGCGCGACAATCTCGCCGGCATCATCTCGCGGCTCGCCTCGAGCGACGATCGCAAGGTCACCGTCAGCGGCATCGACGGCATCTGGTCGGGTAATCTCAGCGTCGACCATGTCGTGCTTGAGGATCGCGATGGCGCCTGGCTGGTGGCGCGCAAGGTGGCCGTCGACTGGTCGCCGACGGCGCTGCTGTCGAAAAGCTTCAGCGCCGACCGGATCGCCGCCGGGCGCATCGAACTGGCGCGCCTGCCGGTGGCCGGTTCGCAGCCGCCGGCGCAGGGCGGCACGACGACTATGCCTGTCTCCATCGACATCAAGCAGATCGACCTGCCGGAAATCGCGCTCGGCGAGCAACTGGCCGGCAGCGGTATCGCCGAGCTCGCAGCCAAGGGAATGCTCAAGGCCGATGCCGCGCCACTGGCGGTCCAGACTGTGCTCAACGTCACCCGTCACGACGGCAAACAGGGCAATGTCGATGCCAAGATCCATTTCGCACCCGCCGACAACAAGCTGGACCTCGACCTCAAGGCGTCGGAGCCGGCCGGCGGCATCATTGCCAACCTGCTCAAGCTGCCGGATGCGCCGCCGGTCGACATCGTCGTTTCGGGCAGCGGACCGCTTGCCAACTGGAGCGGTGTCGGCACCTTCCTCGTCGACCATCGGATCGTCACCCAACTTACCGGCCGCCACCAGCTCACCGACAAGGGCAATCATGTCGAGGCCAAGGGCGACGGCGATTTTGCGCGCTTCCTGCCGGAAAACCTGAAGCCGCTGTTTGCCGGCAAGACTAGCTTCGATGTCGCGGGCACCGCCACATCGGCGGGCGGCATCAGCATCGACCGGGCCAGCATCGAGAGCGATGCGGTACATGGCACCGCCGCCGGCATTGCCGATCCTGCCGGTGCCAGCGATCTCTCGGTCGAACTCGCCGCCAAGGGCCCGCCCGTGGTGATCAGCGTCGGCAGCAAGGCGCAGCCGATCACGCTCGCGATCAAGAACGCCACCGCACGCGCCTTCGGCGACGGCAAGGCGCCGATCGTCGACATCGGCGCCTCGTTCGTTTCGATCGTCGTCGGCGGCACGCGGCTGGATGATCTGGCGGCGCAAATCCATTCCGATGGTTTCGATATCCAGAATCGCGCCGGCCCGGTTGCCGTCAAGCTGGAGGCGGGCGGCCTGAAAACCGACGTCGCGACACTGGCGCCGCTGATCACCGGCAAGGTCGACGTCGATCTGGCCGGCTCAATCAGCAAGGACGCCATTATTGCCATCGATCAGGGTACGCTGCGCTCCGATGCGCTCAATGCGTCGCTGACGGCGACGGTGGCGCTGGCCGACATGTCGATGCAGCTCAAAATGAATGCCGATGCGGTGGCGACCGCGTTCCCGCAGCAGATCGCCTCGGTGCTCGGCGGGCGGGTGAAATTCTCTGCCGCTGCATCGCGCGATCCGCAGGGATCTTTCGCTGCGAACTCGATCGAACTCACTTCCGGATCGCTCAGCGCCAGCGGTACGGCCAGCATGCAAGGCACGGACATCCAGGCCGACATCAAGGGCAAATTGGGCGACGTTTCGGTGTTGTCGCCGACGGTCGGTGTGCCGGTTGCCGGCGGGGTCGATTTCGCGTTGTCGGCAACCGGCGCGATCACCGCTCCGGATTTCACCGTTAGCGCCGACAGCGACAGCCTGACCGCTTCGGGCCGCACGGTGAAGGCCATCAAGCTGACCGCGAGCGGCAAGGCCGACATAACGAACCCTTCCGCCAACGTCTCGCTGACCGGCGCCGTCAACGACCAGCCGCTCGACATCAAGGCGGCCCTGGTGACCAGCGAGGGCAAGCGCTCGATCAACGGCTTCCTGGTCTCGCTGGGCGATAACAAGGTCTCGGGCGACCTGGCGCTCGACGACAAGTTCATGCCCCTGGGCACGCTGACGCTCGCCGCACCGGCAATCGACCAGTTGGCCGCGCTCGCCGGCCAGGCGGTGACCGGCGACATCAACGGCACCATCCTCTTTGCCAAGGACGGCGACGCACCCTCCATTGCCATAGATGCCAAGAGCACATCGGTCGCGCGTGGCGAGGTGACTGCCAAGGCGATCGCCATCAAAGCGCTGATCGCCAATTATCTCAAGGCGCCGGCGATGTCGGGCACCATCAAGGCCGATGCGGTCACTTCGGGAAGCACCGAAATCGGCGCCATCGGCGTCGACCTCAAGCGCGACGGCGACTGGACCAATTTCACTGGCGGCGCCACGATCGCGGGCATTCCGGCGACCGCTGCCGGCCGGGTTAAGATCGCCGAGGGCACCACCAGCGTCGAGATTGCTTCGGGCGAAGCCACCGTTCGCGGCATCAAGGCGGCGATTGCCGAGCCGTCGGCCCTGTCCATCGCCAACGGCACGGCCAATATCGACAGGCTGGCGCTCGACGTTGGCGGCGGCCGGGTGGCGCTGTCGGGCAGCGCCGGCGAGACGCTCGATCTGGCGGCGAAGGTCTCCGCTTTGCCTGCCGCCCTTGCCAATGCGTTTTCGCCTGGCCTGGATGCCGCGGGAACGCTTGACGGTATCGCTGAAGTGAGCGGAGCGCCGGCCGCTCCCGACATCCGGTTCAACGCGAAGCTGGCCGGCGCCGAGACCAGCCAGACCCGACAGGCGGGGCTCGGACCACTCGCCGTCGATGCGGCCGGCAGCTACACGATTGCCGGCGGCGTTGTCCTCGACCATGCCACCCTCTCCGGCGACAAGGTCTCCGGCCAGGCCACCGGAACCATCAACCCGAACGGGGCCAGCGATTTCGCGATCGATCTGACCTCGTCCGGCCCCAGCCTGCCGCTGACGGTCGGAAGCACCGAGAGCCCGGTCAAGATCGAGGTCCGGTCAGTGTCGGCCAAAATCGCGGGCGAAAGCACGCATGCCCGGCTGGACCTTTCCGCGATCCTGCCCTCGGTCGTCACCAGCCCGGCAAAGGTGGACGGACTTACCCTGACCCTGCACTCGGATGCGTTCGATCTCAGGAATCGCGCCGGGCCGGTTTCCGGAACGGTGTCGGTCGACAAGGTTGGGCTCGACAATCCGACGATCGCGCCGCTCATCGCGGGCAAGGTAACGGCCGCGCTCAACGCCCGGCTGAGCGCCGACGCAGTCGCCATCGACAGCGGTACGCTGAAAAGCGATGCGCTCAGCAGCCAGGTCGCCGGCCAGGTATCGCTGCGTGACGGTGCCATCGACCTCAACCTGAAGGCGGATGCGCCATCGTCTGCGTTGCCGGCGGCGGCACGCGGCATGCTTGGCGACCGCGCCCAGATAAGCGCCACTCTGAAGCGCGAGCCCAGCGGCAATCTCAACATAGGTGGATTGAAGCTCACTTCGGGCCCGCTGAGCGCCGACGGGCAGGCAAGCCTTGCCGACAACAAGGTGACCGCCGACATCAGGGGTGCGCTGAGCGACATCTCGCGATTGTCGAAGGATGCCACGGGCGCCATCGCTTTCGCGCTGAGCGCGCAAGGGTTGGCCATGGCGCCCGACCTGTCGCTTACCATCAACAGCGACAAGCTCTCGGTTGCATCTCGCGAGATAACCGGATTGAAGCTCACCGCCACCGGCAAGGCGGACGCCGCCAATCCGGCGGCCAATGTCCAGCTTACCGGCAATGTCGCCGGCCAGGCGCTGCAGGGGAGTGCCGTGCTGGCAACGGCGAACGGCAAGAGCGCCATCAATGGCCTGCTCCTGTCGCTGGGCAAGAACAGGATTTCAGGCGATCTGGCACTGGACGACAAGTTCGTGCCCGAAGGCACCATCTCGCTCGACCTGCCCGATATCGGGCCGCTCGCCGCGCTGGCGCTGGAAAAGGCGGAAGGCGACGTGCGCGGCACGATCGCCTTCTCGAAGACCGGGGCGGCACCTCAGGTCGCCATCAAGGCGGCTACCGCCTCGATCACGCGCGGCGACCTCCAGGCGAAGGCCGTTTCCATAGATGCGCTGATCGCCAACTATCTCGCGGCTCCGGTCATCTCGGGCAAGATCCGCGCCGATACCGTCACATCGGGCGGCACCGTGATCCGCGGCATCGATGTCGATTTGAAACGCGACGGCGACTGGACCGGCTTCTCCGGCGGCGCCACGGTGAAGGGCATTCCAGCCAGGGCAGCCGGACGCGTGAAGGTAGCCGGTGGCACCACCACCATCGAGCTTGCGTCAGGGCAGGCGACCGTCCAGGGCATCAAGGCAGCCATCGCCCAGGCCTCGACCGTCAGCATCGCCAATGGCACGACGACGCTGGACAGGCTGGTGCTCAATCTTGGCGGCGGCACCGCGACGGTAACCGGCAAGGTCAGGCAGGCGCTCGACATCAATGCAGTGCTGGCGCGCGTGCCGATGTCGCTCGCCAACAGTTTCTCACCCGGGCTCGATGCAGCGGGTTCCATCTCCGGCTCGGTAAAGGTGACGGGCGCACCGGCGAGCCCCGCCATTGCCTTCAACATCGACGCGGCCGGGGTGCAGACGTCGCAGACCCGTAGCGCCGGCGTCGGTGCGGTGAGTGTTGCCTCGTCGGGTACCTTTGCCGGCAACAAGCTGACCTTCGACGCCAATGTCAGCGACGGCGCCGGGCTTGGCCTCAAGGGCGGCGGCACGGTGACGACGGTGGGCACTCCGGCGCTGGTGCTCGACTTCAATGGCGCCGTGCCGTTCGGCCTTCTCAGTGAGAAACTTGCCGCGCAGGGCTTGTCGCTGACCGGCAACGCCAACGTGAATGTCCAGGTGCGCGGTCCAGCGACATCTCCGGTGATCGGCGGCAGCGTCAAAACCTCCGGCGCGCGGCTGGTCGACGCACGCTCGGGCCTTGCAGTCAACGATATCGCGGCCGATGTCTCGATAGGCAACGGCGTCGCCACGATCAATCGGTTGACCGGAACCCTGTCGACGCGCGGCAGCCTGTCGGCCAGCGGTACCGTCGGTATCAATCCGGCGCAAGGCTTCCCAGCCGACCTGTCGATCAAGCTCACCGATGGCCGCTACACGGATGGACGCGTGGTGACCGCCAACCTTGGCGGCGACCTGACGATCAAAGGGCCGCTGACTTCGGCGCTGGCGATTGCCGGCACCGTCAACCTGGCCAAGACCGTCATCACGGTTCCGGACAAATTGCCCGGCTCGCTCTCGGCGCTTGACGTCAAGCACAAGAATGCGCCGGGTCCGGTCAAGGCACAGGACAAGGCGCTGCGCCCGGCGACGACCAGCGGCAAGAGCGGCGGCAGCGGCCTTGCGCTCGACGTCACGGTCAATGCGCCGAACCAGATCTTCATCCAGGGCAGGGGTGTCGACGCCGAACTCGGCGGCTCGCTCAGGTTGACCGGCCCGGCCTCGTCGCCGCAAGCCGTCGGCACCTTCACCTTGCAGCGCGGCCGGCTGTCGATCCTTGGCAAGCGGCTGACCTTCACCGAAGGCACGGTCGGGTTCTCCGGCTCGCTGGTGCCTTACCTCAATCTGACGGCGACGACGACCACGACCGGCGCGACCGTCACCATCGTGGTGTCGGGCGAGGCGACCAATCCGAAATTCACCTTCAGTTCGGTGCCGGCGCTGCCGGAGGATGAAGTGCTGGCGCAACTGATCTTCGGGCGGTCGATGTCGAACCTGTCGCCGTTGCAGATCGCGCAGC
Source organism: Mesorhizobium sp. M8A.F.Ca.ET.165.01.1.1 (assembly GCF_004792065.1). Taxonomy (NCBI): domain Bacteria; kingdom Pseudomonadati; phylum Pseudomonadota; class Alphaproteobacteria; order Hyphomicrobiales; family Phyllobacteriaceae; genus Mesorhizobium; species Mesorhizobium sp. M8A.F.Ca.ET.165.01.1.1. The sequence continues at coordinate 63,058 of NZ_SRTH01000007.1, read as the reverse complement.
TGGCAGAAGCGGCCGGGCAACTGGCCGGGGTCGGCGGCTCGACGTCGCTGCTGGAGAATCTGCGCAGCGCCATCGGCGTCGACGATCTCGATGTCACCACCGACGACAAGGGCGGCACGGCGGTTTCGGCCGGCAAATATCTCAACGACCGTACCTATGTGACCATCCAGAAGGGCGACAAGCCGGGTTCCGGCAAGGCGACCATCGACCTCAATGTCGGGCGCGGCGTCAAATTGCGCGGCGAGGCGACGGACGCCGGTGAAGCCAAGGGCGGCATCTTCTACGAGAAGGAATATTGACGGCCTGGCCCCTGCCTTGGCCTCGACTGGCGCTGTCGTAACCGGTGCAAATGTCTCAATTTAATCGCCCGAAGAGATTTTGGCGAAATCTGGGCGCACTAGCAATTTTGCGCCAAGACTGTCGCTATCACGCGAACTGCCCCCCGTTCAAAGTTGCACATTCGCTCACATGTTCCCAATCCATGCCGTCTTTGACATCATGGCCCGGATGCGGAATGTTAATCGGCGGAAAGCCAACAATGGGAGTTAGTCATGACAATTTATAAGAGCAACGGCGACAGCGTTCCGGATCATATCCTGGCCATGGCCGAAGAAGCCAAGGCAGGTAAGGTTGATCGCCGCGAATTCCTGGCCATGGCAAGCGTCTTCGGCGCCTCGACGGCGATGGCTTATGGCCTTCTCGGTCTCGCCGATCCGACGCCGGCAAGGGCAGAAGAGGTAAAAGGCAAGAAAGGCGGCACGCTGAAGGTCGCGCAGTGGATCAAGGATCCCAAGGATCCTCGCAAGGCCGACTGGTCGGAAATTGCCAATGCCGAGCGCCAGGCGCTCGAGCCGCTGGTCAAGTATACGAGCGAATATACGTTCCGCCCTTATCTGCTGGAAAGCTGGGACGTGAACGACGACGCCACCCAGTATACGCTGCATGTGCGCAAGGGTGTGACCTGGTCCAACGGCGACCCCTTCACGGCCTCTGACGTCGTCTTCAACCTGAAGCGCTGGGCCGACAAGAAGGCCGAAGGCAATTCGATGCCCGGCCGTCTCGGCTCGCTGGTCAAGGATGACAAGCTCGACGAAAGCGCCGTGACCATGCCGGACGACCACACGGTCGTGCTCAAGCTCGGCAAGCCTGACATCGCGCTCATCCCCAACATGTGCGACTATCCCGGCCTGATCGTCCACAAGACTTTCGACGAGAAGGGCGGCGACTTCAAGAACTGCCCGATCGGCACCGGTCCATTTGAGCTCGTCTCCTACGACGTCGGCCAGAAAGTCGTCTACAAGCGCCGCGAAGACAACAAGTGGTGGGACGGCGAAGTGTTCCTAGACGGCATCGAATTCATCGACTACGGCACCGATCCGGCGGCCATGGTCAGCGCTTTCGAGGCTGGAGAAGTGCACACCAATTTCGAAACGTCGGCCGACTATGTGTCGATCCTCGACAAGATGGACCTGGTCAAGTCGGAGATCGTCACGGCTTCGACCATCGTCTGCCGCACCAACGTCAACAACAAGCCCTATGGCGACCAGAAGGTGCGCAATGCGTTGCAGCTCGCGGTCGACAACAATGTCGTCCTGCAGCTCGGCTATGGCAATGCCGGCTCGGTCGCCGAAAACCACCATGTCTGCTCGATCCATCCGGAATATTACGAACTGCCTAAGGTTGCCCGTGATCCGGCCAAGGCGAAGGCGCTGATGGCGGAAGCCGGCCAAGCCGACTTCGAACACGAGCTGATCACCGTCGACGAAGACTGGCACAAGAACACCGGCGACGCGATCGCCGCCCAGCTGCGGGAGGCCGGGATCAAGGTGAAGCGCACGGTGCTGCCGGGCTCGACGTTCTGGAACGACTGGACGAAGTATCCGCTGTCAATGACCAACTGGAACATGCGTCCGCTCGGCGTCCAGGTTCTGGCCATCGCCTATCGCACCGGCGAGGCCTGGAACGAGGCTGGCTGGTCGAACCCCGACTGGGATGCCAAGCTCAATGCGGCACTCGCCGTTGCCGACGCTGCCAAGCGCAAGGAAATGATGAAGGACATCGAGGAGATCCTGCAGGCTTCCGGCATCATCATCCAGCCCTACTGGCGCAAGCTCTACAGCCACTCGGTCAAGGCGGTGCAAAACTACAAGATGCATCCGACCTTCGAGCGCGACTACGGCAAGGTCTGGCTCGATCAGGCCTGATCGATCGGGCCGGGGAAAGGGGCATTGCCCCTTTCCCTCCCTCTCTGCGTCGCCATTGCAGGTTCGTCCGCAAAAAATACGGACTCACCCGGGAAGGCCATGCAATAAAAACAGGGTTGATCGCATTCGAGGGCCTATTTGACGGCCAGTCCGCCGGTGACGGCAGGCGAGGCTTTGAAGCCGGCTCAAAACCCAACCCCATCGGCAGGGGGCCGCCATGCTTTCTTTCATTCTCAGGCGTCTCGGCACCATGGCATTGACGATGCTGTGCCTGACGATGATCGTCTTCTTCCTGATCAACCTCGAACCCAACCTGAAGAAGCTGGCGATCAGCCAGACGGAAATGCACACTTCGGCCGAACAGCTGGAGGACTGGCTGATCAACCATGGCTACCGGCAGAATTTCTTCGTCCGCTACGGACAGTGGCTGGGCCTGCTGCCCAAGCAGCCGGTGACCGACCCGGCGACCGGCAAGCCGACGCAGCGCTTCACTTTCTGCAACGATCCGGCCGTACCAACTTTCTCCGGCGTCCTCGAAGGGGATTTCGGTTGCTCGACCAAGTTCAAGACGACCGTCGCCTCCAAGCTGTTCCCGGCACTTGGCGCGACCGGGATCCTGATGTTCTGTGTGTTGGCGGTGATGGTGCCGGTATCGCTCTTGATCGGCATCCTGGCCGGCATGCGCGAGGGGTCGCGAACCGACCGCGTGCTTTCGGTGGCCTCGATCGCCTCGACGGCGACGCCGGAATATGTGTCGGGGGTCATCTTCACCGTCATCTTCGCCTCATGGCTCGGCTGGTTGAACGGCTCGGCCGCGTCGGCCAGCCAGGGCATCACCTTCTACAATTTCACCCTGCCGGTGATGACGCTGGCGATCTACGGCATCGGCTACATCGCCCGCATGACTCGTGCCTCAATGGTCGAGGTGATGACGCAGCAATATATCCGCACCGCCCGGTTGAAGGGTATTTCCTTCGGCGGCGTGGTGGTGAAACATGCGCTGCGCAACGCGCTGATCGCACCATTCACCGTCATCATGCTGCAATTTCCCTGGCTGCTCACCGGCGTCGTCATCGTCGAGGTGATGTTCCGCTACCAGGGCTTCGGCTATACGCTGGTCGAGGCCGCCGGCAACAACGACATCGATCTTCTGCTGGGCTGTTCGCTGGTCTCGGTGTTCATCGTCTTGATCACGCAGCTCATTTCCGACGTCGGCTACGCATTCCTCAATCCGCGCATCCGGGTTCAGTAGGGAGAAGGCGCATGCAAGCTCAATATATCGGCGCCTCCACCATCATCCTCGAAGTGCTGTGGCGCTTCTGGCCGGTCTGGGTCGCGCTTTTCATCGTCATGGGAGCGAGCTTCCTCTACAGGAAGAAGCTGGCGCTCTATGGCCAGCTGTTCGACAGCGGCGTCGGCATCGTCGGCGTCGGCATCTGCCTGTTCTGGCTGTTCACGGCGATCTTCGCCTCGACCATCTCGCCCTTCGATCCGCTTGGCCAGATCCCGATCATGAAGGACACGCTGCCCGGCGCCATCGAACCGCAATCGGGGCTTGTCTATCTCTTCGGCGGCGACAAGCTGGCACGCGACGTGTTTTCGCGTATGGTCTATGGCAGCCAGATCGTGCTGATCATTGCGCCGGCGGCGACCGGCTTCGCGCTGATGGTCGGTATCACGCTTGGCCTGCCTGCCGGCTATTACGGCGGCAAGATCGACACGGTATTGTCGTTCCTGGCCAACCTCGTGCTGGCCTTCCCGGTGATCCTGCTGTTCTACCTGCTGGTGACGCCGGGCATCATGGACACGCCGATCCCCTATGCCATGGCCGGCGTGTTCTTCCTGTTTCCGATCATCTTCTTCAGCGTGTTGTTCTGGACACGCTACAAGAACCGGCCGGACCGGCTGTACATCCTGCTCGGCATCACCCTCATCGTCGGCGGCTGGATCTATCTTGGCCTCGTGTTCGACAAGGACCCGCTGCACATCGTCCACATCGATCCCAACCAGCTCAACATCTTCGTGGCGGTGGTGTTCGCCTCCAGCCCGGGCGTGTTCCGCATCGTGCGCGGCCTGGTGATGGATATCAAGACGCGCGACTATGTGGCCGCGGCGCAGACGCGCGGTGAATCGCCCTGGTACATCATGCTGTGGGAGATCCTGCCCAATGCACGCGGACCGCTGATCGTCGATGCCTGCCTGCGGATCGGCTACACCACCATCCTGCTCGGCACGCTGGGCTATTTCGGCCTCGGCCTGGCACCGGAAAGCCCCGACTGGGGCACGGCGATCAAGGATGCCAGCCGGCTGCTGCGCTCCTTCATCCATCCGGCGCTGCCGCCGACGATCGCGCTGATGTCGTTCGTGCTGGGGCTCAACCTGTTGGCCGACTCGCTGCGTGAACAATCGATGAAAGACTGATTGACGGGCCTTGACCCGCGTCTGGTACAATTTGGATTGGAGCGACCCATGAACGAGGCAGTTCGAAATCCCGCCAAGCCGACCAGTGGGCCGATCATCGAGATCGAGAACCTGTCGATCTCCTTTTTCACCCGCAAGGGCGAGATACCGGCGGTGATGGATTTTTCCTGCACGGTCATGCCGGGCGAGGCGATGGGCATCGTCGGGGAATCCGGCTGCGGCAAGTCGACCGTGTCGCTCGGCATCATGCGCGACCTGTCCAACATCGGGAAGATCGTCGGCGGCAGGATCAAGTTCCAGGGCAAGGACATGGGCGAGCTCTCCGACGAGGAGCTGCGCGCCATCCGCGGCAACAAGATCGCCATGATCTACCAGGAGCCGATGGCCAGCCTCAATCCGGCGATGAAGGTCGGCCAGCAGTTGATGGAAGTGCCGCTGATCCACGACAAGGTGTCGAAGGAAGAGGCCTACAAACGCTCCCTCGAAATGGTGAGCGCGGTCAAGCTGCCCGATCCCGAGCGCATGATGCGCTCCTATCCGCACCAGCTCTCCGGCGGCCAGCAGCAGCGCATCGTCATTGCGATGGCGCTGCTGTCGAAGCCGGCGCTGCTTCTGCTCGACGAGCCGACGACGGCGCTCGATGTGACGGTGGAAGCGGGCATCGTCGAACTGGTCAAGGGGCTGGGCGAGAAGTTCGGCACGTCGATGATCTTCGTGTCGCACAATCTCGGCCTTATCCTCGAGACCTGCGACCGCATCACCGTGATGTATTCGGGCGAGGCGGTGGAGACCGGGAAGATCAAGGACGTGTTCGACCGGATGCGCCATCCCTATACGCAAGGGCTGTTCCGCTCGATCCCGCTGCCGGGCGCCGACAAGAACTCGCGGCCGCTGATCTCGATCCCCGGCCAATTGCCGCTGCCGCACGAGCGGCCGAAGGGCTGCAATTTCGGTCCGCGCTGCCACCATTTCGTCGAGGGCGTCTGCAACGCCGCCGAAATCCCGATGGTCGAAGTCGCCGGACACGAGGGCCATTTCTCGCGCTGCGTACGCTTCAACGAGATCGACTGGGAAGCGCTGCCGCCCGGCGCCAAGAAGGTCAACGAAAAGGTCGTGCCCGGCGCGCCGGTGCTCAAGATCGAGGATCTCAGGAAATACTACAAGGTCGGCGGCAGCGAGGTGTTCGGCTCGAGCGAGGGCCGCGTCGTCAAGGCCAACGAGACGATATCGTTCATGGCGCGCGAATCCGAGACGGTCGCCATCGTCGGCGAATCCGGCTGCGGAAAATCGACGCTGGCCAAGGTGCTGCTCGGACTTGAGACGGCAAGTGCCGGCACCGTGACGCTGGGCAACAAGCAAATCCAGTCGACCGGCATCGAGAGCCGCAGCGTCGACACCGTGTCGTCGATCCAGATGGTGTTCCAGAATCCGTTCGATACGCTCAACCCCAGCCATTCGGTCGGGTCGCAGATCATCCGCACGCTGGAAAAATTCAATGTCGGAAAGACGGTCGCCGACCGGCGCAAGCGCATGCTGGAGCTGCTCGACCTGGTGAAGTTGCCGCGCGCCTTCGAGACCCGCAAGCCGCGCCAGCTTTCCGGCGGCCAGAAGCAGCGCATCGGCGTGGCGCGCGCCTTTGCCGGCGACGCCAAGGTTGTCGTGGCCGACGAGCCGGTTTCGGCCCTCGACGTTTCGGTGCAGGCGGCGGTGACCGAATTGCTGATGGACATCCAGCGCAAGAACAAGACGACGATGCTGTTCATCAGCCACGATCTGTCCGTCGTGCGCTACATCGCCGACCGCGTCGTCGTGATGTATCTCGGCTATATCGTCGAGCAGGGCACGACAGACCAGATCTTCGCGCCGCCCTATCATCCCTATACCGAGGCGCTGCTGTCGGCGATCCCGATTGCCGACACCAGCGTGGTGAAGAAGCACATCGTGCTGGAAGGCGACATCCCCTCGGCGATGAACCCGCCCACCGGCTGTCCGTTCCAGACCCGCTGCGGCTACAAGAAGCTGGTGCCCGACAATCTCTGCGAAACCAAGGTGCCGCCGGTGAAGAATCTCGGCGACGGCCATATGAGCCTGTGCTGGCTTTCCGACGACGTGCTCAAGACCATGGAGCCGGTCATCAAGTTCGACAAGGAACATGCCGCGCATGAGGGCGTGCCGGACGATGCGCACGGCACCGGACCGGGCTTGGCGGGGACAGCGCCCAACCGGCCGCGTGGCAAAAAGGGCAGCGCGGAAGCCGACCAGATCGGGGACGCCGCGGAGCAGGGCGAGGCGGGCATGCGAGCCCGTCGCCACGAAGTGCGCGACGAGGTTTCGGAGACCGGTGTTTCGAAGCCGAAAGACACGACGCGGCGGCACTAACCTGAAGCAGGTATCAGGAGCCGCATTGCCGTAGCTGCGCGTCATAGTCGCGGGCCATCTTGTCGGTGGCCCGGGCGTAACCCTGCACGCCGGCGTCGCCACGGTTGCGGCGGCCATAGGCGCTCCAGCCGAGATAGTAGGCGAGGTAGAGGTTGTAGGTGTCGTTGCGCGCGACGCCGTAGCTGTCGGCTGTCTTGGAATGATACCAGCCGACGAAATCGACGGCATCGGCGAATTTCGTCCGCCGTGCCGCCCAGTTGCCGGTTTCGCGCTGATATTGCGACCAGGTTCCGTCCAGTGCCTGCGAGAAGCCGGTAGCCGAGGAGACGTGCTTCCAGGGGATGAAGCCAAGCAGCTTGGTGCGCGGCGGCCGGGCGTTGCTCTTGAAGCCGGATTCCTTGCGTACGGTGGCCATCAGCACCGGCACCGGCACGCCGTATTTCCGCGACGAGCGCTCGGCGGCCGACTGCCAATTGTCGAACCAGCCGTCATTCTGGTCGAAGACGGCGCAGACATTGTTGATGTGGCTGGGCGCGGTGGCGCAAGCCGAAAGCGCCAACAGCGCGCAAACCGCAACAATTTTACTAAAACTCGACCTACGCATGGGAGGAGCAATAGGCCGAAATCATAAAGGGAATCTTGCTGCGGCCGTTAACGCTTCGTCGGCACGAGCAGATGAGAAGACATCATATCAATATTCCGACGCACACGGTCGCCTTTTATAAACTGGTGTCGAGAAAATGCCGCCTTGGCTAAAATCACGCCGGCAAACGGCGTATTTCTGACAGACCGGCCGCACTGCCGAAGCTTTGATGCCGGCATGACCGAACCAAGACGCAAGCGCGGCGCCGAGCGCACCAGCAACAGGGGGCCAGCGCCCATCGCGCAGCTGCCGCCCAGACGGGTGACGAATCCCTATCCGCCGATGGCGCTGTTGTCGTCCGACCAGATCGAGGCGATCCATCAGGCGTCGATGCACATATTGGAGAATTTCGGCATCGAGGTGATGAGCCGGAGGGCGCTGTCGCTGTTCGAGAAGGCCGGAGCCACGGTCGACCATGCGACGGCGAATGTGCGCGTCGATCGCGGCATGGTCGAAGAGGCGCTGAAGACGACGCGGACCACTTACACGCTGACACCGCGCAATCCGGCCAAGTCGATCCACCTCGGCGGCAATACCATCAATTTCACCTTGGTCGCCGGGCCGCCGAACGTGCACGACATGGAGCGCGGCCGTCGTGCCGGCAACCTGCGCGACTATGCCGATCTCACCCGGCTGGCGCAGCATTTCAACTGTATCCACATGCTCGGCAATCAGGTCTGCGCGCCGGTCGAGCTGCCGGCCAACTCACGCCATCTCGACACCTACTTCACCAATCTGACGCTGACCGACAAGAGTTTTCATGTCTCGGCGATCGGCCGAGGCAGGGCGCTGGATGGCATCGAGATGATGGCGATTTCGCGCGGGCTGACGCTGGATCAGATGCGCGACGATCCCGGTATCGCCACCATCATCTCGGTCAACTCGCCGCGCCGTTTCGACGAGATGATGGCCGAGGGGCTGGTGACGATGGCCGAATACGGCCAGTCGGTGGCGGTGACGCCGTTCACGCTGATGGGGGCGATGAGCCCGGTGACGCTGGCCGGCGCCCTGGCGCAGCAGAATGCCGAGGCGCTGTTCGGCGTGGTACTAACACAGCTCGTACGTCCGGGCGCGCCCGTCATGTACGGCGCCTTCACCTCCAATGTCGACATGAAGTCGGGCGCGCCGGCCTTCGGCACGCCTGAAAACACGAAGGCCAACATCGCCTCGGGGCAATTGGCGCGGCGTTACGGCCTGCCATACCGGACGACGCCCGGCTCGGCTTCCAACGCCGCCGATGCGCAAGGCGCCTATGAGACGCTGATGGCGCTCTGGGGCGCGGTGCTCGGCCACGGCAATCTCGTCTACCACGCCGCCGGTTGGCAGGAGGGCGGGCTGACGGCATCGTTCGAGAAATTCATCATCGACGTCGAGATGATCCAGCACATGATGGAGTTTTTGCGTCCGATCGTGGTCGACGAGGCCGAGCTTGCCGTCGAGGCACTGGGTGCGGTGCCGACAGGCGGCCATTTCTTCGGCGAGCCGCACACGCTGGAGCGCTATGCGACCGCCTTCTACCAGCCGATGCTGTCCAACTGGCAGAATTTCGAGGCCTGGCAGGAGGCCGGCGGCCTCGACGCGACGGCGCGCGCGACGCGGCTGTGGAAGAAGGCGCTTGAAGACTATGTCGAGCCGGCGATGGACATCGCCGTGCGCGAAGAGCTCGAGGCCTATGTGGCCAGACGCAAGGAAGCGATCGGGCAGGGCGAGCCGTGATTTCAGCGTCCGCTCTTCCCGTCTCGATTCATCTCACCCATCCAACTCATTGATATCAGAGAAAAATCCATGAAATCGCATGCAAAGGTCGTGGTCATTGGCGGCGGCGTCGTCGGATGTTCCGTGCTGTTCCATCTCGCCCGTCATGGCTGGACGGACATCGTGCTGCTGGAGCGCGACGAGCTGACGTCCGGCTCGACCTGGCACGCCGCCGGCGGCATGCATACGATCAATGGCGATCCCAACGTCGCCAAGCTGCAGAAATACACCATCAACCTCTACAAGGAGATCGAGGAACTGTCGGGGCAGGCGACCGGCGTCCACCTGACCGGCGGTGTGCTTCTGGCTGCCACCGAAGCGCGGCTCGACTGGCTGCGCGGGGTCGTCGCCAAGGGCCGTTATCTCGGCATCGAGCTGGAGGAAATCTCGCCGAAAGAGGCGGCCGAACTGATGCCGCTGCTCGACCCCAGCCAGTTCGTCGGCGCCGTCCGCAACAAGGAGGACGGCCATCTCGATCCCTCGGGCGTCACGCACGCCTATGCCAAGGCGGCGCGGAAGCTGGGCGCCGAGATCGAACGGTTCACCAAGGTGGAAGACATTGTGCGCCGTGCAGACGGGATGTGGCGCGTCATTACCAACAAGGGCGAGGTGGTGGCCGAGCATGTCGTCAATGCCGGCGGCCTGTGGGCGCGCGAGGTCGGCCGCATGGTCGGGCTCGAACTGCCGGTTCTGGCGATGGAACACATGTACCTGATCACCGAGGACATGCCGGAGGTCGCCGCCTGGAACGAGAAAACCGGCACCGAGATCATCCATGCGGTCGATTTCGACGGCGAGCTCTATCTGCGCCAGGAGCGCGGCGGCATGCTGATGGGCACCTACGAGAAGGCCAACAAGCCTTGGTCCGAATTTTCCACGCCGTGGAATTTCGGCCATGAATTGCTGGCGCCCGACATCGACCGTATCGCGCCGTCGCTCGAGGTCGGTTTCCGGCATTTCCCGGCTTTCCAGAACACCGGCATCAAGCAGATCATCAACGGGCCCTTCACCTTCGCGCCCGACGGCAACCCGCTGGTCGGGCCGGTGCGCGGCCTGCCGGGCTTCTGGGTCGCCTGCGGCGTGATGGCCGGCTTCAGCCAGGGCGGTGGCGTCGGCTTGGCGCTGTCCAACTGGATGATCGAGGGCGATCCCGGCGCCGACATATGGGCGATGGACGTGGCCCGCTACGGCGACTGGGCGACCATGGCCTACACCAACGCCAAGGTGCGCGAAAACTATTCCAGGCGCTTTTCGATCCGCTTCCCCAACGAGGAACTGCCTGCGGGGCGGCCGCTGAAGACGACGCCGGTCTACGACCTGTTGTCGGCCAAGGGCGCGCAGTGGGGCGTCGCCTATGGGCTGGAGGTGCCGCTCTGGTACGCGCCGGAAGGCGTCAAGGACGAGTTCTCATGGCGGCGCTCGAGCGACTTCACCCATGTCGCCGCCGAAGTGGCGGCGGTGCGCTCGGGCGTCGGCCTGTCGGAGATATCGAGCTTCGCCAAATACAAGGTGACGGGCGAAGGGGCCGCGGCATGGCTCGACCGGATGCTCGCCTGCAAGCTGCCGAAGCCCGGTCGCATGACCCTGGCGCCGATGCTCAAGGAAGACGGCAGGCTGATCGGCGATTTCACGCTGGCCAATCTGGGCGCCCAAGATCGGGAAGAAGCGGGCTGGTTCCTGGCCGGTTCCGGCATTGCCGAGCAATATCACATGCGCTGGTTCGAACAGCATCTGCCCGATGACGGGTCCGTCCACATCGAGGCGCTGGGGCAGAAGCTCACCGGCCTGTCGATCGCCGGTCCCAGGGCGAGGGACGTGCTGGCGAAAGCCACCCGCTCCGACATATCGAATGCGGCGTTTCCGTTCATGGCCATAGCCAAGATGGATGTCGGCATGGCGCCGTGCCTGGTCGGCCGCGTCAGTTACACCGGCGATCTCGGCTACGAGATCTGGGTGGCGCCGGAATATCAGCGCGCCGCCTATCAGGCGCTGATGGCGGCGGGAGAAGAGTTCGGCATCGGCCTGTTCGGCTCGCGCGCGCTCAACGCGCTGCGTCTGGAGAAGAACTACGGCTCATGGGGGCGCGAATACCGGCCGATCTACGGGCCGCTGGAGGCCGGGCTCGACCGTTTCGTCGCTTACGGCAAGGACGCGGATTTCATCGGCAAGGCGGCGGCGCTGGCCGAGCGCAAGCAGGGCGGCAAGCTCAGGCTGCGCGCCTTCATCGTCGACTCCGACGATGCCGACGTCATCGGCGATGAGCCGATCTGGTTCGGCGGCGCGGTGCGAGGCTGGGTGACGTCGGGCGGCTATGCCCATCATTCGAAGAAGTCGGTTGCCGTCGGCTATGTGCCGAAGGAGATCGCCGACGAGAGCCACGGATTCGAGATCGAGTTGCTGGGCAAGCGCCATGCGGCGCGCATCCAGGCGGCTGCGCTGTTCGATGCGAATTTCGAACGGATGCGGGGGTGAGGGCTCACCCCCGCATGGGGGATCAGGCGTTGCGGCGGTTGTCCAGCGCGAAGGCGCCGGCGCCGGCGAAGACCAGATAGAGGAAGATGAAACAGAACGAGATCGCCGAATCGCCGCTGTTGTTGATGGGGAAGAAGTCGCGCGGATAGTGGGCCATGAAATAGGCGATCGCCATTTCGCCGGCCAGAAGGAACGCGACCGGGCGGGTGAAAAGGCCTAGCGCCAGCAGAACGCCGCCGGCGAATTCGAGGATACCGGCCGCTAGCGGCAGTCCGCTCAAGGCGGCGGCGGCGTGGTCGCTGGCTGGGAAATTGAACAGTTTCTGCGTGCCGTGCTCGATGAACTGCAGCGCGGTCATGATGCGCAGCACGGCAAGCGCCTGCGGCTGGTATTTGGAGAGGCCATCGAAAAGCTTCATCTAAAACTCCATTTCAGCTTCCCGGCCGGCCATAGATTATCACCGGGCAACGGACCATTCACTTCCCCCGGCCTGCCATCAACAATTGGTGATTGGAAATGTTCCCCGGTCCGGCTTTTGCTGTTGTGCCCGCCAGGGTTGCAATTATATCGCTATGGTTGTATTGATTGTGAGTACTCCAGACATGTGGGTTCCTTGCCATGAAAAAAGTCGTCATCAGCCTGTTCGCAATCCTTATGGGCACCAGCCTCGCCATGGCCGAGGACGCCGGCTGCGAGGCTTTTAAATGGCCGGTGACGCGCGAACAGGCGCTGTTTGCAGAGGCACCCTCGACACCGTCCGGAGCGACGCTGGCGGTGGGGGCCGCCGCGGACCTGGCGCTGCTGCCGGCCGAAAAGGCCGGCTTCGCGGTGCCGCCCGAACGCGCCCCTGCGGAGGGCACGTTCGGCGCCGTTGCCAGCGTGGCGGTGCCGCCGGACGGCGCCATCCAGATCAGCCTGTCGGGCGAGGCCTGGATCGATGTCATCCAGGACGGCAAGGCCGTGAAATCGTCCGGCTATAGCGGCGTCAAGACTTGCCCCGGTGTCCGCAAGAGCGTGCGCTTCAAGCTGGCCGCCGGCACAGCCACTGTCCAGTTTAGCGGTGCCAAGAAGGCTGACCTGAAGGTCGCGGTATTGGCGCCGGAATGAGCCGACGCCAGCAAGCGTGATTTCAGCGGGTGGCGCGGACGCTTACCGCACCGGCGCCATCAAAGCGAAATGCGCGCCTTGCGGATCCTGGCATTGCACGACCCAGCTGCCTCCGGGAACCTCCATGGGTCCCATCAGGATCTTGCCGCCATTGTCGGTCACGCGTTTTGCCGCCGCGTCGATGCCGGTGACATTGAAATAGAACTGCCAGACCGGGACCGGAATCTGCTCGGGCTTGTTCATGATGCCGCCACCGGATTCAGGGCCGGCGGTAAAGGTCTGGTAGATGCCCATCGGCCCCATGTCGAATTCGCCGGCATTGGCCCAGCCGAACTGGCCGGAATAGAAATCGAACGCGGCCTTCCAATCGCTCGTGTAGAGTTCGTGCCAGCCGATATGGCCGGGCGTGCTGGCCGGCACGACGGGCTGGTCCGGACCGTTCGGCTGCAGGAACATGAAGGTCGCGCCTTGCGGATCGGCGACGACGGCGAAGCGGCCGACGCCTGGAATATCGTCGGGCCGGCGGTGAACGGCACCGCCTGCCTTTTCCAGTGACGCTGTTGCCGCGTCGACATCCCTGGCGTGGATATAGCCCAGCCATGCGGGCGGCATGCCCATCTTGGCCGCATCCTCGGGCATCGTCATCAGGCCGCCGACGCCACGCTCGCCGACATTCATGACGATATAGCGCGGCATGCCGGGCGCCTTGTCGAAGGGCTGCGCCGTCCAGCCGACCACGGTTGTGTAGAAAGCCTCGGCGGCGTCGAGGTCCGACGTCATTAGTTCGTACCAGAAGAAGGGCATCGGGGATTTTGGCATGGTCGGTCTCCTCACCGTTGTGCGCCGATCGTCGTTCGATTCATCCTAGGACGATCTCGACGACAGAAATCCGACATCTGGGCTAGAAATCGGGAACGGCAAGGCGCAGCCTCCTGGCAATCTTGCGTGCCTTGCGATTTTCGCCTTTGCTTGGCTTCGAAAAGGGGGGCTCGCTCCATGCGGCAGATGTCACTTACAGCTGAGCTTGTTGCACTGTGCCATCGCGAGGAGGCCGATCCCGGGCCTAGCGGCAGCTGGACGCAACTGAGCGACGAGGATTTTCGGGACCTTTCGGCGCGGCTGTTCAATGAAGCCGATGCGGGGCCGCTATGGGTGTTCGCCTATGGCTCGCTGATCTGGAAGCCGGCTTTCGAGTCCGTCGAACGCCAGCGCGCCACCGCCCATGGCTGGCACCGCTCCTTCTGCATCGACATGGTCCGCTGGCGCGGCAGCGCCGCGCAGCCTGGACTGATGATGGCGCTCGAACGCGGCGGCCGATGCGATGGTGTGATCTATCGGTTACCGGAAGGGGAGAAGACTGCTCAGATCGAAAGACTGTTGCGGCGCGAGATCGACGATCATGAGAGCGTCGCTTCGGTCCGGTGGGTTCCGGTGCGTACCGCGCAAGGGCCGTTGCGGGCGCTGGGTTTCTGGGTCGGGGTGACGGGCAGAGGAACTTCGCTCGGGCAGCCGCTGGAAGCCGTGGCACGGGTGCTGGCGCGCGCCTGCGGCCATGTCGGCTCAGGCGCGGAATATCTTTACAACACGGTCAGCCATCTCGAGGAATTCGGCATCCGCGACCGCAATCTCTGGACGTTGCAGAAATTGGTCGCCGATGAGATCAGGTCGATCCATGGCATTGGCATGGACGGCGGCCATATCCTCGCGTCAGGCCACCAATAACTTGACCGCAATTATCATGTTTTTATCCAGTCTTTTCAGCAACTTGCCTCAAAAATTGACCAATTGATAAAAAAATAAAACGTGCTAGCCTTCCCCAAAACGAAAACATGGGGAACTGAAAATGCCAGAGGGTCAGTTCAAAGAGGGTATTGTCGGCGGCCGCCTTGCGGCTGACCAATACGCGGACAATTTTTCCGACCTGCATCCGCCGCTCGATCATCACGAGGCGCTGGTCGAATCCGACCGCTGTTATTTCTGCTACGACGCGCCGTGCATGAATGCATGCCCGACCTCGATCGACATCCCGCTGTTCATCCGCCAGATCTCGACCGGCAACCCGATCGGTTCGGCCAAGACCATCTTCGACCAGAACATCCTGGGCGGCATGTGCGCCCGCGTCTGCCCGACCGAGACGCTGTGCGAGGAGGTCTGCGTGCGCGAGGTGGCGGAAGGCAAGCCGGTGCAGATCGGCCGTTTGCAGCGCTACGCCACCGATGTCGCGATGGCCGAGAATAAGCAGTTTTATCCGCGCGCGACAGCGACGGGCAAGACGGTCGCCGTGGTCGGCGCCGGCCCGGCCGGCCTTGCCGCCGCGCACCGGCTCGCTCGCCATGGCCATGACGTGACCATCCTGGAGGCGCGTCCGAAGGCCGGCGGCCTCAATGAATACGGCATCGCCGCCTACAAGAGCGTCGACAACTTTGCCCAGGCCGAGGTCGACTATGTCACCGCGATCGGCGGCATCGACATCCAGAACGGCAAGGCGCTCGGCCGCGACTACCAGCTCTCCGACCTGATCCGCAATTACGACGCGGTGTTCCTCGGCATGGGGCTGGGCGGCGTCAACGCGTTGCGCGCCGATGGCGAGGATGCGGCCGGCGTCACCAATGCGGTCGAATTCATTGCCGAACTGCGCCAGGCCAGCGACCTCTCCGGGCTGCCGGTCGGCCGCCGCGTCGTCGTCATTGGCGGCGGCATGACGGCGATCGATGCCGCCGTGCAGTCGAAATTGCTTGGCGCCGAGGAGGTGACGATCTGCTACCGGCGCGGCCAGGACCATATGAACGCCTCCGAATTCGAGCAGGACCTGGCGGCCGCCAACGGCGTCACCATCCGTCATTGGCTGCAGCCGAAGCGGGTGATTGCCGAAGGTGGTAAGGTGTCGGGCATTGAACTCGAATACACCGCGCTCAATGGCGACAGGCTTGCCGGCACCGGCGAGACGCTGACGCTGGTTGCCGACCAGGTGTTCAAGGCCATCGGCCAGAGTTTTGTCCCGGCTGCCCTCAATGGCAGCGGGGCATCGATCGACCTCGAAGCCGGCCGCATCAAGGTCGACGGGGAAGGGCGCACGTCGCTCGCCAAGGTCTGGGCCGGCGGCGACTGCATTTTCGGTGGCGACGACCTGACCGTGTCCGCCGTGGCGCAAGGGCGCGACGCGGCTGAGAGCATCCACAGGAGTCTGACCCAGGGATAAGGATCATGGCCACGGTGGAACCGGGCATTGCCCGTCACTACGAGATTTCAGGCCTGGAGGAGCGGATCATTGCGGCGCTCGCCGATACGGGCGTCGATGTTGCCCATTTGCGCGCCGGCGATCTCGAAGCGGTCGACGAATTCCACATTGGCGGCGTGGCCGCCACCAGGGACCTTATCGGCCAGCTTGGGTTGAAGCCAGGAGCCAGGCTGCTGGACATCGGATCGGGGATAGGGGGACCGGCCCGCTTTGTCGCCAACAATGCCGGCGTCGACGTCACCGGCATCGACCTGACGCAAAGCTATGTCGATATCGCGACCAGCCTGTCGAGGCGGACGGGAATGGCCGGCAAGACCCACTTCGTGCAAGGCAGCGCGCTGGACATGCCGTTCGCCAAGGCCGGCTTCGATGCGGCAATGATCCTGCATGTCGGCATGAACCTTCCCGACAAGGCGAAGCTGATGAGCGAGGCCGCCCGTGTGCTGAAGCCCGGCGGCGTCTTTGCCCTCTACGACGTGATGCGGCTCAAGGATGGAGCTCTGACCTACCCGCTTCCGTGGGCATCCAACGAGACCATATCCTTCGTCGCCACGCCCGACGATTACCGCTCGGCCGCGGCGGCGGCGGGCTTCTCGGTGGCCGCGGAGCGGCCGCGCGGCGCCTTCGCCGTCGAGTTTTTCGCCGCGATGCGTGCCCGGCTGGCCGCCGCGCAAGCCGAAGGCAGGAAGCCATCGCCCGGCCTCGGCCTCGTCATGGGCGAGGACGCCCGCACCAAGATGGCCAACCTCATCGCCGCCCTCGAGGGCGGCATTCTCGCACCCGTCGAACTGCTTCTTCGTCTCGGTTGAAAGGGACCCCTGTCATGGCTGATATCAGAAACAATTTCGTCGGTATCAAATCGCCCAACCCGTTCTGGCTGGCGTCGGCGCCGCCGACCGACAAGGCCTACAATGTCATCCGCGCCTTCAAGGCGGGTTGGGGCGGTGTGGTCTGGAAGACGCTGGGCGAAGAGGGGCCGCCGGTGGTCAACGTCAACGGCCCGCGCTACGGCGCGATCTGGGGCGCCGACCGGCGTCTGCTCGGCCTCAACAACATCGAACTGATCACCGACCGCGACTTGCAGACCAATCTGCGCGAGATGAAGCAGGTCAAGATGGATTGGCCCGACCGTGCGCTGATCGCCTCGATCATGGTGCCTTGCGAGGAAGAGAGCTGGAAGGCCATCCTGCCGCTGGTCGAGGAGACGGGGGCGGACGGCATCGAGCTCAATTTCGGCTGCCCGCACGGCATGTCGGAGCGCGGCATGGGCGCGGCCGTCGGCCAGGTGCCGGAATATATCGAAATGGTGGTGCGCTGGTGCAAGCAATACACGCGCATGCCGGTCATCACCAAGCTGACGCCCAACATCACCGACATCCGCAAGCCCGCGCGCGCTGCCCATGCCGGCGGCACCGACGCGGTATCGCTGATCAACACCATCAATTCGATCACCGGCGTCGACCTCGACAGTTTCGCGCCGATGCCCACCATCGACGGCAAGGGCTCGCATGGCGGCTATTGCGGCCCGGCGGTGAAGCCGATCGCCATGAACATGGTGGCCGAGATCGCCCGCGACCCCGAAACGCGCGGCCTGCCGATCTCCGGCATCGGCGGTATCACCACATGGCGGGACGCCGCCGAATTCATGGCGCTCGGCGCCGGCAATGTGCAGGTCTGCACGGCGGCGATGACCTATGGCTTCAAGATCGTGCAAGAGATGATCGCCGGTCTCGAAAACTGGATGGACGAGAAGGGCCACCGCTCGCTCGACGACATTGTCGGGCGCGCCACGCCCAACGTCACCGACTGGCAGTATCTCAACCTCAACTACGTCGCCAAGGCGCATATCGACCAGGACGCCTGCATCAAATGCGGCCGCTGCCACATCGCCTGCGAGGACACCTCGCACCAGGCGATCACCAACATGGTCGACGGCGTCAGGCACTTCGAGGTGATCGAGGCCGAGTGCGTCGGCTGCAATCTGTGCGTCAATGTCTGCCCGGTCGACAATTGCATCACCATGGAGCCGCTGGCAGCGGGCGTAATGGACCAACGCACCGGCAAGCCCGTGTCGCCGGTCTACGCCAACTGGACGACGCACCCGAACAACCCGATGGCCAAGGTGGCCGCGGAGTAGGGTTTGCTCCAGCATAAGAAGGGCTGCTTGGCAGAACTTAGGTTCCTCGCCCCACGAAAGTGGGGAGAGGTGGCCCGGCGAAGCCGGGACGGAGAGGGGACTTTGGGACGACTGGGAACTGCCCAAGGCTCCTGATCCTCTTTACGCGCGCCTCCTCCTCACCGGTTGCATCTTCACAAAGGTCGTCCCCCTCTCCGGCTTCGCCGGGCCACCTCTCCCCCGCTCCGCGGGGTGCGAGGAACCCAAGTCTTGCTAAGCGGCGTGCCGGAACCACCAGAATTAGCAGGCAATCGCCATTTTCCTATTGCCGATAAAAATTATCCACGATAAAAGATGTCCATGAATTGGAGAGCATCACGATGAAGCTGGGCGAGGGCGTCGAGGCGGCCATCCACTGTGCGGCGACGCTGGCCAGTGTGGACGGCAACAGCACCATGCCGGGCGCGGCACTGGCGGAAGCGTTCGGCCTGTCGCCGAGCTATCTCCTGAAGCATCTCAATATGTTGAGCGCGGCGCGCATTCTGGAATCGGTGCCGGGGCCGGCGGGCGGCTATCGGCTGGCGCGGGCTGCGGAACGCATCACACTGCTCGACATCGTGCTGGCCGTCGAGGGCCGCGAACCCGCGTTTCGCTGCGGCGAGATCCGCCGCAATGGTCCGGTCAAGATCGATGCCTCGGCCTATGTCAAACCTTGCGGCATCAATGCCGCGATGCTGAAGGCGGAGCGCGCCTACCGGGCGGCGCTGGCCGAGGTGAAGCTGTCCGACATCGTGGCGGATTACGCGGCGGAAGGCGACCCCAGATCGTTTGCCGCGAGCTGTGCCTTTGTCGAGCGCCATCAGCGGCCGCAGAAATCCAGTTCAACCAACCAAGCCTAACCCTCCCGACGATGCGAAAGGAAAGACGATGAAACAGAGAATGCAATTCTTCGCCAAGGCGCCCGAAATCATGAAGGCGGTGTCGGCTCTCAACAAGGCAGTCGACGAATGCGGGCTGGAGGTGAGCTTGCTTCACCTGATCAAGCTCAGGGCTTCGCAGATCAATGGCTGTTCCTTCTGCGTCGAGATGCACAGCCGCGAAGCCAGGCGCGACGGCGAAACCGAGCAAAGGCTCTATCTGGTTTCCGCCTGGAAGGAATCGCCGCTGTTTTCCGAGCGTGAACGCGCCGCGCTGGCCTGGACCGAGGCGGTGACGCTGGTCGCCGACAACGGGGTGCCGGACGAGCTCTATGCGCGCGCGCTGGAGCATTTTTCGGAAGAGGAACTGGTCAAGCTGTCCGTCGCGGTCGGCATGATCAACACCTGGAACCGGCTCTGCATCCCGTTCCACGCCATCCATCCGATGCCGGCCGCCAAGGCGGCCTGATCGGTCCGGATGTTTGTTGGGGCGCCGCCGAAGAAGGCGGCGCTTCTACTGTTTCAAGGGGAGCGTTTGATGCCTGCCGATTTGCCTTCGACCTTGCTGTTTTTCGGCCGCCTGCTGGCCGGCGGCGCTTTCGTCTTCGCCGGCCTGCGCAACATCCAGAACGCGGCCCTCCTGACCGGGTTGATGGCCGCGCGCGGCGTGCCGCAGGCTCGGCTGGCGCTGTGGGCCGGCATCGTCCTGCAGATCATCGCCGGGCTCCTGGTGATATCAGGCCTCTGGACCGCGATCGCCTGCGCGGTGCTGGTGCTGTTCCTGGTCGTCGCGACACCGATGTTCCACAATTTCTGGGATCATCAGGGTCCGGACCGGGCGTCCCGCATCAACGGTTTCATCGGCAATGTCGCGCTCGGCGGTGGGTTCCTGACGCTGATCGCACAATCCGTTTGATGGCCGAAGTCAGGCCGCGAACCGCAGGCCGCCATCGCAGGTCAGTACCTGGCCGGTCATGAAGCTGTTGGAGACGAGGAAGGCGATCGCCGAGGCGACGTCCTCGGCGCGGCCAATCCTGCCCACGGGCGTTTTTCCCGCATATTCGGCAAAAACCGCTTGCCTCTGTTCTTCCGGCAAAAAATCCCACCAGGGCGTGTCGACGACGCCGGGCGCCACGACGTTGACGCGTAGCGGCTTCAGCTCGACAGCCAGGATCGGCGTCACGGTCAGCAGCATGCCGTTGACGGCACCGATGCCGGCGACACCGGGCATGGTGACCTGAGCTGAGACCGCCGAGATGAAGGTGACCGATCCGGATTTGCTCAACGTCGGCAACGCGGCCTGCAGGCAGGACAGTTGCGGCCGCACCTTTTCGTCGACGCCGCCGGCGATGTCGGCGAGATCGAGCGTCTCGAACGGTCCGAGGCCCTTGCCGCCGCTCGCCGCCAGAACGAGGTGGTCGAACGGACCGAGCCGATCGAAGAACTGGCGCACCTCATCGGGCTTCGACGCGTCGAAGGCGGCCTTGTCGGCTGCGCCACCAAGGCTTTTCCAGGCGCTGACGAGCTTGTCCTGGTTGCGCCCGGTGATGGTGACCTTCATGCCCGGGCCGAGCAGTTTGCGCGCTGTCGCCAGGCCGATGCCGGACGAGCCGCCGATGATGACTGTGTGTTCGGTTGTGACGGTCATGACGGTTCTTCCTTCGATTTTGGCGAAGCCAGCCCGACGAGGTCGAGGCTCAGGCTTCGCAATTGCTGTCTTGCCCTGGCATCGTAAGCCTGGGCGTCGGCGCGGGATTCGCGCAGTCCGTCGAAATAGAGGCCGCTGCGGCCTTCGAGCTTTTGCGCGGTGGCGAGGTTCAAGATGGCGTCGGCGCCGGTTTCGACCGAACTCCATGGCTTCACCCCCGCCTGACGGACCATGGTGGTGTTCATGTAGCTCGCCGGATGCAGCGCATTGACGGTGACGCCGCTGCCTTTCAACTGCTCGGACAGATCGATGGTGAACAGGATCTGCGCCAGCTTGCTCTGGCAGTAGGCGCGCACGCCGCTATAGCCGTGGGTCAGCATGACGTCGTCGAAGTTGATCGCCTGCTGGCCGGCGGACGCCACATTGACGATGCGCGCCGGGGCACTTGCCCTGAGCAGCGGCAGCAGTTCCGAGGTCAGCAGGAAGCCGGCGAGATAGTTGACGGCAAAGCGCAGTTCGTGGCCGTCGGCGCTCGTCTGTCGCTTGTCGCCAGCCGTGCCGACGCCAGCATTGTTGATGAGGACGTCGAGGCGGCTCCTGGCGCGCACGGCCTCGGCGAGGCGCCTTACCTCCGCCAGCGACGCGAGATCGGCCGCGAGAAACTCGGCCTTGCCGCCGGCGGCTTCGATCTCGGCGATAACGGCCTTACCGCGTGTGGCATCGCGGCCATGCACCAGTACCCGTGCGCCGGAGGCGCCCAGCCTTTGCGCCACGACCCGGCCGACGCCGTCGGTCGATCCGGTGATGAGAATGGTCTTGTCTTTCAATTCCATGTTCAGAGCCTCCTGTTGCTGCTCCGAACGCAAGATGGGACGCTTCGCCCACGGCAAACAGTTCAAACTTTATCCTGGTATCAATACTGCTATAATAGCCGGCATGAACGCTTCCATCTCCGCTGCCCCCACCCAATCAGCCGACGAGAGCCGCCGGCGCGAACTCGGCGCCTTCCTGCGTTCGCGCCGGGAAAGGCTGACGCCGTTGGCCACCGGCATCGCAACAGGTCCGCGACGGCGCACGCCGGGTCTGCGGCGCGAGGAAGTTGCGATGATCGCCGGTGTCGGCACCACCTGGTACACCTGGCTCGAACAGGGCAGGGACGTGCGGCCCTCGGTCGAAGTGCTCTCGGCGCTCTGCGAGGCTTTGCGCCTCGACGCCGTCGAGAAGCGGCATCTGTTCATTCTCGCCGGCCGCCAGCAGCCGGAACGTCGTGTGGCGGCGCCCGAGAAGGTGGACGCTACGCTGTTGCATATGCTGCAAAGCCTCGTCCTGCAGCCGGCCCAAGTGGTCGGCCGGCGCTGGGATGTGCTTGCCTGGAACCCGGCCGCGGCGGCTGTGTTCGGCGACTATGGCCTGCTGGAGGGCGACAGCAGAAACATCGTCCACATGGTGTTCACCAATCCGCACCATCGCCGCCTGCTGGTCGACTGGGAAGAACTCGCCCGCGTGGTGCTTGCCTCGTTTCGTGCCGAAAGCGCCAAATATGTCGGCGATCCCGATTTCGACAGGCTGATCGCCCTGATGATGAGCTCGAGTCCGGAGTTCCGTGACTGGTGGCCGCGGCGCGACGTGGCGCGCAGGCTGACCGGCGTGAAGCACGTTCGGCATCCCAAGGCGGGCTTGATGGCTTTCGAGCATATGAGCCTGTCGATCGACGACGGCTCGGACATGCGGCTGATCGTCTATACACCGCTTGCCGAGCAGAACTCGGTTGCCAAGCTGCAACAATTACTCGACGCGATGCCGGCCGAACGGCGCAGCGCCTGACGACGGTGCGTTCTGAGGCAAAGCCCTCCCAGCTTCGTCATCCCAGGGCGGAGCAGCTGCGAAGCGGCGTCGCGGAGACCCTGGGATCCATTCCGTGACCTTGGCCGTCGAGCGCAGCGGAGCAGAATTCTGAACCGTTGCAGGGCTTCCGCGTCACGGCATGGATTCCTTGGGCTGCGGAGCAGCTCCAGGGGTCTGCGCCGCGTCGCTACGCTCCTTGCTTCGCCCTAGAATGACGAAGTGGTGAGCGCCTCGGCCCATCTCCGAGGTCAGCAACAACGCTACCCCTTCGGCTTCAGCCCATCCAAGAATAACTGCTCGAGAAATCTCGCGGCGTCCTCGAAGCGGCCGTCGCCGCCGCGGTTCGGGCCGAGCACTGCGCGGACCTGGACGTCGAAATCGGCATAGTGCTGGGTGGTCGCCCAGATCGAGAAGATCAGGTGCCAGGGATCGGTCCGGGCGATCTTGCCGGCACGCATCCAGCCCTTGATGACGGCGGCCTTCTCGTCGACGAGCGTCTTCAACTCGCCCGCCAGCAGCGGCATGATGCGCGGTGCCCCCTGCAGGATCTCGTTGGCGAACAGCCGGCTCTCGCGCGGAAAGTCGCGCGCCATTTCCAGCTTGCGCCTGATGTAGCTCCTGAGCTCGGTCATCGGATCGCCGATATCGTCGAGTTCCCTCAGCGGCGCCAGCCAGGTTTCGAGCAGACGTTCCATCAACGTCTCGTGAATGTCTTCCTTGCGGCGGAAATAGTAGAGCAGGTTCGGCTTCGACATGCCGGCGGCTTCGGCGATCTGGTCGATGGTCGAGCCGCGGAAACCGTTGGTGGAAAACACTTCGAGCGCGGCCTCCAGGATCAGTTCGCGCTTTTCCTGCTGGATGCGGGTGCGGCGAGGGGCTTGCGTGCTGATGGTCACCGTTGCGGACCCTCGCATTGACGGTCATCTGGACCAATTCTCTGGACCAGTTTTTCCCTAGCCTGTGGAACGCACTTCAGGAGCCGCATTTCCGCTAGTAATCCTTGACCGCCGACAGGGCGGTGCTAACGTTTGTCCAATCGGTCAAAATTTGCGTAGCATGAAAGCACGGCAAAGACCAAGCGTTGGACGCACCGAAACAGGTTACAAGGGGAAGTCTTGGTCATGTCCAACCGGCTGAAAGTCACGCCGAACGATCTCAGCGCATTCTGGATGCCGTTCACGGCAAACCGGCAGTTCAAGCAGGCGCCGCGCATGTTCGTGTCCGCCAAGGACATGCACTACACCACCAGCGACGGCCGCAAGGTGCTGGACGGCACCGCCGGCCTGTGGTGCGTCAACGCCGGCCACTGCCGCCCGAAGATCACCGAGGCGATCCAGCATCAGGCCGCCGAACTCGACTACGCCCCGGCCTTCCAGATGGGCCATCCGATCGTGTTCGAACTGGCGAACCGCCTGGTCGACATCGCGCCCAAGGGCATGGACCATGTGTTCTTCACCAATTCCGGTTCGGAATCGGTCGAGACGGCGTTGAAGATGGCGATCGCCTATCACCGCGTGAAGGGCGAGGGCTCGCGCACCCGGCTCATCGGCCGCGAGCGCGGCTATCACGGCGTCAATTTCGGCGGCATCTCGGTCGGCGGCATCGTCACCAACCGCAAGATGTTCGGCACGCTGCTGGGCGGCGTCGACCATATGCCGCACACCCACCTGCCGGAGAAGAACGCCTTCTCCAAGGGCGTGCCGGAGCATGGCGCGGAGCTCGCCAACGAGCTGGAGCGCATCGTCGCCCTGCATGACGCCTCGACCATTGCCGCCGTCATCGTCGAGCCGGTCGCCGGGTCAACGGGCGTCATCCTGCCGCCGAAGGGCTATCTCGAGAAGCTACGCGAGATCTGCACCAAGCACGGCATCCTGTTGATCTTCGACGAGGTCATCACCGGTTTCGGCCGCCTCGGCGCGCCGTTCGCCGCCGATTATTTCGGCGTCACGCCCGACATCATGACCACCGCCAAGGGCGTCTCCAACGGCGTCATCCCGATGGGCGCGGTGTTCGTCAAGAAGGAAATCCACGACGCCTTCATGACCGGCCCCGAGCACATGATCGAGTTCTTCCACGGCTATACCTATTCGGGCAATCCGATCGCCTGCGCGGCGGCACTAGGCACGCTCGACACCTACAAGGAAGAAGGACTGCTGACGCGCGGCGAGGAACTGGCGCCCTATTGGGAAGATGCGCTGCATTCGCTGAAGGGCGAGCCGCATGTCATCGACATCAGGAACATCGGCCTGATCGGCGCGATCGAGCTGGCACCGATCGCCGGCAGTCCGACCAAGCGGGCCTTCTCCGCCTTCGTCAAGGCCTTCGAGCGCGGCGCGCTGATCCGCACCACCGGCGACATCATCGCGCTGTCGCCGCCGCTGATCATCACCAAGGGCCAGATCAACGAACTGATCGACCATGTGCGTGAAGTTTTGAGGTCTATCGATTGAAGATCTGGGCGCGGATATCCCTCCCCCTCGAGGGGAGGGTGGCCGCGAAGCGGTCGGGTGGGGTCGGTGCGACTGGGCGCCGACCTGATCTTTTGCCGCGAGGTCGCTCCTGATGCCCCGGACTCGCGTGAGTTTCGAAATGCGCCAGAAGGCGCGCGCGCTTCGAGTTCACGCGACCAAGGGCGAATCCCTGCTCTGGTATGAACTGCGCGAGCTGAAATCGACCGGCATCAAATTCCGCCGCCAGTGCCCGATTGGACCGTACATCGTCGACTTCGCCTGTTTTGGTGTGAAACTGGTGGTCGAAGTGGATGGCGATCTGCACGAACACGAAAAGGGCAGACGGCACGACGCCGTTCGTGATGCTTATCTGCGTTCGCTCGGGTTCGATATCTTTCGCGTTGACGAGCCCGATGTCATAAACAGCGCCTGGCATGTCGCGCAGGCGGTCAAGGGGAAGGTCGAGCTTATGTCAGGCGACCCCACCCGACCGCTTCGCGGCCACCCTCCCCTCGAGGGGGAGGGGGACGCCGCGCAATTGGAGAGGTTTTGAATGGCCGCACCCGGCGAAAATCTGCGAATCAATTCAGACCGTTTGTGGGATTCGCTGATGGAGATGGCGAAGATCGGCCCCGGCATTGCCGGCGGCAACAATCGCCAGACCGTGACCGACGAGGACGGCGAGGGCCGGCATCTGTTCAAGCGCTGGTGCGATGCGGCCGGGCTAGAAATGGGCGTCGACGAAATGGGCACCATGTTTGCCCGTCGTGAAGGCACCGACCCCAGCCTGCCGCCGGTCTATGTCGGCAGCCATCTCGATACGCAGCCGACCGGCGGCAAATATGACGGCGTGCTCGGCGTTCTCGGCGGCCTGGAGATCGTGCGCTCGCTCAACGATCTCGGCATCAAGACGAAACATCCGATCGTCGTCACCAACTGGACCAACGAGGAAGGCGCGCGCTTCGCGCCGGCGATGATGGCCTCCGGTGTGTTCGCCGGCGTGCTCGACCAGGCCGACGTCTACGAGCACACGGACAAGAACGGCAAGAAATTCGGCGAGGAACTGGAGCGCATCGGCTGGAAGGGCACCGAAAAGGTCGGCGACCGCAAGATCCACGCCTTCTTCGAACTGCATATCGAACAGGGCCCGATCCTCGAGGACGAAGACATCGACATCGGCGTCGTCACCCACGGCCAAGGCCTGAAATGGCTGCAGGTGACGCTGACCGGCAAGGAGGCGCATACCGGCTCGACCCCGATGCCCAAGCGCCGCAACGCCGGGCTCGGCATGGCGCGCGTGATCGAGCTGGTGCACGAGATCGCCATGGACTACCAGCCCGACGCGGTCGGCGCTGTCGGGCACATGGAAGTCTATCCGAACTCGCGCAACATCATCGCCGGTCGCACCATCTTCACCATCGACATTCGTTCGCCCGAAAAGGAAGTGCTCGATGCCATGGATGGCCGCATCCGCGAAGGCATCGACACGATCTGCGACGCGCTGGATATCAAATACGAGATCGAGCAGGTCGGCCATTTCGATCCGGTCACCTTCGACAAGGACTGCGTCAAGGCAATCCGCGATGCCGCCGATCGGCTCGGTTACACGCACCGCAACATCGTCTCCGGTGCCGGCCACGACGCCTGCTGGATCAACCGCGTCGCGCCGACCGCCATGGTGATGTGCCCTTGCGTCGACGGGTTGTCACACAACGAGGCCGAGGAGATCACCAAGGAATGGGCGTCGGCCGGCGCCGATGTGCTGTTCCACGCGGTGGTGGAGACGGCCGTCATCGTGGAGTGAACTAAGAGATCTACATTCGAAACGCCGCTCACCAAGAAGCGCGAAGAGAACAGGGAACAGATAAATGACCAAAGTCATCAAGAACGGTACTGTCGTCACCGCCGACCGCACGTGGAAGGCCGATGTGCTGTTCAGCCACGGCAAGATCGTCGCCATCGGCTCGGACCTGCACGGCGACCACGAGTACGACGCCACCGGCTGCTATGTCATGCCGGGCGGCATCGACCCGCACACCCATCTCGAAATGCCGTTCATGGGCACCTATTCGGCCGACGATTTCGAATCCGGTACGCGAGCGGCCCTTGCCGGCGGCACGACGATGGTGGTCGATTTCTGCCTGCCGGCGCCCCAGCAATCGCTGCTCGAAGCCTTGCAGATGTGGGACAACAAGACCTCCAAGGCCGCCTGCGACTATTCCTTCCACATGGCGATCACCTGGTGGGGCAAGCAGGTGTTCGACGAAATGGCCACGGTGGTCGACAAGGGCATCACCTCGTTCAAGCACTTCATGGCCTACAAGGGCGCGCTGATGGTCGACGACGACGAGATGTACGCGTCGTTCCAGCGCTGCGCAGATCTTGGCGCGCTGCCGCTGGTCCATGCCGAAAATGGCGACGTGGTCGCGGCGTTGTCGCAGAAGCTGCTCGCGGCCGGCAATAATGGGCCCGAGGGCCACGCCTATTCGCGTCCACCGGAAGTGGAGGGCGAGGCGACCAACCGCGCCATCATGATCGCCGACATGGCCGGCGTGCCGCTCTATGTCGTGCATGTCTCCTGCGAGCAGAGCCATGAGGCGATCCGCCGGGCGCGCCAGAAAGGCATGCGGGTGTTCGGCGAGCCGCTGATCCAGCACCTGACCCTCGACGAGAGCGAATATTTCGACAAGGACTGGGACCATGCGGCGCGCCGCGTGATGAGCCCGCCCTTCCGCAACAAACTGCACCAGGATTCGCTGTGGGCGGGCCTGCAGGCCGGATCGCTGCAGGTGGTGGCGACCGACCATTGCGCCTTCACCACGGACCAGAAGCGTTTCGGCCTCGGCAATTTCACCAAGATCCCCAACGGCACCGGTGGCCTCGAGGACCGGTTGCCGGTGCTATGGACCAGAGGCGTCAACACCGGTCGGCTGACGATGAACGAGTTCGTCGCGGTGACCTCGACCAACATCGCCAAGATCCTCAACATGTATCCGAAGAAGGGCGCCATCGTCGAAGGTGCGGATGCCGACATCATCGTCTGGGATCCCCAGCGCAAGAAGACGATTTCTTCGAAGAAGCAGCAGTCGGTCATCGACTATAACGTGTTCGAAGGCGTCGAGGTGACCGGCCTGCCGCGCTTCGTGTTCTCGCGCGGCGAACTGTCGATCGAGGAGGCAGAGGTCAAGGCGAAGCCCGGCCATGGCGAGTTCGTCGGACGGGAGCCGAACGCCGCGGTCAACCGGGCGCTGTCGACGTGGAAAGAGATCACCGCGCCGCGCAAGGTCGAGCGGACGGGCATCCCGACGACGGGGGTTTGACCATGCGCGCCATTCATCTTGCCATGGCCGCCGCGGCGCTGTTGTCAGCGGGCCATGCGTCGGCAGCCGGCATCGATCTCAGCAAGCCTTATGGCGACAAGTATGGCTGCATCAACAAGAACGGTCAGGAAGTCGCCGCCGATCAGATGCTGCTTTTGACCGACAAGGAACTGATCACGGCGGCGAGCGCCTGCACCTTCACCGAGACGAAGGCGCAGGCCGATGGCTCGTTGACGATCAAGGCCGAGTGCGAAGCCGAAGGTGAGGACGGCAAGTCGCCGGCCACCTTCACCATCAAGCGCAGCGCCAAGAATGCCAAGAAACTTTCTGTCGTCGACGAGGACGGCAATGTGATGGGTGAAGTCTCCCGGTGCAAATGATGGCGACCACCCTCGCGTCGGTGTCAGGCGACGAGCGCATCCAGTTCCGGCAGCAGAACGACGCTTTCCTGTTCGTTGGGATCGGTGCGGGCAATGACGGCCGAAGAGGGGGCGTTGCTGAGATTGGCCGGCAGATGCGGCACGCCAGCCGGGATGTAGAAGAGGTCGCCGGCCTTGACGACGATGTGATGTTCGAGCCGGTCGCCATACCAGGTATGGACTTCGCCGGAGAGCACGTAGATCGCCGTTTCGTGGTTCTCGTGCAGATGCGCCTTGGCGCGGGCGCCGGGCGGCATGGTCAGCACGTGCATGCAGATGCCGGATGAGCCGACCGTTTCGGTCGCGATGCCGGCCAGATAGGTCAACCCCTGCTTGCCTTCATAGGTGCTGTCAGGGCGAATAAGACGACAAGTGGGTTTGGGCGACATCGGGGAAACTCCGGGCGTCGATTGAGTGGAACAAGGTCGGTGGGCCAATGGGACAGGGCAAGTGGAAAACAACATCGCGATAAAAGCAACCGGATTTCAGCCGGCGCCCCGGTGCGGTGACAAGGCAGGCCGCAACCGATGACGGGATCTTCGCCAGCCGTCGTTTCGGCAAGCAAGCTTGGCCTCACCTTCCAGACCAATGACGGCCCGGTCCAGGCGCTGTCCAATGTCGACCTGACCATCGGCAAGGGTGAGTTCGTCTCCTTCATCGGGCCGTCCGGCTGCGGCAAGACCACGCTGCTGCGCGTCATCGCCGATCTGGAGAAGCCGACTTGGGGGATGATTTCGGTCAACGGCATGACGCCGGAACAGGCGCGCGAGAAACGCGCCTATGGCTATGTCTTCCAGGCAGCCGCCCTGTTTCCCTGGCGCACCATCGAGCGTAATGTGGCGCTGCCGCTGGAGATCATGGGCCTGTCCAAGACCGAGCAGGCGGAGCGGATCAAGCGCACGCTCGACCTCGTAAACCTCACCGGCTTCGAGAAGAAATATCCCTGGCAGCTTTCCGGCGGCATGCAGCAGCGCGCCTCGATCGCCCGGGCTCTCGCCTTCGACGCCGACCTCCTGTTGATGGACGAGCCGTTCGGAGCGCTGGACGAGATCGTGCGCGACCACCTCAACGAGCAATTGCTGCAACTGTGGGGCCGGACCAACAAGACCATCTGCTTCGTCACCCACTCCATTCCGGAGGCCGTCTATCTGTCGACCCGCATCGTCGTCATGTCGCCGCGTCCGGGCCGGGTCAGCGACATCATCGAATCGACGCTGCCGAAGGAGCGGCCGCTCGACATCCGCGAGACACCCGAATTCCTGGCGATCGCCGCGCGGGTGCGCGACGGGTTGAGGGCGGGGCATAGTTATGATGATTGAGCGCCCCGGCAAGCGAGCGATCAACCTCGCCTTCGCCATCCTGGGGTGGAGCAGGCGCGCAGCGGCCTGCGTTATGGAAGCCGCCCGCCGCGATTTCGTCATCCTAGGGCGAGGCAAGGAACGAAGCGACGCGGCGCAGACCCTAGGATCCATGCCGTTACTTCTGAGCTCCGCAACGGTGCAAAACGATGCACCCTCCGCTGTGCCTTCGAAGGGGAATTTTCTCTACTGCTTACACTCCTTGATCGACGTCACGGAATGGATCCTAGGGTCTGCGCGACGCTTCGCGTCGCTCCGCCCTAGGATGACGAGCGCGAAGGTGGTCGACCTCCGCTTCGCTCCGGCCACCCTCTCCCCGATGGGGAGAGGAGGGCGCCTCGCTGGCGAGGCCTCCTGATGGACACCTTCCGCGACAAACTCGTCCCCGTGACATCGATCCTGGCCGGTGTCATCGTGCTCTGGTACGTTTTCGCCGTCATTCTCAACGCGCCGTTCCAGCGCGATCTCGACACCCGTGCCAACGAAACCCCCGGCGCCGTCGAGTTCATCGGCAAGACGCTGTCGCAGCCGAAGCCGACGCTGCCGGCTCCGCATCAAGTGGCGGTGAATTTCTTCGAGAACACCTTTCTGCGGCCCATCACTTCGAACCGCAGCCTCGTCTACAACGCCTGGGTCACGCTGTCCTCGACGCTGCTCGGCTTTGCCTTCGGCACCGCGCTCGGCATCGTCATTGCCGTCGGCATCGTGCATGTGGCGACGCTCGACCGCAGCCTGATGCCGTGGATCATCGCCTCGCAGACCATTCCGATCCTGGCGGTGGCGCCGATGATCATCGTCGTGCTGGCGGCGATCGGCATCACCGGGCTGATCCCGAAGGCGATGATCTCGACCTATCTGTCGTTCTTCCCGGTGACGGTCGGCATGGTGAAGGGCCTGCGCTCGCCCGAGATCATGCATCTCGACCTGATGCACACCTACAATGCCAGCCGCACGCAAACCTTCTGGAAATTGCGCGTGCCCGCCTCGGTGCCGTTCCTGTTCACCTCGATGAAGGTGGCGGTGGCGGCAAGCCTGGTCGGCGCCATCGTCGGCGAACTGCCGACAGGCGCGGTCGCCGGCATCGGCGCCAAGCTTTTGGCCGGCGCCTATTACAGCCAATCGATCGACATCTGGTCGGCGCTGGTCGCGGGCTCGATCGTGGCGGCACTTCTGGTCATGGTGGTCGGCATTGCCGGCCGCATCGTCGACCGCGCCATGGGCGGGAGGCCGGCATGAACTGGCTGAAACCTTCCTGGCAAGCGGTGCTGGCGATTGCGCTGTGCCTGATCGCGGTCGCGCTTGGCGCCATGTCGAGGCCGGAAGCGGCAGCGCTTGCGGACCCGACGGCGAGCATCAACTATCCCTATCTGGGAACGAAGGGCTTGATGCTCGGCCTTGCCGTGGTCGCGGCGCTGATCTCGATGGTCAGGATTCCATCCGTTGCAGAGGCCGTCGTGCTGTTCATCGGCGCGCATCTCGTCGCCTGGCTGCTGATATCGGGGATCGCGGGTTTCGAAGGCGCGGCACTGGCGCCGTATTTCCTGCTGCTGACGGCCGTCTGGCTGCTAGGCTGGCGTTGCGTCGCGGTGCTGTCGGGGCTCCGCCCGATAGCGGGTTGGGCGCGGACCGCTTTGCGTCTGATCATCCCCGCCATCTTCGGCGCCTGGATACTGATCATCTGGGAGGCGGTGACGCGGGGCGCCGGCATCCCCTTCATCCTGCTGCCGCCGCCGAGCGCGATCGGCGCGCGCATCGCCGGTTCGCTGCCGATACTCGGCGCCGATGTCCGGCAGACCATCTTCAAGGCGGTGCTCTTCGGCTATGTCGTGGGCAGCGGCGCCGGCTTCATCACCGCCATCCTTGCCGACCGCGTGCCGTTCCTGCGGCGCGGGCTCTTGCCGATCGGCAACATGGTCTCGGCGCTGCCGATCATCGGCGTGGCGCCGATCATGGTGATGTGGTTCGGCTTCGACTGGCAGTCCAAGGCGGCCGTCGTCATCATCATGACCTTCTTCCCGATGCTGGTGAACACGGTCGCCGGGCTCGCCGCGTCCGGCCATATGGAGCGCGACCTGATGCGCACCTATGCGTCCGGTTATTGGCCGACGCTCATCAAGCTCCGGCTGCCGGCGGCAGCACCCTTCATCTTCAACGCGCTGAAGATCAACTCGACGCTGGCGCTGATCGGCGCCATCGTCGCCGAGTTCTTCGGCACGCCAGTCGTCGGCATGGGATTCCGCATTTCGACCGAGGTCGGGCGGATGAACATCGACATGGTCTGGGCCGAAATCGCAGTTGCAGCACTTGCGGGTTCGGTCTTTTATGGCGTGGTCGCCCTTGTCGAAAGGGCCGTCACGTTTTGGCATCCCTCTGTCCGTGGTGGATAGGGGCGGTGGGTTTAGGGCACTAACTTCAGAGGGTAAAAAATGAAAAGACTTATTATTCCAGTTCTGGCAGGCGCGATGTCACTGGCCGCGTTCCAGGCAATGGCCGCCGACAAGGTGACCTTGCAGCTGAAATGGGTCACGCAGGCGCAGTTTGCCGGCTACTATGTCGCCAAGGCCAAAGGCTTCTATGAGGCCGAAGGCCTCGATGTCGACATCAAGCCGGGCGGCCCCGACATCGCACCCGAGCAGGTGATCGCGGGCGGCGGCGCCGACGTCATCGTCGACTGGATGGGTGGCGCGCTCGCCGCGCGCGAAAAGGGCGTGCCGCTGGTCAACATCGCCCAGCCCTTCAAGAAGGCCGGCATGGAACTGGTCTGCCCGAAGGATGGACCGATCAAGACCGAAGCCGACTTCAAGGGTCATACGCTGGGCGTCTGGTTCTTCGGCAATGAATATCCTTTCTACGCATGGATGAACAAGCTCGGGCTCAAGACCGAGGGCGGCCCGGACGGCGTCACCGTCTTGAAGCAGAGCTTCGACGTGCAGCCGCTGATCCAGAAGCAGGCCGACTGCATCTCGGTCATGACCTACAATGAGTACTGGCAGCTGATCGACGCCGGCTACAAGCCCGAACAGCTCACCGTGTTCAACTACTCGGCGATGGGCAACGACCTGCTCGAGGACGGGCTCTACGCCTCGGAAGACAAGCTCGAGGATCCGGCCTTCGAGGACAAGATGGTGCGCTTCGTGCGCGCCTCGATGAAGGGATGGAAATACGCCGTCGACAACAATGACGAAGCTGCCGGGATCGTCATGGACGGCGGTGGCCAGGACGAGAACCACCAGAAGCGCATGATGAGCGAAGTCGCCAAGCTGATCGACAATGCCGACGGCAAGCTCGACCCGGCGACCTATGAGCGCACCGCCAAGGCGCTGCTCGACCAGAAGATCATCACCAAGGAGCCGACCGGCGCCTACACCACGGCCATTACCGACAAGGCGGTCAAGTAAGCCGGGCTGGCGCGATCAACAGCGCCTGCGACCGGTTTGACGGCTGATACCAAAAGGGGCGGGCGACCGCCCCTTTTCCATGCGCTCCAATCACAAAACCGTGTGCAGGGATACATTGCGCCGCCCATCCGTTGCAATGAAGCATGCGCGCGTCGGGGGAACCGCGACGCATGCTTTATTCAATATTCAATCGGAGGTTCTTCATGCGCGCTCACTCCTTCCTTCCGGCGCTATCGGCGCTCGCTATTTCCACCGCTTTCCTGTTCGCATCACCGGCAATGGCCGAGATGGTGAAATACAAGGCGACCCTCGATGGCGGCCAGCAGAGCCCGGCCGTCACCACCAAAGGCAAGGGGACGGCCACTCTCACCTTCGACACGACCAAGAAGAAGCTCAGCTGGAACGTGAAGTATTCCGGCCTCAGTGGCCCGGCAGTGGCCGCGCATATCCACGGCCCGGCGGCAATGGGTGAAAACGCTGATCCCGTGATCCCGTTCAAAGGCAAGCTGAAGAGCCCGATCAAGGGGTCGGCCACGTTGACCGATGCGCAGGCCGCTGACCTGGAGGCCGGCAAGTATTACGTCAACGTGCACACGGCCGCCCACAAGGACGGCGAGATTCGTGGCCAAATCGAAAAGGCGATGTAGGGTCCGGAGCGCCGCTCGCGCTTGAAGGCCGGCGGGACAGCGCCCCCCTCTGTCCTGCCGGACATCTCCCCCACCTGGGGGGAGATCGGCAGCTTGGAATGCAGCACCTTTTCTTTGGAGCCGATCGGTTCCTTCAGCTTTTGTCGCGAATCTGCGTCATCGTGCGGGTCGGCGTGATCGCCTCGGGATCGAGCCGGATTTCGACGATCGCCGGCTTGCCGCTGGCGCGGGCACGTTCGAAGGCAGGCGCAAAGTCTTCGGTCTTCTCGACAGTCTCGCCATGGCCGCCATAGGCGCGGGCAAGCGACGCGAAGTCGGGATTTTTCAGGTCGGTGCCGACCACACGGCCCGGATATTCGCGCTCCTGATGCATGCGGATGGTGCCGTAGATGCCGTTGTTGACGACGACGACGATGATAGGCAGGTCGTATTGCACGGCGGTGGCGAATTCCTGGCCGTTCATCAGGAAGCAGCCGTCGCCGGCGAAGGCGACCACGGTGCGCTCCGGATAAAGCGCCTTGGCGGCGACGGCCGCTGGCGTGCCGTAACCCATCGAGCCGGAGGTCGGTGCTCCTTGCGTGGCGAAGCGGCGGAAGCGATGGAAGCGATGCACCCAGGTGGCGTAATTGCCGGCGCCATTGGTGAGGATGGCGTCGTCGGGCAATACCTTTTCCAGGTAATTCATGATCGGCCCCATCTGCACCGGGCCGGGGCCGCTTTCCGGCGGCGTCGACCAGTCGAGATAGGCGGCGTGCAACTTTGGCGTTTCTTCCGCCCAGGCCGGCATTCCGGCCGGCTTGCGCTTGGCGAAAGCCTCCACGAAAGCCGCGGGCGATGCATTGATCGCCAGCGTCGGGCGGTAGACCCGGCCGAGTTCGCCGGCATCGGCATGGACGTGCACCAGTGCCTGGTCGGGATAAGGGCTCTTCAGCAGCGTGTAGTCCGAAGATGGCATCTCGCCCATGCGGCCGCCGATCAAGAGAACGACGTCGGCCTGCTTGATCGCCGCCGCCAGCTTCGGATTGATGCCGATGCCGACATCACCGGCATAGTTCGGGTGCAGATGGTCGAACAGCATCTGGCGGCGGAAGGAACAGCCGACAGGAAGCGACCAGGTCTCGGCGATTTCGTGCATCCGCGCCACGGCGTCCGCGTTCCAGCGCGTGCCGCCGAGGATGACGAAGGGACGCTTCGCGCTGCCCAGCAGCATTTCCAGCGCGTCGAGCTCGGCCCCGCCTGGATAGGTCTCGACCGGCGTATGGGGAAGTGCTTGCGGCGCCTTGACCTCGCTGGTCAGCATGTCCTCGGGCAGCGAGATGACCACCGGGCCAGGCCGGCCCGACGTTGCCACGGCGAAGGCGCGGGTGACGAATTCGGGGATGCGCGAGGCGTCGTCGATCTCGACCACCCACTTGGCGATGTCGCCGAAAAACCTGACATAGTCCACCTCCTGGAACGCCTCGCGTTCCTTGGCATGGCTGGCGACCTGGCCGATGAACAAGATGAGCGGAACCGAATCCTGCATGGCGATGTGGACGCCGGCCGAAGCGTTGGTGGCGCCGGGGCCGCGGGTGACGAAGCAGATGCCGGGCTTGCCGGTCAGCCGGCCCTGGCAGTCGGCCATCATGGCGGCGCCGCCTTCCTGGCGGCAGACGATGGTGCGGATCGAAGAGTCATGCAGCGCATCGAGCACCGCAAGGTAGGATTCGCCCGGCACGCAGAAGATACGGCCGGTGCCGTTGGCTTCGAGGGCGTCGACGATCAGTTGTCCACCGGTCTTCATTTCCCAGACTTCTCCAGTTCGGCAAGGATTTCGTCAGTGTGCTCGCCGAGACGCGGCGAGGGGCGCTCATAGCTGAGCGGTGTGCCCGACATCACCATCGGGGCGCGCACCGACGGCAGGCGGTTGCCATGGCCGTCGTCAAGGTCGAGCCGCATGCCGCGGGCAATGGTCTGCGGATCGGCGAACATCTGGCCGATCGTGTTGATCGGGCTTGCCGGCACGCTGGCGGCTTCGAGCTTCGCCAGCAGCGGATCGCGATCCCAGGTCTTCAGCGCCTCGATGATGCGTGCGCGAAGGTCCACGCGGTTGGCGACGCGGGCGGGATTGGTGGCGAAATCGGGATTCGCCGGCAAATCGTCCAGCCCGACGGCGGCGCAGAATTTGCCGAACTGGCCGTCATTGCCGACAGCCAGGATGATGTGGCCGTCCCTGACCGGAAGCACTTCGTACGGGGCAATGTTCATATGCGCATTGCCCATCTGCACTGGCGACTTGCCCGAGACGAGATAGTTGAGGTTCTGGTTGCCCAGCGCCGAGATCTGGGTGTCGAACAGCGCCATGTCTATGTGCTGGCCCTCGCCGGTCTGTTCGGCATGGCGAAGTGCGGCCTGGATGGCGATCACCGAATAGAGACCGGTGAAGATGTCCGAGATGGCGACGCCTGCCTTTTGCGGCTCGCGGCCGGCCTCACCGGTGATCGACATCATGCCGGCCATGGCCTGGATGATGAAGTCGTAACCGGCGCGTGGCGCATAAGGCCCGTCCTGGCCGAAGCCGGTGATGGAGCAGTAGACCAGGCGAGGGTTGATTTTCTTCAGACTGCCGTAGTCGAGCCCGTATTTCTTCAGGCCGCCGAGCTTGAAGTTCTCGATCAGCACATCCGCCGTCGCGACCAGGCGGCGCACCGTCTCGGCGCCTTCCGGCGTCGAAAAGTCGATGGCGATGGAACGCTTGCCGCGATTGCAGGAATGGTAATAGGCGGCCGACAGGTTCTCGCCGTCATGGCTCATGACGAAGGGCGGACCCCATTTGCGGGTGTCGTCGCCGCCATCGGGGCTCTCGACCTTGATGACATCGGCGCCGAGATCGGCAAGCAACTGCCCGGCCCAGGGGCCGGCAAGAATGCGGGCGAGTTCGACAACGCGGACGCCTTTCAGCGGGGGTTCGGCCATAAATCACCGTGGTTGCCGCAATCACCGTGATTGCCGCGAAAGCAGTGCCTCTATCAAGCCCGGCAGCGGCTGTCACGGTCCTTGCAATGGGCCAACCCGTCACGCTTTCAAGACATTGTCCGCCCAGCTGGCGAAATCGTCCATGATGATGTCGCGGTTCACCTCGTTCAGGCTTTCATGGCGGGTGTCGGCGTAAACCTTTGAAACCAGATTCGAAAAGCCCATCTTGCGCATACGATCGGCGAGATGGGTGATCCCCTTGCCGTAGTCCGAGGCCGGGTCTTTTTCGCCGCCAACGATGGCGACGGGGATGTCGCGGCGAACGGCGGCAAAGCCTGCATCCTTGCCGCCGTTGAGCGCCATGGCGACCACATCGCGCCACATCGAGATGGAGGCATCCCAGCCGCAGAGCGGATCGGCGATGTATTTCGCCACCTCCGCCTCGTCGCGCGACAGCCAGTCGAACAGAGTGCGATGGTTGGGCACCGCCTTGCCCCAGGCCTGGAAGGTGAGTTTCGGCAGCAGGCGCGACGGGACATCGGAGCCGAGCCGCATCCGTTCCCAGGCGAGGATACCGAGCGCCACTTGGCCGAGCAGGCCCTGTGAGAAATTGCCGTTCCAGATCGCGGCGGCATGAATGCGCCTGGAATGGCGCAACAGGTAGTTCAGCGCCACGGACGCGCCCATCGAGTGGCCGAAAAGGATTACCGGCAGGTCAGGCTGCTCGCCGGCGATGAGATCGTGGATGGCGTCGACATCGGCGATCACCTTGGCCGGGCCGTCCGTGTCGGCGAATCTGCCGAGCGGCGCGTCGGGCGCCTTGGTCGCGCCATGGCCACGGTGGTCATGAACGTAGACGTGGAAGCCCCGGGCAGCGAGGAAATCGGCGAAGCGGTCGTAGCGGGCGGCATGTTCGGCCAGGCCGTGATTGATCTGGACCACCGCACGCGCAGGGCTGTCGGCCCGCCGGACGAACAGATTGAGGTCTGCGCCGGTCGACGAGCGAACCACGCGCTGCTGGCTGAATGGCATGCCGGCCGGTCTCCCCCCTGGTTCCGCCTTTGTCATGTCCAAACGTGTGCGCCGGTGCCAGATTTGCGTCAATCTGGCCTGCCGGCTTTTCCGCGACGATCTTTCTTGCCACGGGCCTGCAAATTATCGCAATTCTGACATGGAGACAGCTTCAGTCTGTCGCCCACTTTCTTCCAGCCGGGGATTCTCCATGCGCATTGCTGTTATTTTCGGATTGGCCTTGTTGGCGGGCTCGCTGGCAGGCGCGGCGCATGCCGACGTCAAGATGAGCGGCACCTTCGTGGCCGACGCTGCGTGTCCCGCGACTCAGGCGATCAAGAACGGCAAGAACCCCGGCAATGTCTCGACCGATGCCGGACAGAGCTATCAGCTGCTTGCCGGCAACAAGGACACGCCGACCCACTACCTCATCCAGGTGCCGGGCGCCGATCCCGAGCGCCGCTGGGTGAAGGTGAGTTGCGGCCACCTTTCGGGCAGCAGCGCGGCGACCGTGCCGGCGGCGCCGGGTGGGCAAGGCAAGCCCGCCGCCTCGGGAAAACCCGAATATGTCTTCGCCTTGAGCTGGCAGCCGGCCTTCTGCGAGACCAAGTCGAACAAGACCGAATGCAAGGCGCAAAATCCTGGCGAATTCGATGCCACCAATTTCACGCTGCACGGTCTGTGGCCGCAGCCGAACGGCAATTTCTATTGCCAGGCTTCGGCCAGCGACAAGGCCAATGACAATCCGGCCCACTGGCAGGACCTGCCGCCGGTCAACCTCGATGCCGATACCCGCGCGGAGCTCGACAAGGTGATGCCGGGCACCGCCTCGAAGCTGGAACGGCATGAATGGATCAAGCACGGCACCTGCTACGGCAAAAGCCAGCAGGAGTATTTTTCCGACGCCCTCCATTTGATGCGCGAGGTCAACAGCTCGCCCGTGCGCGACCTCTTCGCCAGGAATATCGGTGGCAAGCTGACGGCGGACCAGATTCGCGGTGCCTTCGACCAGGCCTTCGGCGCGGGAGCAGGCGACAGGGTGCGGGTGTCCTGCGTCATCGATCCGTCGAACGGCCGGCGGCTGATCGGCGAACTGACGCTCGGCCTTGCCGGCCCGATCGGCCCGAACAGCTCGCTCAAGGACCTGCTGCTGGCCTCGGTGCCGACCAACAAGGCCGGTTGCCCGACCGGCACGGTCGACGCGATCGGGTTCCAGTAAGTGCGGGATCGCCGTTTCCGGCAAGCCGGCGCGGCCGTCGCGGATAGGGCTAAACCTGGGCTGACCTGGTCCAGGCGATGGCGGCGTCGGCCTCATGCCCGCCGGGTTCACCGACGACTCGGTCGCGTCCGGTCGATTTTGCCTTGTAAAGGCGCTGGTCGGCGAGTGCGAACAGGTCGGCCAGGCACTGCGTCGTTTCGCTGACGCTGGAAACGCCGGCGCTGACGGTCAGTTCGAACCGGCTGGTGGCGGCCGATGCCTTGAGCGCGGTGCGGACGCTTTCGCCAAACAGCCTGGCGACGGAATGCGGACGCGAACTGAGGATGGCGAATTCCTCGCCGCCGATCCGGAACACCTGGTCCTCGGCGCCCGCCGCCTCGCAAAGTACGGTTGCGACCGCCTTCAGCGCCTTGTCACCTTCGGCATGGCCGAAACGGTCGTTGATCGACTTGAAGTGGTCGACGTCGACGATGAGCAGGCTGAGTGGCCTCGCCGTGCGCAGGCTGGCCTGGACGGCGGCTTCACCGTCGGCGTCGAAGCGTCCGCGGTGCAACAGGCCGGTCAGGCCGTCGCGGCCGACATGCTCGACCAGCGCTTCGTAGCGTTCGCGATAGGTCAGCGTCTCGAAAATGTCGGTCAGCCCACGCGGCATCTGGACGTCCCGGATCTCGAACCATTTGAGGTAGGCAACCAGCATGGCGCTGAAAGTCAGTGCCGCCGCCATCTTGGCGAACCAGCCGCCGAAGAAGACCGCGATCGGCGCCCCGGCAACAAAATGCAGCGCGGTGAAGAAGCCGGCCTGGTCGAAGGTGAGCACGCAGGCGACCGAAATCAGGATGCGCGCGAACTGTGCCTTGCGCAGGGTGCGCCCAAGCTTTTCATAGAGCAGAATGATCAGGATGGCGTCGATGACCAGCAGCGTCGTGCCCCACACCATCAGCCAGCCCATCTCGTCGATGAAGCCGATGTCGGGGAGCCGGCCGTCCGGCAGCGGCGCGATGGCGTGCAGGCGAAGCAGCAGCACCAGCCCGATCATCAGCGCATTGCCGAGCAGCAGGCCGTAGATCGGCTGGCGCACGGTGGCGGCGTCTTCCTTCATGTAGAGCAGAAGGAGCATCACGAGCTTGCCGGAAAAGAGCACCGCCGAGCCTGGCGAGACCATGCCGAACGGCAGGGCGACGTAAAAGACGCTGGCGAGATAAGTCTCCAGGAAATGCATGACGCCGAGCGCGCAGACGAAGACACCGAGGCCGATGCGCTTGCGGAAGCGGAAAAGCGTCACCATGACGCTGAAGTAGACGACCGCTTCGGCAAGGAGCAGGAAACTGTTCAGCAATGCCGTCGATCCGATCTCTCTCGCGCCAGGAATCGGGGCAAGCCGGCGATTCCAACCCGATCCTGTTTTGACGCGGAAGGGTTAACCGGAGATTTCCGTGCGCCATCGACCGGTTGAAAACTTGGCTGCCGGTGCACACTTGTCCGTGTGGTTGGCCCGATCTGGCAAAAGCGATTGCCGTTCGCCGCCGCATCGCCTACATAGCGGCCAACCTCCATTCAATTCGGCAAAATCCAGTCAGTTTTTCAGGGAAAGCGCGCGTGGCACGCCAGTTCATCTATCACATGTCCGGCCTGTCGAAGGCCTATGGCACCAAGAAGGTGCTCGACAACGTTCATCTGTCCTTCTATCCGGACGCCAAGATCGGCATCCTCGGCCCCAACGGTTCGGGTAAGTCGACGATCCTGCGCATCATGGCCGGGCTCGACAAGGAGTTTCAGGGCGAGGCCTGGCTGGCCGAGGGCGCGACCGTGGGCTACCTGGCACAGGAGCCGCAGCTCGACAACAGCAAGACCGTGATGGAAAACGTCATGGACGGCGTTGCCAGGAAGACCGCCATCATCGAGCGCTACAACGAGCTGATGATGAACTATTCCGACGAGACGGCGGATGAGTCCGCCAAGCTCCAGGACGAGATGGACCGGCTCAACCTGTGGGATCTCGAGCAGCAGGTCGAGATGGCGATGGACGCGCTGCAGTGCCCGCCGGCCGATTCTGAAGTGACCAACCTGTCGGGCGGTGAGCGTCGCCGCGTCGCGCTGTGCCGGCTGCTGCTGCAACAGCCGGATCTGCTGTTGCTCGACGAACCGACCAACCATCTCGACGCGGAGACCACCGCCTGGCTGGAAAAGCACCTGCGCGACTATCCGGGCTCGGTGCTGATCATCACCCACGACCGCTACTTCCTCGACAACGTCACAGGCTGGATCCTCGAGCTCGACCGTGGCCGCGGCATTCCCTACGAGGGCAACTACACCAGATATCTCGACGCCAAGGCCAAGCGCCTGATCCAGGAAGGCCGCGAGGACGATGCCCGCCAGAAGTCGATCTGGCGCGAGCGCGAGTGGATCCAGTCGTCGCCCAAAGCACGCCAGACCAAGTCCAAGGCGCGTATCAAGGCCTATGAGGAACTGGTCGAGCAGTCGCAGAACCGCAAGCCGACCGACACGCAGATCGTCATCCCGTCGAGCGAGCGCCTCGGCAACGTCGTCATCGAGGTCGAAGGCCTCAACAAAGGCTTTGGCGACGAGCTCCTGATCGAGAACCTGTCGTTCAGGCTGCCACCGGGCGGCATCGTCGGCGTCATCGGCCCGAACGGCGCCGGCAAGACGACGCTGTTCAAGACCTTCACCGGCCAGGAGAAGCCGGACGCGGGCACAGTGCGCATCGGCGAGACGGTCAAGCTCGGTTATGTCGACCAGAGCCGCGACGCACTCGATGCGAACAAGACGGTGTGGGAAGAGATTTCAGGCGGCGCCGAGGTCATCAAGCTCGGCAAGCACGAAATCAACAGCCGCGCTTACTGCTCGTCCTTCAACTTCCGTGGCGGCGACCAACAGCAGAAGGTCGGCAATCTCTCGGGCGGTCAGCGCAACCGCGTGCACCTCGCCAAGATGCTGAAGGGCGGCGGCAATGTGCTGCTGCTCGACGAACCGACCAACGACCTCGACACCGAAACGCTGGGCGCGCTAGAAGACGCGCTGGAAGCCTATGCAGGCTGCGCGGTCATCATCAGCCACGATCGCATGTTCCTCGACCGCATGGCCACCCACATGCTCGCCTTCGAGGGCGACGCGCATGTCGAATGGTTCGAGGGCAATTTCGAGGAATACGAGAAGGACAAGCTGCGCCGCCTGGGCGCGGAAGCAGCGGCCCCGCACCGCATGACGCACAAGCGGCTGACGCGGTAAGGGGTTGATTGGGCGGCGAATTTCTCTGGGATACGAGGAGAGCTCAAATGGCTGATTGGTCCGCCGCCCAATATCTGAAATTCGAGGACGAACGCACACGGCCGGCGCGTGCCCTCGTAGCACAGGTGCCGGTCGACTTTCCGCGCCGGGTCGTCGACATCGGCTGCGGGCCGGGCAATTCGACCGAACTTCTGGTCGAGCGCTGGCCGGATGCGCAAGTGAGCGGCTTCGACACCTCGCCCGACATGATCGAAAAGGCGAGGGCGCGCCTGCCCAATGTCAGCTTCGACCTCGCCGATGCGGCGACATGGCAGCCGGCCGCGCCGGTCAACGTCATTTTCGCCAACGCCGTCTTCCAGTGGCTGCCGGAACATCCGGCGGTGTTCCAGCGCCTGATGGGTTTTCTGGCGCCCGGTGGCGCGCTGGCGATCCAGATGCCCGACAATATGGGCGAGGATTCGCACCGCCTGATGCGGGAAACCGCCGCGGAAGCGCCTTTCGCGGCAAAGATACAGGGAGCGGCGCGTGCGCCGCTGCCGCCGGTATCGTTCTACTATGACCTGTTGTCGCTGCTCTCCGCTCGGCTCGACATCTGGCACACCATCTACAACCATCCGCTGGCCGACGCCGAGGCGATCGTCGAGTGGGTCAAGGCCACCGGGCTGAAGCCGTTCCTCGATCCGCTGGAAGCGGACGAACGCAAGCTGTTCCTCGACAGCTACACGGCCAGGATCGCCAAGGCCTATCCGAAGACCGCCGATGGCAAGGTGCTGCTGCGGTTCCCCCGCATTTTCATTGTCGCCAAACGGGCTGGATAGGCTCGCGTAAATCTTGCAGACCGTCCGAGAACTCTTCTAGCGATAGAGGGTAGCTCGATTCCGGCGTGAACGGCAGCTTCGGGCGCGATTTCGTAGTTTTCCGCTTCCTGAGCGTGTGAGCGGCGTTCCCAAGGCGCAACGATGTCTGTTTGGGCCAGAACACCGCAAACGAGCCACCCTATGCCTGTAGGGCCGCGATCAGGCCGGGAACGCCAATGAGCGTGATGGCTCTTTTGATGTTGTAGGCGAGCGCGGTCAGGCTGAACTCGCCGCGGACGTTGTCGAGTCGCCGCATCAGGAACGTACCCTGACCCATCCACTGTTTGATCGTGCCGAACGGATGCTCGACGCTTTCGCGCCGCCGGTCGAGAATGTCGGGCCGGTCAGCTAGCCGCGCCGCCATGCGGTCGAGCACCGCCTCGTTCTCAAGGCGAGAAACGCGGCGGAAGCTTTTGGTGCAGCGCTCGCGCAGGTGGCACGCCTTGCAAGCATCGCGGTTGACGTAGTCGATCTTCACGTTGTCGCGCGATTTACCAAAATGACGCGGCGAAAGCACATGCTCGCCCGGGCAGAGATAAACGTCCTTTTCCAGATCGTAGCGGAAGTCCTCCTTGGAAAAGAAGCCTTGAGCGACGGCAGGACCGCGGATCGGCTTGGGCACATAAGCGGTGATGCCCGCCTTCTCGCAGACCTCGATATCCTCGATCTTGAAGTAGCCCCGATACGCAACTGCCTCGATGCGCTCGACCTCCAGCGTCTCCATCGCCGCTTAGACCGCCGGCGCCAGAAGCCCATATCGAGCACCTGGTTGCACACCTCCTGTTCGGCGATCAGCTTGTGCTTCACGTCCACGGCCAGTTGCACGTTGTAGCCGACGCCGACCTTCGTCATGCGTGCCATGGCGCGGGCATCGCGATCGGTCAGCGAGATCTGGTCC
The DNA here is from genome assembly GCF_004792065.1 of Mesorhizobium sp. M8A.F.Ca.ET.165.01.1.1. Taxonomy (NCBI): domain Bacteria; kingdom Pseudomonadati; phylum Pseudomonadota; class Alphaproteobacteria; order Hyphomicrobiales; family Phyllobacteriaceae; genus Mesorhizobium; species Mesorhizobium sp. M8A.F.Ca.ET.165.01.1.1. The sequence continues at coordinate 18,535 of NZ_SRTH01000007.1, read as the reverse complement.
TCGCCGGTGCGATCCAACTCGTCCAGCATCGCCTTGTGGCGATCCCGCTTGCCCTTTATCGCCGCGATCTTCTCCGCAAGGCCGCCGCCATGACCGCCGGGGCCAGTGCCGCTACCGACCTTGTCCTCATCGGCATCGCTTTCGTCGAGCCGCTTCATGCAATCGGCCAGCTTCTCATCCGCTTCACGGATGAACTTCGAGAGCGACCCGCGTGTGAAGTTGCGATCCTTGTTGTTCACCGCCTTGATGCGCGTGCCATCGACGGCCAGCAGCTCTCGGCCGAACAAGTCGAGTTGCCGACACAGGATGACGAACTCGCGAAACACCTGCCGAAACGCGGAGCGGTTCACCCGGCGGAAGGCGGCGATCGTGCGGAAATCCGGCTTCAGGTGCCGCAGAAGCCAGATCACCTCTAGGTTGCGATGAGCCTCAGCTTCCAGCCGTCGGCTCGACCGGACGCGGTTGATATACCCGTAAACGTACAGCTTAAGCAGATCGGCAGGATCGAAACCCGGAGCGACCCGTCTCCTTCGCCGTCACCCGCTCGAAGCCAGCAGCGGCAAGATCAAGGCCATCAACGAAGGCCTCAATGAAGCGAACCGCATTATCCGGCCCGACATATTCGTCTACTGATTCAGGCACAAGGAGTAGTTGTGAGCGGTCTGTTCCTGATAGACGTCCCATGGGAAAATATATCATGGCAGGCTAGCGTAAGGAATCTCCGCTGGTACGGCGGGCTCGATCCTTTCATCAGAAATATAGAATGCCCGCATCCAGATCGACTGAGATGCGGGCAATCCGTACAGCGCAGCGAACGCTGATTTCGGCGTCCGAAGTTCAGGCGGCGGCGGCAGTCGCCCTGCCTTCGTCGCGCATCACGAAGCCAATCCGATCACCATGGCCGAGACCATAGCCGAGCTGGATCATCAGCTCCGCCATCGGCTCCAGATACCGGGCGTTTGAGAGCGGACCAGAAAAGATCGTTGTGAACCCCATCGCCCCCGCGAGACCAGCGACGGTTTGCGCGGCGGCCTCGTGATCGCTCGCAATGAACACCGGAACTTCGACGCGGTTGCCGGCAGCGCGCTGAGCAAGAAGAGCGGCGAAGACCGTATTAAACGCTTTCACGACATGGGCGCCAGGCAAGCGCAGCGCGATTTCCTCGGCGGCCGAGCTCGTATGGCCGACCGTCAGGCTCATGTAGTCGGTCGCGAGCGGGTTGGTGATATCCACCACGACCTTGCCGCTAAGCGCCGCGACGACGGCTCTGTCTTCGCGGAGTGCCAGCGCCTGTTCATACTTCGTCGCGAGGATCACAACGTCCGCGCTCTGTAGAGCCGCCACAGGGTTCGTCTTGCTGTCGAAGCTCTGGACCTGATGCTCTGCCGCCTGCGCGAGAAGCGCAAGGGGGGTACCCATGTTACCCTTGCCAAGAATTACGATTTTCATCAACGCATCTCCGTCGTTTCTGTCGATGGAGAGAGCGTAGACGGCCACAGTATGGTAGTCTCGCCCATAGGTGTCAAAAAATATGGCCAAACAGACAACTCGTAACCCAATCGTCGATCCGGACGCATCGTTACGCCCTGTGTTCGTTCTCTCCGATCGGCACGACCGGGTAAATGTACCGTGGCACTCCCACCGGCGCGTTCAGCTCATTCATGTCAGCACTGGCGTTCTGACGGTCAGAACGCGAACGGCGCGCTTCGTCATACCGCCACAGCGCGCCGTATGGATGGGTGGCGGGATCGAACACCGGATCGAGGCCGATCTCCTTTCTGGCTAACCACCTGCTACGTCGAACCGGAACGTGTGAACATCCCGATCATGCCTCGCGTTGTCGCGGTGGATCGGCTCGCGGACGAACTTCTGATTGCCGCGTCGAAGTTTGGCGATTCCTATCCAGAGGACGGACCGGAAGCGCGGCTCATGTCCGTCCTTCTCGATCGTCTGCAGGGTCTGCGGCCATCGGATATAGCGCTTCCCGAACCTGTCGATGAACGGTTGCACCGCATTACCGACCGCCTCCTTCTCGATCCAGCCTGTAATCGCCCACTCTCGATCTTGGCTGCCGAAGCTGCGCTGACTGAGCGCACGGCCGCGCGCTGGTTTCTTCGCGACACGGGAATGACTTTTGGTCGATGGCGGCAACAAATGCGGCTTCAGCACGCACTCGAACATTTGGCGGTCGGTGAGAGCGTCACTCAAGCCGCCTTAGCCGTCGGCTATGCGGACGTTTCCTCGTTCATCGTGGCCTTCAGGAATCTTTTCGGCCAGACACCAGCGCGTATTCTCGATCCCTGACGATCTCGCCCCCGGGAATGTCGATAGCGTCATATCTCTAACGCGGTCCAACGCGATACATCCCATCTCTACAATTGAGCATATCGCGTGAATCAGTCGCGAAACTTAGGCAGTCCGTCTGAAAACCCTTATCAGGAACCGCTCCGAGGGTTTTCAGACGGACTGCCTGGTTTAATCCGGCGTAAACCGGCCTGATGAGAAAAGTGTTGCGCCGAAGCGTTTCGGCGCCCACATGAAGCCGCCTCGCTCGCGGATGGGACGGACTGAAACATGCATCGCGTCATCATCAGCGGCATCGGCGCCGAAATCCCCAAGCCTGTCATCACGAATGAGGAACTGGTCGCCAGTTTCAACGCCTGGGTCGACACGGAGAACGCGCGGCGCCAGGCTGCCGGCGAGACGCTGCTGCAGAAATCGGATGCCGACTTCATCGTCCATGCCTCGGGCGTGCGCGCCCGCCACGTGATCGAACGGGAGGGCATTCTGGACCCGACCCGCATGGCGCCGCGCATTCCGGCGCGCCCGGACGACGCGCTCTCGCTGCAGGCGGAATTCGGCGTCGCTTCGGCGGGGAAGGCGATCGAGCACGCCGGCATCGAGGCGTCGGACATCGATCTGGTGATCTGCTCGTCCTCGCATCAGCAGAGGCCATATCCGGCGATCGCCATCGAGATGCAGGAGGCGCTGGGCACGCGGGGTGCCGGCTTCGATATGGGGCTTGGCTGTTCGTCCGCGGCGGCGGCGCTGCACATGGCGGTCAATCTGGTGCGCTCGGGCGCCCACAAGCGCATCCTGGTGACCACGCCCGAGATCATCACCGGCCATCTCAATTTCCGCGACCGGCAGACGCACTTCATCTTTGGGGACGCTTCGGTGTCGATGGTGGTGGAGGGGCTCACCCAGGGCGAGAGGCGGCCGGGTCGATTCGAGGTGCTGGACACGCGCCTCTGGACGCAGATGTCGAACAACATCCGCACCAATCTCGGCTATCACACCCGCACTGCCCAGGATGATCCCTACATGATCGACCTGGAGGGCAATCTCATCAAGCAGGTCGGCAACAAGGTGTTCAAGGAAGTCACCGTCGCCGGGCACAAATTCATCGTCGAATTCCTCGCCGAACACGGGCTGACGCCGGAGGCGATCAGGCGCTTCTGGCTGCACCAGGCCAATGCGCGCATGAATGCGATGATCCTGAAACTGGCATTCGGCCACGATGTTGGCCATGACCGCGCACCCATGGTGCTGGAGCGGCTCGGCAACACGGCGGGCGCCGGCGCCATCATCGCGCTGTCGGAGAACCATGCCGACATGAAACCAGGGGATTTCGGCCTGATCTGCGCGTTCGGGGCGGGATATTCGATCGGCGGCGCGCTTTTGCGCATGCTCTGAATGGAGGACGCCGCGCCGCGTCAGGCCGGCGTGAAGGGAACCAGCATCGGCACCCGCCTGGCGTAGTCGTCATAGGTTGGGCCGAGTTCGTCGCGCAGGAAACGCTCCTCCAGCCTGGCTTTCACAACGACGCCGATGATGAGCAGGGCCGTGCCCGCAATGCCCCAGACCGTGCCCTTCGCCACCATGGTGGCGAGTACTGCCAACAGCAGCCCGGTATAGATCGGATGCCGGACCAGGCGATAGGGGCCGGTGTCGACCACGCGATGCTCCGCCTTGGCGGTGACCGTGGCGGACCACAACCGCCCGAGATGGATACGCGCCCACCAGGCGAAGCCGATCCCGACCGCAATCACGGTAACGCAGGTCCAGGCTTCGGCAAGGGTCGGCGTCCACAACCTCAGCCGGCCCTCATAGCCATGCGCTGGGACGAACAGCAGGACGGTGCCGGCCAGCCAGAAGACGCGATAGCGAGCCTCCGCCCCAATGGTGGCGCGCTTTTGGGCCGGATCGGCCCATAGGGCAGCCGCGAGCCATGTGACCACCCAGATCAACCAAAGCGCCGCGATTGCCGCTCCGGGACGCATGAGAACCTCCGTCGACGGTCTCGACCTCACCATGAAGCCGACGCAGCGCGGCGACAATGCTGCGTGGCGCCGTTCTTCGGTAAGAAGGTCGTGATCGAGGCGGTTGGCGACCGGCGTCTATTCATTGGAGCAGCTGAACATCCACTGCACGCCGAAGGCGTCGACCAGCATGCCGAAGCTGGTCCCCCAATATTGCCGGGCAAACGGCACGGTAATCCGGCCGCCCTCGGCCATGCGGGCGAAAAGCTCCTGGCGGGCGAGAACCTCTGGCGCCGCGGCGGGCCCGTCGAATTCGAGCATCATGGCGGAGCCCTTCATCGGCTCCGCGTCGTCATTGTCCGACGCATGGAACAGCACACCCGGACCTTCGAAGCGAGCATGCAGGACCTTTCCGCGCATGGCCTCGGTGCGCACCGGCATATTGTTGTCGCCCCAGCGCAGCAGGATCGTTCCCCGGCCAAGACCGCATTGTTCGTAGAAGGCCAGCGCGGGCTCGCAGTTGGTGGTGAAGAACAGCGAAGGGGAGAGCCGCATGTTCGTCAATGCGCGGCGGCAGCGGCCGCGATCAGCGCGTCGCCTGTATACTGCCGGTCACCGATGCCCCAGCCGCCGTCGGGCGCGTTGACGATGTTGATCCAGGTGTTTTCCGGCCTGTGCCCCGGTACGCAGAGTTCGCCGACAATTCGGGCGGCGGCAGTGATAAAGGTCTCGCGGGCTTCGACGGAGCCAAGGCCGATATTGGGCAATTTCAATTCGACCATGACGACTGGCCGGTTGGCACCGCCGGCGTAAATGTTGCGCGCCGGCAGGACATGGACGGTGCCGCCGACGATCGCGGTGAAGAATGAATTGCCGGCGGCGCCGGAGGCTTCGATGAGGGCAGCGCTCAGGCGTGGCAGGATTTCGCGCTCTCCCGCCGGGGTCAGGACGCCTTCCGGCGCTGTCACGGTGATCGGCATTTGATTTTCTCCTCGGGTGTACGGCCTCACCGGGAGGTCATCTTCCGGCTTGCCAAGTTTCGTATCAATTGATATGTTATAAGGGAAAGGCGAGTCAACAGGTTTCGTATCGATCACTATGGAAAATTCGGACAAGCAACGCGGCGGCCGGCCGCGCGCATTCGACCCCGACCGGGCGCTCGATGCCGCGATGCATCTTTTCTGGGAGCATGGCTATGAGGCGACGTCGCTGGCCATGCTGCGCGAAGCGATGGGGCTGACGCCGCCACAGATCTACAACGCCTTCACCGACAAGGAGACTTTGTTCCGCAAGGCGTTGATGCGCTACCACGAGACCGAGATAGGCTTCGCCCTGGAAGCGCTGAGCGCGCCGGTGTCGACGGGGGAGGCGATGCGGCGCTTGTTGCTGGGCGCCGCGGAGGCCTATTCCAGGCCCGGCAAGCCGGGAGGGTGTCTTTTCGTCAGTGGCGCGCTGGCGGCTTCACCGCAGGCACAAGCCATTGCGGATGAACTCAGGACCTACCGCAAGGAAAGCGAAGCGGCGATCGCGGCGCGGCTTGCCAAAGGCAAGGCAAAAGGCGATTTGCCCCAAAACCTCTCTGTCGAAGACTTCGCCAGATATATTGCTGGTGTCATGAATGGCATGTCGATCCAGGCGCGGGACGGTGCGTCGGCCGAAGAGTTGCGCGTTTTGGCCCAAACCGCTCTTGCGGCCTTGCCGGCCTAAGGGCAAAACCAGAGCGCGTCATCAAGGATTGAAGCCCATGCTGGATCTCTTCCCCGAGGCCGAGAAGCCGGTCGAAATCATCCCGGCGAAGAAGCTTTCAGCCCGCGCGGCCGCGCTCTATGTCGCGCCATCGGATCATTTCCAGACGCGTTCGGTGGACGAATTGCGGCTGGGTTTCGACGGCATATCGGGCGATTTCCATGCCGGGCCGACGCGGCGCTCGGGCGGACGCGAGCCGTGGTACCCGCGCGGCACCGAGATGCGCAATGAAAGACAATTGTCCATCGTGGCGGCGGACGAACTGGCCATTGTCGCCGAACGGATGGGGCTCACCGAAATCAAGCCCGAGTGGATCGGTGCCAATCTGGTGATCAAAGACGTGCCGCATCTGTCGATGCTGCCGGCCGGCACGCTGTTGTTCTTCAAGGGCGGCGTGACCCTCAAGGTGGACGCACAGAACGGACCATGCCGTATCGCCGGACGATCGATCGCCGAGAACGTCGGAATGCCCGATGTCGAAGCCGGTGCGCTATTGTTTCCCAAGGCGGCAAAGCGGTTGCGCGGCGTAGTCGCCTGGGTTGAAAAGCCCGGCATCGTCAGGGCCGGCGAAGAGATTTCGGTGCGCGTGCCGGAGCAGTGGATCTACCAGGCATAGCTACGCCGCCCGGGAGGCGGCGCAGCAAATACCAGATGTCAGCCCTTGCGGTTCTTGTTGGCGCCTTGCGCCATGACGGAAACGTTGTCCCACTTGTCCCAGGTGGCGAGGCGGTTGGCGTATTCCTGGCGTATCATCGGCAGGCCGCCATCGCCGAAGAATACCCGCAGCGGCGGCTCGGCCGCATCGACGATGGCCAGCATCGCCGGCCCTGTCGCCTCGGGGTCGCCGGCAACCGAGTTGGCGCGGCGCTCGGCCATCTTGGCGCGGGCAGGCGCATAGGCCTCGATCGGCTTGGAGACCTTGGCCGATGCTCCCGACCAGTCGGTGGAGAAACCGCCCGGTTCGACCAGCGTGACATGAATGCCGAATTCCGCGACCTCGATGGCTAGCGACTGGCTGAAGGCTTCCAGCGCCCATTTCGAGGCATGGTAGAGGCCGAGCGAGGCAAAGGCATTGACGCCGCCGATCGACGAGATCTGGATGATGTGGCCGGACCGCTGCGCCCGCATGATCGGCAGGGCTGCCTGGGTGACCCACAGCGCGCCGAACACATTGGTCTCGATCTGGTCGCGGGCTTCCTGCTCGCTGACTTCCTCGATGGCGCCGAAATGGCCGTAACCGGCATTGTTGATGACGACGTCGAGCCGGCCAAAGCGCTTGTGTGCCTCGGCGACAGCGGCATCGACGGCTTTCTTGTCGGTGACGTCGAGCTTTAGCGCGGCGATGTTGTCGCCGTATTTTTCGACGAGCTCGGCGAGCGTGCCTGTGTCACGGGCGGTCGCGGCAACGCGATCGCCACGCGCCAATGCGGCCTCGGCCCAGACGCGGCCAAAGCCCTTCGACGATCCGGTGATGAACCAAACCTTTGATGTCATGATGTGGAATCCCTTGCCCCTGCGGGCGCAATTTCTGGATGGAAGCGGAGGCTTCTCCGCTTCCGGGCATATACGGCCTGTCCGGTGATTTTCCAGAGGCGAGGGGAATCTTTTTGAACTCGGGGCTTTCCCGCAGAACAAGAAATCGTGTGAATCAGGGGTAGTTCACCGGGGTCGACCAGGCAGGGTCGTCGTGCTTTTGCCAGTAGAGCGCCATCAGTCGGCTGGTGATCGGCCCGACCTTGCCGTCCGCGATCTCAGCACCGTCGATCTCCGTCACCGGCATGATGCCGCCGGCGGTTGAGGTGATGAAGACTTCCTCGGCGCCGCGCAACATGGCCACGCTGACATCCTTGGCCGTTGCCGAGAGGCCGGCCTCCGCGCAGAGATCGAAGACAGTGCGGCGGGTGATGCCCGGCAGCACGCCGATGGCCGGCGTCGACAGTCTGCCGTCCTTGACGCGGAAGACGTTGAAGCCCGGACCTTCGGCGACATTGCCGTTGAAGTCGAGAATGAGGGCCGTCTCGGCGCCGCGATCATAGGCATCGTAGAGGCCGCGCACGAGGTCGAGCCAGTGGTAGTTCTTGATCGCCGGATCGATCGAGGCCGGCGGAATGCGCACCTTGTCGCTGATGGAGACACGCAGGCCGCGCTGCAACTGCTCGGCATTGGCGACCGAGCCGAACGGCACGGCGAACGCCATGAAGCGGTTGATCGCCTGGCGCGGGTCGCGGCTGAAGGTCGGCGAAGCGCCGCGCGTGCACAGCATCTCGACATAGGCGGCGCGATGACCCGACAGCGCTGTGCAATTGTGCAGGATCCCGGCGACGCCATCGCGATCGAACGGGATCGTCATGCGCAGCTTGTCGAGCCCGCCGAAGAAACGGTCGAGATGCAGATCGAGGCGAAAGAAGCGGCCGTTCCAGACATGCACCGTATCGTAAGTGGCGTCCGAGTGCAGAAAGCCCCAATCCAGCACCGACACCTTGGCTTGCGACATCGGCAGGTACTGGCCGTCGAGGAAAGCGATGCCGTCGGGATAGGAATGCGGGTCGACATGGCGATCGCCGACCTGGGGCAGGGACGGTATATCTTGTGCGATTCGGCTCATCGGCAGCTCCTAGCCATGGCGTCACAAGCTATTGCCGGCAGCCCGAGCGCATAGAGCCAGTGGTCCGACTTCAGTCATCCTCGAGATGAAGACCCGGCCAGCATGACGCGGTGAGCGCCATGCGGCCCGGCACAGCCTTATTCCTCCTCGTCATCGGCGTCGAGCAGGCGGGTGGCGCGCCAGCGCGTGAGCACGATGTTGGTCTGCTCGATGACGAAGAAACGCGCCGAGTCGCGATCATAGCCCTCGGCCAGCAGCTTTTCGTAGTCGGTGTGCATGTGACGGATATGGGCAATCGTCGCCAGCCAGACCGCGATCGTGGGCGGCAAGGTCTTCATATGCACCGAGCCGGCGTCGGTGCGAATCTTCTCCATGTCGGCATAGGGGGCCAGCGGCAGAAGTGCTGTCAGCGCCTTGGCGATGGCGCGGCGGCGGCCGGTCGGAGCGGTCATCGCTCCTCGCGCCCCCCAACGGTCGCCTCGGCAATGGCATCGGTCGAGGCGAAATAGGGCTTGATGTCGATGACCGGCGTGCCGTCGAGCACGTCGATGGCGTCAAGGTCGATGCGCCCAGTGGAAACGTCGAGCGCGACGAGCTTGGCCACGTGCAGGCCGACCGGGTTCGGCCGGGCAGGGGAGCGCAACCCGAATACGCCTTTGGCATCAGCCGCATGGCGGGGCTTTTGCACGATCAGATTCCGCGGGGCGTGGTGCAGCCAGGACAGGATGACGACGTGGCTGGCGCGCTCCAGGCCTTGCAGGCCGCTGCGGTAGGGCGCGTCGATGGTCAGCACCGCCGGCTGTCCCGTTTCGCGTGCGGCGCGCATGTTCTTCGGGCAGCTTTCCCGGGTGGTCCAAGGCGAGGCGATACGGCCGATGAAGACGATGCCGCCATCCGGCGGCATCGTCGCCGGATCCTGGTCCAGTCTCCGCTCGCCTTCGCGTGCCTCGAACATCTCACGCGGTTCGCTCATCGGCCGATCTTCCTGCTGATGCATGTCATTGTTCCAAAACCGCTACACGTTTTTGGACGCCATGCACCGAAAAATCACGCATGCGGCATTTTCTTGTCCGGAAGCGACATAGCGCTTGCGTGGTTCCGAAAATCGACATAAACATATGTTTATATCTTTTTCAAAGAGAATACGCTGATGCATGTCTCGCTCGACACCATGGTGGATACGCTGAAGGCAGCGGCCGAATCCAGCCGCCTGCGCATATTGGCACTGTTGTCGCGCGGCGACCTCACCGTTTCCGACCTTACCGAAATTCTCGGCCAGTCGCAGCCGCGTGTCTCGCGGCACCTGAAACTGCTGCTCGAGGCCGGGCTGATCGGCCGCTACCAGGAAGGGTCGTGGGCCTTCTTCCGCCTGTCGGACGCCGATTCCGCGCGGGACTTCGTGATGGGGCTGGTCTCCGGCATTCGGGGCGCCGACCCGCAGGTCGAGCGTGACCTGGAGCGGCTGACCTCGGTCAAGCGCAAGCGCCAGGACCGCGCCACCGAGTATTTTTCGCAGAACGCCGCAAGCTGGGATCATATCCGCTCGCTGCATGTGCCCGACCGCGCCGTAGAGGCCGCGATGCTGAAGCTGGTCGGCAAGCGGCCGTTCCAGTCGATGCTCGACCTTGGCACCGGCACCGGCCGGCTGCTCGAAATCTTCTCGCCGCTCTACCGGCGCGGCATCGGCATCGACATGTCCCGCGAGATGCTGACCGTGGCGCGCGCCAATCTCGACAAGGCCGGCGTTTCGAATGCGCAGGTGCGGCAGGGCGATATCTTCTCGCCGCCGGTCGAGCGCGATGCCTTCGATCTCGTCACCATCCACCAGGTGTTGCACTATCTCGACGATCCGGCCCGCGCCATCCACGAGGCAGCGCGGCTGCTGCGCCCGGCGGGCCGTCTGGTCATCGTCGATTTCGCGCCGCACGCGCTTGAGTTCCTGCGCGACGAGCATGCGCATATGCGGCTGGGCTTTTCCGACCGGCAGATCGGGGAGTGGTTCTCCGAAGCCGGCCTCGATCTCGAGGATGCCCAGGAATTCGAACCGCGCGGCGGCAACGAGGCCAGGCTCACCGTCAAGCTTTGGCTTGGCCGCGACCGGCGCCTGCTGATCGCCGATCCTGCAAATGCCAGCCAGCAGACCAGAGTGAGCTCGATAGGGGAAATCGCCTGATGAACCAGTTTCGTTTTTCCCGCCGTCCCGATATCGGCGACAAGGTCCGGGTTTCGTTCGAGTTCTTCCCGCCGAAGAACGACGAGATGGAGGCAAGGCTGTGGGATACGGTCACAAGACTGGAGCCGCTGCAGCCGAAATTCGTCTCGGTGACCTATGGCGCCGGCGGCTCGACACGTGAGCGCACGGCGCGCACCATCGGCCGCATCCTGAAGGAGACCAGCCTGACGCCGGCGGCGCACATGACCTGTGTCGATGCCGCCCGCCATGAGGTCGACGCCGTGATCCAGGAATTCACCGACATGGGCGTGAAGCGCTTCGTCGCCTTGCGCGGCGATCCGGCGGAAGGCGTCGGCGCTGCCTACCGGCCGCATCCGGACGGCTACGCCAATGGCGCCGAGCTGGTCGGGGCGCTGAAGGGCGCCGGCGATTTCGACATCTCGGTTTCGGCCTATCCGGAAAAGCATCCGGAAAGCCCTGATTTCGCCACCGACATCGACATGCTGAAGCGCAAGGTCGACAATGGCGCGACGCGGGCCATCACCCAGTTCTTCTTCGACAACGATCTCTACGAGCGTTACGTCGAGCGCGCGCGCCGCGCCGGCATCTACATCCCGATCGTGCCCGGCATCCTGCCGGTGCACAATTTCACCCAGGTCGCCAATTTCTCGGCGCGCTGCGGCGCGTTGGTGCCGGCTTGGCTGGCCGAGCGCTTCGACGGCCTGCAGAACGACCCACAGACGCATGCGCTGGTGGCATCCGCGGTGGCCGCCGAGCAGGTGTTGGACCTGGTCGAGCGCGGCGTTGGCGATTTTCACTTCTACACGATGAACCGGGCCGATCTGGTGTTCGCCGTCTGCCACATGATCGGCATCCGCTCGCACGAGGCGGAGGTGGCCGGATCGGCCGCCGCCTAGGGGGCAGCCGATCAAGCAAAAGGCCGGGTAAAAACCCGGCCTTTCGAATTGGTTGGACTATTAGGTGCTGGTCTTCCCCGTCTTGGCGGGTTCAGGGAAGGACGCCCATAATGAGGGCGCCGATGAAAGCAAACGCAGCACAAATCATCAATGCGTTGATTGGCCTCGTAAGTCCCATGACATAGCCTCCTCTTAAAGAGCTATGCCCTGGAGTCTAGGTTCATTTGTGCCACAGGCAAGCGGAAAATGTGCTGCATTGCGACGTAAATGTGGAATTCGCGACCTCGGTTTTGCCGTTAGCCGTTGAAACTCTTCGGCAAAAACCGGCTTCAGGCCTGTGAATAAATTATGGCGGGATGGTGTCGTTGGCGTGTCATGACAGCGCTACCGCGATGCCGGCATGCCGCGCACTAACGTCTTCCGAACAGGCGCCCGTCGATGGTGACAAGGCCGAGACCGATCAGCACCACGCCGCCGATTTCGAACAGTTCGAGCCGTTCGCCGAGGAACAGGAAGCCGAGCAGCATGGCGCTGGCCGGCACGATCAGCGTGACCAGCGAGGCGTTGGTGGCCCCAGCCGAGGCGACGAGGTTGAAGTAGAGGATATAGGCGAAGGCCGTCGATAGAAGCGCCAGCGCCAGCACCGCCGCCCACACCGGCGGCGAGGCGGAGAACAGGCCGGCGGGGCCATGGGCGAAGAGCACGATCGGGATCATGATGATGGTCGAGGCCGTCAATTGTCCGGTGGCGACGACCGGCGAGGGCACGCCCTTGAAGCGGCGGGCGACCATCAGCGCAACGCCATAGGAGAGCGATGCGCCGATCAGCGCGAATTTGGCCCAGACCGGGCCGCCCAGCCCGGCGAGCAGGCCGGGACCGATCATCACGGCGGTGCCGGCGACACCGAGCCCGATGCCCGCGAGCTTGTTCCAGGACAGCTTTTCGTCCGAGGTCAGGGCATTGGCGAGGATCAGCGTCCAGAACGGTGTCGTCGCGTTGAGGACGGAGGCGACGCCGGCACCGAGCTGGGTCTGGCCGGCGAAGATCAACGAGAAGGGGACGACGTTGTTGGTGAAGGCCAGCAGGAAGAACAGGCCGGCATGCGGCAGAGCAAGGCGGAAAGACGGGCCGCGCAAGCCGAGATAGAGCTGCAGCGCGATCGCGGCGATGGCGACGCGAAACAGCACCAGCACCAGCGGGTGAAGTTCCGCCACCGCGATGCGGGCGAAGAAGAACGAGCCGCCCCAGATCGCGCCGAGCAGCAGCAACTGGCCCCAGTCCTTGAGCGCCATCGGTCCACGTGACGCAGATATAGCGGTCACTGCCATATGAATCCTCCCCCAGATGGCCGGAATGCCAACCACAAGGCAGAAGCCATATCCGGTTCGCCGACAAGGGCCACCCGAAACTGGACCGATGGCCTTCTGACAAGCCAATGCGGCACCGTCAGGGGGCGCGAGACAGAGAATTGTATTCATTGCAGCGCCGCGCGTCTCCAGAGACGCGCAAAGGACGCTGCAAGATGAAAGTCGAAATTGACTTTCGGGGTCATGCGCTAGCCGCTAGCTTGGATTAATTGTGCGCAGTCGAAGTCGAGGATTCGTCCATGCAGCGATTCGAGAATGCCCGCGAGGCGGCACTGGCGCTTCGCCCGGACGATCCGGTCTATTGCTTCCGCCCGCAGGTGCTGAAGGCCGATGCCAGGCAGTTCATGGGCATGTTCCCCGGCAAGACCGCCTATGCGGTCAAGACCAATGGCGAGCAGATCGTGCTGAAGACGCTGGTCGAGGCCGGCGTCACTGCCTTCGACGTCGCTTCCCCAGGCGAGTTCGCCGCCGTGCGCGCTGTCTCGCCCGATGCCGAGATGCTCTACATGCACCCGGTCAAGGCACAGTCCGACATCAAGCTGGCGCTGGAAAAATACGGCATCCGCGTCATCTCGCTCGACCATGAGGACGAGATCACTAAGCTGACCCGGGTGGTGCGGGCGCTCGATATCGATCCGGGCGCGGTCACCGTCTTCGTGCGCGTGCAGACCAAGGGGCATGCCGCCTACGAGCTGTCGAAGAAATTCGGCGCCGGGCCGGCCTATGCGGTCGAACTCGCCGAGCGGCTGAACCGCACCGGCTACAAGGTCGGCCTGTGCTTCCACGTCGGCAGCCAGATCGAGGACCCCGACACCTATGAGCGGGCATTGGCCTCGGCCGACTGGGTGCGCAACCGGCTGACCTTCGACATTGCGGGGCTCGATGTCGGCGGCGGTTTTCCGGCCGAATACGGACATGATCCCAACCGCAAGCAGATCGAGATGCCGTCGCTCGGCCAGATCATGTCGCGGCTCTCCGGCGACCTGAAGGAATATCAATTCGACCAGATACCGCTGGTGGCGGAGCCGGGCCGGGTGATCGTGGCGCGCTGCCTGTCGCTGATCGTGCGCGTGCTCCTGCGCAAGGGCAAGCGGCTCTACATAAATGACGGCATCTGGGCGTCGCTGTCGGATTCATGGACCGGCAAGATCACGCTGCCGGCGCGCTTCATCCCCGATCCGGCGATCCGCACGCGCAATGGCGACGAGAACAACATCGTGCCGTTCAAAGTGTGCGGCGCGACCTGCGATTCCGTCGATATCCTGTCGCGGCCATTCTGGCTGCCGGAAACCGTCGATACCGGCGACTGGATCGAGATCGGCCATATCGGCGCTTACTCGCTGTCGCTCAGGACACGCTTCAACGGCTTTTATCCCGACACGTTCGTCGAGGTGACGACGCCCTTCGACGAGGGCGACGCGCCGCAGGGGTTTGCAAGCCTGGAGACGATGGCGGATTAAGCTTTCTTCCTCCTCCCAAGGGAGAAGGAAGAGGGAGCTACAGCTTTCCCAGCAGCTCCGGCGTCGGCCAGCCATCCACCGGCAGGCCTAGCCGCATCTGCTCCTTGCGGATGGCTTCGCGGGTGTTGGTGCCCAGAATGCCGTCGACCGTGCCGACATCGTAACCGCTGGCCTCGAGCTTGGTCTGCAGCGCCTTCATCTGGTCGTTGTTGAGACCCGGCTCGGGATTGCGCGGATCGAGCGGCGGCGCGCCCGCCAGCCGCGCGGCAAGATTGGCCGCGGTCAGCGCGTAGGTGAAGGACTGGTTCCATTCGAGATAGACGTCGAAATTCTCATAGGTAAGGAAGGCCGGACCCTTGCGGCCCATGGGCAGCGCCAGGCCGGCGTTCAGGCCCTTGTCGACCAGCGGCGAGCCGTCGGGGTTGGTAACACCCCACTGCGCCCACTGTGTCAGCGGCAATTTGTTGGTGCGGCCGGTCTGGTCCCATGGCATCTCGTCGGGCACGCGCACTTCCTGGATCCAGGGCTCGTCGCGTTTCCAGCCGCGCGACAGCACCTTGTTGCCGGTGGTCATGATCACGTCCGGCACGCTGTTTCGCAGGTCGATCTTGCCGTCTCCATCGCCGTCGACGCCGCGCGCAAGATAGTCGGACGGCAGGATCTGCGTCTGGCCGATCTCGCCGGCCCAGGCGCCCGTGACATCGGCCGGCAGCACGCCGCGATCGATCAGTTCCAAGAGCGGCACCAGTTGCTGCCGGAACAATTGCGGGCGGCGGCAGTCATGCGACAGCGTCACCAGTGCGCTCAGCGTGTGGAAATCACCCTGGACGGCGCCGAAATCCGTTTCAAGCGCCCAGAAGGCGGTGATGACAGGCGCCTGGACGCCGAACTGCTGGTCGGCGCGGGCGAAGATATCGGCGTATTTCTTCATGTTCGCCGCACCTTGCTTCAGCCGGTAGGCTGAGATCATGCGGTTGGAAAACTGGACGAAGGTTTGCGTGAAGACGCCCTGCGCGCGGTCGCGCGCCAGAGCCTTCTCGTCGATCCTGGCATCCTCCAGCGCATCGAGACCGACGGCGCCGACTCCGGCGGCCTTGGCTTCCGCCGCCACACCCTGTTTCCAGGTCTCGAAATCGCCGCCGCATTCCTGCGCCATCGCCGGCAAGGCCGTGGCGCACAAGAACAGCGCCGCGAGGGCTTGAGAACGCAGTCGCATCAGCTTCCTTTCGAAACGAAGAGGGCTTTGTCGTGCCTGGAGGCCAACGCCCTGAATTACCAGCGGTTGCACTCTTTACCGCTGGTAGTGTCGAAAAGCAGGCGGCAGGCCCGGTGTCAACGTGTGTTCTGCCGCAGCCACTTGTTCCAGGCGGCTTCCGAGCCGTTGAAGACGTTGATGTCGGACTTGCCGGTCATGCCGGGAACGATGCCGGTTCCGGTGTACTGCCAGAAGGTGAAGGGGTGGCTGCCATACTTTTCGCGCGGGTGGCCGGCGACGGAGCGCAGCCAGTAGGGATAGCCACGGAAGGTCGACAGTTCGTTGTCATCAAAGAAATCGACCGAGGTGTAGATGATCGGCTTCTTGCCGTAATGCCGCTCGACGATTTCGAGGAAGGTGGTCATCTCAGCTCGCACGGTGGCCGGGTCGGGGCGCAGGCGGCAGGTCGGCGATTTCGGGTTCCATTCCATGTCGAGAACCGGCGGCATGGCGGAGCGGTCGACAGGCACGTTCTGGATGAACCAGCGCGCCTGCTGGGCCGCCGGAGTGCAGAAATAGAAGAAATGATAGGCAGCGCGCGGAACGCCGGCGGCTCTGGTGCGCGCCCAGTGCTCGCTGAAATATTCATCGAAGCGGTCGCCGCCCTCGGTTGCCTTGATGAAGGCGAAGGAGATGCCGCTGGCCTTGGCCGTCGGCCAGTCGACCGAGGTCTGGTATTTGGAGACGTCGGTGCCGTGGATGGCATAGTTCCACGGCGCGCCGCTGTCCCACTCATGCGGCTTGGAATCGGCAAAGCGCGGCGCGCGCACGGCCACCGTCGGACTGCTCGATGCGGACGGCGACAGCGGCGAGAGATCGTCCACGGTCGAGCAGGCGCCGAGCAGCGTCAGCATGAAAAGGACCGCAAGACGGCGCATCGCAACTTCCAAGCCGGAATCAGCCGGTCGCTGATGGGTCTGTGCACCGATGGCCGAAGTTGGTCTGGCCCCCTCCAGGCGATCGCCCCACGCATCGCCCAGCATAGTCGTTTTTCGTGCATGTCGTCGTCCCAAAACCGCTGCGCACTTCTGGGCGACATGCATCCCTGTGATCGCCGATCATGGTTGATAATCCGTTGATGGCGCTCGACAAGAGGCCCGATTTTGCGGAAGCAATGGCGGCAAATCGATGACATAAGGTCAGGCGCGTGCCTGGGAGAAGCAGATGCGGTTCGTCGTCAAGATCGTCAAATGGCTGCTTGGCCTGATCGTGCTGGCGGTCGTCGCGCTGTTTGCCTGGCTCTATATCGCGCCGCCGGAACTCATCCGCGTCGGCTCGGGCTATTCGGCCAAGATCGTCTGCTCCAACGTCTTCATCGCCGGGCGCGACGCCAATGAGGTGTTGGCCGTCGATGTGCAGGCGCCCGGCCATCCGCTGCTGCGGCTGATGCGGGTCTCCGTCGACAAGAACCGGGGGACGGTTTCGGCCGGCCTGCTCGGCTTCCTCGGCAAGAGCGAGGCGGTCGCCCGCGACGGGCTGGGCTGCGCCTCGGTTCCAGACGGCGATGTCGGCAAGGCGCGGCGCACGACGGTCCATGCCGAACCCGCTGCGACAAGCCAGGATGCGCCGTGGCCGGAGGGCGAACGGGTCGATGCATCGCAGAACCCAGAGGTCTCGAAGGTCGTCGGCGACGACGCCATGGCCGGAACCGGCATGCGCGCGATCGTCGTGGTCAAGAACGGGCGGGTCGTCGCGGAGCGCTATGGCGACGGCTTTTCGGCCAAGACGCCACTGCTCGGCTGGTCGATGACCAAGACGGTCAATGCCGCCATCGTCGGCACGCTGGTCAAAGAGGGCAAAATGGCGGTCGACAAGAAGGGCCTGTTTACCCCTTGGAAGGCGGACGGTCGCGCCGCGATCAGCCTTGCCGACATGATGGCGATGTCGAGCGGGCTGGAATTCAACGAAGACTATGGCGACGTCGCCGATGTGACGCGCATGCTCTATCTCGAACCCGACATGGCGGGTTTTGCCGAAGCCAAGCCGCTCACCGGCGAGGTTGGCAAGGTGTTTTCCTATTCGAGCGGCACGGCGGTGATGCTGTCGCGCCTCTGGCAGGACGCGATCGGCGACAAGGCCAAGGCGCTGACATGGCCGCGCACGGCGCTGTTCGAGCCGCTCGGCATGCACAGCGCGGTGTTGGAGACCGACGAGCAGGGCACTTTCGTCGGCTCGTCCTATCTCTACGCCACGGCACATGACTGGGCGCGCTTCGGCCAGTTCCTGCTGCAAGGCGGGGTTTGGAACGGCAACCAGGTCCTGCCGGCCGGCTTCGTCGACTGGATGCGCGAGCCGGCATCCGCCTCGAAAGTCTACGGCAAGGGCCAGTTGTGGATCGAAGCGCCGGGCGATGAGGAAAACCCCGGTGCCGGCGTCGCCGCCGGCCTGCCCAGGGACACTTACTGGATGGAAGGCCATGACGGGCAGACGGTCGCCATCATCCCGTCCGAGCAATTGGTCGTGGTGAGGCTCGGGCTAACGCCGGCCAAACTCAACTATCGCCCGCGGGCGATGGTGGGGGCGCTGGTGAAGGCGCTGCACTAGCTGTGAGCTTTCGGGAGGTTGTCCATTCGGACCGGACCGAGGAGACTGGAGTTACCACGCTTCAGCATCCATCGGAGGATCCGAATGAACATCCATAAGAATGCCCGTCTCACACCGCTGCGTCGAGAGGAGATGGCGCTGTCGGTGATAGAAGGCGCTTTCTCCAAAGCCCATGCGGCGCGTGTCTACGGCGTGTCGGCCAAGAT
>NZ_SRTH01000078.1:0-423 GCF_004792065.1 Mesorhizobium sp. M8A.F.Ca.ET.165.01.1.1 | reverse complement strand
GGACAGGCGAGGTGCGACCCAAGAGAGACGAGGTGCGCCAGGAGTTAGGGTTTGTCTCCATACGGCATGCACTTACCCGAGGGCGTGACATGTCACTCCAACGCAGTAGCACCGCTATCGGGAGGTCAGGAAACCAAAAACGCGCCCGGGGGGGCAGCGCCACCATCGGGTGGATTGAGCCCGCTAGCGTCGATTTGAAATCACGGGATGCGGAAGGCAAAATTGAAGCGGCGCATCGACTGCGTATCGCTCATGTCATTACTCGTCTCATCAATGGCGGTGCCGATGAGAATACCGTCTATTCCTGCAATTGGGCCGCGCAACGAGGACATGATGTTTTCCTGCTGCATGGCGAGGCTGATCATCCAGAAATTGTGGCTAAAGTGGACCCGCGGGTGGAACTCATTGGCATCCCCTAATTGA
>NZ_SRTH01000077.1:0-424 GCF_004792065.1 Mesorhizobium sp. M8A.F.Ca.ET.165.01.1.1 | reverse complement strand
TTGCGGAGGGGCGAATGCGGGAAATCAGCGATTGTCTTGTATTTTACAACGAAACGGTCGACCAGGATGGTGTGGCGCCCGGTACGAACCAGAAAACTCTGGATGGGAAGAATAATCCGCCCGGTTGCCGGCGATATCGATCGAGGCGTGTGACAATGAAGATGCGGTTCGAGTCCTTCGTCGGTGTAGTCGGGGACCCATTCCGACGGCGTCCGCTGTGGGTCGCACATCTCCAGAATTCTGGTTACCCGGATATTTCCGATTCTCCAGTCGTCCAATGAAGCGCCCCTGCTTCGGTCGAGGATGGATCGACCAAGGATATCATATGTAGCCGGCCGGTGTCAGACGCGCGCTGGAAAGGAGCGCCGGCGATCGACGCCATTTGGCACCAGCAATGCATTCCGCCATGGTGTGCAGCCGCTTG
>NZ_SRTH01000076.1:0-430 GCF_004792065.1 Mesorhizobium sp. M8A.F.Ca.ET.165.01.1.1 | reverse complement strand
CTTGCCCGGCTCTGACAGCATGATCGCTACATGCAGCGGAAAGGCGAGCGCACCGTAAAGATCCTGGTGCAGGAAGTTGAAATCGCCGGGGCCGTATTGGAGCAGCAGCGGCGTCGGCTTGGTCTGGCCCTCGTCATGGCAGCGCTTGAGGAAAGCCGCGTGATCGGCGGAATAGCGAAGCGCGGCGCCCATCTTCTCGTTCCAGTCGTTGGCGACGCCGGCCAGGCGCGGATAGAGCGCGGTGCGCAGGCCCTCGATGAGGTCCGGCAAGGGGTAGCGGAAGTAGCGGTACTCGCCGTTGCCGAAGCCGTGGCGCGCCATCACGACATGGCTGCGGAAATGCTCCTGATGCGGATAGAGCGCAGCGATGTCGGCGCATTCCTCGGGCGACAGCAGGCCGGGCATGACAGCTGAGCCGTTGGCGTTGAGC
>NZ_SRTH01000075.1:0-433 GCF_004792065.1 Mesorhizobium sp. M8A.F.Ca.ET.165.01.1.1 | reverse complement strand
GTACCGTGGGCACGATCCCCAAGGCTGCGCAGCAGAAGGCAGCGTTGATCTCTGCCACGAGTTCCTCGAACGCATATTTTCTGGAGCCCGAAGGGCCGGAGCAGTCACGGGCCAAGCGTGAACTGTGACCGGTGGCATGACCGAGCTCATGCAAGGCTGTGCGGTGCCAGTTGATCGGCTCGAAATAAGCTTGGGGCGGAGGCACCTGTATATAATCGCGGGCAGGCACATAGAACGCCCTGTCGCCACCAATACGGAAGTCGATACCGGTGGCCTTGATCAGAGCCTCGACCCGCGGTTCGATCAAGCTAGCCACCGGCAGCGGAGCCGAAACCGCGACTTCATCAGGCAGTCCTTCACATTGCTCGATATTGAAAACGGTGAAGCGCTTGAGGAAAGGGATCGCCTGGGCATCCTCGCCTGTCTCGCGAGC
>NZ_SRTH01000074.1:0-436 GCF_004792065.1 Mesorhizobium sp. M8A.F.Ca.ET.165.01.1.1 | reverse complement strand
GCCGGCTGGGCGACCTATGACCGGCATTTCTCGGTCTGGACCGAAAGGAACGGGTATCGGGTGGACATGGCGACGCAGCACGATCTCCACCTGCTCCCCGATCTGCTGGATCGCTACCGCTGCGCGGTTATCGTCGGCCACGACGAATATTGGAGCTGGGAGATGCGCGATGCCATCGACCGCTTCGTCGAGCGCGGCGGGCACCTGGTGCGTCTCGGCGCAAGCTTTCTCTGGCATGTGAGGCTGGAGGATAACGGGCGCAGGCAGGTCTGCTACGAGGGCCGCGACGACGATCCGGTGGCCGAAATGGCCATCTGTGTCGGATGGATCGCCAAAGCTCCGGCAAAGCCGAGCCGCCGTGCACGCTCCGCAGCCTCACGAAGTTTGTGAGTGTCAGAGAACGCGCCAATGCTTCCTATGAAGCCCAGCGGGAGGC
>NZ_SRTH01000073.1:0-439 GCF_004792065.1 Mesorhizobium sp. M8A.F.Ca.ET.165.01.1.1 | reverse complement strand
GTACAGTTAATGAAGCCAATTCCAGACTTAGATAAATTATTAAGTCGCGCAAATGACCATAAAATTTTTGGTACAAAAATGCGTTCAAATATTTTAGAATTTAATAAAACTGGTATTGATCAAGTCGTACAACAACAATTCGAAATCGGAAAACAAATCATCTCTGCCGGTTTAGTACCAATTATCGAACCAGAAGTGAATATCAATGCTGATAACAAAGCAGAAATTGAATCATATTTAGCAAGTGCAATCTTAGCAGAGTTAAATAAATTAAATGACGATGAACTCGTAATGCTAAAATTAACAATCCCAACTAAAGCAAACCAATATCAAGAATTAATCGCACACCCTAATGTGATTCGTGTCGTTGCTTTATCTGGTGGTTATAGTAGAGAGCATGCTAACGAAGTTTTAAAACAAAACAAAGACTTAATTGCTA
>NZ_SRTH01000072.1:0-439 GCF_004792065.1 Mesorhizobium sp. M8A.F.Ca.ET.165.01.1.1 | reverse complement strand
ATCGCTTCCAGCGAGACGACCTACGGCCTGGTCTTCGCCAACGAGCCGCGCAATCCCACGCATTTTCCGCTCGACGAGGATTACGACGTCGACCCGATGGATTCTTATGCGCTGTCGAAGATCGTCAACGAGAAGACGGCGCGGGCCTTCGCGCTGCGCAGCGGTTTCGACATTTATGCGCTTCGCATCGGCAACGTCATCGAGCCGCATGAATATTCGCTGTTCCCGAAATGGTTCGCCGATCCGGGTTTCCGCAAGCGCATCGCCTGGAGCTACATCGACGCCCGCGGCCTCGCCCAGATCACCCTGCGCGCGATCGAGAAGGACGGGCTGGGCTATCAGGTGTTCAACGCCGCCAATGATGACACCTCGTCCGACCTGCCGACGGCCGAGCTCCTGAAGCGTTTCTATCCGGGCGTGCCGGTCAAGGCCGAGCTGG
>NZ_SRTH01000071.1:0-445 GCF_004792065.1 Mesorhizobium sp. M8A.F.Ca.ET.165.01.1.1 | reverse complement strand
CGGCCATCACCCCCCGCAGGCGCTCATTGCCATTGGCAACAGGTGCACCACCTACTCACGGATGCATTAGGGAGACAACCCAATGACCGACGACGAAAGCGCGATCCGGCAGGTGGTCGAGACCTGGATGGCGGCAAGCCGCAAGGCGATCTGGAGACCGTGCTCTCGCTGATGACCGACGACGTCATCTTCATGGTTCCCGCCAAGGAACCGTTCGGCAAGGCAGCCTTCGCTGCCGCCTTCAAAGGCATGGGCGAGAAGATCGATGGCTCGAGCGAGATCGTCGAACTCAAGCTGCTCGGCGACTGGGCCTATATCCGCAACCGCATCGACATGACGGCGACGCCGCCGGGCGGCGAGCCGGTGCGGCGCTCCGGCTACACGCTCACGCTGCTGCGCAAGGAAGGCGACGGACGCTGGCGGCTGGCGCGGGATGCGAACTTGC
>NZ_SRTH01000070.1:0-445 GCF_004792065.1 Mesorhizobium sp. M8A.F.Ca.ET.165.01.1.1 | reverse complement strand
GTGAACAAGACCATCTGTGGAGTGGATGTTTCGAAAGAATGGCTCGATGCCCATATCGAGCCGAGCGGGGCGGCAGGCCGCTTCCGTAACGATGCGGCAGGCATAGCCGAGCTGGCCGCTTGGTGTCAGGGCCATGGCGTCGAGCTTGCCGTCATGGAGGCCAGCGGCGGCGGCGAGCGGCTGGCGTTCCTGCTGCTGTGGGAGCTGAGCCTGCCTTGCGCTCTCGTCAATGCGCGCAACGTACGCCGTTTTGCAGAGGCGATGGGCTTCCTGGAAAAGACCGACAGGATCGATGCCGCCATGATCGTCGGCTACGCACAGGCCAAGCGCGTACAAGCGACGCCGCCGCCGAGCGCGGCCGAGCAGCGTCTCAAGGCCTTGGTGGCGCGGCTCGGTCAGGTCACCGGCGATCTCACCATCCAGAAGCAGCGCAAGAGCGCTGCCG
>NZ_SRTH01000006.1:328815-348198 GCF_004792065.1 Mesorhizobium sp. M8A.F.Ca.ET.165.01.1.1 | reverse complement strand
ATCTTGGCCGACACGCCGTAGACACGCGCCGCATGGGCTTTGGAGAAAGCGCCTTCTATCACCGACAGCGCCATCTCCTCTCGACGCAGCGGTGTGAGACGGGCATTCTTATGGATGTTCATTCGGATCCTCCGATGGATGCTGAAGCGTGGTAACTCCAGTCTCCTCGGTCCGGTCCGAATGGACAACCTCCCGAAAGCTCACAGCTAGCCGATCATGTGCCCGGGGAGCATCCAGTTCGAAAGCTTGCTCTAAGCGGCTTGGTGACTTGGCCGAGGTCACCCAGGTGGAAATGACCAACACTTGGGGTAAGCCTAGTGGCGCTCCCCTCGATGATGTCTGGCGGGGTGGTTAGCCGCCTCCGTGGGACAAGATCAGTCTACACGAATGGGCTATAGCCTCTCCTCGCCTGCCTCACTGGCCGTCCTTCAGAGCCGGCCACACGAGCTTTTGTCTTTCAGCAGGGCGTTTTTCTCGCCAGCTACAGAGCCACACCGACGCCATTAATGAGCGTCCAGTCGACGGGTTGGATGGCCCTGTCCATCTTGCCCAGCACCTTGGCTTAGCATTTGCCGGTGCGGCGGAAGCCTTCAAGACGCAGTTCTTGACCTTCTCCAGATCAGCCTCGGATGGATATCGGCAAGGGTTCAGCTCGTCCTTTTGAACTTGCGCATCTTCGTGTTGGCCAACCCCAGGCCGCCCGACATATTTGCGGTCTATCCGGCACCTCAACTTCGAACAACCTTGCGGCAAGCTCTTGGGATAGCCCACGCTCGTGCCTCCACCACCCGCTCAGCAGAGCCAGATTTGTCGTTGATGGCACGGAACTTGCGGAGTCATTCGCAGATGCGTCACGGACCGAGAGTGTCGTCCCATGAATTCGATCACCAAAAAGGCCGCCCGACGTTGCTGGGACCGCCTGCAATTACCTTATCCCAGAATTGGGAGCAACGGCTTCAAAAGGGATAACTCATCACCTCAATTTTGTCGATCGCGCGGCCATCGAACCGCAGCCATCGATCAGACTTCCGCCTCGTTGCACTCATTGCGACCGCCTTGGTGCTTGCGACAACCGCTCAATTCTGGCTGCCAGGATAACCACATATGGCGACGGAACTTCCTGCTTCAAAGCAATATAGAGATCGTCGATCATCCCCCCATCAAGGCCTCGATCGAGGACACCGCGTTCGGCTTGCTTGGTTCGCAGTGAACAGACCGCACTTCGACGAATGCGATCGATGCGACCGCGCCGAGAACTCTCCCGCATTGTCGACGGTTGGGTCCGTCGGCCCTCCGATGAGGCCTCGGATGCGTCGGGCGCCGAGGCCTCGACTGATGCCGACTGGCCGCCGCCGGAAGGTCTCGCGGCTTTGATCCCCGGCGATGTAGCCACCCCTGCTGCAACAGCTCCTAGCCGGAGAACTCATTCATGACCGAATCGGCGACAGATTTAGTGGACGCGGCTTTGTTCGACCGAGATCGGCTTGACCCAGAAAGTCCCTATCAACGTTCTGGCCCTGCATGGGGTGCCATCATTTCGCTTTCCTTCGGCACCTTCGGGCTTGTGACGGCAGAGTTTCTGCCCGCCAGCGTTCTGACACCGCTCGCGCATGATCTCCGTATCACCACGGGCACGGCTGGACAGGCGCTAACAGCGACCGCAATCGTCGCGGCGATCTCGGCACCGATAATCGCCATCGTGACAAAGCGTCTGGACCGCAGGGTCGTCATCTGGGCGATGACGCTCCTGCTGATCCTGTCGAACGTTCTGGCAGAGGTTGCGGGGTCGCTGCCGGTTTTGCTGGCGGCACGCGTCGTCCTTGGCATATCGCTTGGTGGTTTTTGGTCTATTTCGGCAGCGTTGGCGATGCGGCTGGTTCCAAGTCACCTCATGCCGCGCGCCATGTCGATCATCCTCACCGGCGTTTCTGTCGCCTCCGTCTGCGCGGCTCCAATCGGCGCTTATGTCGGTGACATTTGGGGATGGCGAGCCTCGTTCAAGGTCGCCGCAATCGTGAGTGCCGTTGCGCTGCTCGTGCAACTCGTAACCATTCCGCCACTGCCTCCGATCGAAGTGCGCAGATTCCGCAGTCCGCTGGATGTCGCGAAGAATCCGGCGATGAAGGTTGCGGTGCTAGTCGTGCTATTGGTCGCTTCCGGCCATTTTGCCAGCTTCGCCTACATCCGCGCCTTTCTCGAGAGCGTTCCTGCGCTCGAAAAGAAGTCAATCCCGCTCGTGTTCCTTGCTTTTGGCACGGCCGGCGTCTTCGGCAATTTAGCCGGCGCATTCCTCACCAAACACAGTCTCAAGGCGGTCGCGGCCCTGCCGCCCCTGCTCATTGCCGTAGCCGCTGTCTCGCTCCTGACTATGGGAGCATCGGCCTTGACCTCGGCAATTGCAGTTGCCGTATGGGGCTTTGCTTTTGGCGCGGTCCCGGTCGGATTGCAGACATGGATGGTGCTACGCGCCGCTCCGAAACAGGCCGAGAGCGCTGGTGTACTGATGGTCATAACCTTCCAAGTGGCCATCGCAGCCGGCACAACTTTCGGTGGCCTATTGGTGGATCACACGGGTATTGCCAGTGTCTTTGTCTACAGCGCGGTTGCCACGTTCCTCGCTGTCTTGACAGTATTTTTGCTCGGCCCGAACCGCAAAACCTGACCGCCTGGTGGGGAGTGACGGTCGGCGGCGTTCACGCTATTGCCACCTCTGAGCTCGGCCCAAAGGCCGCGGCTTCGTCGTAACCATGCGGTCGATGGGGCAGCGCCAAATTGCTTCCTGCTCATCGCGTTGCGATAATACAGCGCGCTTATTGCGTCATCGTGTCCCCGGTCTCGGCTTCAATGCCCGGCTACTGGCTGCGGAGGCAGATGGGCGCCGGCGTCCCACCGACGACGATCGGTCTTTTCTCATGTAGCTGTCGGGGAAACGAGGCAGGTTTTCCGCCAGAACCCGCCAGTCGTCGCGCTCGCGTTCGCCTTCCTTGCGCGCACCGAACAACTGGATGATGATCTTGCCGTCGGACCCATATGCTTCGAGCGAGGTGACGTGACTGTCATTGGTCGGCTTGCGCACGGCCCAAACCTCACGGATTTGGTGGGTCCTGAGATGCAGCCGGAACGTTTCGTCCAGCACATGGATGCACGGCCCGATCTGCTTGACCGACTTGATTAAGCCGGAATGGGTCTGGATAGAACCTCGGTTGCCGACGAAGCACATGATCGGCAATTCGTCTTCGGCCGCACGCTGGAGCACGGCGCCAACTGCGGCATTGTCGAGCAGCCAAGCGTAATCCTGGCCGACCATGCGCAAAGCCTGGCAGCGGCTGAGCTTGAGCGTCTTTAGAAGGTTGACGTCAGTCAGCCGGCTCCAGTGCTCGCGTAGGTCGTCCACCGTGCCGGCCCAGTCCGCAGTCCTCGCGCCCAGGTCGGCTACTCTCGCCTTAAGCGACATGGTCGGCTCCTGGTTGGCGGATACGAGCTCGGCCACCAGCTTTCGATAGGCATGAAGGTTGGAGACCGGCCTGAGATGCACCTTATGCACTGCTGCGCCGGTGGCGTCGAAGAATTGCAAACTGCGCTGGATTCCGCCGCGATGGCGCCTTTCAACAGCGAAACCATACCTCCAAGCTTGCGGGAAGACGCGAAGGTCGAATTCGTCACCAAGGACCATGGCGTGATTGTTGCCGGTTATCACTCTGTTGAAGACGCCAATCTTTTCGTGCACGGCACCTTGATTGCGGGTCAGCGCCGTCACTTCGCCCACGAATTCGAGGCCCGTCAGAACGTGATTGACGCGCGGGTCGATGCGTGCCGCGCCGAAACCGCAATGGGCCGCGACCAGTTCCGCTTCCGAAATGGCCAATTGGGCTGCGAAATCACGCGCGGGAATGTTCGGACAGACTTCCCACGCACGCCGGATTTCGTTGGGCGACCGCTTCTTGCGCTGATCCATGTTTTTACCCCTGCCCCGTTCTTCTTTTGACGATCGATCGAAAAACGGGCCTCAGGGGTGTGCACGGCGGACGCGATCGATCGTCAGGCACATGCCAGTCGAATCCTGTCTCCGGGCGGTCAGCGGCCAATCGCCGGTAGAGAGCGATTGTTGGGTGGTCGGCGCCAATCGGCCGATCGAGCATTCGGGTACCACCGGCGGTGCTGCTTTCCCACTCAAGGCGGGTCTGATGGATCATATTGCTCTCCTTCGTTCTTCGATTGCGAGGGCAACCCAAAGGTGAATCGGCCGGCAATTTTGCCGCCGCAACGAAGGCTTCACAAAAATCGTGCCAGTTGCTCCGCGGCAAGCTCTGAACATCTTTGGCTCTGTTCATTGCTTTACGCGTGAGTGCATCGCGAACTCAGGCGCCCTTCCTGTGACGCGGACGCGACAAATCCGACAGTAAGTGTCGGTTGTCGGACGTCTCCCCAGCAATCGAGCATAAGAGACGTCGGGATGTCCTACGGTTTTTGACACGTCTTCCCTTTGGCACGGTCCATGCGAGATGATCCGCGAAAACGTCGGACCGAGGAGAAATCGAGCCATGATTACGCTCACCGACAACGCTGTTGCCGCCATCAAGGCCGCTCTTTACCGCGCCAGCGAGCCGGCGGAAGGATTTCGCATCATGGTCCATGCCGGCGGCTGCGCCGGCTTCCAATACTCAATGGGCCTGGAGAGCGTCTCACGTGAGGGCGATGCGATCATCGAGCGAGATGGGCTCAAGGTGTTCATGGATAGAGGCTCCCAACCCCATGCAGCCGGCATGACCGTGGACTTCGTCACTGGGCTCGAAACATCCGGCTTTGTTTTCGATAACCCCAATGCGCGTGAGACGTGCGGCTGCGGCAAGTCCTGCAAATGATTGCGAGGGAACAGGCTATGTTCGACTATAGCGACGCCAAGGAATACTGCGTCGAACCGGCACCGCCGGCGCTCTGGAACCGGCCGACACGCACTGTCGGCCCGGAACAATTGCGTTCGGTGATGCGCCAAATCGCGATCATCGATCGTTGCCGTGGGCAAGCAAACAAAATTGCCCGAAACAGCTGAATTCCCGGCAGATGCCGCCACCAAAGGGCAATGTCGACAGCGACCGGTCAGCCAAGCCATCGCTCGCCCGGCCGCCCACCTTACCAGATACGATATGCGCCAGAGGTTCAATGGCCCGCCTACCCTTGAATCATTTCAGCAGTTGAAGGATCACTCCCATGAACCCTGTCTATCTCGACAACAACGCAACGACGCGGGTTGATCCTGCAGTCGTTGGAGCGATGTTGCCTTTCTTTACGGAGCAATTTGGCAATCATTCGTCCATGCACGCCTATGGCGCATCGGTTGCTGAAGCCGTGAGAAAGGCGAGGCAACAGTTGCAAGCCCTCATCGGCGCGGGATTCGAGGACGAGATCATCTTCACCTCGGGCGGGACTGAAAGCGACAGTACAGCCATCCTTTCGGCGCTGGAGGTGATGCCCGACCGAACGGAAATAGTGACTTCCGCGGTTGAACATCCGGCCGTTCTGAAGTTGTGCGCGCACCTTGAAAAGACGCGCGGCGTCAAGGTGCACATTATCCCAGTCGATCACCACGGCCGGCTCGACCTGGACGCCTACAGAACCGCTCTCACTCCACAAGTGGCAATCGTCTCGATAATGTGGGCGAACAATGAGACCGGTACGATCTTTCCCGTGGTTAAGCTTGCCGATCTAGCCAGGGAAGTCGGCGCGCTTTTCCACACTGATGCAGTGCAGGCGGTCGGAAGGCTTCCGATTGAGCTGAAATCGACCGCGATCGACATGCTGTCGCTCTCCGCCCACAAGCTGCATGGTCCAAAGGGGATAGGCGCGCTTTATGTAAGACGTGGCGTGCGCTTCTCCTCCATGATCAAGGGTGGGCACCAAGAGCGCGACCGGCGTGCAGGCACTGAAAACACACCCGGCATAGTCGGACTGGGCATGGCGGCCGAACTCGCCTTGAAATTCATGGACGAGACAAAACGAATAAAATGGTTGCGCGACCGCCTTGAGAACGGGATCATCCAGCGCATCCCAAACACATCCATCAACGGCGATCCGCAAGAGCGATTGCCAAACACTGCAAACATTGGATTCGAAGGTATCGAAGGCGATGCAATTCCAATTGTCCTGAGCCGGCTGGGAATCGCCTGTTCCGCCGGGTCCGCCTGTGCCTCTGGCTCACTGGAACCGAGCCATGTTCTGATCGCTATGAACGCGGCATGTGGGGCAGTCCGCTTCTCCTTGTCGCGTGACAACGGCGAAGATGACGTAGACCGCGTGCTTGAGGTCCTGCCTGCGATCACCGAGAAGCTACGGGCCGTTCCCAGTGCTGGACTGTGCGGGCGAGGTGCAGAACAGCTTCATTCCGGCCCGGGTCCGAGCGGCACAATAGCCGACGAGCCGTGAGGTCTTCCTCAACGTGACGACCCTGCGCAATGGAGAGCAGTCAAACTCGGGGTCGCCTTCACCACTTCAGAAAAGCTTGAGATCGCCAAGTCTCTTGCCCAGCCGCCGTGCCAGAGGTCGGCACGCCGTCAGCAATGTCACCAATGCATCGACACCACAATTACGCGCCGGGAGAATACAATGAACTGCTCCGCTGATAGCCGCCCGATCGATCGCACCGATATCCTAGCGCGACTGAAGGGCCTGTCGGCCGCGGAGGACTTCTTCGCCTGCCTTGGCGTCTCCTACGACCCGAAAGTGATGAATGTCTCGCGGCTCCATATCATGAAGCGCGTGGGCCAATACCTTGCCGAAGAAGATTTCTCCGGTCTGCCTAACCAGGTAATCGCCGCGCGGGTGCGCGCCAAGCTGGAACGCGCCTACGAAGATTTCGCGACTTCCTCGCCGCTCACGCAACGTGTGTTCAAGGTGCTAAGGGACCACGATCCAAACATATGTCCCGCACCTGGCCGCGCCTTCGTCCCGCTCGACTCTGCACTGAAGCGGTTCGGAAAGTAATGAGCCCGACACGGCTGCGACGCGACAATGTCGAGAAGTCGACAAATCCAGTCCTCATGACGCCTCCTCGGAAGCAAACGAAGCCACCTTCTGGAATAGAGGCAGGAAGACGACTTGGCATGAACGATGCAGGCAATGAGGCGAACCGCCAAGCACGAATCCGGACTGGGAGCTTAGAGAAACCGCCAATGCATATCGTAATCTGCATCAAGCAGGTGCCGGATTCGGCACAGATCCGCGTGCACCCGGTGACGAACACGATCATGCGTCAGGGTGTTCCGACCATCATCAATCCTTACGACCTGTTCGCCCTCGAAGAAGCGCTCAAACTGCGCGACGTTCATGGTGGCGAGGTTACTGTGCTCACAATGGGTCCGCCCATGGCGGAGGACTCGCTGCGAAAGGCGCTCGGTTACGGTGCTGACCGAGCAGTTCTCTTGACGGACCGCTATTTTGCCGGATCCGATACGCTGGCGACTTCCTTTGCTCTTTCGCAAGCAATCGCAAAAATTGGGGAGACTTTCGGCAGGCCGGACATCGTCTTCACCGGCAAGCAGACGATTGACGGCGATACCGCCCAGGTCGGACCGGGCATAGCCAAGCGCCTAGATTTATCGCAACTTACCTATGTCGCGAAGATTGCCTCCATCGATCTCGATACGCGAGAGATCGAAGTCGCGCGTCGCGCCGAAGGCGGCACCCAGTTGCTGAAGAGCAGACTCCCTTGCCTCATTACCATGCTGGAAGACACCAACGAAATCCGCCGGGGCTCGCTCCAGCAGGCTCTGTGTGCGGCGCGCAGGCAAGTCGTGAAGTGGACTGCAGCCGACGCCGGCATTGACGATCTCACCCGGTGCGGTCTGCGTGGCTCGCCTACAGTCGTCAAGCGTGTTTTCGCCCCCACCGCACGGGCAGAAAGGGCGGCGCAGATCGACACCGCGGAAAGGGGCTTGCAGGACATAGCCGATGAACTCATCGCCGATATCTTAACCCGCCGGCCGGCGCTGGAACATGAGCTGGCCTTCAACAGCGGCACGTGACGGCCAGGAGCAGAAAATGTCGACCGCAAGCCAAACCACCCCTCGCATTGCCCCCGGCCGTGCCGGTGTAAAGAAAGAACTTCCCGACCATTTCAAAGACTACCGGCACGTGTGGGTCTTCCTCGAGCTCGAACGCGGCAATGTGCATCCTGTATCATTCGAACTGCTGGGCGAAGGCCGCAAATTGGCCGACAAGCTTGAAGTCCAGCTCGCGGGCGTCGTGCTGGGACCGCCGGGCGAGATGGTCGAGGACGCTGTTGCCGAGGCCTTCGCTTACGGGGCGGATCTTGTCTACATCGTCGATGCGCCGCCGCTCGCCGACTACCGGAACGAGCCGTTCGCCAAGGCGCTCACGGATCTGGTCAATACCCATAAACCCGAAATCCTCCTTCTCGGCGCGACCACACTGGGCAGGGATCTTGCAGGCTCGGTAGCGACGACCCTGCAGACGGGGCTCACGGCCGACTGCACCGAACTTGATGTAGATTCCGACGGTTCACTCGCCGCGACCCGTCCGACTTTTGGTGGCTCATTGTTGTGTACGATCTATACACTAAATTACCGGCCGCAAATGGCGACGGTGCGACCAAGGGTCATGCCTATGCCGCAACGGGTGGATAAGCCGGTCGGGCGTGTCATGCGGCACAAGCTGTCGCTCGTTGAGGACGATATCGTCACCAAAGTCCTCGGCTTCCTACCGGATAACCAGTCGGCAATGGCAAATCTTGCCTATGCGGATGTCGTGGTTGCGGGAGGCCTCGGTCTCGGAGCGGCGGAGAACCTTCAGCTTGTGAAGAATCTTGCCCGAGCGATCGGCGCCGAGCATGGCTGTTCGCGCCCCTTGGTCCAGAAGGGCTGGATGCCGGCTGATCGACAGATTGGACAAACTGGCAAGACCATTCGACCGAAGCTTTACATCGCGGCCGGAATTTCCGGCGCCATCCAGCACCGAGTTGGGGTCGAGGGGGCCGATCTCATCGTCGCGATCAACACCGATCCGAACGCGCCGATTTTCGAGTTCGCCCACCTCGGGATCGTCACGGATGCAATCCGCTTCCTGCCCGCACTGACGGAAGCCTTCACCCGGCGGCTGTCGCCGCACAGTCGAGACAAGCTTGCGAGTTGAGGGAGAGGACATGATTGAACAATTCGATGCCATAGTGGTCGGAGCCGGCATGTCTGGAAACGCAGCTGCTTACACTTTGGCAAGCCAGGGGCTGAAGGTACTGCAGTTGGAGCGCGGGGAATATCCGGGCTCTAAGAACGTCCAGGGTGCCATAATGTACGCGAACATGCTGGAGAAGATCATCCCGGACTTCCGGGATGATGCGCCCCTCGAGCGGCACCTGGTCGAACAGCGACTTTGGGTGTTGGACGACACGTCTCACACCGGAATTCATTACCGGTCGGACGACTTCAATGAGGCGAAACCCAACCGCTACACGATCATTCGCGCCCAGTTCGACAAATGGTTTTCCCGCAAGGTGCGCGAGGCTGGCGCGACGGTCCTGTGTGAGACGACCGCGACGGAACTCGTCCGTGATGGCAATGGCAAGGTGATCGGCGTCCGCACAGACCGGGCTGGCGGAGTGGTCTTCGCGAATGTGGTCGTTCTCGCAGAAGGGGTGTCGGGATTGCTTGGCACTCGCGCAGGCCTGCGCGAGATGCCGAAGCCGGAGACCGTGGCGCTTGCCGTCAAGGAAATGCATTTCTTGCCCGAAGAGGTCATTGGCCAGCGGTTCGGGGTCAAGGGCGATGAAGGCTGCGTAATCGAGGCCGTGGGCACGATCTCTCGCAGCATGGCCGGGCTCGGCTTCCTTTACACCAACAAGGAGTCGATATCACTCGGCATCGGCTGCCTGGTCTCGGATTTCGCCGCGACGATGGAGAGCCCGTCCGCCCTCCTGGATGCGATGAAAAACCATCCTTCGATCCGGCCGCTGATCGCTGGCTCGGAGGTGAAAGAATATGCCGCCCATCTTATCCCCGAAGGTGGTTACAAGGCCATTCCGCAGCTCTTCGGCGACGGTTGGGTCATCGTCGGCGACGCAGCGCAACTGAACAATGCCATTCACCGTGAGGGTTCGAACCTTGCCATGACCTCGGGTCGTGTCGCGGCTGAGGCGATCATCAAAGTCAAAAGCCGCAACGGTCCTATGACCAAAGCGAACCTTGCGCTCTACAAGACGATGCTGGATGACTCCTTTGTGATCAAGGATCTTAAGAAATACAAGGACATGCCAGCCTTGCTCCACACCAATTCCAGCAACTTTTTTGACAGCTATCCGCGGCTGATGTCGCATGCCGCTCAGAACTTCATGCGTGTCGACGGCACGCCGAAGATCGAGAAGGAAAAGAACACCACGGCCGCCTTCATCAACGCGCGCTCGCGCTGGGGGTTGGTCAGCGACGCGGTCCGCCTGGCATTGGCATGGCGCTGAAGAGGGTACAAGATGACGATCGCAGTGACGAAGGTTCGTGTCGAGGACAAACTTTACCAGAACCGCTATCTGGTCGATTCCGGCCGCCCCCATATTATAGTGCGACCGCACGACAAGCCAAGCGCGAACTTGCTTGCGTTGACCTACGTCTGTCCGGCGAAATGCTATGAGTTGAATGACAAGGGTCAAGTCGAGATCACCGCCGACGGCTGCATGGAATGCGGCACCTGCCGGATATTGTGCGAGAAAGGCGGCGACATCGAGTGGAACTATCCGCGCGGCGGCTTTGGTGTCCTGTTCAAGTTCGGATGATCAGCCGGGACCGTGCCAAGAGCATGCCGGCAGCGAGCAACTGCGGCACACCATGAGCCTCTCCATCCACTTGCAAAGAGCTAGTGAATATTGGCCTTTCGCAATTCAAATTTCCTTGACTCGTTAGCGGTGTCCTCAGGCCACGGCGCTGCCCTGTGCGCCGGACTTACCACCGGTCACGTGGTCGAGCCCCTTTGGGACAACGCCCGGCCATCGTGCCGGATGGCAGCCACAACGGCCGGTGAGCAAGTGGAACGGCACAACCCATGGCAAAGACGTATGTGCTAGTGCATGGTGCCTGGCATGGCGGATGGTGTTGGCGGGACGTGGCTGCCAATCTTCGCAAGATGGGATGCCACGTGACCACGCCGACCAGGTGTCGGCGAACGCGCACGTTTGCTGTGCAAGGACATCACGCCCGACACATTCGTGACCGACATCGTCAACCACATTGTGACGGAAGAGCTGAGCGATGTGATCCTTGTCGGTCACAGTCTAGGCGGCATCAGCATCACCGGCGCCGCCGACCGGATACCCGACCATATCAGCCATCTCGTTTATCTCGACAGCGCCATCGTCGAGAGCGGTCAAAGTGTATTCAGCACCATGCCCCCCGACATCGTCGCGGCCCGTCGAAAATTGGTTGCGGAGGAAGGACGGGGTATCTTCATGCCGACTCCGCCGCCAACAGCATTCGGCATTCCCGAGGGACACTCGCTCACGGACTGGGTGCGGCGCCGGATAACACCGCATCCGGCAGGCACCTACGAAAGCGGACTTAAGCTCGAGCACCCGCTCGGCAACGGCAGACCCCGAACCTATGTCGTCTGCACTAATCCACTCCACCCGCCGATGGCGGGAGCGCGAGAATGGGTCGCGAAGCAGGATGGCTGGGCGTGGCAGGAACTCGCCACTGGCCACGACGCAATGATCCTCGCGCCGACGGAAGTTGCTCTCCTTCTTAGCGCAGTCGGCTGAGGAACCAAGTAGGGTGAGCGGCGGCCGATTCTCAGGCCGTGGCCTTGAGCTCTGGTGCACGGATAGGCCCAACGGGTCGTTCCGGTGGCGCCACCGAAACCACTAGGCGGGAGTGGCCTGTCCTGCCGACGTCGCAAGCTTGCGAGCGTTCCGCCGCGGCCGCAGCCCGTAGCGCCGGGCAACCTCCGAGATCACCGCGTCGGCTCCAGGGTCTCGGAATGACTCCGTGCCTTGTCGTCCATCGACCAATGCCGCCGACCAACAGCGCCGTTGATCACCCTCGAAAACGCCGAGGCTGCCGCTCAGGGTCAATCGTAAGTTCAAGTTCAGACACAAGCCGATCTCCGATCCACCTCAGAATCGGCAGGCCCACAGATCGCGGGTCCTCCTGGAAGGACACAGCGCTTACCCTTGAAATATGGAGAACCATGGCTTTGCGCCGTCGGCAGTTGAGCTGATCTCGCAATGCTATTTCCCCGGCAACGTCCGAGCCGGAGAACTGCGTGCTTGGCGTTCTCCTCTGGAAGGAACCAATCTTTCGGAACGTGGCAATGTCATCGACGAGCTCTCACGGGCCAGCACGATGCCGGTTCGGCGCATCGGCGCCCCCTGAACACGAGATAGCCACTTGCGATTCTAACGATACGGCCGGACGGGGGCTGAGACCGCGGCGGACGGAGCGTGACGGCTGATCGACACAATGGAGAAGGCCGGCTGGGTTCAGGCTAATGCGGCTCGAATTCTCGGCCTCAAGCTGCGACAAGTCGGCTAGGCGATACGCCGGCATAGTATCGAGGTGAAGGAAATTCTAAGAGCCTGATGAGCCAATCGTCAGGCCAGTGGTCTTGCGCGCCCTGTGCGCGACAAGGAGTGCTTCGTGCTTCTGAACGGATTTGGACTTGCACTGTCGCAAGCAGGACAAAATTGTGTCGCGCCGGCCTGACACAATGCGATATCGACCCGAATAGTGAACTGAAGCCGCTTTTTTCAGTTGGTATGGCTCTTGCACCTTGAACCGCGACGTTACCAGCAACGGAGCCGTTTGATGTCCTCACCGACAGTTTCGATTGAGGGGCCGACTAGCACGACATCCGAGGGTTTTCTGGCAGCCGCGAAATCCGGTGGCTGCGCATCGTCCTCCTACGGCTCGTCGCCGACCAGCCCGGGCGAAGGGGATCCGGCTATTTGGGAAAGGATCAAGGATCACCCCTGCTTTTCGGAGGAAGCGCATCATTATTTCGCGCGTATGCATGTGGCGGTCGCGCCGGCTTGCAATGTCCAGTGCAACTATTGCAATCGCAAATACGATTGCGCCAACGAGAGCCGGCCTGGTGTTGTGTCTGAGAAGTTGACGCCCGACCAAGCGCTACGCAAGGTCATCGCCGTTGCCAACAAAGTTCCGCAGCTTTCGGTTCTTGGCATCGCTGGGCCGGGGGATGCCTGTTACGATTGGGAGAAAACGAAGGCAACGCTCGACCGCGTCATCAGGGAAATCCCCGACATAAAGCTGTGCGTCTCCACTAATGGGCTCGTGCTGCCGGACCATGTCGCCGAGCTTGCCGAAATGAATGTTGATCACGTGACGGTCACCATCAACATGGTCGACCCGGAAGTCGGCGCGAAGATCTATCCATGGATCTTTTATGAAAATCGCCGCTACTTCGGCATCGAAGCCGCTCGAATCTTGCACGCGCGGCAGATGCTGGGCCTGGAGATGCTGAGCGCGCGCGGCATCCTCACCAAAATCAACTCGGTGATGATTCCTGGAGTGAACGACCAGCACCTGTTTGAGGTGAACAAAATGGTCAGGGAGCGGGGCGCGTTTCTGCACAACGTGATGCCTCTGATTTCGGACCCGGCGCACGGTACCCACTACGGACTCATCGGGCAGCGCGGCCCAACGGCAATGGAGATGATGGCTCTTCAGGATCGACTTGAAGGTGGCGCCAAGTTGATGCGCCACTGCCGGCAGTGCCGGGCAGATGCTGTCGGCCTGCTCGGTGAAGATCGTGGCCAGGAATTCACGCTGGACGGGATTCCCGACGATGTCGCCTACGATGCTGGCAAGCGTCAGGCCTATCGGCAGGTGGTCGCACACGAGCGCCGTGATCATGAGGCGGCGAGGAGCGAGGCCATCGGTATGGTCAAGGCAACAGACTCCGAAAAGTCGCTTCTGGTTGCGGTGGCCACTAAGGGAGGTGGACGGGTCAACGAACACTTCGGCCACGCGAAGGAATTCCAGGTTTATGAAGTCTCGCCTAGAGGGATCAGCTTGGTCGGGCATCGGAAGGTCGAGCGGTATTGCCTCGGAGGCGGGGGCGAAGACGCCATCCTCGAGGGCGTCATCGCAGCGCTCGAAGGCATACACATAGTGCTATGCGCCAAGATCGGAAATCGCCCGAAGGAACAACTCTCGCGAGCTGGACTGCGCGTAACCGACGCCTATGGCCATGACTACATCGAGACCGCAGTCAGCGCACTTTACGCGGCAGAGTTTGGGATCAGACCACTAGCGGCGACGGCCTGAGCCGTCTCGTCCGATAACCAGGAGTTAGAATGGCTTTAAAGATCATCGCATCCCAATGTACCCAATGCGGGGCCTGCGAGTTCGAATGTCCTTCGGAAGCGATCAAGTTCAAGGGCGACGCCTATGTGATCGATCCAAACAAGTGCACCGAATGCAAGGAGGCCTTCGATACGCAGCAATGCGTGTCGGTCTGTCCGGTACCGAAAACCTGCGTTCCCGCTTGATTCCTACCGAAACGGTCGGGTTCGCCGCACGACGACGCCTGCAACCCGCGACCACAACAAAAGCCTCGAGAAAGGAATGGACAGCATGTGGTCCAGACGCGAACAGGAGGTCGAAATCGGCAGACCGCCACGGTTCATGCAGGGTGAGCGGGTCCGTGCGATACGCCACATAAAAAACGACGGCACCTATCCCGGCAAGGAGATCGGCGAAAACCTCGTGCGGAAGGGCGACGAAGGCTACGTGCGCGACATTGGAACCTTTCTCCAGCAATTCTTCATCTATGCGGTCGAATGGATCGATCGTGGCACGGTCGTCGGCATGCGAGCGCGCGAACTCATTAGCCTCGACAAAGTCGAGGTTCCCTGCGGAGCTGAAGGCATTTCCAACGGGGGAACAGCCGGATGAAAGTAATGATTCGCAGGACCGCTACTGGCTTGTCGGCTTATGTCCCCAAGAAGGATCTCGAAGAGCCGATCACCGAGATTGAGAACGCTGACTTATGGGGCGGGACCGTGACGCTCAGGAACGGTTGGCGGCTCATGCTGCCCCACCTTCCGCGCGACACGCGTTTGCCGATCACCGTCGAGGCGATGAAGATTTCCGACGGGGCCTGATGCCGGTGGGTTCAGTGGCGGAGAGGAAACGCGTATGAACACGATGCTGAGCTGGGACCATCTCGTCGTCGTCCGGGGCAGTTTTGCCAAAAAACTGATTGACCTGCTGAACGGCGCTCTCAAGGCCGATCGAGTGATCCCCTATCTCGGTCCTGGTCTTCTGCAGCTTAACCCACCGGAATCACCTGTACCTTGCACCCCTGAAGATGTCGCCGCGGCCCTCAACAAGCGGGCGCCTGCCCCTTCCAGGATTCGCACCAATATGTGGTCGGTCGCGCAGTTTATCGAGCAGCGCCGACATCGTCGGACTCTCCAAGCGTGGATGGCGGAGATATTCGCAGCCCCCGCCGAGCCGACCGTTCTTCACGCCTGGCTCGCAACCCTTCAACTGTCTGTCATCATCGACAGCTGGTACGATGGCGCCATGCGAGCAGCCCTTGCAGAGGCCGGCCAAACAGACGTTGTCGAGATACAAGGAACGACGCGCGCGACCGGAATCGGTAACATCTGGACGAGAACTTACGATTTGTCAGGAACAGAACTCGAGGCCGAACAAGTGGCTAGGACGGTGCTCTATGCGCCGCACGGCAGCGTCAGGCCGGCGGCAAACTTCCTCGTGGCTGATTCCGATTACGTCGAAGTCCTAACCGAAATTGATATCCAGACGCCGATCCCGGACGCGGTGAAGCAACGGCGCGTCAACCGGGGTTTTTTCTTCGTGGGCTGCCGCTTCAACGATCAGATGCTGCGCACATATGCCAGACAGCTGATGAAGCGCTCCACTGGCCCACATTTTGCGGTGATCGATTCGGCTACGCTGACCAGAAACGAACGTCGTTTCCTTGCCGAAGGCGCAATCACGGTCATCGACATGCCGATCCGCAACGCCGCGGCTCGCCTCGTCGGGGTCGATGCTAGCCAGGATTAATGGCCGGCGATTGCTGGTGAGTCGCTGCTTGCCTCCAAGGGCGAAAACTCAGTTGGGAATACATTCGTGAGTAGTAATGCTAGTGGCAGCACAACGTAGGCTCTGAATTCGTTGGGCGATGTGAAAGGGTCCGCTGCTGCGGGACGTGAGCACGTTGCGGCGGCATTACGCACATGATCTTGTGACCCCCGTGGCAAAAGAACTGAAGCGCCCGAGTCGCGACAACATATGCAGCGCTCAATGGCTTCGACAAAAATTCGGCACAGTTTCGACAGTTCGCATGCACCTCCAGGGTCAACGAGGTTGATTATGCCTGTTTATGTGGGTCGGCCACGCGAGCAGGAATTCCCACTACCTTTGCCCCGGCGGGAACATCTCGTGTGACCACGCAGCCAGCGCCTACCACTGCATTATCACCAATCGTGACGCCAGGCAGAATGATTGCTCCACCGCCGATCCAGACACGGCTGCCAATGTGAACAGGACGCCCGACCTGCAGGCCGGCCTGCCGCTGCTCGGCATCATGTGGATGATCGGCGGTATAAATCTGCACAGCAGGCCCAATTGCCGTTCCTTGCCCGATTTTGACCTCTACCACGTCAAGAATAACGCAGTTGAAGTTGATGTAGGCATTGGCTCCAATGCGGATATTGAATCCGTAGTCGCAAAAAAAGGGCGGACGGATGACCGTTCCGCGCCCAACCTCTCCCAGCCGCTCGGACAAAAGCTCATGCCAATGCCCCGTGGTCTGCCCCAGCGTATCATTGTACCGCTTGAGCCAAGCCCCGGTGGCCAACAGGTCAGCTTGGATCTCCGGATCCGCCGCATTGTAAAACTCGCCTGCGAGCATCTTTTCTTTTTGGCTACGCATCATAGTCTCCCGTCAGGTCGTGTCCCGTACAGTGATGCAGGAACGCACATCAAACTGCCTCGGCAACTTTGTAACTCGGTCTTGCCGGGCGCGCGGTCGGTCACGAGCCGGGGCGACAGTTTCGTCTCGACCAACTTCCGCGAATTTGGATATCGCAGATCAACCGGTCGCAGGGGCCAATACCTGACGAGGTCGGCAACTGTCCAGCGGTCGAACTCACTTTCATGCCCATCTCAGATTGCGTGATATCGAGCGGTAAGCCATCAGCTAATGTATCGACCAGGTCCCGCCAGCGGAGATCTGCGCGTCGCCTCTACGCATGCTGGCGTGTCACCAATAATACATCGATTATTTCTGGATCCAGGCACGTCGAATTGATTTGCCTTGCGGTGTAGAGCGAAGTTACTAGCCATAGGATTACTCCTTTTTAGTTTGTCAGTCGCAGAGCCCCAGTATGACTACGTGGTAGAAAGCACACGGCCGGAATCTTGGCAGCGCTGTTCACACCCACTTCGTAAGCCTGGCCGATGGGCTCGCCAGAGCACCAATGCTTGACCTGCTCCAGCTCTTGCTCGGCGGGTTGTTTCAGAGACGCTTGATCTCGATACCGCGTTTTCTCAGCACGTAGCCGATCTGGCGCGGGGTCAAACCGAGCAGGCGCGCCGCCTTTGCCTGCACCCAGCCACACTTTTCCATGGCAGCAATGACCGTATCGGCATCGGGCACCCTACCACGACTCGTGGCAGGGCCTATCGGCGCTTGCCCGTCGCCGACGGGCGGGGCGGCACAGGCGGCGGAAGGCTGGATCGTAGTCGACTTCTCTGACGTCGGCGGTCCGTTCTTCCACAGCGCCGCGGCCAAGCACTGATCCGCGTAACAGGCAAAGTCAGTTCTGAGGATTGATGGACCCGTCGCCAGAACTGCCGTCCGTTGAACGCAGTTTTCGAGCTCTCGGATGTTGCCTGGAAATTCGCAGTTCATTAGCACCTCAATCGCTTCGGGAGCGAAGGTCAGCGTGTGATCATTCTCAGTATTGAAATTCTTGAGAAACTGAGCGGCCAAGAGCGGAATATCACCTCGCCTTTCGCGCAATGCCGGCACGCGTAAAGTGACGACGTTGATGCGATAATAGAGGTCTTGCCGGAACTCCTTGCGTTGAACTGC
This sequence comes from Mesorhizobium sp. M8A.F.Ca.ET.165.01.1.1, assembly GCF_004792065.1. Lineage (NCBI taxonomy): Bacteria > Pseudomonadati > Pseudomonadota > Alphaproteobacteria > Hyphomicrobiales > Phyllobacteriaceae > Mesorhizobium > Mesorhizobium sp. M8A.F.Ca.ET.165.01.1.1. The sequence continues at coordinate 330,120 of NZ_SRTH01000006.1, read as the reverse complement.
CGTTTCCAAGTCCCTGTTCGTTGCGGCAATCACGCGAACATCAACTTTAATGGTGTGGTTGCTGCCGACGCGCTCAAACTCCTGCTCCTGCAGGACACGCAGCAGCTTAGCCTGGAACGAACCTGATATTTCGCCAATCTCGTCCAGAAACAATGTGCCTTTGTCGGCAGCCTCAAAGCGCCCCTTGCGCAAACTGCTCGCGTCGGTGAAGGCACCCTTCTCATGACCGAACAAGTCAGATTCCAGAAGCGTCTCGGTGAGCGCCGCGCAATTGACCTTGATGAAGGGCTGCTTGGCGCGAGGCGAGAGCTCGTGAATGGCTTTGGCAACCAGCTCCTTACCGGTTCCGGATTCACCTCGCAACAGGACCGTAGTCTTCGCCTTGGCCACCTTGACAAGGTGCTCACGCAGCTTGCGCAGCGCCTGACTATCGCCAAGCATCTCCTTGCTGATCTTTTTACGTTCCATTTGGCAGCCCATCCCACTCCGCCACCCGCCGGTAGAACTGCACTGGACGGTGAGCTGTGTTGTATTTCGTCATCATCATTCTCGATCTCACCTTTGTTGCTTCGAAATTTTCGGCGCGCGGACGCCCTCGGCAAATGGCAATGGCGCCTGAGCATCGTTGCCTTTCACCAGGACGAGCGTCTTCCTCCGCGCGGGCGCTCGCAATATGCGGTTTGCGCAGGCCTTTACTCGACCGGTCGCTGTTCTGTCCGGCTTCTGCCGCACCGCAGCCTGCAAACTCATCCTTGACAAGAAAGGAGGGGAGTCAACCGAGCTCTCCTTGCATTTATGCAAGGAAAATTGTCAGTTTGATAGAATTCTATCAAAACGGCAGAAACGCCCCGCCCCAGTTTGGCTGTACCTGCGGCGTTCAGCGTACGTGACGACATGTGCGGACTTGTCCCAATTGCCATCCGAGTTGTGCGGAACAGTAGCTGCTGCGCTGTTCGCTTCAACCGCGTGAGGCCGGAGACAGTAGAGACGGCGGCTCGTCGAGCGAGGTTTCATTGTTCGGCTACTAAACCGGCTGTCCTTTGGTGGGAGTTGGTTTCGCCCAAGTTCTGGGCCTGGGGGCGTCTAGCCCGTTTCGCCGCACAGGCTCCTTCCACATCGTCGAGGCCGAGAAGGAGGGACCCCACAGCTCTCCCTGTATCACAATGCCCCGCCCCTCAAGCAGCTAGATACGACAGGTGACCTCAAATGAGGCGTCTTGCATGGCTTCTACACCTGCCTGAATGCCAGAACTGCGTTCGTACCGCCCATGGCGAAGGCGTTGCTCATGGCGACGCGCACCTTGCG
>NZ_SRTH01000006.1:0-328717 GCF_004792065.1 Mesorhizobium sp. M8A.F.Ca.ET.165.01.1.1 | reverse complement strand
CAAGCAGCTAGATACGACAGGTGACCTCAAATGAGGCGTCTTGCATGGCTTCTACACCTGCCTGAATGCCAGAACTGCGTTCGTACCGCCCATGGCGAAGGCGTTGCTCATGGCGACGCGCACCTTGCGCTCGCGCGGCACATTGGGTGTGATGTCGAGGTCGCAAGCGGGATCTGGCTCGCGATAGTTGGCGGTCGGCGGCACGACGTCCTCTTGGATTGCCATCACGCAGGCGATCATTTCAAGCGCGCTCGCTGCGCCGAGGCAATGCGCGTGCGTGGACTTGGTGGAAGAGATGGACATCAAATAAGCGTGGTTTCCAAACACACGCTTGATCGCCGCCGTTTCAGTCTGATCATTGCTTTTGGTACCGGTGCCGTGCGCGTTGAGGTAGTCGACGTCCTCGGCATTCAGCCCGGCATCGGCAAGGCAGGCGCGCATCGCCGACGCTGGCCCCTCGACAGATGGCGCGGCAATGTGGAAGGCATCGGCGGAAAGGCCGACGCCGGCGATCTCGGCAAGAATTGTGGCACCACGCCTCGTGGCATGCTCGTAGCTTTCCAGCACGGCCATGCCCGCACCCTCGCCCAGCACCAGGCCCTTCCTATCGGCGGAGAAGGGCCGGCAGGTATCGGGTGAAAGCACGCGCATTGCTTCCCATGCTTTCAGCACGCCCCATGCGAAGGGTGCGTCGCTGCCTCCGGAAACCATTACGTCGGCCCGGCCCAGCTTGATCTGGTCCACCGCCGAGGCGATCGCATGGTTGGCCGAGGCACATGCGGAGGTCACCCCGAAGACCGGCCCGCGCAAGCCGAGGCTCAAGCTAAGATGGACGGAAGCGGCGCTGGGCATCACCTTTACTCCAGTGAAGAGTTCAGCACGGATTGCGCTACCCAAAAGCAGTGAGCGGTAAGTTTGTTCTGTTGCGTATGAACCGGTAAATCCGACGCCCACTGTCGCGCCGAAGCGATGGGCATTCCCCTCGTCCCAGGAAAGTCCGGCCTGCCGCATGGCTTCGCGCGCTGCAAGCACGGCGAGCAAGCTGAAGCGGTCCATGGAGATGAGATGCCCCCGGTTGATGTCGTGCTGGGGCAGCGCCTTGATCTCAGCGCCGGTCATGCCCTCCAGGTCATGAAGCTCGGAATTGGCGATCGGGCCGATGGCGGAGCGGCCTTCGCGCANCTCTTTCCACATAGAGGCGGCGTCGGCGCCCAGTCCGCACAGGCCGCCCACTCCGGTGATAACGACGCGCCTGTCCATTCAAGCCTCCTTCGCAAGCAAGCCGCGGACGGCTTCCACGACGTCGCCGACATTCTTGAGATTGGACCAGGCATCGGCCGTGTTCATGTCGATCTTGATGCCGTAGGCCTGCTCCACATCCCAGAGGACGTCCGCCAAACCCAGCGAATCAAACCCGAGCGCGTCCAGTTCCGTGGCGATTGTTATCTCGCCGACGAATGACGTAGGCATTCCCTCACCGCTCTCCGACTCGGCGCGTTTCTTGATCAGGGCAATGACGTCCGTTGCGAATTGATCGGCCATTCTGTTTCCTGTCTTTCTTTCCCGCGTTTCGACCTGGACGCGGCTCAGTTCCTGAGGCGCGCCGCGTCGCGAAAGCCATCACGCTTGGGCAACTGACAAAGCCCAATGCTCATAAAGCCGGATCAGGTCCGGCCGGTGTGTGGCGTAGGTGCAGTATGACGATGTGAGCCGCTACACCGTGCGCGTCTCCCAGTCTGTCCATAGGCTCGGAAGAAGTCGGACCCGGTCAGTTGCAACTCCCTTTCCCAGCACTCCACTGCCCGGTAGAGCGCATGAAAAATCTCCTTTCGGGCGGTTTCTTAAGACGCTCGCCACGCCATGAGGCAGTGGGGGCATCGGTGTGCGTCAGGTGCTTCTGCCCATGCAGGATTCCAGAACATTGATGAAATCGTTTGTTTCGATGAAAGGCATCCACACTTTGGATAGTTGACCACGCGTTTCAAAGATCGTGAACTACATCTCGTCGTTGTGCTCGACGCACTCCCGACAGAGCGCAACCTCATGGGCGCGGCATGCAGGATTAACCGAGCCCAGCCGGTCATGAGTGCGGCCGGCGCTCGGCTGCTCGATTATTTGCGCGATAAGCTCGCGACCATGTCCGCGGAGGTATTCAAACTTAACGCTGCGTCCGGGAGCTCTTGCCCTCCAGTTCGCGACGCTCTCCCGCCCATCCAGTGCTCGTTTATTTCGTCGGATAGTTTGACCCGGCTCTACCGAATCGCCGCTTCAGGATCATTCTTCCCGATTTCGTCACGCTCGTATTTTCTGCCGCGTCCTACACCGATTGGGCGCGAACAAAACTGAGCGCCTTGGAACCCGAACCCGTGCGTCGTGACCGGGAGCATCCGGGGCGAACTCATCCGCTCGGGGGCATCGCATCACCGGACGGCGACAGGCACGGTCGACCGGCATCTCGGCATCGGCTGGGAATTCGTCCATGGTCTGCATTGGCGACGACGCTTCCTGAGGCCACGTAGCCCTTATGCCAAGCTGGGCGCCCGGTTTGCGGCATCCGTGCCTACCCTCTTCGGACCTCGTGGGTTCCAACCGGCGACGAGGCGTGCATAGGCGCCCTCGGCCTGCTCCACCCAGCGGCGCTCTTCTTCCCGGTGGCTCTTTATGTTGTAGGCGTGCGCTCCCTTTTGGCCGCGCACAGCCTTGCTCCCGGCCTTGAGTTCCACATCGCGCAAGCTTCTTGGCATGCAGGGAGGGTCGAGCCTACGCGTAACTCTCGCCCTTCTCAACAGATGACAGATCACGACAGAGAGTTTGCGTGCGGTTGCCACGGCCGCGACATGCTGTCCGCGCCGGGCTCGCACGCCGCAGGGAGAAGGCTCGCAACGGTCCGGGAGCACGAGCGGCCGCCCAGGCCGCCTCGACGAGCATGCCGCGCGCATGACCACGGCCCTGCTTGGTGATCCGCCCATGGTAGGCCGGACCTGGCCGGACTGCTGGACGCTTGGGTTCAACCCGAGATAGGTCACGAGCTTCTGCGGATCGTCGAAGCGCGACACGTCGCCGATCGCCGCCCTTCATCGCCAGCGCGACGGTGATGTCGACGCCGGGAATGGTCATCAGCCGCTTCACGCCTTCATCCTCGAGAGCCGAGCGGACAAGATCGCGTTCGATGACCTGGAGGTCTTCGCCCAATCGGTCGAACTCGCGCAGATGCCCATCGATCGCGAGGCGCTCGTCCTGCGGTACGACCTGCTCGATTACCAGGTCCGACCCTTGGCGCCGCACAGGTCGGCATGCGGGCAGGACGGATCAGGTGGCTATGAAGGATCGACTGGATGACGCTCTTCAATCGAGATCTCTGTCGGACAATCTGATTGCGCCGTGTCACCTGTCGACGCAGAGCCTGCGTCGGCTCGTCCGCAATCCAGACTTCTGGCAAGAAGCCGCTGGCATAGAGCTGCGCAAGAACGTCGGCGTCGATCGTCGTTTTGATCTTGGCATAGGCAACGATAAACACCTGTTTCGGCTTGGCGATCCCCACCTTCTTCACATGCGGCGCAATCACAGCTGCAGCGGACGTCGCGCTGCCGGTGGCCTCGATCACCCCGACATCGTTCGGCGACAGCTTCGCGGCGAACGCCGCCAGCAGATCGCGCCGCATGTCGACGCGGCCGAGTCGCCTGAGCCTGCCCTCCTCCCATGCCACTGCTTCGGCGAAGGCGCGGTGAATATCCAGTCCGATGATAAGCATGCCCGTTCCTCCTTCTTGGCTCGGTCAAAGACGGGAGCTGGCGGGCAACACGACATCTACTGATCCGCGCTCGCAGCGCATCCGGGAAAGTCGCCAGGGGCGGCCATGTAACGAGCTCGGGCTCTCAGCCCACGGTCTATTGACGGCCTGCCTGCACCTTTGTGCTCCCGGTGCCCCACGTCCCGGATGGGCTCACCATAAGGGCGTTCCAAAACAAGAACAGCAGGACGAGAAGACACCACAGATCACATACCGGATAGCGGCAAGGCCAAGCGCTTCGTTCAGATAGGCTTGCGCCAATGGGCTTAGGCCGAGCCTACAACAGCTCTCAAAAACGCTGCCGGACTGCTGCATTGGCTCGCCGATACAATTGGCACAGGCCTCACGGCAGCTTAGGATCAAACCGCCCATCAGTCGCCTCGGACTGGAAAGGTGCACCCTATTAGATTCCACGCCCAGCTAGGTCGGGGCCGCCGAAGACGCTGGTTGATAGCCCGGCGCCATCGGCCCGGCGTTTCAAACTGCCAATCTCTGACCTGCACAGTACGAACGATTGCTCGCTTCGGCAGATCACGCGGCTCATATGTCGGACCTTAACGTCATCCATCATAAACTTTTTGCGACAAAAGATTGCAAGAATGCTAAATTGTTAAAGTCGTTTGTTTCGGTTAAAGGCATCCATCCCATGGATGGCTGATGACATGCGTTTCAAAGGACTTGATCTAAATCTCCTCGTTGTGCTCGACGCACTCCTGACGGAGCGTAATCTCTCGGCGGCGGCACGCAGGATCAACCTGAGTCAGCCCGCCATGAGTGCGGCCGTCGCCCGACTGCGCGATTATTTCCGCGATGAACTGTTTACGATAAGAGGTCGCGAACGATTTCTAACCCCGCGTGCGGCAGCATTTGCCCCCGCAGTTCGCGACGCTCTCCAGCACATCCAGTGCTCGATTATTTCTTCGGATCCGTTTGACCCAGCTCGAGCCGATCGCCTCTTCAGGATCATTCTTTCCGATTTCGTCACGCTCGTGTTTTTCGAAAAGCTTGTGGAGCGTATTTCACGGGAAGCCCCCGCCGTCAGCTTCGAACTGCTGCCTGTCGACGATAGCCCCGATGAGCTTCTCCGGCGCGGTGACGTCGATTTTCTAATTCTACCGGATATGTTCACGTCGAGTGTGCATTCAAGCATTGCGCTGTTTGACGAGAAGCTCGTGTGCGTAGGCTGTCCCACAAACAAGCAGCTGCCACAGCAGCTTACATTCGAGAGATACATGTCGATGAGGCACGTCGCGGTCAGGTTCGGGCGTACGATGAAGCCGTCTATCGAGGAATGGTTTTTGCTTGAGCATGGCCTTAAGAGACGTGTCGAGGTCGCCGTGCAGGGCTTCAGCATGATTCCACCTATGGTGTCCGGCACAGCTCGTATAGCGACCATGCCCTTACGGCTGGTCAGGCATTTCGAAAAAACGTTCCCCCTGCGGGTTATCGAACTTCCGCTGCCATTTCCCACATTCACCGAGACCCTCCAATGGCCGGCCCTCCACAATAGCGATCCGGCAAGCATCTGGATGCGGGAGATAATGATACAGGAGGCATCTCGGATGGCTGCCCCGCTGTGAACCCTCGGAAAATTCAGGCGCACCTATAGTCACTACACCTGTCACCATCTACTTTGACGACAATAGCCCTCGCCGGATAAAGTCGATGCTGGCGGCAAGTGCGCCTGCGAGATCGTCCAGAGAATGGACTTCCTCGATCAGCTCGAACGAGAAAGGTCCCGCGTAGCCGCCATCCAGCAGCGCCTGAATCTGGCTGCCATTGTCGGAACCTGCAAGAAAGCGATCGGGGTAAATCCAGAAGGTCGGGTCGTTTACGCTTGAAATGTGCACCAGGCCGGTAAGCTCGCAGAACAGGCATGTCTCCCCGGCCAGGGTGTGGTGGAACGTGTCGTGCACGAGGCGAAAGACGGACTGGCCATCAACCGCGGCAACGGCCTCGGCCGCTTCCTTCTTTGATCGAAGCGAGCAGGTTCGGAAACCCAGCGGCTCGATGAGACCGATCAGACCCCGCGACTGGAGGATTGGCTTGATCTCGTTTAGAGCGAAACGAAGATTGTCCTGGCGCTCGCTATTGGTGGGCCACGAGCTGCGGTTGGCCGGCACCAACACGAGCGTCTCTGCCCCGCACGCCGTCGCATAATCGGCGAGGTTGCTTGCCTCGGCCTGACGCGTTGGAGTCCAGTCGTTGAACCGCTGCAAGGCGTTGACAGAGATGATCGTGACGCCCGCTTCGGTAGCGGCAAACCGAACGTCCGCAGCCGGAATGCCGCGTGCGACAGGATTGCTGAAATGAGGGTAACGGATTTGGACGTCGGTCAGGCCTTGGTCACGGGCAAGCGCGAAAAGCGCACTGACGTCAAGGCGGGGCGCCGCCATGTGATCGAGTGCAAAGCGGGGCGATACCTGGCGCATTGCTTGACTTTCCTTCCATGAAGCGCGGCTGCCATTTCGGCATCCGGCTTCTTTCAAGACGGAACCACGCCGGTTCACAGATCGGACAGAGACGGCCGAGTCAATCGAGCTTTCCTTTCATCGGTGAAAGGAAAATGGGCGCTCATGATAGAAATCCATCAAGGTCAAATATTTTCCGGAAGATAAATGTCGAACGGCAGAAATGTCTGCCCCGGGCTCTCCGCGACGCCGGCTTTGATGGCCCGCTCCATTGCCATTATCAGCTCCTGGCAAAGTCGGCGCATTGGCGTGCCGACCGCCATCGTCAAGATGTCATCCGCAAGCGCCCCACGTGACTGCGGCGTCATTTCACTCACGATCGCGACGAGATCCTGACCGCTCCCCTCTTCTCGGAGCGCGGAAATTGCTCCCTCTATACCCCCGCCGGCCATATAGAAGCCGACGAGCTCTGGTTCCCGCTGCATAAGATCCAGCAATTTTTCGTAAGTGAGCTGCCGTTCATCAAGGTTCACGAGCGGATCAAGCACCTCGAATTTGGGCGCGTTCTCACGAAAATAGGCACGAAAGGCCGTTTCCCGCGTCGCATGCGCCTGGAAGCGATGGCTTCCGACAAACACCGCCACCTTGCCGGGCCGTTTTGCGGCCTTGGAAAACACCCAAGCGGCAGTCCGTCCGACCTTGCTGTTGTTGAGGCCGATGTAGCCCTCGCGCACGCCATCGGCGAAGTCGGATAACAGCGAAAATACCGGGATACCTTTCGCCTTGAGCTCCTCGACTGATGCTGTGATTTTCGGGTGATCGGCCGCCACCATGGCGATCGCCTGGCAGCGGCTTCCAAGGTCCTTAAGAAGCGGGAGCAGGTCACGCGGCAAATGTGACTGCGCGAACTCGATGATCGGAAGGCCGTGGAAGGATTTAGCCATACTGACCGACTCTTCAATATTGCGAGCGAAATCTTGGTAAAAATCGTGGGCAGGTTTTCTCAAGATGAAGCCCAGCTTGTAGTGCGGCAGGTGCTGCTGCAAGCGCTGTTTGATGAGACCGGCAGCATGATAGCCGATCGCGTGCGCGGCCGCATGGACCCGCTGGGCGGTCTCCTCTCGCACCGGAAGGCGGACGTTCAGAACCCGATCGACTGTTGCTACGCTGACTCCGGCTTCGCGGGCGAGATCGGCAATTGTGACGCGCTTTCCCCTAGCGATTCTGATCGGCCGGTCCTCCGTCATCCGGTGCGATCCCGCGACGGCTTGGGGCGGCAAGCTGAAATAGTTACCACACCCCACGGTTGATAACGCATTCGACGAACAGCGCTCCATGCGGACCCAGATGAGTTTCCGTGAACCGTTCGTTTGCTTAGGGGCTTCATGGTGTTGTATTACTCTCCGCGTTAGTACACTATTTCCAGCGCTCTTTGGAGGCCGGCAATTCGACTGCTGTGAAGGCCGTGACTTACACGTCGCGCTATTGCTTGCTTGCGGGGAGCCCGTTTGATGTAACCCTAACCGCGGAAAGCGGCTTCCATCCGGGACTGGTCCAATTCGCCTTCCCAGCGAGCGACAACGAGCGATGCCACCGCATTACCGACTAAATTCGTCAGCGCGCGGCATTCCGACATGAAGCGGTCCACGCCAAGAATTAGAGCCATTCCGGCAACGGGAACACTCGGCACGACAGACAGAGTAGCGGCCAATGTGATGAAGCCGGCGCCGGTGACGCCTGCCGCACCCTTCGAGGAAAGCATCGCAATTAGCAGCAGGAGGATCTGATCGGCAATTGACAAATCTGTGTTCGTCGCCTGCGCGATGAAGAGGGCGGCGATCGTCATGTAGATATTGGTGCCGTCCAGATTGAATGAGTATCCAGTAGGGATGACGAGACTTACGACCGAACGCGCGGCGCCGGCCTTCTCCATCTTCTCCATGAGCGAGGGCAGCGCGGCCTCCGAGGAGGACGTTGCCAGGACAAGCAGCAGCTCGTCCTTGATGTAGCGGACAAGAGAAAAGATCGAGAAGCCGTTGCAGCGGCAGACCACGCCGAGAACCCCGAACACGAAGAGGAAGGCGGTCAGATAGAACGTCGCGACCAGTATCGCGAGGTTGGCCACCGAACCGATTCCGTATTTGCCGATCGTAAAGGCCATAGCGCCGAAGGCGCCGATGGGTGCAGCCTTCATCAGAATGCCGACGAGCTTAAAAATGGGGGCGGTGAGCGCCTGGAGAAAGGTAACGACCGGCCTGCTCGTCTCTCCGGTCATCGCCAGAGCAATGCCGAACAAGACCGAGAAGAACAAGACTTGCAGGATGTCGCCTTCCGCGAAGGCACTGGCAATCGTTGACGGGATGATGTTCATCAGGAAGCTGGTCACGGACTGCTCGTGAGCCGTGGCCACATAGCCCTTAACGGCTTCGACATCGAGCGAGGCCGGATCGATGTTGAGGCCGGCGCCAGGCTGAACGATATTCGCGACAATCAGCCCGACAACGAGTGCAAGCGTCGAGAAGGTAAGGAAATAAACCATCGCCTTGGCGGCAACTCGGCCGACCTTCTGCAGATCGCTCATGCCGGCAATGCCGGTCGCAATTGTCAGGAAGATGACAGGTGCGATAATCATCTTGATGACTTTGATGAAGGCATCGCCGAGCGGCTTCAGGCTTTGGCCGGTTTCCGGATAGAGGTAGCCAATTGCGGCTCCAAGGACCATGGCGGCAAGTACCTGCACGTAGGTCCGGGCAAAATGGCGCTTGCGGGGCGCTGCGATCGCGCGGGGGACTCTTGGAACCAACATCGTTTCTCTCTCCCTGACCGGATCGGGGTGGGGGCTCCTCCTTCTCCCATGCTGCGCTCCGGTCGAGCGCTGCTGTCATCTCGGAGCAAGCGCCGTGCCAACTGGACGCCTGTCCCGTCCAGCGAGATTGGTGCAGTTGCGCACTGGAACCCTCCACCTTGCCGGAATTCTGCACTCGAGGCTCGCCAAAGATCGCGTCTGAGGAAGTGCTTCATCAGAGAGGGAATTGACCAGGTCGCCTTGCGCCCGTGCCCTTTGATGTTCGCCGCAGATCGACTGCCGGTTGCCTTGGTGACTTTGGTTTGTCAGTTTTGGAACGGAATGCGCGCAAACTGCAGGATATCCTACACGCCCATCAGAGCACGCGGTACAAGCGATTAAGCGTAGGAGCGCATTGAATCTCCGAGGTCAAAAAATCTTGAATAAGGTCCGCGTGCGAAGTGAATCCGCAACTCGTCAAAGTTCTCCACCGTTTGATCAAGCGGTCGCGTTTCCTGGCGCTGCAAGATGGCGTTATCTGATGGCTCAAGCGCTGGAACGCCCAGGAAATCCCAAACCGCTCCCAAGCATTGGGCAGGTTCGTGAAGTAGGCTCTCGTATTCCATTACAAGCAGGTTGGTCGACGTGAAGGAGTCCATAACGCGAGCGTGAAAATCGTCGGCGGCTTTGAAATAAGCCTCACAGTCGGCGATTGACAACCTGACGCTCGGTGGCCGAGCGGTATCGTTGTCCGAGCTGAACTTCAGCCACTGACCGCTTTCCCTGGCCTGCACAAAGGATCGGAGCGATTCCAATACGTTTCGGCGAACAACGAGGATGACCTTGAGTGCTGGCCAACGAGCTAATTCCGCAAAGAATGCTGGACGCTCGCGAAACTGAGGTTCATTGATCTTGCAGCCAAGATGCGTCACATTCTTGTAGTCGCGCATAGGGCAGCGCACATAGGCAAGCTCAAGAAGCTCGCGATCCGTGCCTAGCAGGCGATCCGTGCTGGGCCAATTGGGATCATATTCGTTTAGCAACTCACCGTTACTCAGAACGGTCGGATGCTCGTTTAGCAATTCTTCTAAATAGTGTGTTCCGGTCCTTGGCATAGCAAGGATCACAAAAGGCTCAGGAGTTGGTTCGTTGTGGGTCATTGCATGTGTATCCAACTAAATAATGGCCGCGACGGTCTGGGGACGCGCACAAGAAGCTTGGCTGCTATCGCTTGAACGCTCCGGGTGGGTCCGCGCGCCTCACCACCCAGCCTGTACTCCGAGGTGTGGTCGCGAAGATGGGCGCGTGCCTGCAGCGGCTGGGTGGCGCCCGGCTTCGGCGTTGTTGTACCACTCGCGATTCCTGGCACACGCATGCCTCCGGGCCGCTGGGGGCAGTTTGCAATCCGGCATTGCGGACCTCCTTCTCGTTGATGGGCGTAGGTAAGCGTCAACGCATTAGTCGTCGATGAAACAGTCCAGCCGACAGAAAAAAAGGCAATACAGCGAACATGCAAAGTGCGCCTATATGCAGCCCTACATTGTCGCCCAGGCGGCCGAGCATCACCGGACGGATTAGATCGATAGAATTCGCCAGCGGCGAGAAGGCCGCAATCTGCTGAAACACTCCTGGCAATTGGCCGACTGGAAAAACCGCGCCCGAAAGGAACAGCATGGGTGTGATGACAAGCGTCTGATAGAAAATAAAATAGTGATAACTGGGCGCGAGCGCGATGACGAGCATGGCCAGGCTCGCAAAGGCGAACCCGGTGAGAGCGATGACCGGCAGCACGTAGAGAACCGACGTCCACGCGGCATAACCTAGCGCGGCGGCAACAATCGCAATTGTCGTACCGGCCAGAAAGGCCTTTGTGGCTGCCCAGGTCAATTCACCGAGAACGATGTCGCCGAGGGTAAGTTGTGTGTGCAGGATTGCTTCCCAAGTGCCCTGATCGCGCATTCGACCGAAAACCGCGTAAATTGTTTCGAAGGTTGATGCTGTCATCGCGCTCGTCGCAACCATGCCGGCTGCCAGAAAGGCGATGTAGGATGCACCTTCGATGCGGCCTACCAACAGTCCAAGGCCAGTGCCGAGCCCGAAAAGGTAAATCATCGGATCAGCAAGGGTGCCGAGCATTGAAGCAAATGCCACCTTCTTCCATGCCAGATGATTGCGGCGCCACACCGCGATCCAGTTCCAGGCGTTGGCGGGTAGAGCGGCCGCAAAACGTTCACCCATTGCTCACTTCTCCATCTCACGTCCGGTTAACCTCAAGAAAACGTCCTCCAGACTGGGTGGACGCTCTAGAATACGCAGACCCGCTCGACCGCGAAGCTGGATGCGCACATCCTCCGGCTCAGGCGCATAGCAAAAGAGCGTCTCGCCGCTTACCTCGACACGCTGAACGTACGGTCTGATCAGCGAAATCAGCTCCTGTGGATTGCCGCCGAAGATCTCGATCACGTTGCACCCAATGTACTCGTCGATCAGCGCATGAGGACTGCCCTCGGCGATCTTGCGTCCCCGCTCGAGAACACACAGCCGATCACAAAGCCGCTCAGCCTCTTCCATGAAATGGGTGGTCAAAATGATCGTTTTTCCGCTCGCCAGCAGGAAACGAAGTCGCTCCCAGATCAGATGGCGGGCATGCGGGTCGAGGCCGGTCGTGGGCTCATCCATCACAAGCAACTGGGGGTCGTTGATCAGAGCACGTGCCAGCGTCAGGCGCCGCTTCATCCCGCCGGATAGCAGGCCGACACGTGAATCCGCCTTGCTCTCAAGGCGAGCGAACTCGAGGAGCCGTGGGATGACGGCGTTGATCTCTCTTGTACTCATGCCGAAGTAGCGCCCGAACACCAACAGGTTCTCGCGTACCGTAAATTCCAGGTCGAGATTGTCGAACTGCGGGACCACGCCTATGCCCTTGCGGGCCAAGCGGCTGCGTGCCGGCACTGGTAGACCGAGGACTGTTATATCACCCGCGTCAGGCCGGGTCATACCGAGGAGCATACGCGCAATCGTGCTCTTGCCTGCGCCGTTCGGCCCCAGCAGACCGAAGCACTCTCCCGATGCAACGGTGAAGGACAGCCCGTCCACAACGAGCTTGTTTCCGAATAATTTGGTTACGCCGGTAAGGTCGATTGCTACATTGGACATGCGTCTATCTCAAGCGGAATGAGTCCGATTGGCCACCGGCAGCTTACTTGCGAATTCTGGTTCAGAGCAGGCCACCGCCTTGAGATGGCACCTTTGGAAAGTCGCGGCCGGAGCGACGCGTGTATCGCTTCCGCCAAAGAATAACGTCAAGATGCCACGTGTCGCTTCCAGATAGTTCCCGTTCTGACCATAGGTAACTCGAAAGCTTCACCCCGTGTCGACTGACACAACTTACTCGGTCACTCGGCGCTGCAAGGCCGTCAGACTTCACCAGCTGTGAGCGAAAGATCTGCAGTATGAAGTGACTCCGCAATTCCAGAATTGCCCGCAGCATTTGCTCCGGCAAGCGGCATCGCGCTTGTGATTTCCTTTGTGCTCCTGTTGGGCAGGGGAACACTTTTACGCGACAGCCAATCGCTATTGCTCAATGTACACAGGGCGTAAGCCTTCAAGGGGATCAACAGGAATATCCTGATTAACGCGTGCATTGAATAGCCGATGAATCGAAGCTGCCGAGTGCGGAAAGATAACACCGTAGATCTGATTATGGTCATCGTGACAATAGCCAGCACCGTCCACCAATTTACTGTATGTGAAAATAGTAGCTCACCGAGCGCCGTTACTACCGCGATGCCGAGCAACAATGGGCCGAGATTCTCTCCCATCACATCCAAAGTTAGATAGCGATCCAGGCCACGCAGTAGACCTCGCGCAAGCATCGTGTCCCGGAAGGTGCTTCGTGCCCAGCGGAGTTGTTGGCGCAAATAAGGTCCCATCTTGTCCGGAACGACTGTCGCCGCGACGGCACCTGGAACGTACTCGGTTCGAAAGCCTGCTTTCAGCATGAGGATCGTAAGATGACGGTCTTCACCGAAGTCGCTTGGTTTCCCCCTGAACAGCTGCGTCTCGTATTGATCCAGCAGAGAAAGGAGACAAGACCGGCGGTACATTGCACATGGGCCGCAGCAGCACATGACCGCACCAAAGCGACCTTGCGCCGCGCGCTCCTCATTGCAAGCCAGCCAGTATTCCATATCGATCAATCGGGTCAACCAAGTGTCGCTGCGGTTGTATGCCGTCAGCTGGCCCATGGCCGCTCCGACCATGGAATCCCGCATTTTTACTGCAAGCTTTGTGATGACGTCGGACGCAAGTGTCGTGTCAGAGTCGACGCTGAGCACGAAATCTCCAGATGAGCGGCGGATGGCGGCGATCTGCGCCTTGCGTTTGCCAACATTCTCGCGGAGCAGAATGAAATTGAATCTCGGGTCGCCCTCGTAGGCGTGATGTACCGGGATGACGGCATTACGATTTCCAGAACCGTCGTCAACCAGATAGACCTGAAATGTTCCGGCGTAATCTTGATTTGCAATGGAAGCTAAACACGCCGCGAGTGTGCGCGGGTCCTCATTGTAGCAGGGGATAATGACATCCACGCTCGGCCAACGGTCGGATCCGAACAAGCTTTCCGACGGCGGCGTAACATTTTCCGGTTGGGAGTAGACCGCTTGCATGCCTCTGTAAACAGTCGAGAGCACCGCATAAGACGAAACGGCAACAGTACTGGCTGTGGTGAGAAGGTCCATAGGATCTCTGTTTGTTCAGGGGTGTTGAGGAAGTGATCGGATTACAAATCCGCGGCCGTGCAATTCTGGAATTAGGCGTGACAACGCTGTCACCGTCTGGTCGCGCAGACTGGCTTGATTGCCTGGTTGCAATTCGTCGGGAGCGCACCCGTCGTGCAACAGCACGATTGCGCCCGGCCGGATATCGGCGAGCACTCTGTCGACGATGGCGTCAACGCCGGGGCGAGACCAGTCGCGTGGATCAATGGACCAATGGACGGGCGCCAATGCCGCACCCGCTGATGCAGCGATTACTTCTTCGGTCCAGATGCCATACGGTGCACGAAAGTACCGAACCATGGCCTGCGGGCAAGCCATCCCTATGACTCTGTTTGCCTCAACTATCTGGCAGTCGACTTCGACGGACCCGCATTTGGCCAGGTCCGGATGAGTCATCGTGTGGTTGGCTATACCGTGCCCGTCTGTAATAATTCGGCGAACGAGTTCCGGCTCGTCGGCCGCGTAGGCCCCAACAACGAAGAAGGTCGCCGTCACCTGATGTTGCGCCAGCACATTGAGTATCTGCGGTGTGAAAAATGAATTGGGACCATCGTCAAACGTCAGATAGACGCTGCGCTCTGCAGTGCCATCGGCATTGTCACTCTGCCCTTCGCATATGTAGTCCAGAGGCTTCATAGTTCCGGACCGTTCCGGTCGATCAGGGTACCGGACGGCCACTCGTCCATCGAGCGTCCGATCGGCGAAACCAACACGAGTACGTCTTCCAGGCGCGTGGGCGGCAGGTCGGGATGCACATCTGGACGGGTCGATCGTACGCGAACGCCCGACACAATGTTCGCGAGGCCGGCTCTGCAGAATCTTTCGACATGGTTTCGCAGCGCGTGCCGAACCGTGCCGAAAGCGAATGGAACACCCAACTGATGGAGCACTGGGTACGCCACGCGCATCGAAAAACCGATTCCGAGCCCTTCAAGATCCGGACGAACCGCGTACAGGCCCAATTCAGCGACGATCAAGTCGACCTCGCCAACTTTGATGAAGCGCCGCAGCATGCCGATGTGAGCCGCTACCCCATGCGCGTCGTAGCCGATTGCGCGGAATTCCGGCCTCGCGCCGGCCCAACTGCGGCCGCCTTCGAATGGCTCCGCGTTGAAGGCGCCAGTCCGTCCATAGGTCTTTCGAAAAAAGTCGGAGAGTTCGACATGGTCGGCCAGTTGCAGCTCATTTTCCCAGCACAACTTCCAATCGACATTCGGGCGCATGGAAGACCTCACCTTGGAGCTGTCTGGTTGAGATAAATGTCCAAGCATTGGTTAAATAATTGGCATCGCACCAACGGGGCGTAACTTGTGGAGACCGCCGAAAGACCAAGCCGTAATGCAGATGCGACTGACTTTGTGCGCCCCGCACACCAGATGATGCTCCTCGGATCCAACGCAACCATGGGAACTACCTATCTTTCCAACTTGAAGCGCCTCTATGGGACCTGCAGCAAAAACGGTAAAATCCTTTGTTTAGATGAAAGGTATCCACGCTTTGGATAACTGGGCGAATGCGTTCCATATGGCTGGTCAATTATCGTCGTCACGCTCGAGGCACTTCTGACGAAGCGCAAAGCTCACGCCCGCGGCACGCGCGGCCGTTGCCGGGCCGCGCGATTATCTCCGTAAGAGCCGAGCGGAGCTCAGACACGACGATTGATCAGAATCTGATTCGCGGGTTCAGTATCTCTTTCGTGTATCCAGCTCTGGGCTGTCCTTTGGCGGGAGTTAGGTTCGCCCAGGTTCTGAGCCTGGGGCGTCGGCCCGTTCGCCGCACAGGCTCCTTCGCACATCGTCGAGGCCGAGAAAGAGGGGGCCACACAGCTCCCCCTGTACTTTCCACCACCCGACACCAGCGCTCACCCAGGGCGCCGGCCTTGCTCACCTCAACGGATAGCGCACTCGCGCCGCTTCACGATTAAAAGAATTCTACAAGCAGATGCCTGTTTGATCGTGAGACGTCCGCTGCCAATTCCCGCATCGCAGAGGCAGCCAATAGCGCTCGCTTCACATAGTGGTCCGGCAAGCAGCTAGATACGACAGGTGACCTCAAATGAGGCGTCTTGCATGGCTTCTACACCTGCCTGAATGCCAGAACTGCGTTCGTACCGCCCATGGCGAAGGCGTTGCTCATGGCGACGCGCACCTTGCGCTCGCGCGGCACATTGGGTGTGATGTCGAGGTCGCAAGCGGGATCTGGCTCGCGATAGTTGGCGGTCGGCGGCACGACGTCCTCTTGGATTGCCATCACGCAGGCGATCATTTCAAGCGCGCTCGCTGCGCCGAGGCAATGCGCGTGCGTGGACTTGGTGGAAGAGATGGACATCAAATAAGCGTGGTTTCCAAACACACGCTTGATCGCCGCCGTTTCAGTCTGATCATTGCTTTTGGTACCGGTGCCGTGCGCGTTGAGGTAGTCGACGTCCTCGGCATTCAGCCCGGCATCGGCAAGGCAGGCGCGCATCGCCGACGCTGGCCCCTCGACAGATGGCGCGGCAATGTGGAAGGCATCGGCGGAAAGGCCGACGCCGGCGATCTCGGCAAGAATTGTGGCACCACGCCTCGTGGCATGCTCGTAGCTTTCCAGCACGGCCATGCCCGCACCCTCGCCCAGCACCAGGCCCTTCCTATCGGCGGAGAAGGGCCGGCAGGTATCGGGTGAAAGCACGCGCATTGCTTCCCATGCTTTCAGCACGCCCCATGCGAAGGGTGCGTCGCTGCCTCCGGAAACCATTACGTCGGCCCGGCCCAGCTTGATCTGGTCCACCGCCGAGGCGATCGCATGGTTGGCCGAGGCACATGCGGAGGTCACCCCGAAGACCGGCCCGCGCAAGCCGAGGCTCAAGCTAAGATGGACGGAAGCGGCGCTGGGCATCACCTTTACTCCAGTGAAGAGTTCAGCACGGATTGCGCTACCCAAAAGCAGTGAGCGGTAAGTTTGTTCTGTTGCGTATGAACCGGTAAATCCGACGCCCACTGTCGCGCCGAAGCGATGGGCATTCCCCTCGTCCCAGGAAAGTCCGGCCTGCCGCATGGCTTCGCGCGCTGCAAGCACGGCGAGCAAGCTGAAGCGGTCCATGGAGATGAGATGCCCCCGGTTGATGTCGTGCTGGGGCAGCGCCTTGATCTCAGCGCCGGTCATGCCCTCCAGGTCATGAAGCTCGGAATTGGCGATCGGGCCGATGGCGGAGCGGCCTTCGCGCATCTCTTTCCACATAGAGGCGGCGTCGGTGCCCAGTCCGCACAGGCCGCCCACTCCGGTGATAACGACGCGCCTGTCCATTCAAGCCTCCTTCGCAAGCAAGCCGCGGACGGCTTCCACGACGTCGCCGACATTCTTGAGATTGGACCAGGCATCGGCCGTGTTCATGTCGATCTTGATGCCGTAGGCCTGCTCCACATCCCAGAGGACGTCCGCCAAACCCAGCGAATCAAACCCGAGCGCGTCCAGTTCCGTGGCGATTGTTATCTCGCCGACGAATGACGCAGGCATTCCCTCACCGCTCTCCGACTCGGCGCGTTTCTTGATCAGGGCAATGACGTCCGTTGCGAATTGATCGGCCATTCTGTTTCCTGTCTTTCTTTCCCGCGTTTCGACCTGGACGCGGCTCAGTTCCTGAGGCGCGCCGCGTCGCGAAAGCCATCACGCTTGGGCAACTGACAAGCCCAATGCTCATAAAGCCGGATCAGGTCCGGCCGGTGTGTGGCGTAGGTGCAGTATGACGATGTGAGCCGCTACACCGTGCGCGTCTCCCAGTCTGTCCATAGACTCGGAAGAAGTCGGACCCGGTCAGTTGCAACTCCCTTTCCCAGCACTCCACTGCCCGGTAGAGCGCATGAAAAATCTCCTTTCGGGCGGTTTCTGTTCTGCCCATGCAGGATTCCAGAACATTGATGAAATCGTTTGTTTCGATGAAAGGCATCCACACTTTGGATGGTTGACACGCGTTTCAAAGATCGTGAACTACATCTCGTCGTTGTGCTCGACGCACTCCCGACAGAGCGCAACCTCATGGGCGCGGCATGCAGGATTAACCGAGCCCAGCCGGTCATGAGTGCGGCCGGCCGGGTCGGGCGATAGGCAGTCATGCCCTGCCCTTCCTGCGGGTCAAGCACTCCGAAAAAACATTTCCCCCATAAATGCTAGATCTTCCGTTGCCTTTTCGCGGGCTTCTGCGTGAGGTGAGGCACGCCATCCATGGCATGTGGCACACGCACGCGATGCCAGTGCACGGTCGTTTTCTCGGCAAGGCCGTTCTCTACCTCGACCCGCACGCGCTCGCCCTGACGGACCCGGATTTCCGGGCCTGGAACGGGCCTTCGGCGCGCAATCGAGCCCGGTTCACCCGGCCCAATGGCGTCCACTTTGGGGGCGCATGCACTGCAGACCCGCTGGACCTGATCCGGGAGAGGATGGGCGCGGCGATTGGAATAGCTATGAAAGCGCATCGGACCGTGGAACTGCGCGCGCAGACTTTCGGAGGAAGGCTCGCTTTTAAACGTTATCGTGCAACTCTGACCGTTCTTCGCCTTGGCGGGTGCCGCGGAAGAATCCCGGGTTCTGCGAGCGCTGCGAGAACACCTGCGGTCGATCCTGTACCACAATCTCGCGAAGCTCGATGCTCTCTACAAACGATGTCTTGGATTCTCACGCCCTTATTTCAGCACTTCGCTCGCTTGCCCGACTCGGCCGCGGTCAGCCTTCACCGCCAATTTTATTGGCGCAGCGACGTTCCTATCGGTTCAGGCGAAGCTTCTTGAACCTGCCGCTCTCTCGTTGCCCTGGCACGATTAATCGTCCTCTCAGTCTGTCATTGGCGGAGTCGCTCCTGAGGCGCGCGCCGGCGAGTTCGAGGAGCGCGTGGCTATCTCCTCGGTCCAGCCGGATTCCGCTGCGCGCTCAGCCAATTCCTGGAAGGCCGATTCCAAGGCGAGCTGGCATTGAAGGCCGCGGTCCGGATGGTCGACTAGCTTGGTTCCACGATCGCAATGCTTGATCGCTTCATTGCAGGCCATGGGCTCTCGCCCTCTCCTTTTGCCACACGAGGCGCCAGCTCACGTGTTGTGCGCCCCGGCAACCGCTTTCACCAGCCGCTCCAGCGATCCCGCGCGCTCCAGCTCCGCAAAGAATGATGCGGCGTGACGCTACCCAGCCGGTGCTTCTCGGCCATTTGCACACATAGGGATAGTCGACCATGAAATCGGACCGAGGCGAGGCGTTGGACGTTTCAGTCTTGGTCTGAATGCGCCGCCCACGAGCCGATCGGCCTTCTCGATGATTTGGCGCACCCTCGTTGTCGACAAGCCATGTTCCTGAGCCAGGTCGGCGAAACTCTTGCCCTTCAGAAAGCCGTCGACCAGGGCTATGTTCCTATCGACGGTCGGCTAAATCCCAGCAGGCGCGCGCAGTTTTCCGGCATCATTCCGTTTGTTCATCCGCTTGTCCGCGCCCCCTGCAAATCCTACCGGGCCAAATCGGTGCTTGGAAGACCCACTCATGTCATGGCCTCGGGAAAGTACAAGGCCGACGGTTATGTGAATACGAAAGATGCTGGCGATCACCATGATCGTTGGTGACCGCTGACCTCCCCAATGTCGGCTTCGACGGCACACCGGGAGCTCTCGGCAATGTTGAATAATTCCGTTTGAAGATGGTTGACTTCGTCGTCGAGGCTCGATCCATCAGGATCGGTATCGACGATTCTATATTTGAGAAACCCAAATTCGTTTGACTCGCGCAATTCGCTGTACGGCGTATCATCGCAAGCGCGGGATTCCGACATCCTGCGAAGTGCCCGCGTTGCTGGAATCGATTTTGCGGAAGTAAAAAGGCCCCGGCGCTGGGTCGGCGCGCAGGGCCTTCAGGCATGTACGAGCTACCAGCATGTCCAGTTATGATCGTGCGCTATCATAATGAACAAACGGTGAATGATCGCTATCCGAGGTGCAGGGCGGGCGAGATGGTGGGGCGGTGGGGGACCTGTACCGCTGCAGCGGGGCCACGAGCAGCGACTCGAGCCATGCGCCACGCTGCAGGACCTCGATTTCGGGCCAAGCCTCGAGCCCGCAACTCGCCTTGCTTCTCGGAAATCATAAGGCTTTGTGGGGCGGTTAAGCAGCGCGATATGGCCGCGGCGATACGAAGTTTTCATCTTTACCCTGTTCAGACGGTCAGGCTGCCTTCGCCGCCGGCTTGGCTGCCTTGACATGGGTTATACTGCGGCGACCGTCGACGCCGATCGGAACGTCACCGTCAACCGTAGCGCGACGCACAACCCGGTGCTGGTCGCCATAGTCGTTGACCGCATAATGCTGGTTAGCACGGTTGTCCCAGATAGCGACGTCGCCTACTTGCCAGCGCCACCGCACGGTATTTTCCGGGGCAGTGACGTAGGACTGGAACACCTCGTAGAGTTTGGCGGAATCGCTCTTGGAAAGGCCGACGAGGCGCTGCACGAAATTGCCGAGCAGCAGCGACTTCTCCCCGGTTTCCGGATGGACGCGCACGACCGGATGCTCGGTCTCGTAGATCGTCGATGTGAAAACTTCCTCGAAGTGCTTCTTCTCTTCGGCTGTGGCGCGCGGGCGCACGGCTGCGTAGTCGTAGGCATTGCTATGAATAGCCCACAGATTGTCCGCCAATATTTTGAGCGGCGCCGGCAGATTCTCGTACGCGGCGTGCGTGTTGGACCAGATCGTGTCGCCCCCCGCCGCCGGAATGACGACGCCACGTAGGACCGAGAATTTCGGATAGGCATCGACGAAAGTCACATCGGTATGCCACTGGTCTGCCCTGCCACCGCCACGGCCGGAATCGAGATTGAGGATTGAGGCCGTGCCGGCTGCCGGCTCCTGCGTGGGATGAGGTACAAGGTTACCCAGACGCCGCGCGAACAATTCCTGCTCCGCATCGTCGAGATGCTCCTGGCCGCGGAAGAAGATCACCTTGTGTTTTAGAAGAAGCTGGTTGATGGCTGCTATCGCTGCGTCCGAAAGGTCTCCACCAAGGCGAACTCCTCTGATTTCAGCTCCAACACGGCTGGTCAGCGGTACAACGTCGGAGTCAGGAATTCTCTTCGTCAAGCTCGAAAGCCAAAATCCCGGCGGATCGATCAAGGATCGCATTGCGTTGTCGATGATCGTTAATGCCGAACAGCGTGGCCAGCTCGCGCCGGGCGGTACAATCATCGAAGCGACCGCTGGCAACACAGGGCTCGGCCTGGCCTGGCGGCACGAAGCGCGTGATCGCGTGTCCAAAAGCTGACAGCGTCAGACAAATGTCAGGTTCATTACAACCAACATCTGGGCACTGACGAGGTTTTTCGAAGCAATGGGCGCTAACTGCGCGCTGAGCGCGTTGGCATGGCTTTTGAGACTGAGTGACTGTGACTGCACTTAATGGGGCAAGACGAGCGATGCGCTCCTCCCTGAACCCGTGTGCCGTCTCTGAGAGGAAACCAGCTCGTGCAGAAACCTTTGGAAATAGCTTTGGACCGCAACGTGGTATTGCAGATGGAGTCCCCGGCTCCTTCGATTAGAGTCGAGAACTGGCTGCATGGCGAGCCCCTCACGAGCTTTGAGCCCGGCAAGTGTACATAGTCGAATTTTGGGCAACTTGGTGCGGCCCATGTGTGGACGGGATGCCCCATCTGATCCAGCTGCAGGGCGTCGCCAGGCGCGCCATCTGGACAGCAGGAGCTGGACTATGGGCAAGGTAACAGGCTTTCTCGAAATCGACCGGCAGGTGCACAAGTACCAGCCGGCCTCCGACCGCATCCGGCATTTCCGTGAATTCACGCTGCCGATGTCGGACAAGGAGGTCGAGAAACAGGCCGCGCGCTGCATGGATTGCGGCATTCCGTTCTGCCACGGGCCAACGGGCTGTCCCATCCACAACCAGATCCCGGACTGGAACGACCTCGTCTACAATGGCGACTGGGACAATGCGATCCGCAACCTGCATTCGACCAACAATTTCCCGGAATTCACCGGCCGCATCTGCCCCGCACCTTGCGAGGAAGCCTGCACGCTGAACCTCGAGGACATTCCCGTCGCCATCAAGACGGTCGAGCAGGCGATCGCCGACAAGGCTTACGAGACCGGCCATATCAGGCCCTATCCGCCGGAGAAGAAGACCGGCAAGCGCGTCGCCGTCATCGGCTCCGGCCCGGCCGGCATGTCGGCTGCCCAGCAGCTCGGCCGCGCCGGCCACGACGTCCATGTCTATGAGCGCGAGAGCCGGCCCGGCGGGCTGATGCGTTACGGCATTCCCGACTTCAAGATCGAGAAGCACTATATCGACCGGCGCATCGAGCAGATGCAGGGCGAGGGCGTCACCTTCCATTGCGGCGTCAATGTCGGCGTCGACAAGCCGGTTGCCGAGCTGCTCGCCGAACATGACGCGGTGCTTTATTGCGGCGGTTCCGAAACGCCGCGCGCGGCCGGCATTCCCGGCGACGATCTCGGCGGCGTGCATGACGCGATGCCCTATCTGGTGCAGCAGAACAGGCGTGTCGGCGGCGAACCGATCCAGTCGGTGGCGTGGCCGTCGCATCCGATCCTCGCCGGCGGCCAGCATGTGGTCGTCGTCGGCGGCGGCGATACCGCGTCCGACTGCGTCGGCACCGCCTTCCGCCAGGGCGCGGTCCGCGTCACCCAGCTCGACATCCGTCCGCAGCCGCCGGAAAAGGAAGACAAGCTTTCGGTCTGGCCCTACTGGGCGACCAAGATGCGCACCTCGTCCTCGCAGGCCGAAGGCGCCGAGCGCGAGTTTCAGGTGGCGACGCTCGAGTTCATCGGCGAAGACGGCCAGCTGACCGGGGTCAAATGCTGCGAGGTCGACGAAAAGCGCAAGCCGATCGCCGGCAGCGAATTCGTCATTCGTGCCGATCTCGCGTTCATCGCCATCGGCTTTGCCGGGCCAGCCGCTCGCGGGCCGGTGTCGGAACTGGCCGGCCAGATGAAGATCGCCATTGACAGCCGCCGCTCGAAGAATGTCGAGGCCAATGACCGGGACTACAGGACCAGCGTCGAAAAGCTCTATGCGGCGGGCGACGTGCGGCGCGGCCAGTCGCTGGTCGTCTGGGCGATCCGCGAGGGCCGCCAGGCGGCGCGCGCCATCGATGAGGCGCTGATGGGATCGAGCGTGCTGCCGCGCTGAGTCCGTCTCGAGACCCTACTTGTGCGGCCACCTGAAGGCGCTTTCCGCCCTTCCGCTGCCCCGGGCAGCTTACGGACTGATCGCCGTGGTCGTTTCGGTTGTGGCCCCGGCCGCAGGCTGCCGCCTTGGCGGCCAAGAAAAATCGTCGGCGCGGCCGGGCGAAGCAGCGCTGGGTTTAAGTGCTTGGGGTGACACGGCGTGATCTCCGCCGTTGGCGGGAACAGGGCAGTGCAATAGTACTGCCCTGTTCCTTTTGATCAGAGGCCAGTGCGGATTTCTTCGGCAAGCGCCCTCAACGTCGTCTCGACGTCATCGCCGTTTGCCATCTTCTGCATCGCCACGGCCCATGCGTTCATGGCTTCGCCGAAGCCGACACGCGGTGTGAAAGCCAGCGCGGCTTGATCCTGTATCTTTTTGAAGCTGTCAACGAAGTTGTTGAACTCGGGCTGCGAAGCGTACTTAGTCTAGGTATCGTCCTGCCAGGTCGACGTGCGCGGCGGATTGACGAGCTGGCCAGCAAGGGCACCCTTGAGCGCCACCTGCTTGGAGGTGGCCCACGGGATGAACAGCCAGGCCGTGCCCTTCTTTTCGGAAGCCGCGTTCATGGCGAGAGCCCAGATCCAGATGTCAGAATCCAAGCTCGTGGCGCTCGGTGCGTGCAGCGGCGGAGCGAAGGCGATCTTGCCGGATGCCGGCTTCCCCGCAACATCGTTCCAGAAGCCGAACATTTTTGAGTCGATCGTCATCGCGGTGCGGCCGGACGAGATGCCGTCCACGACCTGGTTCCAGTTATCATTGGCGAAGGAAGGAGCCGCGCACTTCTTGATCATGTCCGAATGTAGTCGTATCCAGCATCGGTAAGCTTCGGATCACTCAGGTATTTGTCCAGCAGGCGCCACTCGGAGCGAGGTCCTACGCGGGCTGAATGCCAGTGCCGAACACATCCCATGCTGGCGACTTCGTCGTCAGTTGGATCGTCATCTTGTTCCAGTAAGAATCGTCTGGGTAGAGTTCCGGCGTGACCTTGATGCCGGGTCAGCTTCTCGAACTCCGGAAAGTTGCGCAGCGAGAGCATCCGCATAGGGGTGGATGTCGTAGGCCCAAGTTATGCTGGTCCCTTCGAATTGACGCCAGTTCACGGTGTCGGCAGCGGCCGAATTAGTGAGCGATGCCGAAACGGCAAGAAACGCCAAGTCAAAAGCAAGCTGTTTGCGTAGCGACGCGCACCTGTAACGAGTACGGGGAATGAGCGACCCATGTAATCCTCCCTGGGGCATTTTGCCAATTTTTGGGTCCACTCCTCCATCCCGAGTTTGCTCATAGCCACAATAAGCGGTTTCCAACGACCTCGCTCTGAATGCACCAGGCCAACTGGGTAAAAACGGGTAACCGGCACTTAAAGGCGATGTAGTATCGCCACCAGAAATACTGCTCCGTGGTGCTGGCCTTTGCCTGGGGGCGCAACACGGCAACTACCCGCTCAAAACGGTTGGTCCTCTACCTCTTATTCACCGTCGCTTTCCTCGCGGCCTAACCCGGCCGGAATATCCGTTGCCAGAAAAAGGCCTCGCGGCCGGTTCGAGGCGCATCCCTCCTCCGAAGCAGCACGCTCAAGTATCGTCACAAGCCCCGAGCGCTTCGCGTTCGGCGATGTCCAAATTCCGACAATGTCGGATACAGTCAGATCTACTGGATTGCGTTTGAATGGTTTTCTCATTTGGCACAGTACATGCGGGTCATCCGCAAAACACGTGACCGACCAACAAGAGTTCGCATGATCACCTTACCACAACATACAGCCGCCGCGGAACAATCACTTGGCCCCTGATCGCCCGCCCCGGCACCACAACCGGAGTCATCGATGTTCTGACAGGCTGCCCAAGGATACCTGCTGCAACAGGGCTTGCCCTGGTGACGACCACTCCGGCTCCGCCGGTTACCGACGAGGGCAAAGTGACGGATTTCCTGCTTTTCAACGGCATGGAGGTGGCTGTCATTCCCGACCACCGCGCCGCTCGTCACCGATATGGTCTGGTGCAGGATCGGCAGCGCGGATGAGCCGCCGGGGATATCTGCATGTCTTCGAGCATCTGATGCTCAAGGCGCCTCATGACGAGCACGGCTCCGTCGCCTGGAGAGATTGAACCCAAAGGGAGATTCAGATGTCTGAAGCGAATCAGGAAAAGTTGGACGCATTCTTGGGGAAAATGGTCGGCGATCTCGGTGCGATCGCAACGGGCGCGGGAGTCCTGCTGGGGGACAGACTCGGCCTGTTTAAGGCATTGCGCGAAGGCGGCAAGATGACGGCCGCCGAACTTTCGACACGCACCGGCACCCAGGAACGCCTCGTAAGGGAATGGCTTTCCGGGCAGGCGGCGGCGGGTTACGTCGACTACGATGAAGCGAGCGACAAATTCTATCTCAACGCCGAGCAAGAGCTGGTGTTCGCTGATGAAGACAGCCCGGCCTTCATGGCAGGCGCATTCGAGTTCCTGTCCGCGCTGTGGCTCGATGAAGAAAAGGTGAGGCAGGCATTCCAGTCCGGCAAGGGCGTCGGGTGGCACGATCATAGCGCGTGTCTGTTTCGCGGTACGGAACGGTTCTTCCGTCCAGGCTACAATGCCAATCTGATCGACTCCTGGCTGCCGGCCTTGGAGGGCGTCGTCGAGAAGCTCGAACGCGGCGTGGACGTCGCGGATGTTGGATGCGGTCATGGTGCATCGACCGTGCTCATGGCACAGGCCTTCCCCAATTCGCGCTTCGTCGGCTTCGACTATCATGCCCCCTCGATTGAGCGCGCCCGCAAGGCGGCCGAGGTAGCCGGCGTCGGCGTTAACACGCGGTTCGACGTGGCGGCCGCCAAGAGCTATCCCGGAACGTATGACCTCGTCACATTCTTCGATTGCCTTCACGACATGGGCGACCCGACGGGCGCCGCCACCCATGTCCACGGATCGCTCAAGCCGGACGGCACGTGGATGATCGTCGAGCCGTTCGCGCATGATCATCTGGCGGCGAACCTCAATCCCGTCGGCCGCGTTTACTATGCCGCTTCCACTTTCGTGTGCACGCCCGCATCCGTGTCGCAGGAAGTCGGGCTCGCGCTTGGAGCCCAGGCCGGTGAGGCGAGGCTGCGCAAGGTTGTGACCGGCGGCGGCTTCAAGCGATTGCGTCGCGCCGCGGAGACACCGTTCAACATGGTGCTGGAGGCCCGCCCTTAGCGTGGCCGTCGCCAGAAATTGCAGCTCATCGCATTTGATTGAAGATCACCGCCAAAAATCCGGACGCATCGGGGACATTTTCAAGGCGCCTGGGTTCACGCAGAGGTCGCTGCCGAGTTGTGTGCCAAGAGTCCCATACGTTGCGGCTCAGAAAGGACCCGACGCACGGCTACGAACATGCCCATAGTGATGGCCGCTATAATCACATATGCCCACCATGGCGCGTTCACAAAGCTGGTAAGCCACGTCGCACCGAACGCGCTTACGACAAAAACGAGAGCCTCGATAAAATGACTGAGCCTGTACACATTCAGTCGTCTCATCCTCATACCACCCATCCAAAGACTGAGCTTGTTGCGCTACTGCGACAGAGCCTAACATATTGGAGAGCGCTCACTATTTCTATGCTAAACAGTCTCGCCTGAGTATATGTTTTGAGTCGCTAATTATGGAATTCTGCCAGTCTGCATTTCCCCTGATCTGATGTAGAGCAGCTTCTAAGTGGGAATTAGTCCCCCATCGACCGGATCGGGCGACACGAACATGCGCTGAAGGCTTGGCGGAACGGCTACTGGGACCATGATGCTACTCGAATGCAAGATCGTGTCAGAACGTCCCGGGAAGGCTGCAGGCAGGGGATGTCAGGTCAATCAGCCTATAGATATGATACCGCCCATTCGCTGAGACTTCACGATGGGCATAGGAGGTGGGAATTCGTGCCTTGAGATGGACGCGGCTGTCGGAGCAGGCGAGCACGGCAGCAGCGATGGCCTGAACCTTCGGGCCGCTGACAAAAACGTTCACCACCGCACGCGAGCCGAACCCGTCGAGATACGTCTCGAAAGCATCGAGGTGGGCCATCAGCCCGAAAGCCTGGATGTCGCGAACTTCGCCATCTTCGAGCCGGTGGGTTTCACGTACCTTGGCCACCTGTTGATCGAGCAAAGCATCGATATGCGCATTCTTCTCGCTTCTTGGGACGAGGAGCGAGATCCGTTCCGGACTGACGATATCGATCAATCCGTAGAATACGTCGGCATCTCCTCCGATCCCCACGAGCAGGACTTTCTCTTCGCCCATTCCTCCGCTGCCTTGAAGATGAGGGACGGTGACGTATCGGTCCAAGCCGCTGGAAAAATCCTCTTTGCCGATCGCGTTCCCGTAGATACCTTCGGCGTACCCGAATTCGAGAGACTGAATCGACATTTTCTTGAATGCCACCGCAATCAGCCATTGGATGTAGATTCGCGGCATCGTCGAGCACTCGACGAAAACCTTCCGCAGGCTTCCTTCGTATGAGCCACATGAAGCGGCCATCTGAGTGAGCAGGTGATCGAGGAGATTGATGTTCTTCTGATACTCGATGGAAGGCTCGAGGGTGATCGCAGTCACTTCGACGCCCCATCGGGTACCCATAGCGATGAGCTTTCGCCGGTTTTCTTCGACGGCTGGGACGTTCGCTTCCTTCAGAGCAAAGTCCAGAACCACGATTTTGCCGACCTTCAGGTCAAGATGGTTTTCGAACGCGGCGAAACGCGTTTCCCATCCAAGCGCGACGATCGCGATATCTGCCTCCATCGTTTCGCAGGTACCTGCATCTCTCGCCTTCTCAGTGACGGCCAGATGGCCGAAGACTCGATACTCGACAGTTGAAGCGGTCATTCGAGATCGCTCTCGAAAAGCGAGTGCTGGAATTCGGTCTTGAGTGCGGGCCGCGCGACGAGCTCCTTAAACACCGAGTCGGCCCAGTCTTCTGGGAGCCGATGCCTGGTAAAAAGCAGGTCGACCATCTGCGCCGCAGGGATTGTGTTGATTTCGTACGGGCCGCGATAGGAGAACCCGAAGTAAGGTGCAAATCGCCGATGCAATCTGATCAGCATCTCCTTCGATGCGGGGTCGGCGCGGTCCACCTCAAAGTTGCCGGCGGCGGAGACCTCCCGGATAAACCCATCCCTTTCCGCCCGACGCAGGACCTCGTCCAGTTTTCCGCTGGGTTGCTCCAGTCGGTTCACCAGCGAGCGCATTTCCTTTAGATCAACCCTGAAAATGCCTCTCTCTGTCGTTCCTAGAGCATTTTCTTCGGCAAACTCTGTCTGGAGGCGAGCGGTCAGGTAACCCAACGCCCGCACCATGCGCACGCTCTCTTCTTCGTACGGATGTGAAAGCGCCTGAAGTCCATCAAGCTTCCGTTGAGAGGCGGCGTTCACAGCCTGTCTCTGCTGTTCGAGATGAATCTGTAAATCCGAGTTGATGAATTCCACCAGTTTTCGTGGATCACTGGAACTCGGAACACTGCGGCGGAAGATCTCTCCCATTATATCAAGGAAATCGCGTATACAGACGTCGCTCAATGATGTGATGATCTGGTGCCCTACGTACGGGTAGTCATGCAGACGCAGCATCTGGCACGCTTTCAGAAAAGCCCATCCCTGTTTCCGGGCGATCGACCTCTTCAGATTTGAAGCATCCGCCTTGCTCATGGGCCGGCGCTTGATTTCCGGGTTCATGAGCGCGAGCGCCAGCCCTTCGGCATAAGGGCGCGCTTTTCGATCAAGAAGGAATTGCTGCTGATCCGCCGTCCTCAAATTCACGGAGAGGAATTCACGTGCTGCATCAGCGAGTGCCACAAGCTCTTCTCTGCCCTCGGAATGACCCGATATGATAACCCGCTCGATGATGTCATTGACGGAAAGCCGCCCCAGCCGGTTTTTGAGCGAAAACGCGCTGAGCGCATCGTTGCGCTTGAGATCACTCCGCAGATGGTCAGGAAGCGCATAGTAGAGCCGAAGCGACGACACGTTCTCGCACAGCGTGGCGAACTCCCTCGGATCGACTGAATCAAGATTCTCGACGTCCCGGTCAGCATTCGAGAGCGACTGGCCGGGTATGATCGTCCGGATCGTGTCGTAAAGGCCGCCGATGTAGGCGAGGACCCATTTCACATTGCCGCGCGTCTTCCTCACCAAGGTGTTCAGGAACTGCTGTTGGAGCGGTGTCAGTGCCTCACAGTCGTCAATCAGGATCTTGAAGAAGGGCGCCCTGTCACCGGCGAAAGATGGGCCATTTAAAAGTGGGGTGATCGCGGTCGCGACCTTGTTAATGATCGCGCCAGGGTCTGTCGCTCTGAAGCCGGTCGCTCCCTCATCGGCGGCAAAGAAGAACGCGTTGAAGCATTCGTCGACGTACCGGGTTATCCCACCCCGCAGCTCATCTATGCTGAAGAAGTCGAGACGGGCAGGTTGGGGTATGAAGTGCAGCACTTCGCGATGCAGTGCCAAGGCGACGTCCCTATCTTCAGAGGCCCGGTATTTCAAGTGGCTGTCGCGTCTGAGCTGGCTGATGCTCTCGAGCAGGCGTTCGACTATCTTCAGCTCCAGATAGTGAGAGAAGATTACGAATTGCCGCGGGATCACGGCGGCCGTGTCGAAGCGTATCCGCTCCGGAATGAGGTTCAGAACCGCGTTGTCGATTAGGGGCGAAAATGTCTCATTGAGCTGGAAGAAGACGCCATACCAGCCGAGCTTGCCGACTTGGTCCGCGAGACTTTTGTCTTCGAGGATATGAACTGTGGAAAGCGAGCGAAGAATACTGGTCTTGCCGCTGCCTCTCGTCCCTGCGACGAAGACCGGCTTGGCGGCGGCAGAAATCAAGGCCGACTTCTGACTGAACCACAGTATCGGGCGACTTTCGTACTCGATCCTGTTGGGGCCGAACGGATTCTCCATCTCTATTCGTCCCTTACCTTAATGCGCCAAGCCGAGTTTGCCTTCGTGAGGCCGTCTATCTCGACGAAGCGCGCCGCTTGGAGCATCAGAAGAGAGTCTTCCAAATCTAGCCCGAGCTCGGCGGAGGCGGCAATCTCAGTGATCTCGTCCCAGAAGAGTAACCCATTCCCGCGCCTGGTGGCATGGTCGCGCAGTCGGCGCATCAGGTCAAACGTGTCGTTGTTCAGAAAGGCCTTGCCGTTGGACATAGTCGAGATGAAGCAATGTTCGCCTTCCATGACCGTCCCGTCGGCGACATTGGTGCGGTAGGGTATAAGTCGGATGCCGACGAGCTCTCCCTGATCGGTCGTGAAGAAGACGAGCTCATTGAAACCTGACTGTATCTCTGGTGCTGAGATGCAGATCAATTTGCCGTCCGGAAACCTTGGATCGTTGACGATCTCGACCGGATCGGCATGTATGTGTCCATGCAGGTAGACGATAGGCTTGTTGCCCTGCAGCAGCTGAGTTCTGACAAATCCGCTGTTGAGCATCTCCGCGTATGGCGTAATGCGCGGAGTCTTTTGTGGCAGCAGATTGTGATGGCCGATCATGATGCCGTAACGCATGTCGGGCTGCTGGAGCAATTCCTGTAGGCCTGCAAGCATCTCACGCGAGATGTATGGCGTGTCCATCTGACCGTAATACTCGTCGTCGGACGCCTCCTTGTCTGGATCGCTGGGAGGTGTCGCGGGCGAATGTCCCGAGGTGTCCGGCGAGCCGAGATCTACAGGTTCTGTAGAAGGACCGAGTGCCTCGAGACGATCACGAAGGAACGCGGGAAGGTTCTGAAGCTCCCAACTGCCTATCGCTGTGTTGACGAGGATGAAGTTTGCGCCTGCGGATCCTGTCGGAAGTCTGAAGTGCACGGGTTGGTCCACGGGAACGGTCTGCCAACCCAAGCGGGCGGCTAAACTCGCCATTTCGCTGAATTTCTCAGTCGGTCCAAGTTCGCGCGCGTCATCACGGTTCACATCGTGATTTCCCGGTACGAATATCAACGGAAGCGCCTTTGAACTGCGCCCCTGTGCGCGGCAGAGCAACGTGAAATGCTGGAATGCCGAAGCAATGAAAGTCTTGTCGCCACGGCTCGTGAAATCCCCCATGAAGGCGATCGAATCCAAGGGCTTCGAAGTCGTCAGCCGCCGAAGCTTCGTCAAGACGGCACGCAGCGAAGACGCGCGTAGCTTCTGCGTTATTTTCGGAGCGAACTTGCTATCCTTGGCATCGATGTTGCTAGAGGAAGGATGCCAATCCGGATAGTGAATATCGCCTACTTGAAGGATTCGCACCCGTCGCATAACTCGCCCCCCCGCCGAGAGCCATAGACTAATCCGTTCGCTTTTGCCAAGCGCGAAACGATCATCCGACCGCATCGCCTGGAAAGCGCGTTTATCTTTTTGTTGGTAATGGAGAGGCACGACGCAATTGTGCCCCCGGTTGCTTGTCTGCCCACCAAATGGGCACTCAATCTGGGCGCATGGCTTATGATTTCTCGAGTTTGTCCCATAACGAGTTTGAGGATTTGGCCCGCGACCTCGTAGGTCGCGAGATCGACAAGCGTTTCGAGGCCTTTCCCGAGGGACCGGACGACGCGATGGATGGTCGACATGCCCTTGCCGGCGGCGACATTGTGCAGGCGAAGCACTACCAGCGGTCAGGCTTCTCGGCGCTGAAATCCAAGATGAAGAGCGAGCGCACAGCCATTGATGGCTTGGCGCCCTCGCGATACTTCCTCGTCACGTCGGCTTCGCCCGCGGCAGGCGGACACCGGCATGCGCAGCAGGATGAAGCCAGTGAGGGCCAGTAATACACGACAATAGTCATTAGGCTAGAGTACAGTCGCCTTGGGAGGCTGTTCGAATTCAATCCGGCGCTTTTCGGCATCCTTTTTTCGTTTGGTGGTGTCGATACGATATTGGTCAATTCCATCAAGATCGCTCTTCATATCGTTTGGTGTTGGAACTGGAATGGCCTTGGCGGACGCCATGTCATGTCCAGAACGCTCCGAAACTCGCTTCATGGCCCAATAGATTCGCTTGTGGTCTTCGTCCTCGACCACCACACCCTTCAGGCTCTGTGTCTTGACATCGCTGTTAAATCGCTCGACGACTTTACCGAGCAGGATTTCTTCAACGAGCCTCTCCCAGGTTTCCCGAAGATCGCTGTAGAAATCCTTCGCTGACCTTCGCCAAGCATCGGTGGTGAAATCAGTGGCGCCGTCGAAGCTCTTCAGGCGCGTCTTGAGAGTCTCGATGCGCTTCGTGACAGACTGTGCGATCCACGGCTCGTCAGTTTCGCTAATCAAGCCAAAACCGGCAGATTCGGACTTGTTGATGTAGTTTCGAACAAGGGGAATCGGCGGATTGGCCTGCGCAGCTGCGTCAACCACCTCGTTGAAGAACAGAAGATTATGGGTGAAAATAATAATCTGACGTCCTGTGGCCGCTTCTTTTACGAGCCTTGCCGCGACCCGCCTGATCCGAACATGGTCGAGAGATGACACGGGGTCGTCGATGATCATGCCTTGACGCGATGTGTCTCCTCCGACCTCGGCTAAGAAACAGGCCAGGGCAAGCGCGCGCTGCTCTCCTTCGCTTAAGACCTTGCTGTTTGAGATCGCTTTTGCCGCGTTGAGCCCGACCTCGAAATAGCTCTGCCCATCTTGACTACGATCATTAACTGCGAACGGGATGTGCGTTAACGCCAGAGTCTCAATCTCGGCGACGACGCGCTTTTCGAGATCCTGCATGACGAGGCTTCGTCGAAGCGACGTCATCTGCCGTGACACCGAGCCTGTTTCGACAGCATCGCAGCATGAGAGAAGCTTGCGCCGCTCTTCGAGATTCGCCAAGCGCGCGAGAACGATGGTGAGATCGTCGCCCAGTTTTTTCCGATCCTTGAGTGTATCGCGACGAGCTCGATCGGTAGCGCGGTTCCCGTCGTCGGCCGCTGCCTTGTCGTCCGTCAGCGCTTCGGCCTCTAGCGCCTCCGCCTCCGTTCGGAGTTTCGATGCAACTGGCGCCGCAAGTTGCGGGAACGCAGCGTACTCGGACAGCGCAGCCGCAACGACAATTGCATCACGCCTTTTACCTGCCTCGACATAATATGCCGAGATCAGGGCCACCATCGCCTTGCGTGCGGCGGACAGATCGCCAAACTCTCCGAGAGCCGCCTCAACCGCCTCCCCGGTCGCAATGGTGAGTCCTTTGATTTGGCGCAGGGCCTCTTCATGGGCAATAGATGCGACTTGCGCCGCCTTATTTGCGGCGCCCGTTACGAAGTCATTGAAGGATTGGATCCGCCCCGCGGCGTCCGCCGTCATCGGCTCCTGGCAGAGCATGCAACGATCGCCTTCCTGATCTGGCAAGTGCTGATGATCGATGCCAGTGACGCTCGCTAAATAGGCTCGTGCATGGTCGAACATATACCGCCAGGGAGAAAGCCCAACGCCGCTCAACGGCATAGTCGCGAACGCTCCTGAGGCGGCAAGTTGTGCAGCCTGCGCTGTAGAATCGGCTGTTGCATATAGATTGCGATAAATCTCGAGGGCCGCCGCTGAGAGAGCCGCGTCGATCTGTTCAGATGCAGTCAGCAGTTTTTCCAAGGCCGCCTTGGCACGCCGACGCTTTGTCGCCATCGTTGAAGGGTCGCTTGCCAGAGCCTGTTCGAGGCCAGCGAGATCAGCCATGTCCTGCTCTGAGAGGGCAGCGAGGTTTTTGATTTCGGCTGCGGAAGGCATCACGTCCTTTGACTTGATTTCGAGACGAGCCAGCAGCTTTACGACCGCGCCGGCAGCTGTGTACCCACTCGGCAATGGTGTCTTTAGGTTCTTTTCGATCGCTTTGATTTCTTCCCGGAAGTCGGCTTCGAGCTCGGTGCGGTGACGTCCATGGCTTTCGAGAAGCGCGATGGCTGCGGGCAGAAAACCGATACGGTTTTGCTTATCGACGTAGAGGCGAGCGTTCGCGGAGTCGAAAACGGAGATCCGTGCAATTGACGCGG
Organism: Mesorhizobium sp. M8A.F.Ca.ET.165.01.1.1; assembly: GCF_004792065.1. NCBI lineage: Bacteria > Pseudomonadati > Pseudomonadota > Alphaproteobacteria > Hyphomicrobiales > Phyllobacteriaceae > Mesorhizobium > Mesorhizobium sp. M8A.F.Ca.ET.165.01.1.1. Next base: position 294,798 of record NZ_SRTH01000006.1, on the reverse strand, counting down.
GGGGCAGCGTTCCGTCCTTCCAGGTTATGGGGGTCGGTTCCGTAGCACCCTCTTCGAGAAACCGGACAAGCACTTCGGCTGGCGGTTTGGTGCCGATCTCGAACACGTTGCCAAGAAGATCATCCGCCGTCAGACTACGGCAAAGCTTCTTCGCGATCCGGCAATAGCCGCTCTTTCCGCTTCCATTGTCGCCGTAGATAATGGTGATGCCATCGGTGGCGAAACGCAGTTGCTGCTCTTCGGCGAGGCGGTTCAAATGCTTGACGGGGCCGAGTGAGCAAAGCACCGCGCGCGGCTCGTTCGAACTGTTGGCCCTCAAATGCTCCGCCGAGAGCGGAGAGCATTCGGGCAGATCAGCGGTAAATCCACCGACGTGGCGGACCCGAGCTGTTACACCGGCCTTATCCTCCTGCTCGAGGTTGAAGCCCGGCCGCGCGGCGTGTCTTCTTAAGGCATCCCTAATCCAGTCGGGCTGCTTATCCGCCCATTCCAAAAGTCCAACCTCGGCCATTCCTGCCCCCCGAATCTTACCATCATTATACTTATTGATTAGTCCAGATTCGATGAATTCGCTTGTCTGGACAAATTTTCCTCGCGATCGCACATAGAGTGCTGGAGATGTACCCAATAAATGACCTCCCCCCGCGCCGCTAGGTCAGCAAACAAATGCTTCAGCGATCAAACGTCTCCACAACGACATCAGCAATCAAAGGCATTGGACCGCGCGCACGAATTTAGGTAGCCGGCAACGCGTACGAGGAGATAGAGCTGGAAGTGCGTGCCTTTCGATAGTCTATGGGCGGAATTCGACCGCCTCACCGATAGGCCGATCGAGGTTCGCCGTCACTGTCGGGCTGGGTCCGAGTCCGCGATAGGCGCCACGACAGCGCTCGCGATAGGCGCGCAACGCTTGGTCCATGGCGCCCGGACCGCCACACATTTGCGGATGACGTCCTGCCCGTCTTGGGTTTCAGCAGCGTGCGCCGGCGCTCCGATTTCCGCGACTTTTGGATCCCCTCCAATCGTGACGACCGATTATCGCCTGTCTCCATTTCGACCGTTATCTGGGCGGTAACACTTTTAGAAATCTATGCTGCTGGACATAAGCGGCGACCATACCGAGAATTTACTTTCAAATTCTGGCGGCAAAGTTCTATCGTAAATGAAAATAGGGGATGGGGTATGGAAACGAGTTCGGAGACTGGCGATGCTGCCGGTATATCAGCCGCGCCCGTAATAGAAGTCGTGGCGGACATCGCCGCCAGCTTTACATATGCGTCCTTCCAAAATGCTATTCCGGTGATCCGGTCTATCGCGCTCAACAACCCGACCCAGCAGGGTTTCGAAAAATGCACTCTCGAGCTGACATCGAACCCCCCTTTTTTGCGCGCCAAAAGCTGGACAATTGATCGGATCGTTGCTGGCGACCGGCTTCCCTTAAGCGATCGAAAAATCGATCTCGACGCCGGCTATCTGGCCGGTCTCAACGAGGCTGAGCGCGGGGAGATAACGTTGCGCCTAACCTCAGGAGGCGCAGTGCTGGCCGAGCAGCGCGTTGCGGTGCGCCTGCTTGCCCGCGACGAATGGGGTGGCGTCGTCGATATGGCGCAATTGCTCGCCGCATTCGTCATGCCGAACGACCCGGCGATCGCAGGACTGCTGCGTTCCGCAGCGGAGCTGCTCGCAGCGCATGGTCATCCTTCCAGCCTCGATGGCTATCAAAGCGGCAATCCGCAACGCGCATTCATGCTGGCGGCCGCAATTTATTCGGCCATTGCTGGCCTATCGCTGCATTATGCAGAGCCACCTGCGAGCTTCGAAAGCCGCGGCCAAAAAATTCGACGTCCCTCAATTATTACGGCAGAAAAGCTGGCAACCTGTCTCGATACCAGTCTGTTATTCGCGTCCGCCCTGGAGGCGACGGGCTTGCATCCCGTCGTTTTGATGTTTCAGGGACACGCGGCCGTCGGCGTCTGGATGACACAAAGGACGCTCGCCAACGCCATTGAACCCGATGCCATGGAGGTCCGCAAGGCGCTGGCATCGCGCGAACTCATCGTGTTTGAGACGACAGGCGTGACGCATCGGCCGGCGATGACGTTGGAGGCTGCCCAACACGCAATCGAACAGCGGCTCGACGAAACGCAGGTAGCCACCTTTGTCGCAGCCATCGATATACGCCGCTCGCGCAGCGGCGGCATCACACCGCTTGCTTCGCACGAACCGACGCGCCGCAGCGTGGATGCAGAGGCGGCAACCGAAATCGCGTTGCCGTTGCCAGCCGCACCGGCCGTGGTAGCCCTGCCGGTCGAGATCGTCGAGGTAAAGCCGACGACAGCGGCCGGACGGATCGACCGCTGGCAGAAAAAGCTCCTCGATTTGACACTGCGGAACCGCCTGCTCAATTTTCCGGACTCCAAGAAGACAATTCCGTTTCTTTGTACTGACGTCGGCTACCTCGAGGACCGTCTGATGGCAGGCGCTTCGATCCGGCTGATTTCGCTCCCCGAACAGAATCCACTGGGCGAGCGGGATGCTGTCCTCTATCGCGAGGTGCACGGACGTGACCTCCAGCGTGGCTTTGCCGCGGAAGCGCTTCTGCGCGACGAGCTCCCGTCGACGCTCGATGGGCGTCAATTGGAATCCCGGCTGATCGATCTTTACCGGCAAGTGCGCAACGATTTTGCCGAGGGCGGCGCGAATACGCTCTTCCTGGCGGTCGGCTTCCTGCGCTGGAAGAAGAAGGCCGAGGACGAGCGCAGCTATCGCGCGCCATTGCTGCTCGTACCGGTCAAAATCGAGCGCCGCAGCGCAACATCGCATTTTACCTTGCGCTTCCATGAAGATGAACCGCGATTCAACGCAACCTTGTTGCAGTTTCTCGAACGCGACTTCGAGCTCAAACTGCCACAGTTTTCCGGTGAGCTGCCCGAGGACGAAAGCGGCGTTGATGTGCCGAGGCTGCTCGGTCTTATGCGCCAGGCAGTGCGCGACGTCCCCGGCATGGAGGTGGTGGACGAGACGGCGCTGTCGACCTTTTCCTTCGCCAAGTTTCTCATGTGGAAGGATCTGGTCGAGCGTACCGATGCGCTGCGCGAAAACCGTGTCGTGCGCCATCTGATCGACACGCCGGAGATAGCTTTCGAGGGCAATGGCGCATCATTCCGCGACGAGCGCGAACTCGACCGGCACTATGCCCCGTCCGACATGGTTTTGCTGCTGCCGGCCGACTCCTCACAGACCGCCGCAAGTCTTGCCGCCGCTGAGGGTCGCGATTTTGTCATCATCGGTCCTCCCGGCACTGGCAAGAGCCAGACCATTGCCAACATGATTGCCAACTGTCTTTCAGTTGGCAAAACCGTGCTGTTTGTGGCCGAGAAGACGGCGGCGCTCGATGTGGTGTATCGCCGCCTGCGCGAACATGGCCTGGGCGCGCATTGTCTCGAACTCCATTCCAGCAAGGCGGACCGACGCAACTTTCTCACCCAGCTCAGGATCAGCTGGGAAAGCGGCGTGCGCGTGGACGCAGCGGAGTGGATTGCGATCAACGAGCGGCTTCGCGTCCGTCGCGACGAACTGAATGCCTATGTCGAAGCGCTGCATCGGCACCATGTCAATGGTCTGACGCCTTATCTGGCGCTCGGCATCGCTCTCAAGAACAAGCGGCAGCACGCTCCGAGATTGTCCTGGCCATCGCGCGATTCCCATGACGAGGCAAACCGGCTGGCGCTGGAGCATATTGCCGCCGAAACAGGTCTCGCATTTCAGTCGGTGGAGATGCGGTCGGTCTTGCGTCTTATAGATGTCACCGAGTGGACGTCAGGCTGGCAGGACAATTTGCTCGAAGGGGCAAAGACCCTCAAGAATGCGTCCGAGGTTCTAGCGACCGCACTCGACGCCTTCCTGGTGAGCATCGGCCTGCGCGCCAAAGGCGACGCGTCAAAAGCGGAGCTCGAAGCGCTGCGAAAACTAGCAGCGGCACTCCAGGACAGTGCCGGCTATGACGTCAGCATTGTCTTTGATCGAGATTTCGCCCAGTTGCGGGGAGCCCTCGCCACTCTCAATGAGGCAATCGGAGACTATCGCAAGTCTCGCAAGGACCTGTCGGCCCGCTATGACGAGGCTGCCGTTGCGCGCATACGGGTGGAGGACATAGAGCAGCAATGGCAGCAGGCCGCTTCTGCATTCTGGCCAAACAGTCAGTTGGGCAAACGCAAAGTCCAGAAGCTGCTTCAAGGCTATGTCACAGAGGGGGTAGCCGATCCTCAGCACGACTTGCTGCTGTTGCGCCTGATGCAGGACCGCCGGGCCACTGTCGAAGCCAACATCCTATCTGGGAAGCCGATCGGATTTGCCGCACTTGATACCGACACCCACCGTATCGATCAGATACTCTCGATGGCCGAAAGGCTTCGACAGACGCTACGCCTGCCCGGCCTCGGCACGGAGGATTTCAAAGCGCTCCTGCAAGCAACCGCCCCGAGCCTGCGAAGCGGTGCAGCAGATAGCACGATGCGCTATGGGGCAGCCCGCTTCCTTGCGGCTTCTGCAGCATTCGAGGCTGCCAAGACCCAATTTGCGATCCCTGCTGGAAAGACGCCTTCTTGGGCAGAACATGATAACCCGCTGACCGAATTGACGACTGCGATGGGAGACTTGCTCGACGCCCGTCATCTTCTCCGGGACTGGACTTCGTGGTGCGGCATTCGTCGCAGGGCTGTCAGTCACAATCTGGGAGCGTTGGTCGACGATATCGAGGCGGGTCTAGTGCGACCAGCTGAAGCTCAATCCGCGTTCCGCCTGGCCTATGTACGCTGGTGGCTGCCGGCCACGCTGGATGCCGATCCGGTGCTGCGGAATTTCCGTCGCTTCCAGCACGAGCACGCCATCGAAGATTTCCGGGAAATCGACGATCTTGTCCGCGCTCAAGCAAGCCTTCGCGTCATCAGTGCCATCGCTCATGGTTTGCCGGCTGTGCAAGGCGTCCCGCGCAATTCCGAGTTGGGCCTGTTGCGCCATCAGATGGAATTGCAGCGGCCCAGCCGGTCAATCCGCGAGATGATTGGCGCGATGCCGACGAGCTTTGCCAAGCTCGCGCCGTGCATGCTGATGTCCCCTCTTTCAATCGCTCAATATCTACCGCCCGACCAAGCCCTGTTCGACGTGGTGATTTTCGACGAAGCATCGCAGATCACCACCTGGGACGCCGTCGGTGCCATCGCGCGAGCCCATCAAACCATAATCGTAGGCGATCCCAAGCAGTTGCCGCCCACCAATTTCTTTGGCCGCAACGAGGAGGACGAGGAAGTCGTCGAACACGAAAAGGATCTTGAGAGCATTCTCGACGAAGCCAAAGCGGCCGGCATCCCGGTACGTGACCTGCGCTGGCATTATCGTAGCCGCAATGAGTCGCTGATCGCCTTTTCCAACCATCACTACTATCAGAACCGGCTCATCACATTCCCTTCGCCAACGGTGGAAGATCGGGCAGTTCAGCTGCGAAAAATCACGACCGGCATCTATGACCGTGGCAAAAGCCGCACCAATCGAATCGAAGCCCAAGCGGTAACCGACGAGGCGGTCAGCAGGATGCGGCGTTGGCTGGCCCTACCGGAAAAGGACCGACCCACGCTCGGAGTCATCACTTTCAACGCGCAACAGCAGTCGCTCATCCTCGACCTTTTCGACAAGGCACGCCAGACAGAGCCGGAGCTTGAATGGTTCTTTGCCGACGAGCGTATTGAGCCCGCCATCGTCAAGAATCTGGAAAATGTCCAAGGGGACGAGCGTGACATAATCCTGTTTTCGATCACCTTTTCGCAAGATAATGCCGGCAAGCGCAGCATGGATTTCGGCGCGCTGAATCGGGACGGCGGCGAACGCCGGCTGAATGTCGCGGTGACGCGTGCGCGGCAGGAACTGATCGTATTTTCAGGTTTTGCCGCCGACCAGATCGACCCCAACCGAACCAAAGCGATCGGCGTACAGCATCTCAAAGCCTTTCTCGATTTTGCCGAACGCGGCGCTGTGGCATTGCCAGCGCAGGAACGCGGATCGGTCGGAGCCCTGGAATCCCCTTTCGAGGAGGCCGTCGCTGCCGAGCTTGAGAAGCGCGGATGGACCATCGTTCCTCAAGTCGGCATTTCGGGCTTTCGAGTGGATATAGGGATCCGGCATCCCGATCTCGCCGGCGCCTATCTGGCTGGGGTCGAATGCGACGGCGCGACCTATCACAGTTCTGCCACGGCGCGAGATCGAGACAAGGTCCGCGAGCAGGTCCTGCGCGGCCTCGGGTGGAACATTGTCCGGGTATGGTCAACCGATTGGTGGTTTGATCTCGAAGGTTGCACCGAGAGGCTTCATGCCAGCCTGGCCGCGCTGCTCGAGGAAAGCCGTCGCAAACAGGCTGAACAACAGGAAAGTGAAGCCGCGATCCATTGGGACATGGGACATAAGGTCGACCCCATGGACCCATTGCCAGCCGAAGACCTAGCATCGGCCGGCGAACCGGAACATCCGTCGATAAAATCAGAGCCAGAACTTGTCGCCGCTCCCCTCGCGACGGGAGAGCGCCCATCGGCATCTGCAGGAATTTTGCCTGCGGCCGCGCATTCGACGCATGATACCGTACCGACGGGCGGCCGTTATCGCCTGACTGATCTAACCGGATTTTCCACCAGCCCGGATCAGTTTTATGACTTCGTCTACCGAGGCACGCTGCGGTCCATGGTCGACGCGGTGATCGAGCAGGAAGGACCTCTGCGAGATGACGTCCTTGCGCAGCGCATCGCACGGGCGCATGGCTGGCTCAGAACGGGCAACAAGATTCGGGAGCGGATCGACCTGCATCTGCGCGAGTTCGATAGAACTGAAGAATCCAGCGGCAGCTTCCTATGGAAGAGAGGGACGGTGGTCGACCTGCTTGATTATCGCATGCCGTTCGATGCCGATGCCCGCCGGTCCATTGCCGACATTCCAATCGCCGAGCTGGCCGCTGTCGTCGTTGCGAACGAGGACATTCTGGAACAGTCCGACCCCGCTCTCGACCTTGCACGTCTGCTCGGTGTCGAGCGACTTGCGGCGATTTCACGCTCCCGGCTGGATGAAGCCATCGATCGCGCCCAGCGCAACCTGGCATCGACATAGTCTCGGAGACTCCATGTTTCGATTCATCCACAGCTCCGATCTTCATATCGGCAAGCGGTTCGGCAACATGCCAGAGGATCTGCGCGGGCGGCTCCGTGAAGCGCGCCATGGCGCGATCAGCCGGCTGGCAGAGCAGGCACGCGTCCATGGTGCATCCACCATACTTCTGGCCGGCGATACGTTCGATACCGAAACGCCCACTCCAGCGATGTTGCGGCAGGCCATGGCCGAGATGAGCCAGAGCGCGCCTCTGCGCTGGATATTGCTGCCTGGCAACCATGATTCCCTGTTGGCTGATCAATTGTGGAGTGCAGCGGACAGCGTTGTGCCGGACAATGTCCTGCTGGCGACGCGGCCCGAAACCCTGACCATTGGCGCGGACGTGGCGCTGCTGCCTGCACCTTGCACCACCCGCAGACCCGGTCGCGACCTTACCGAGTGGATGAACAGCGCCGCGACGCCGCAAGGCGCCATCCGGCTCGGCCTTGCTCATGGCGCTATTCAGAACTTTTCCGAAGATTCAGCAGCGTCCGATGTCATTGCACCAGATCGCGCGACTAAGGCCGGCCTCGATTATCTGGCACTTGGCGACTGGCACGGACCCGTCACCATCAATGAGCGCAGCCGTTATAGCGGTGCGCCCGAACCTGACCGTTTCAAGCATGATACACCCGGTCAGGCCCTTGTCGTTTCCATTGCCGGGCCTGGCGCCGTGCCCGAGATCGTGGCCGTTGAAACAGCTAGCTTTTCCTGGAAAACCGCTCCCCTGCATCTGCTGTCTGGCGACGACAGCGCCGCGGCATTTGAAGCGTTGCTTCCACCGGCTCATCTGCGGCGTCAGACTTTGCTGCGAATTGCCGCGTCTGGCCGGGTGCGGTTAAGTGGGCGAACGATCCTTCAAGCGGCGATCGCGGTAGCCGCGCCCGACTTCGCCTATCTGGAACTGGACGGGGACGGGCTCGCGACCGACTGCGAAAGTGGCGATTTGGATCGGATCGACCGCTCTGGTGCCCTTCGCGAGGCAGCGCAGGCACTGTTGGATGAAAGCAGCGACGAAACCCGGTCGGCTGTCGAACGCGACATATCGCGAGAAGCACTGGTTCGGTTGTTCAGCTATTGCGAGGCGATGGGATCATGAAACTTACGGCCCTTCGGCTCCACAACGTCAAACGGTTCGCCGGGCAAGGCGTCGCCATCGAAAACATCGGCGACGGCGTCAACGTGCTTTGCGCGGTCAATGAGTTCGGCAAATCAACCTTCTTCGAAGCGCTGCACGCACTCTTTTTCCAGCCTCACACGGGCACACCCGAAGGCGTGCGACTGTTGCGGCCTTACAGTGGGGGCAATCCGGTGGTGGAGGCCGACATCACCACTTCAGAAGGACGCTATCGACTTGCCAAGCAGTTTTATGGCGGCAGGCTGGCCAGCGTTATTGACCTCGACGGCGGGCGACTGTTGGCTCAAGCCGATGAGGCCGAAGCCTTTATCGGCAAACTAATCCATGGCGGAAGCGCAGGACCGGCAGGATTGCTCTGGGTTCGCCAAGGGGTCACCGGCATCGAAAGGCGCAGCAAAAGCGAGGAGGACGGCGAAAAACGCGTGCGCGAAAGCCTACTGTCCTCGGTTCAGGGGGAAGTTGAAGCCCTGACCGGCGGGCGACGCATGGCCGAAATCGCCGCGGCATGTGAAGAAGAACTCTATAGCCTGGTTACGTCAACGCTGCGTCCCAAGAGCGGCGGTCTCTATGCGGCAGCGCTCGACGAGCGTGACAAGCTGGTGAAAGACGAGCAGCGTCTCAGCGCCGAAGTCACCGGTCTGCGCGATTCGCTCGACAAGCGGCGCATGGCGTTGGCGCGTCTGTCTGAGCTTGAAAACCCCGAAGAAGGCGCCACTCGGCGGGAAGCCATCTCGGCCGCGGAAGCCGCAGTCGAGGCCGCCAAATCGCACAGCGAAGCCTTGAAAGCCGCCGAGGCGGAAGCTGCCCTTGCCGCAATTCACCACGACGCGGCGCAGCAGGCCCTCGATAGTTTTCGGACCGCGCTCAAACGAGCCACGGATTTGCGCCAGCAGTCGACGATTGCGCAGCTTCGCCGCAGTGAGGTTCTCGATCGGCGCGCTTCTGCCATTGCCGAAAACGAACAAGCGATGGGCGAAGTTCAAGCAGCCGAACTGGAAGAGCGCGAAGCACGCGAATTGCTCGCGCGGCTGGATGCGACTCTTTTGGCGCGTGACGCTGCCGAACAACTGGCCGGCTCGGACAACCGGTTGAAACAAGCCGAAGTCGCCAGAACCCAGATCGAAGATGGAGAGGCAGCACTGGCGATGCTGGCGGTGCCGGAACAAGCTGTCGAGCAACTCCAGGCGCTCGAAATCGAGATCGCCAGCCTTCGTGCAGCTCACCTGGCAACCCTGCCGACGCTATGCATGGAATACCGGGACGGCGCCGCCGATTTGGTGACCATCGATGCCAAGCCCTTGCCCCATGCAGAAGACCAAAGCTTTGCTGGCACCGTACGCCTGGATATTGCCGGCATCGGAGCCTTGACCCTGCGATCGAATCGGCCGCAGCAGGCCGACCGGACCATCGAAGACGCCGAAGCGAAGCACCGCAGCCTGCTTGCGTCCCTCGGTGTCGATAGCCTCAGGACGGCACGCCAGCGCCTAGTGGAAGCGCGCGACAAAGCTACCGAACTGGGCTTGGCGCGTCAGCGACTTGCCGATCTCGCGCCCAAGGGGATACAGCAATTACACGAGGAGCTTGCTCGTCTGAGTGCCCTCGGGGCCGGGGACCTCGAACTCAAAGTCGATCCAGAACAGATCCGGCAACATCATGCCGCAGCCGAGCAGCGTGTGGCGACAACACGCAACAGCGTGCGCGAGGCCTTGCCTTTGCGCAGCCATGCCGACGAGGCTGTCATGGCTGCGGAGACGGCTTATGTCACCATCCAGGCGGAACTGACCAGCCTCGAGGTCATATTGGGACCCGATGCAGCGCGCGAGGAAAAGGGGCGCTTGCTGCTCACCGAGGCCACCGCACGACAAAAGCTGCGCGAAGCGGCCGAAATGCGCGCTGCTCCCCTGCGCGACGGCGCTCGCGATCTCACCAGCGCTGAAGCCGTTCTGCGCCGCGCCCGTTCGGTTCAGGATGCCGCCACACAGGAAGCAAGTCAGTTGCGTGTAACCCTGGCCGATCTCAATGGCCATATTCGCACTCGGTCCGACGACGCGGTGGAAGAAGCTTTGCGCGAGGCCACAGAAAAATTGGAAATCGCTGGAGAGCGAGCGAGACGCTTCGAATTCGAAAAAGCCGTCCTCGACCGGCTGCGCACGACGCTGGTCGCTGCGCGCTCGACGGCACGCGATCTTTATCTGAAGCCGGTCATGTCCGAGCTGCGACCGCTGCTTGGATTGCTATTCGATGACATCTCCATAGTGTTCGACGAGAACACACTGTTGCCACAGACCGTTCGCCGCAATGGTCAGGATGAGGATGTCGATAGGTTGAGTGGCGGCATGCGAGAACAGCTTTCGGTTCTGACACGTCTGGCCTTCGCCCGTTTGCTTGCCCGCGACGGCCGACCCACACCGGTTATCCTGGATGACGCTTTGGTTTATTCCGATGACGACCGCATCGAGCGCATGTTCGACGCTTTGCATCGTCAATCACACGATCAGCAGATTCTCGTTTTCTCCTGCCGCCAACGCGCGTTTGCAAAACTCGGCGGTAACATTTTGCAGATGAGCGACTGGCAACCGGGTCGATCATAAGCGGAGATCGCGCAGCCTCAGCTAGGGCGACGGCAGATCGTATCGTGTTACGATTGCAATGCCGTTTTCGATCTCGATTTCGATAACTTCATTAATCAGGAATTCCTCTGGGCCAAGATCCTCGAGGAGAGCATCGAAGAGCTCTCTCTGTTTTTCAGGCCCGACCTGAGGGACGACGATAATCAGGCCGGCGTGAACCGGTTCTTTGGCATAGAGCTTCCTGAAGTCCTTAGCATTGTTGGTGACGAAGGTGAAATCCTCATCGATAATGAGCGGCATGAGGTCCCAGTCGGTTTCGCCGCTTAGCCCAAGCCAGTTGACGTGGTTTGCTTCATGTCCGCGTTCTTGGGCTACCGCAACCAGAGACGTGTGCAGGCACTCATCGATCAGAAACCTCACGAGGTCACACGCGTCTCGACCTGGCCGACGGACCTGGGTCGCCCTTCAAAACCACGCGCTTCGACGACTTTATTTTCACGCCCTGCTCGACCAGCTTCTTAGGCCGCCCACGAACCGGGTGCGCGGCGACCCACATTCTGGCGAGCTCAATCACGCGCGGCGTTAGCTTCGGATATCCCTCCAGAACCTCCGCTTCATCTGCGCCCTGCGCTAGCATCGTCGTGATCATACGAACAGGGATGCGGGTTCCTTTGAAGACAGGCTCTCCGCCCATCACCCCTTTAACGCGGCCGATGGCGGCCTCCGCTTCATCAAGATCCACGATGCGCGCTTTGAGCTGTTTACGTGCCTCGGCGACGTCGACGATCAGCAGGTCGTCGGCCCTTACGGTCTTGGCCCTTGGGGCAGCTTTGATTTCCTCGAACAGGCGGTAGCGACGATCAGCGGGCAATGTCGCACCCACGCCATACCAAAGCTTGAGCCGCAGCAAATCCTCGCCGGTCAATGCCCGTCGGACGACCCCACCGATGCGCCGAGCAGTGCTTGGCACAGTATCGACAATGCGTTTGTCGATCGCATTGTGCACGGCCTTGATTCCTATCCCGCTGACGGCGGCTGCCTCTGCGGGGGTGTAGATGCGAGCAAGTGTGCCCATTATTCTTCTCCTTATAAAGAATAATATAGGCCGTTTGACCCCCTCCGTAAAGGCACGCGTCTTTGGAATCACGGCGGTTAGCAAAGGCGGTGGTGAGCCGAGAGGCCTCACAAACCCTTGGGGCTCGAGATGGCAGACTCGGCGCAGTATAATTGCGCTAACTATCGAATTTGCAGTTGGCGACAAACGACACACGAGTTCGTCGCGGACTTTTAACTCTGCGAAGGCGCGTCTTCGAGCGCTTTGAAACCCTACACCCATCTGCAGGCCATCTGTATCAAGCTTTGGACCAAAACCGTTTCCATCGCTCACGAGCGTTCTCTCTGGGGGTCTCAAGTGGGGCTTGCCCATGGCCACGAATTTTTGGGCGACAGCGGTGCAGAGGCCGCATACCGCTGCCTGCTTGACGTCGCTGACCGTGTCCATGTCCGAAATTTGCCTACAAATTTCGGACGCCCTTGGGCGCGCTAGATTCGCTATGGAAAGCTGGAAGCACTCGCAAGCCCGGTGGCCACAGCGTCTGCAGCGCCAAGCTATTCCTCCGTATCCAAACCCGCATCCTCATGGCCACTAGCCAACTCTGGCATAATTTCACCAGCAAGCAGCTCATCTCTGCTCAGCAGCCCGGCATCCTCGAGCGCCTCGCAGTCCGGGAGATCGCGAAGCGTGTCGAGGCCGAACTCGAGCAGGACGCTTTTGTCGTCACATAGGTGTAGGGAGCGCCGGGCGTCGGACTGCGCGGGTTCGACGCGATCAGGCCGGTGCCGCAGATGGCCGATCAGGTCGCGACTGATTACTTCCCGAAAACCGACGACAATTCGGCGCGGGTAATCGGCTGGAAGTGCCGATGCACATCAGCATCAGCACGTCCGACCACGTCAGGTCCACGGCACGCCCGCTGCTTCCGCAGGCGCGGATGGCATCGGCATAGGCCGGCCGTGTCAGGTGCTTCCAGCCGCCGGCGACAGCGACGAGGTCATAGGGCCGTCCGCGCAGCTCTCGGATGTCGTCGATGAGAAGGTCACGGGCGAGCTCGCGGGAGAGACTGCACCGCAAGCGCGTCCCGCGCGCGCGAACTGCTCGATCAACTGATCTCAGACGACGACGAATCTCGTCCAGATTCCAAAAGCGGTGGCCGCAGCGGCGCTTTGCGGGCTCGCGTTACCACAGATCGCAGAACTGTGATCTCGCCTTGTGCCCGAGACCGCAATCTGGGCTCGCGACGAAGCATATCGCTTGCGATCATCAAAGGACGCGTCGACGCCGTCGGTTGCCTTTTCCACCGCCGCCTCACACATCGTGTTGGGGCTGAAGAGCTACCTGCAAATCCTCGCAACGGGCGCGGCCGCATCCTTGATTTTACAAATTGACACGTCTTGGTTTTTAGAAAATGCCACGTGCGATGATGGCGCCAAAAAAAAATGTCACGCGAGATGATCATGCCTGAGGTAAATGGTCCGCCAAAGTTGGGAAAGGTATACCGGTTGAATGGTGGATAGGTACGCCGGATAAAAAGGGCTTCGGGTTCCGGAAGACGAACTAATCGACGGATAGGCGCTGCTCGTGAGGGAAACTGCATGCGCATTACGGTTATGACCATCCAGGGATGTCGGATATGATCTTGAATAGTGACATTGCAGGCCAAAGAGCGGCCGAGAAGCTAGCAGAGGGCCTGAAATCGCAGGGCAAGCAGCAATACGAAGAAAGGTCGAGGGAACGCGAACGAGATGTGTCTCGTTAGGTCGCACGTTGCACCAGGGGTGCGTCGGAAGGCACTCCGCCGTGTCCTGAAGAGGTAGCCTGCACTTGAGAATAGCCACGGTGGTACCTTATTTTCGGCTGTGAAGCACACGAGACCCGCGACGTGAGACCCAGTTGCTCAATACCCAGTTGCTGGGTGAGCGTGCATGACTGCCAACGGAAGGTCTTGCACGCACCCTCGCGATCTTGAGCAATGGTCGCCATGACTTTCTTCTTGCAGGCTTTTGAGTGGCCCAGCCTGCAATCACCAGACCCCACCGACTCTAAAGAGCGTGGCAGACGGGATAGTCGAGGTTGCCCGGCACAATTACGCTCAAGGCTTGCGCCGCCCAGAGGACACGCTGAAAAGGCAGCATGGGCGCGCAAGCACGCCATTCACGAGAGGTTCGACATGAAGACTATGCAAGAAAAAGACATTCCGGCATTCGTGCAAGCAGTTGTGGAGGCCGGCTGCAACATTTGCGCGATTGGCAACTTGGGATATGTCTTTGGCGATGCTGATTTGACGCCGGCGCAACGGAGGTCCGTCGAGCCACAGCTGCGCAGGATTGCTGAGATCTACGGCGAACGCGATCATCTCATGGACGAGATAGCTGTATATCTGCGGTCGATCGGACGCCATGTCGAGGTTGAGCCGAAGACAGGTGTTTCCTGATGGCCGCGATCGATCGCGTTCCGTAGTCGCCATTTCTATTGGGTAACGAGCAGCCGTCTTCCAACCTCTGAAACAAAAAAGAGGTGACCCCCAAAGGCCGCTCTCGAGACCGCAAGTCTGAGCCGCTAACGCATTGCGATAACCAGGCTGTCCGAACTGGGCGTCGATGCCTTCCTCGACCAGGTCGCGGTAGGCGGCGATCTCATCTACCGCATGCATAGCCAAGCCAGAGAAGTTTTCGGCAGCGGAATTCTCGGTCGCTTCCCCTTTTATGACTAGAGGGTGCGGCCGATCCGGCCGCGACGATCTCGCAGGGATTGCCATATACGGCAACACGAACACCGGCGGATCAATACTCGGATAATGGCGGCCGGCTATGTAGCGATCGATCGCGCACCAACATATCAATGCAATAGCTTAGTTGCTTTCAAAGGCGGGTCTCTACGAACTGCAAGCAAGCTAAACGATTGCGTCAACTCTTCCTCGCAGAGCGAAAACTCCGCGCCCACGCGATTTCTCTGCTGGAACAGCGGCACATCCTCAGCGCCAGGACACGGCCGCCGCCGTCGGGTTTTACGAAGCCGGTGATTGCATAAGTTGCCCGCAAGATATCATTGGTATCGGGAACGCCGCCGATGCCGCATCCTGAATAGAGCGGCCGCTTGCACCTGCCAGCCCGACGACCAGATCATATCTGCAACTCCATCTACCTGGACGTGGTGCAAATCACCTCGCTGAAGCCGCAAATCGTCGCCTTCGACCAGGATAACCACATCCGTGACCGCCTGAGCTACTCGGTCGATCTCGACGCACATGGCCGATACAGTTTTTCCATCCTTCACGAAGCGAATGAGACTTTGGCCATTCCAGCCCTGGTCTACGGGGCGTGACTTGTCCCCGATGCATGCGCGAGCTCTCCGCTCGGCCGGCCGCCGGACGTCGCCACCGGCCGAAGGCGCCCGAAGGCGCCCGAAGGCGCTTGACAAAGCAGCACCGGCCCATTCAACTTGAGGCATTCACCAGGGGAGTCCCGGTAAGGGGCTGAGATACTGCTGGCTTTCGCGGCGCAGTGACCCGTTGAACCTGATCCAGTTCATACTGGCGTAGGGACGGTGCAAGCGCTTTGCGGGAGTTTACGCCCGAGGTCCTGCTGCAGCAGGTCTACAGAAGCGTCTTTTCATCCTTCCGGCACAGAACTGGGTCTCCAATGCATGAGCAAAGGAGCCTCACGATGAATGCCCTCACCCCCGCCGTGTCGACGGGACCACTGCCCGCCTCGCGGAAAATCCACAAGCCCGGCGTCCTCTACCCGCAGATCAGGGTGCCGATGCGCGAGATTTCCGTCCATCCGACGGCCGGCGAACCGCCCGTCACCGTCTACGATCCGTCCGGCCCCTACACCGATCCATCAGTCCAAACCAGCATCGAAAAAGGCCTTGCCCGGCTTCGCCACGAATGGGTCACGGCGCGTTGCGATGTCGAAGCCTATGACGGGCGCCACGTCCGGCCGGAAGACAATGGATTCGCCACCGGCGAGCGCCTGACACCGGAATTTCCGATACGCAATCGGCCGCTCAAGGCCAAGCAGGGCAAGGCGGTGACCCAACTTGCCTATGCGCGCGCCGGCATCATCACGCCAGAAATGGAGTTCGTAGCCATCCGCGAGAATCTCGGCCGCGAGGTGATGCGCGGCAAGCTGCAACGCGACGGCGAAGCCTTCGGCGCGGCGATCCCAGATTTCGTCACACCCGAATTCGTGCGCGACGAGGTGGCGCGCGGACGCGCAATCATTCCCGCCAACATCAATCATCCCGAGAGCGAACCGATGATCATCGGGCGAAATTTCCTGGTGAAGATCAACGCCAACATCGGTAACTCGGCTGTCACATCGTCGATGGCCGAAGAGGTCGAAAAGATGGTGTGGGCGATCCGCTGGGGCGCCGATACGGTGATGGACCTGTCGACCGGCCGCAACATCCACAACATCCGCGACTGGATCGTGCGCAATGCACCGGTGCCGATCGGCACGGTGCCGCTCTATCAGGCGCTCGAAAAGGTCGGCGGCATCGCCGAGGACCTCAACTGGGAGGTCTATCGCGACACGCTGATCGAGCAGGCCGAGCAAGGCGTCGACTATTTCACCATCCACGCCGGCGTGCGGCTGCACTACATACCGCTGACCGTCGACCGGGTCACGGGCATCGTCTCGCGCGGCGGCTCGATCATGGCCAAATGGTGCCTGCACCATCACCGGGAGAGCTTCCTCTACGAGCATTTCGAGGAGATCTGCGACATCGCCAGAGCCTATGACGTTTCCTTCTCGCTCGGCGACGGCCTTCGTCCCGGTTCAATCGCCGATGCGAACGACGCGGCGCAATTCGCCGAACTGGAAACACTTGGAGAACTCACCAAGATTGCCTGGGCAAAGGACTGCCAGGTGATGATCGAAGGCCCGGGCCATGTCCCCATGCACAAGATCAGGCAGAACATGGACAAGCAGCTCGCAGTGTGCGGTGAGGCGCCGTTCTACACGTTGGGGCCGCTGACGACCGACATCGCGCCGGGCTATGACCACATCACCTCAGGGATAGGTGCCGCCATGATAGGCTGGTTCGGCACCGCAATGCTTTGCTACGTCACGCCGAAAGAGCATCTCGGCCTTCCCGACCGCAACGACGTCAAGATTGGGGTGATCACTTACAAGATAGCCGCCCATGCAGCCGATCTGGCGAAGGGCCATCCGGCAGCGAAAACCAGGGATGATGCCCTTTCGCGCGCGCGCTTCGAGTTCCGCTGGGAGGACCAGTTCAACCTGTCGCTCGACCCCGAAACCGCACGGTCCTTCCACGACCAGACCTTGCCCAAGGAGGCGCACAAGCTGGCACATTTCTGTTCGATGTGCGGGCCGAAATTCTGCTCCATGCGTATCTCCCACGACATCCGCGCCGAAGCCCAGAAGGAAGGCATGGCGGCGATGGCGGCGAAATACCGCGAGGGCGGCGATCTCTACATGCCGGCTGACGAGACCGGCGTAGCGCTCATGCCAGAGGCGCCGGAGCCATCATGAGGGTGTTGGTCAAAGGGGCCGGCGTCGCCGGCCTCACCGCCGCCTTCGAACTCGCCGCCCGCGGCGCGACGGTCACAGTCGCTGAGATCCGGCAGACCCTTGGCGGCAATGCCTCGTGGTTCGCCGGCGGCATGCTGGCGCCATGGTGCGAGCGTGAAAGCGCCGAGCAGCCGGTGCTGGATCTCGGACGCGTCGCCGCCGACTGGTGGGATGCGGCACTGCCGGATCAGGTGACACGGGCCGGAACACTGGTCGTGGCCATGCCGCGAGATGCCGGTGAGCTTGACCGGTTCGCCAGTCGCACGTGGGGGCATCGGCGTGTCGACGGAGATGAAATCGCGTTCCTGGAGCCCGACCTTGCCGGCCGCTTTCGCCGCGGGCTGCTGTTCCCCGACGAAGCCCATCTCGACCCGCGCCGGGCGATGGCGGCACTCCATGACAGGTTGTCGGCCATGGGTGTCGAATTCCAGTTCGATGTCGATATCAGGCGGATTTCCGGTTTCGATCGTTGGATCGACTGCACGGGAATGGCAGCAGCCGATGACAGGCTGCGCGGCGTTCGCGGCGAAATGCTGATCCTGCGCGCGCCTGATATCTCGCTGTCTCGCCCGGTCAGGCTGCTGCATCCGCGCTTTCCACTCTATGCGGTGCCGCGCGCCGACCACCGTTTCATGATCGGCGCGACAATGGTTGAAAGCCAGTCCGCCGGTCCGGTGACGGCACGTTCGATGATGGAGCAGCTGAGTGCCGCCTATGCCCTCCACCCGGCCTTTGGCGAGGCCGAGATCGTCGAAACCGGTGTCGGCGTTCGTCCGGCCTTTGCCGACAATCTGCCGCGGGTCGAAACGAACGGCGGGATCATCGCGATCAACGGGCTTTATCGACACGGTTTTCTCCTCGCCCCCGCCATGGCGCGCCAGGCCGCCGACCTGGTTTTCAGCCAGGACAGAACCAAGGAGCTTGCTCATGAAACTGACCGTCAACGGCGAAGCGCGTGAGGTTGCCACCGCCACCACGCTAGCCGAATTGCTTGCCGCGCTCGACTATGAGGGCGACTGGCTCGCCACCGCCGTCAACAGCGACCTGGTGCACAAAGCCAGCCGGACGGCGTTCTGCTTGAACGAAGGCGACCGGATTGAAATCCTCTCGCCCATGCAGGGAGGCTAGCATGTTCGACCTTCTGGGGACGACGCTTCAATCCCGCCTGCTGCTCGGCACGGCTCAATATCCTTCGCCGGCCGTCCTTGCCGATGCAGTCAGGGCGTCGGGCACGTCGGTGGTGACCGTCTCTTTGCGGCGTGAGATGGCGGGCGGCAGGGCCGGCGAAAAATTCTGGTCGCTGATCCGCTCGCTCGGCACGAGAATCCTGCCCAACACGGCCGGCTGCCACTCCGTCAAGGAAGCGGTCACCACCGCGAGCATGGCGCGCGAGGTCTTCGGCACGACCTGGATCAAACTCGAAGTGATCGGCAACCACGACACGCTGCAGCCGGACGTGTTCGGCCTGGTCGAAGCCGCCCGTATCCTGTGCGAGGACGGCTTTGCGGTATTCCCCTATACCACCGACGATCTCGTCGTCGCCGAGCGGCTGCTGGAAGCGGGCTGCAAGGTCCTGATGCCGTGGTGCGCACCGATCGGTTCCGCCTTGGGACCGGTCAACATGACGGCGCTGCGCTCGATTCGCGGACATTTCCCAGGCGTCCCCCTGATCGTGGATGCGGGGCTGGGACGGCCGTCGCACGCTGCCACCGTCATGGAACTCGGCTTTGACGCCGTGCTGCTGAATACGGCGGTCGCCAGGGCGGCCGATCCCGTCGGCATGGCGCGTGCTTTCGGCAAGGCGGTCGAGGCCGGTCGTGAGGCTTTCAGCTCAGGAATGCTCGAACCGCGCGACGTCGCCGTGCCATCGACGCCGACGATCGGCAGGGCCGTTTTTTCATGAAGCTCGATCCCTTCTACCTGATCGTCGACAGCGCTGCCTGGATCGAGCGGCTGGTGCCGCTCGGCGTCAATCTGGTTCAGCTTCGCATAAAGACCATGGATGAGGCCGGATTACGCGCGGAGATCCGCTCAGCGAAGGCTTTGTGCGCTCGATACCGGTGCCAGCTGATCATCAATGATTACTGGCGGCTGGCGATCGAGGAAGGCTGCGACTTCATACATCTCGGCCAGGAGGATTTGCAGACCGCTGACCTCTTGGCGATACGGGCAGCCGGCGTAAGGCTCGGACTGAGCACACATGATCATCAGGAGCTGGAAACGGCGATGGCCGCCGAGCCTGACTACATAGCGCTTGGACCCATCTATCCGACCATCCTGAAGAAGATGAAATGGGCGCCGCAAGGGGTCGAACGGATCAGCGAATGGAAGCGCCAGGTCGCGCCGTTTCAATTGGTCGCCATTGGTGGCCTCAACCCTGAGCGGCTCGACGGTGTCTTTGCGGCTGGCGCGGACAGCGCGGCGGTGGTGACCGACATCACGCTCAACGACGACCCCGAGGCGCGCACGCGAGAATGGATCGAAAAGACGGACCAATGGCGCTGAGGCGAGAACCACATGTGCTTGTCGTCGGTGGATCGGACTCCAGTGGCGGTGCTGGAATTGCACGCGATATCGAGACGATCTCTGCCATTGGCGTGCGCACCTGTCTCGCCGTCACAGCGCTAACGGTGCAAACGCATGACGCCGTGATCGAAATCTATTATCCGCCACCTAGCCTGGTGGCCAATCAGATGTGCGCCGCGCTGCAGGCCAACGACGTGGCCACAATCAAGATCGGCATGCTGGCGACTGCCAAGATCATTGTTGCCGTTGCCGCAGTGCTGCGCAAATTTCCGCATGTCCCCGCAGTACTCGACCCTGTGCTGGCCTCCACCTCAGGCCGCGCACTTCTGCAAGCAGGCGCTATCGCTGCCATGAAGCGCGATCTTATGCCGCTTTGCTGCATTGTCACGCCCAACCTCCCTGAACTGGCGCTCCTTAGTGGCTCCGAACTGGCAGTGGATGAGGACGGAGCGCTCCAACAAGGAAAAAGACTGCTGGCCGCCGGCCCTCAAGCCCTGCTGATCAAGGGTGGGCATGCGTCGGGAACCCGGTCGACCGATATTCTGTTACGCTCCGGGCACGAACCCATCCGCTTCGATGCACCGCGCCTTGCCACATCGATGCGCGGGACAGGTTGCATGCTGGCCAGCGCGATTGCGGCGCATCTGGCGAAGCCGAAGCCGCTCGAAGACAGCGTGCGCGAAGGCAAGCTGTTTGTCTTGGAGAGGCTTCAGAAATGCCGGCTGAATAACCACAGCGTTCTGCGTCCAGCCAAGCAGACCCATTTTCCAGAATTTTTCCCGTAGCGAGACTAGAGAAGGGGCTACTGCTTCTCTATGCCATCCTCACAACGCGTTGAGTTTCTCACTGCCAATTATGCGACTTTCGAGGTGCAAATAGCGAATATCGAGTTCTTAGTGACAGAAACGACCGGAATTGGTTGCGTGGATCACCAGGTCGCTACCGATTGGGTCAGCGACTCAATAGAACGTCACATCTCTGTCCACACTCGAGCTTATTTGCCGCAAACGCGTCGAGCCCCGCGTCAATCGGTCTTATAATAGTATCCGGGGCAGCTCCAAAGCTGTGGCATCGGCTACCCGCCGGCCGTGGCGCTTGCTGTTCGAGCGTCGGACGCCGCCTGCCATTGAACATCTGATGGGCTATTGGGTGGCGGCGACACACTCATCCAGGTGCAACTGGCTTTTTCAACTCGGGAACCAGCAGAAGCCTTCGCTGCGTCGCAACATTTGGATTATGTCGTACAGCCCGATCTTCCAGAGAAAACAAGACCTAACGTTCGAAACCTGTCACGCAACCAACCACCGAATGAAAGATCCAGCGTGCGATCGCAGGGAGGTAAGAATAACCGGTCTGGCTTTCCTATCGCCGGTCCAGGTTAAGACCAACGACGTCGTCACGACATCAACACAGTGCGCGAAGCGCTCGTATTCCTGAATCAGTGGCCAAAAGCGCGTCGGGGACCGGTATTCAGTTGCGCGGTGAGAAGCAGCAACGCAGCGATCGCCGGACAGATGACACCCGAGCAGGCGCGGCAAGCATTGTGGGATTTGCCAGGATTGCCGGCGTGCTGGCCAAATCTGATTTCGTCGTTGGTGGCGACTGATTTAAAGCTGCAGGAAGATCACCGCCGGTAACGCGTTGGCCCGCTGCTCGCCAAGACGGAAAGAACGCCGCCTTGTGAGTTCCAATAATGGGCGATGCGGGAATTGCACATGTCTGTGCCCATCTGTCCGGCCGAAATGCAAATGGCGTCACTGGCGAAGGTCAGCGAACGCGGCACGCAGGGCTGGATTCTTTTGACTTGCGGCAAGCCGACATAGGTGCTGGCTTGATGTCTCGGTCACTGCGACGTGTCATGCCGATTCATTCGTCAGCTACCATGACGATGCGGCGCGTCGCCTGCGATCAGTTGATCGAACCGCGGTGCAATTCGGGACGCTTCGTCGATCCCGACAGTTGCGCAAAGGGAAGCCAAATCAGCGACTAGAGGCAACGTGGCTACGGATTCGAAGGGACCCCGCTGTTGCCGAAGAGGTGACTGGTGGAATGTCAAAGATCACCTCGTGAAAGGCCATTTGGGGCCACCTAATGATAAAGCCGGATGCCGCTATCGGGTCCTGGCACGGGAATGACGGTCCGGCCCTACGGTGGATCGAGTTCGGTTCATGTCGCTTCGCAAGGAGGATGTGTTCCGGCGTCTGCCCGAACCCCTCTTTCTCGCATTCTGCGAGGTTGCGCGATCGGGCCGCTCGGTCTCTGTGCTGATCGCCCCTCCTGTTGCCATCGATCGATTCCGCTTCCGGTGCGCACGCACGTGTCGCGCGTGGCAATCATGCAAGGTCGTGAATCATAGGAGGATGTACATGCTTTTGTCGGATTTCGGCCGCATCGGGTTCGATCCGTTTGTGGAAATGCGGCGCATGCAACAGGAAGTAAACCAGCGTTTGGCCGGGCTGACCGCCAGCGCCGCTCAGGAGTTTCCGCCGATCAATCTTTGGACTGGCGAGGACAGCGTGGCGGTGGCCGCGGAACTGCCGGGGATATCACCTGACGAAATCGGCCTCACGGTGCGCGAGAACATTCTGACATTGAAGGGAACGCGCGAGCCTCGAACGGAGGACGAGAAATCCGTCTGGCACCGCCGTGAGCGCGCCTATGGGACCTTCTCCCGGACAGTGCAATTGCCATTCCGCGTCGACCCGGAACGGGTCGAGGCGCGTTTCGCCAACGGGCTGCTCGAAGTCGAGTTGCACCGGCCGGAGGCGGATCGGCCGAAGAAGATCCAGATCAAGGGATAGAGGGAGGCAAGCATGGCTCAGGAACGCGGATCGGCCGTCGCACCATGCTGCTCAATGCCCGCAAGGTGCTTTACGACCATAGTTCGGCCATCACCATCCTTCTCGCCTTCAATGACATAACGGCCCGTCGTATCATCGAGCGGGAGAAGGAAGAACTGCTCGGTCGCACCGAAGACCTGCTTCGGCAGAAAGACGTCCTGCTGCGCGAGATGGAGCATCGGGTTGCCAACAGCCTGCAGATCATTGCCTCGATCCTGTTGCTGAAGGCACGCTCGGTGACGTCGGAAGAGACGCGCCAGCATCTCAAGGACGCCCATCAGCGCGTTCTGTCCGTGGCCGAGGTGCAACGCCATCTCCACACCTCCGCCGGCGTCGACGAGATCGATGTCGGCTCTTACCTACCGAAATTGTGCAGCAGCCTCGCCTCGTCGATGGTCGGCGAAGCCCAGCCGATCACGGTCACCGTAATGGCCGAAGGCGGCAGGATAGATTCGCAAAGGGCAGTCAGTCTGGGACTAATTGTCACCGAACTCGTGCTCAACGCCATCAAATATGCTTTCCCCAAGAAGAGAACCGGCGCTCGCATCCAGGTGAGCTACGAGACCGCGGGCAGTGACTGGAAACTGACGGTTTCGGACAATGGCGTCGGCAAGATCGCCAACGACGTACCGGCTACCGGACTTGGAACAGCCATCGTCGAAGCACTGGTGAAACAACTGGAGGCCAGGGTGGAGATTATCAGCGATATTGACGGCACCAGCGTGTCGGTCACCCGGGCGACGTTCACCTCGCGCGTGCCGCGAGCGGCGTAAAAACCGTTACTACGATGCTGCCTTCCGGACATCGCCTGATGTCCAGGGGATCTTCTGCCGCCACGGCCTTGTCCCCGGAGCGCAGGACTGCCAGTCGCATCGCATAAGCCGAAACCTCTCAGTCGGTTGAGGGCGCTTCCGATGGCCAAGATCCGCTTTTTTGGCGTTCAGCCGGTGGGACCAAGCTCTGAAGCTGACGCTGCGCAGGTCTTTGCGTGGATGACTCGGTGCGGTCGGTAAACTCGAAGTGGCGGTTGTGTGCGTCAAGTTCTGCAAAATGGGGCGGCCACGATGCTGGTCATGCGGCTTGGCGTAGAGCGAGCTTCTTGTGCTCGCGCAGGTCGTCAATGTTGATGTAGGGCCTCCATCCAGTTTTCGTTGGTTTCGACAGCCGGCGCCCTGACGAGGCGCAGGCAGCTTTCGGCGTTGGGGAAGATGCGCACGACATAGGTGCGCCGGCGGATTTCCTCATTGAGCCGTTCAAGCATGTTGGTGCTCTTGAGATGCTTGTGATGCTGGCGCGGCAGGCAAAAGAAGGTCAGCGTGCGCTCGATGGTCTCCTCCACCGTCGTCCATCTCGGCCTCGAGCACCTCCTGCATCACCGCACGGATCATTTCGTGAAGTCCGTCCGGGTCTGAAAGCAGAATGTCTTTGACGGCAGCGCTGGCGGTCTTACTTTCAATCTTGGTCATGGTGGCGTTCCTTCGCGGGAATCGGCGACATGAACAATCACCAGATCCCATGGCGACGGATGGATAGCGGCGCGTGCTCTGGCAGAGTGACGCTGCTAACAAACACCCCGCGGAGGAACACCATGCATGTAGTGGCCGACCGATCCGAAACTCTGACTGCTATCCGGACTGGTCTGGGCGCAATCTTCGTATCGCTGGAGCTCAGCCGTTCAACCTGGCTGATCTCGTCGTTGTCGCCAGGTGGCGGCGAGAAGTTGTCGAAACACAGTGTCCCCAGTGGTGATTTATCCGCCTTGTTCCGTCGCTTCGATAGCGTGCGAGAGAAGGCAAGAGCACGCATGGGGCCAGACTTCCCCGTCGTCGCTATCCAGGAAGCCGGGCTCGATGGCTCCTGGATCCATCGGGTTCTGAGCAAGGCGGGGATCGAGAGCTACGTCGTTGATCCCGCTTCTATCGCAGTGTCTCGTCGCAGTCGCCGAGCCAAAACCGATAAGATCGATGGTGAAACGCTCGTCTCTCCTTGCCTTCAAGCGAGGCGAACCGCGCATATGTGCAATGGTCAAAGAGCCAACACCGGAGCAGGAGGATCGCCGGCGTATCTGTCGTGAACGCAAGGTACTGACGACCGAACGGGTATATAAAACGCCGCTCACTCAGAATGGTCTCGTCGCCCGAGCCCAGCGGCCGTAGGCGGGATGTTGGTGCAGCCGTGAAGAGCAGCGACCGAATGTGAGGTTGATCTGCTCGGTTACGAGCAGAGTCCTGCAAGTCGGGTTCAACCTGGATCCCATAATCGATATGACAAGCTAATCCCACTTTGACCGGCGCTCAGCACACCTAATTTCGAGCCGCGCCGACCTACACACCCGCTATCGACATGATCCGAGTGGCGGCCTGAACTAGGCCGGCAAACTCATGTTCGTTGGCACTGTTTTTCGCTTGCATCCCGGTTAGGCGGGGACAGACGCCCTACTGCGACGCCTGCCCGGCTTGTCCGTGTCTCGCTCGCCTGACGTTTCGGGTTCGGTCTCAATGATCTCGCCCGCCACCACGGCGCGGGTCCGCTCCAGCATCGCGGGGATGTCCCGCGCGGGCAGCGGGCGGCTGAGCAGGAAGCCCTGCGCCTCGGTGCAGCCTTCTCTTCGGACCCGTTCCAGCTGCTCCACGGTCTCGACGCCCTCGGCGGTGGTCTGCATCCCGAGGCTGTTGCCGAGGCTCGTGACCGCTCGAATGATGGCGACGGAACTGTCGATATCTCCGGCGTCCGTGATGAAGGATTGATCGATCTTGATCTTGTCGAATGGGAACGAGCGCAGATAGCTCAAGCTCGAATATCCGGTTCCGAAGTCGTCCATCGCGATATGAACGCCGAGCATGTGGATATGTTGCAGCATCGAGAGAGTCGCCTGGCTGTTGGCCAGCAGCACTGTCTCGGTGATCTCAAGCTCAAGCCGGCTGGGGGGCAGTCCCGAGATATCCAATGCCTCGACGATGGTGGAGAGCAAGCGCGCGTTGCGAAATTGCGCCGGGCACAGATTGACGGCGACCTTGATGCTACCGGGCCAGCTTGCCGCGTCGAGACAGGCTTGCTTGATAACCCATTCACCGATCGGGACGATGAGGCCGATGTCCTCGGCCAGCGGGATGAATTCTCCCGGGGATACGATGCCGCGCGTCGGGTGATGCCAGCGCAGCAGCGCCTCGAAGCAGCTGACCTCGCCGCGGTCGAGATTGAGGAGCGGTTGGTAGTAGATTTCGAACTGCTGCCGCACCACCGCTTCGCGCAGGTCGAGTTCGAGAAACCGCCGCGCCTGCATGCGCGCATCCATTTCCGGTTCGAAGAACCTGTAGGTTCCGCGGCCTTCCGCCTTCGCCCGGTAGAGCGCCATGTCGCCGGTCTTGAGAAGTTGGTCGGCGTCAATGCCATCGTCCGGCGCGATCGAGATGCCGATGCTGGCGCTGATCATAACCCCGTGGCCATCGACGACATAAGGTGCGCTCAGCCCATCAATGACCCGTTGGGCAAGAGCTGTCGCCTCGACCGGCTGATCAACCGCGGTTTGAATGATCACGAACTCATCGCCGCCGAGCCTTGCCACGGTGTCGCCTTCACGGGCCACCTGTTTCAGTCTGGCGGCGACCTCCTTCAGCAAGGCGTCGCCAACCGGGTGCCCCAGCGTGTCGTTGACCATCTTGAAATGATCGAGATCGAGGCAGTGGAAAGCAATCTTGCTACCATCACGCCGCATCTCGACCAAAGCCTCCTCGGCGCGTTCGCGGAACAATATGCGATTTGGAAGCTCGGTAAGTCCGTCGTGGCGCGCCATGTATGAAATCTTGGCTTCGCTCCGCCGCAAGTCGGTCACGTCATGGTGAGTGGCAAGCCACCCGCCGCCCGGCAGTGGCTGATGGATGAGGTCGATGGTGCGTCCGTCCCTGAGTTCCACCAGGCTCACCGTCCGCTCTGCGCGATCGATGGTCTCCGTCAGCTGCTGCACATACTTTTCCGGGTCATGGCCGGCATAGAGGCCCGCCGCGATCCGGAACCGCATCAAATCGATCCACGGCGTGCCGGGACGAGTCAGGGGCTCCGGCACATGGTAGAGATCGGCGTAGCTTTGGTTGCACAGAACCAGCCGCCTCTCCGCATCGAACATGCAAAGCCCTACGGGCATATTGGCGGCGGCCGCGGCCAATTGCTGCCGCTCCAGCTCGGCTTCTCGGGCCAAGGCATCGCTGCGCTCCAGGCTGGCCCGGTAGCCGGCAAAGGCCGAGAACAGCACTCCAACCTCGTCCTGCCGATCCCTTTTCAGCGCAATGAGACTCGAACGGCGCTCGCCCTGCGCCAAGCAACGCATCGCCTCGGTCACGGCGAGGATCGGCTTGCTGACATTGTGGCGTATCCAGGCGACAAGCCCACCAAGACACCCGGCGGCAAAAAGAACTGCCAGCCAAGTCAATCTTTGCGCAACGGTGTAGGTCCTGTCCGCCATCACCGCCGCGGCCGTGCTGCGCTCGTTGGTGAGGGCCAGCAGGTCGTCCAATCGCTGCGTGGCGGCGGCAACGGTCGGGAGCGATACCGTCTCGAACTCCTTGACAGCCATTGTTCGCCCTCCTGTTTCGAGGAGCGGGAAAATCGATGTCAGGGAATCTTCGTAGGCCGTCCATAGGTTGACGAACTGGTCGAACAGCTGCTGCTCGGCCAGCGATCCGGCACTCCGGCGATAGGCGCGCCGACCTTGCAGTATTTCGTCGCTTTCCCTCGCCATCTCCTTCTCAATGCCGGCTATCTGCGCAGCCTCGGCAGTGCGCACGCGCAACGTCGCATAGAGCTGGTGTTCCGCGAGGTTGCGCTTCATCTCGCCGACGATCTGGACCTGGGGCAACCAAACGCTGGTGATCTCGCTCGTGACCTTGTTGAGTGATCGCAGTTGCGCGACCCCAAATACTCCCACGGCCACGACGCACAGCAGCGCCAGCCCAAAGCCCAACGAGAGCTTGGTCCCGACGCTAATGTCCTTTAGCCCTCTCATCTAGAAAACTGCAAACGCAAGACCAGTCCTCGTCAAATAGCATCGAGCTTTAGCGAATAGTAAAAGTATTCCTAGTGTCGCGTCTAAGGTATTAATGCTGGCTTAAGACTGCGTAATCCCCTAGAGGATCGACCAAACCACGTTGTAAAAGGCCGGCGGATGAAGCTCACCGATTTCCATATGATCCGATGACGGGCCTACAATGAGATCGAGGTGCTCGCACCTAGTCTTGGAAGCCGCTTGCAGCTTCTTTCACCGCACCGTGGGATCGGCCTTCGATCCCCTTCGAATGTAGCGAGGCCAGCCCATATTATGCACGACGATGGGGCTTTGAGGCTGGCAGTCGAATCTATGATCGGCAGTGTTCATCAGCCGAGGAAGGAGCGCCGCGGCGCGCGCCGAGGCGGTGCGCGAACTCGAGCGTGATCGCCGAGATCGAGGCGAAGGAGCCGCTCGAAGCGCTCGACACCTTCATGGCGCAGAACGCATCGATGATCCAGGCCCAGCATGCAGCCTCCAGCTTCGATGTCCATCGGGTCCTTCAGGCCATGGACCACGAGCCGAGACCGCCGCAAGGCGATGCCGGACTGATGCGGCTGCCGGTGGTCGACATGCAAGGCCGGCCGCTGGCCAGCGAAGCCGAGTTGCGCTATTCCATTTTCCACCGCTTGACCTCGGGCGCGGTGAAGGTGGTGGCGGTGCAGCTAAAGGGAACTCCGACTGGAGCCATGCTGACACGCACGTTCACCGTGGAGGGCGTGCCCTACCGCATGGACCTGTTCGGCGGCAGCAAACTGAAGCCGCCGCAAAAGAGCCTGAACCAGCTTGCCTCTCACCTGCCTTTCACGGCCGCAGAGGCCCCAAGCGGCAAGCTTTTGGCGATCCCCTATGCCGAGACGGCTCCGGGTACGGCCTTTGAGCAGCTGTCGCGGGCCTGGGCGCCGTTCAAGGAAGCCTATTACTATACCCAGCGCCGCGGATTTGCCGCGCCGCCGGGCATCCCCGACATTGGCCCCCATGATTATGCGCTGGAAGGGTGCTTCAAGCTGTCCCTTCTGCCCGACCATCCCGCAGGCGCAGTGCATCCCTTCCGGTTCGAGGGGCGAGACGGCGAGATCGCCTTGCGGCCGCATGACGGCTGCGGCTTCATTAGGGCCTCACTGGCCGAGCGCATGCCGTCCATTGCCCGGGCTCGCCACGACGCTCCCGAGCGGATGCCTGCCTATGCCGATAAAAGGCAATCGGCGGTACCGCCCTCGGCGCTGCAACATTATCCGCGTAGCGTCGAGGTAGCACAGGAGACCCGCGAGAAGGCTCAGGCTTGGCTCGAAACCCATCAAAGCCTCACCGCCGAGGAGCTGTTCCGGACGGTCACGGGCGGGCATATCGAGGGTTCGAGCGCTATCGCCGTGCCGTCCAGCGACGAATGCCTGCATGTGCCGACGGGCAAGAGCAAGACCTTGACCCGTGACGCTGGCGTGCTTGTCGGACGCTCCCCCTATGACAAGCCCAACCTGCGCCCGTTCGCCGCCGACCGGGTCAGGTCGGCGCGCGATGGCGACCGGACCGCGGCGTTCCTGGATCGGTGCGTGGCCTTCCAATATAGCTTCAACTTCGCGCACAGGTCGGGGGCTGGGCTTGCCGCCGACGATCCGACCTTCTTTGCCAAAGGCATCTTGATCGTTGTGCCCGACGAAATGTGGCCGGCGGACTTCGCCGAGCGCGGGGTCGTGATGTCTGCCGAGGACGTAAAGTGCCATTCGTACTGGCTGGAGGAAAAGGACCGGGTCAAGGCCGACACCGCGCTCGAGTGCGTCGGCATCCTGCAGGCGACGGAGGTGTTCGCGCCCGGCTCTTTGGTTGCGGTTCCAAGCGTCGAACAAAAAATGCTCGACGGCGATTTTGATGGCGACACCGTCGTCATCATTGGCGACCAGCCTCGCCTTTACGAGCATGTGCGCCAGTTCGACGCGCAGCTGCAGGCGCGCGGCATCGCCTCGATGAAGCCGCCGAAGTCGCACACGCCGGCCATTGAGAAAAGCGGCTACCAGTTCACCCGGTCCAAGCAGATCCTGTCGGCCACCGGGCTGGTGCTGGAGACCTACAGCTGCCTGCAGCGCAACGTGCTGGCGCAGCCGCTGGAGGCGCAACGCTGGTTTGCCGAGCGTGCCATCTTCGGCACCTACGAGGGCATTCATAATGAGCTCAAGGCCGACATCCGCGCACTGTTGCAGGAAGATCGGCCGGATGGCCAGGCCCTCCATGAGCTCATCGCCAGGGCGAGGGAAGACAGCAAGGCCGCCAGGCATCCGGTGGCCTGCGAACTGGCCGCGTTGTTAGTGGCCGAGCTCCAGGACTGGAACCTGCAGCTCAATAGCGAGCCGGCTCATGAGCAGTCGGAAGTCAAGCTGCATGAAAGCGCCATCAATCTGTTGAGCGTCGGCATCAAGGTCGGCACTGACGCCTACAAGTCCGATACCGGTGCGCGGGTGTTCATGCAAAAAACCACCGAATTGCAGCGGCTCTTGGAGCAGAGGCCGGGCTTCAAGTCGGCGCCATATGTCAAGGCGCAGGCGGCAAAGCTCCACCAGGGCCGGTTCGACGTCGATGGCAGCCTGGCGGATCTGAAGGACAACCCCACGCTGGCGGCATCGGTCATGGAGGCCTCGATCAGACTCGCCGTCGAAAAGCGCATTCTGCTCAGCGCCTTAGCAATCTCGGCCGAAGACGACCGCGCCAGCACGATAACGCTGAGCAGCGAACAGGCCCTTGAGCGGGCCAGGCTCGAAGCCGCCCCCGCCGAAGCGCAAGAAAGCGCGATTACCAAAAATTGTGCATGCGGTTGCCGAGCTTTTGCGGCAGGACGGCATCGAGGTGAAGGTGCCGCATCTTGACCAACGGTCGGGCGGGCAGGTCTGGATAGCCGACGAGTTGACCGGCCAGAGCGTGAGCACGGCGCCGGAGGCCCAACTGGTCACCAATGCCGTGCGCCATGTCTTCGAGATCCCGGACGAGGCTTTTACGCGCGCCTTCAGGAAGGCGGCACTGGCCTTCGAGGAGCGGGACTGCAGCGAGGTCGAGACCACCAACTGGGTCATCAGGATGGACAGGCCGCGGTTACGCGGCGTTCACACGGCGTTCAGAACCGCGCAGAACTATCGCTTCGAGGTCGAGTTCCCTACGCCGGCCAGTTATCGGGCCGAGCTCGCGCACCGCGCGCAGAGCTCACAGCTAGTCCCCATTCCCCGTGGTGCCTGGGAGATATTACACTGGGACTCGTCAGGAGAAAGCAGGTCGAGGGCGGCAGGGACCTCCAGGTCGCCCATCGTCGCAAGACAACAGATTGCGGTCGCTCGCTCGCCGCAAGCCGGCGAGATCCTCGCGGCCCTCGGTACGCGGCCGGTCGTGCTCGTCGGCATGCCGGCGAGCGGCAAGTCGACCATCGGCGCCCAGCTTGCCAAGGAGTTGGGGGTGGAGTTTGTCGACATCGATAAGCATATCGTCGCCGATCACGGCAATCTGATGGAGATGTTCGCCGACCCTGGCCGTGGCGAGGCGCACTTCAGGGACCTGGAGACCAAAGAGCTCGCCAAGCAGCTGGAGAGAGGCCCCATCGTCATCGCAACCGGCGGCGGCTGCTTTGGCAAGGAGTCCAATCAAGCCCTGATTCTTAATAAGGCGAGGTCGATCTGGCTCGACACCCGAGCTGAAAGAGCTCCGCAGGCGCCTCGAGAGGGACACCAGCCGGCCGCTGCTGCAAGGCGCCGACATCGAGCAGAAGGTTGACCAGCTGTACGAAGAGCGCAGTCCGTTCTACCAAAAGGCCGATATCAGGTTGCCCCTCGTCCCGCCCTTTCAAAAAGACAAGAAGGACGCCCGCATTTGCGTGAAGGAACTCTACGCTTTCCTGTGCAGCGACAGAGAAGCCGCTCTGCCCGCTGCCGAGATATCACATGTCTCCGGTGCTTCCGGCACCGCCATCAGCATGTCCCCAACAGCTCAGCGCATGCACGATGATCATCACAACGGCTACGATTGCGGGGGCGGCGTCGTGGAAACCATCCAGGCGCCGGCGGCACTATTGAGTGAAAGGGAACGGCCGCCGCTCCTCGACACCCTCACCGCCGACCCGCAGCCTTTGCTGGCCGGCAATAACGCACGAGCGAATTTAGCGTCTTCCACGAGAAGCAGGGAACGCTCAAGTCGAGGACGATAGCTTAGGCGTCGCAGGTTTGGTGCAGGGTGCGGGTTCGCACCGAATGCTAATAAAAGTGGGAAACGCATGCATAAGTCGTGAGAAGCCTGATGGCCGAGTTGATCCGGCCTGGATGACACAAACGTACAAAGACGAACCGCCGGTGCCGGGTCGCGCGCCAAATCCTGGTGATCGACCGGAAAGGATCAGCTCCGAGTCTAAACGGCATCGTCAACTTAATGAAGCGCGGATACTATGACAGAGTGACCCAATCCACCGCCGCGCCATTGCGTCGGTTTCGACAGATAAGATGGATTGGGCAGGCGAGCTCAAAAGAGCGATTGTAAATCGCAGTTGTAGCAGTGTAACAAACTGCGTAACAAAAAGCGCGAAAAGATTAGCATTTTCAGCAGGATAGGCGTGAAACCGAATCCCTCCCTCTCCGCCACAACATCAATAACAACCGTCACTTTCGACATTCCTGCTGTCCTGAGAGCCCCGCCAGCGTGTTTGCGCGAGCGCTACGGCGCCTTTGTCATCCGCATTGCCGAAAGCCTCGCCACGGGCCTTGCGACCGGCGTGGGCTTCGCCATCGTGCGCGCCTTGGCGGGTTAGAAAGTGGTGCGGGTATTGCCGGTCTACACCCCAGAAGATTACCCACTTATCCGGCAACTTCCTGGTGCCGATGATATGCCCCCGACTTGGGAAGAGTGGCACGCGAATTTCGATGCGACGCATATGGAGAGCTTGGAGGGGCTAAGCTACGCTACCATGCGCATCAAGCCCGACTTGTTCAAAGTTTGGTTGGACACCAATTCGCAGGTCGCTTCGGAAGACTCCAGACAACTCTACGCCCAAGAGTTGCTTGATGCGTGCAAGGCGAAATCTGAAACTCGCCAAGAGGACGAACGTGCCCGACGGTTGATCGCTCGCATGGCGAACGACCCGCTCCCCACTGACCCCCTGATGTATAAATTGGCTGAGGTCGGTGCGCTGTTCATGATCGTGATGGCGATCGTTTCAGCCGCGTTGATCATGCTGGCGAGGCGCTGACGTGGTCGCGCTAAGGATACCTCCTATTTCATTCATTCGGATAACTTCGCTTCTATTGGAGGAAGGCGCATGATCATCCTGGCCAGCGGGATGCCGTGCCCCCTACCAGTCTCTCGCCGGTTAGGCTCGGCGCCATCAGGCAACTCTTGCAAGGACGCCGAGCCGCTGCATCGCTATCGGGCCGGCGCTGCTCTGGTGGACGAGGCCACGTAGCCGTTCGCGCCTTCATAATCCTCTGCCGGACTAACCTGAGCATCTAATTTAGCCGATTGCTGCGCTCGCGCCTTGATTACGCGATGCTGAGTTGGCGCAATAATGAGGGGCGGGTTTTGCGTAGATTCCGACACGTCGCTGCGGCGGCGCATGATCACTAACCTATTGGCGTCGCCGCCTTGGCAATCCTCATCCCGCTCTACATCATCCTCAAATGACAATCCCATAGAAACGCCTCAGATCCCGTCTGCCGAAGACGCATGTCGTCGTCTGGGAGAAGAGAGCGGGTGGGTAAGTTCGATCCGCAAACAATCGGTACACCGTCGGAAGTATGGCGGTGGCCGTCGTTTCGGCGGAGGCGGGGTAGCCTAACAGCAGCTGAAGGCAGTCCCATCGCCAAGCCTGATCCTCAGCCTGCCCCGTCGGACTGATGCGCCGCGATCGCGGCCAGAAAAACCTCGCCAAACTCCTTGAGTTTCGCCCCGCCCACGCCATTCACCTCGGTGAAGGCGTCGAGGTCGCGCGGGCGGCGGGCGGCCATGTCGATCAGCGTGCGGTCGGAAAACACCACATAGGCCGGCACTTGACGCTCCTTGGCCAGCCGCAGCCGCAGCGCCTTGAGCGCCGCCAGCAGCGAGGCATCCACGCCCTCGGCATCGGCGGGAGAGCCTTCCCCGGAACGCTTCCTGCCGCGCGTGAGAGGGTCGCGGTTCTCGACGCGATACCGGAATTCAACCTCGCTGCGGCCGAGCGCGCGGCCGCTTTCGGAGATGGCGAGACCGCCATGGCCCTCGGGATCCGGCATCAGGAACCCGCCGGCAACCAATTGCCGGATCAATGACAGCCACACGGTCTTCCTGTGCGCGGCGCCGGTGCCAAAACTGCTCAGCGATTGATGGCCCCGCGCCAGCACCTTCTCGGTCTCATGGCCAAGCAGGATGTCGATGACATGGGCCGCGCCGAAGCGCTCGCCGCTCTGCGCGACCGCCGCGAGGATTTTCCGCGCCTCGGCACTGCCATCGGCGCGCGGCGCCTGATCGAGGCAGTTGTCGCAATTGCCGCAGGCTTGAGCCTCTTCGCCGAAATAGCCGAGCAGCACCTGGCGGCGGCATTGCGCCGTTTCGCAATAACCGATCAGCGTGTCGAGCCGGCGATGCGACCGTCTCTTGTGCTCGGGCGAGGCGTCCTCGTCATCGATGAACAGCCGCCGCATGCGGATGTCGCCAAGACCGTAGAGCATATGCGCCTCGGCCTCGCGTCCGTCGCGGCCGGCACGACCGATTTCCTGATAATAGGCCTCCAGGCTGCCCGGCATATCGGTGTGGAAGACATAGGCGACATCGGGCTTGTCGATGCCCATGCCGAAGGCGATGGTCGCCACCATGACGACGCCGGACAAGGTCATGAAGGCGTTTTGATTCGCCTCGCGCGCCTCCTTGCTCATGCCGGCGTGATAGGCAAGCGCTCTGACGCCGTTCCTCTCGAGGAAGGCCGCCATCTCCTCGGTCTTCTTGCGCGACAGGCAATAGATGATGCCGCTCTTGCCCGCATGGCGCTCGATGAACCGCAGCAATTGCCGCTTGCTGTCCTGCTTGGACTCGATGGCCAGCTTGATGTTGGGCCGGTCGAAACCCAGCACCAGCGTCTCGACCCGCTCGGCGAACAGCCGAGCGGCGATGTCGGTGCGCGTGCTCTCGTCGGCCGTCGCCGTCACCGCGATGATCGGCACATTGGCAAAGATGCCGCGCAACCGGGACAGATCTTCATATTCGGGCCGGAATGCCGGACCCCATTGCGAGATGCAGTGCGCCTCGTCTATGGCGATCAGGCTGACGTCGAGCCTGGAGAGCGCCTCGAGCATGCGCTCGGTCATCAGCCGCTCCGGCGCCAGATAGAGCAGCCGCGTTTGGCCTGAAGCGACACGGCGCCAGGCCGCGACATTGGCCTCGCGGTCGAGCGAGGAATTGATCGTATCGGCCGCTACCCCGGCAAGCCGCAGCGCCGCGACCTGATCCTGCATCAGCGCCACCAGCGGCGAGACGACGAGGGTGAGCCCGCCCAGCACGAGCGCCGGAACCTGGTAGCAGAGCGATTTTCCGGCCCCCGTCGGCATGACGGCCAGCACATGGCGCCCGCCGAGCAGCGCGTCCATGACGTCGGCCTGACCGGGGCGGAAATCGTCGAAGCCGAACACGTCCTTCAGCACGCGCCGCTTGGGATCCTCGGCGCGGATGCTCGCTGCCATTACCTGCATCAGGCGGCCGCCGGACTGGGAACGGCTTTTCGCGGATTGGAGAGGATAGGCAAATCGGTCAAAGCGACCTCCGGGTGAGGGCCTGGAGTAGCGCAGCCCTCATCCGATCACAACGGTCGATCTCGCCGATCTGCACCAGTGCCGCGCACGACCGCCTGACAGGTCAGACTAAGGTGATACAGAGATATAGCTCCCTCCCAGGCATCACTCGCCGCTGCCGCCTTGCTCCAATTCGTCATAATAGCGCTGGGCGGCCTTGCCCTTCTCCAACCGATATGTCTCGGACCGGCGATCGAATTCGGCCTTGAGAGCCTTCGACAGTTGCAGCGCATGGAAGCAATAGCCGGTAAGGACCGCCAGCAGCATGATAAACAGGCCTATCGGCAATTGGCCATCGCTCAGCATGAGGATGCCGATGACGGCTTCCAGCAGCGCGGCGAGAGCCGCCATGACCGTCAGGAAAATCTTCGCCGGCCTTGACCCTTTCAGGAAGTAGTAGCCACCGATGACGTAGGCCACGCTTGAGGCGGAACCCACAATATTCGGCGAATGTCCAAAGGCCAGCAGGACGATCGCGGACAGGATGCCGATCGCGCCGGTTACTAAGAAAATGCCGGCCACTGCCAGCATGTGGTGTTTTCCGCTCATTCGAACCCCCTTGGTGTCGAAACCTTGCCCGTCCCGCATTGCAGCATGCAACCAAGGATTGCACAAGGCCTGCCGAACCACCTTCTGCAAAATCGCCAACGCCGCTTATGGCATCGGGGCATCATCGCGCCTCCTTCCCCAACGACACCATCGCTCCCGCTGGATTCCTTCGCTCTGCGATGTAAACTTGGCCAATCAGGCCGGGAGGGCACGATGCTGCAGGTAAGACAGGATGCTCTCGACGAGCGGTTCCGGCTACAGCGCGCCGCTTTCGAGAAGCAACCCTTTGCGGACCTTGGCCTGAGGAAAGACCGTCTCAAACGCCTGCTGGCGCTGACCGAGCGGTATGAGAGCGAAATCTGCGCCACGATCGACGCTGACTTCGGCGGCCGCTCGGCGCATGAGACCCGTCTTGCGGAACTGTTCGTCGTGCGCGCCGGTATTCGCCATGCGCTTGCGCATGTCGGCGGCTGGATGCGGGAGCGTCGTGTCGCCACCACCTTGCCCTTCCTGCCAGGCAAAAACCGCCTTCTGCCGCAGCCACTTGGGGTGGTCGGCGTCGTATCGCCCTGGAACTACCCCTTTCAGCTCGCCGTGGCGCCGGTCACGGCGGCCCTCGCCGCCGGCAACCGCGTCCTGGTAAAGCCTTCCGAATTGACGCCTGCTTTCTCCGAACTGCTGGCCAGACTGGCCGGCGAGCACTTCGCCCCGGATGAACTCAGCGTCATCACCGGCGATGCCGAGATGGGCAAGGCCTTCGTCTCGATGCCCTTCGACCACCTGCTGTTCACCGGCTCGACCGCGGTCGGACGCCAGGTCGCCATCGCCGCCGCCGCCAACCTGACCCCGGTCACGCTCGAACTCGGCGGCAAGTCGCCGGCGATCCTCGACCCCTCCTGCGACCTCGACGCGGCAACAGCCAGCGTCGCCTATGGCAAGCTGCTGAATGCCGGGCAGACCTGCATCGCGCCGGATTATCTGCTGGTGCCCAAGGGACAGGCAGCCACGGTCGCTGCCAAGCTCGCAATCGCGGTGGCGCGGCTCTATCCCTCGCTGCGCGACAACCCCGACTATACCGCCATCATCAGCGACCGGCATTACCAGCGCCTGCGCGCCATGATCGCGGAAGCCCGCGAGGCCGGCGCCGATATCACCGAGATCAACCCGGCCGGCGAAGACCTCGGCACCACGGGGCGGAAGCTTTTGCCGACCCTGGTCAGCAACGCCGGGCCGGACCTGCGGCTGATGCGCGAGGAGATTTTCGGCCCGGTGCTGCCGATCGTCGAATACGCCACGGTCGACGACGCCATCGACTATGTGAACCGGGCCGACCGGCCGCTGGCGCTCTACTGGTTCGGGCGCGACAGCGGCAACCGCCGGCGCATCCTGCGCGAGACCGTCGCCGGCGGGGTCACCATCAACGACTGCATGCTGCATCTGGTGCAGGAGAACCAGCCCTTCGGCGGTGTCGGCGCCAGCGGCATGGGTGTCTATCACGGCGAGTGGGGCTTCCGCACCTTCAGCAAGGAGAAGCCGGTCTTCCAGCAGTCGCGCTTCAGCGCGGGAGCCCTTCTGCGCCCGCCCTATGGCAGGACGTTCGAACGGCTTTTCGGCCTGCTCAGGCGCATCACCTGACACGCATTAAGTTTATATTCACCATGATCCGGCAGGTTTCCGGTTCTGCGGTGATGTTTTGAGTACCGCGGCGCCATTGGCGCCCAGGCAACAAACCCGCGCTTCCTTGGAAGTGCGGGTTTTTTCATTGGCCGGGAAATCTCGCCGGCCCGGTCAGGCGAGAAAATCGGCGCGGTGTGGCGTGAAACTGTCGACCAGCCGTCCCGCCTCCAGCGCCCTGACGCCGTGCACCAGGCCGGACGGCACGATGAAGCTGCCGCCGGTCTCGAGGATTGCGGTCCGTCCGTCGATGGTCACCTCGAAACGGCCTTCGGCGACGTAGCTTGCCTGGACGTGCGGGTGCGAATGCAGCGCGCCGACGCCACCCTTGTCGAAGCCGAATTCGACCATCATCAGTTCGTCGGTGGACAGCAGCACGCGACGGCGATTCCCGTCCAGGGTCGGCGTCCAGGCACCCTCGCCGGCTTGCGCGAAGATTTTCGGATCGGTCATCGTCATCTCCTCATCGCGCCAGCCAGCCGCCGTCCACTGGGACCACCGCGCCATGCATGTAGTTCGAGGCCGGTGCCAGCAGGAAGACGGCGGCATCGCCAATGTCTCCCGGCTCGCCCCAGCGCCCGGCGGGAATGCGCCCGAGGATGGCGGCACTGCGGTCGGGATCGGCGCGCAGCGCCTGCGTGTTGTTGGTCTCGATATAACCCGGCGCTATGCCGTTGACGTTGATGCCTTTCGCCGCCCACTCGCAGGCGAGCAAACGGGTGATGCCGAGCACGCCATGCTTTGAGGCAGTATAAGACGCGACGCGGATGCCGCCCTGGAAACTCAGCACCGAGGCGATGTTGACGATCTTGCCCCGGCCCCCGTCGGCAAGGACGCGCCGGGCAAAGGACTGGCTGAGCAGGAAGACCGTCTTCAAATTGACGTCGATGACATCGTCCCAATCGGTCTCCGTCAGGTCGACGGCATCGGCGCGCCGGATGATGCCGGCATTGTTGACCAGCCCGTCGAGCGGCCCGCTTTCGTCCCAGACACGATCGAGCATCGGTCCGGCCGCTCCGGTGTTGGCAAGGTCGGCGGCGACCGCCTTGAATTCGCCGCCCAGAGCCGCGACCTTGCTCGCCGTATCGGCCATAGACGAGCGGCCGACGCCGATCACCGCGCCGCCGGCGCGCGCGATGGAGACCGCGATGCCTTGGCCGATCCCAGTGTTGGCGCCGGTGACCAGGATGCGTTTGCCGGCTAGGCTGAAGGCAGTGAGGTCGCTCACCGCAGCGCGTCCATGGCCACGGCATCGACATCGGTGTAGTCGACATTGTCGCCCGCCATCGCCCAGATGAAGGCGTAGTTGGACGTGCCGGCGCCCGAATGGATCGACCAGCCCGGCGACAGCACCACCTCTTCGTTGCGCATGACGATATGGCGCGTCTCGTCCGGCTCGCCCATGAAATGGAAAACGCGCGCCGCCTCGGGCAGGTCGAAATAAAGATAGGCCTCCATGCGGCGGTCATGCACATGGCACGGCATGGTGTTCCAGATAGAGCCCGGCGCCAGCTGCGTCATGCCGACGACGAGCTGGCAGGTCTTTGTTCCCCCGGCGTGGATGAACTGGAAGATCGAGCGCTCGTTGCAGGCCTCCTTGCTGCCGAGATCGAGGCGCTTGGCGTCATCGAGGCGGATCAGCCGGCTGGGATGAGCCTGATGCGCCGGGGCGCTGAGCAGATAGAACTTGGCGGGGTCGTCTTTATCTGCCGAAGCGAATGCCACATCGCTGGAGCCCATGCCGAGATAGAGCATGTCGCGCGCCCGCAGGTCGAAGGACTGGCCGCCGGCTTCGATCGAGCCGGCGCCGCCGATATTGACGGCGATCAATTCGCGCCGATCGAGAAAACCTTTGGTGCCGGTCGGCTTGATCGCTTCCAACGGCAATGCCGTCGCCACCGGCACGGCACCGCCGACGATCATCCGGTCGTAGTGGGTGTAGGTCAGGATGATCCGGCCAAGCTGGAAGAGATCGTCGATATGGAAATTATGGCGCAGTTCGTCCGTTCCCATGGCGGCGGCGGCCGCCGGATCGATGGCGAAGCGCGATTTGTAGTCTGTGTGGTTCTGGCTCATCTCTGTCCTGACTTCCGGTGGATCATTCGCCGGCGGCGGCCCTGGTCGAACTGGCGTAATAGGCCTGCCGCGCCTGCAGGCGTTCGCGGTAGCGCTGCTGGCTGGCGCCGAGATGGGCACGCATCGCCTCGCGCGCGGCCTCGGCATCGCCCGCCGTGATCGCGTTCAGGATCACCAGATGCTCTCGCTGCAGCCCGCGCTGGTAGCTGTCGGACTGCACCAGCTCGGTCGACCAGGGCGAGGTCACGTCGCACGGAATGGCGCGCCGGCCGAGCACGTCGAGCATCTCGACATAGAACGGATTGTTGGTGGCGCTGGCGATGGCGCGATGGAAGGCGAGATCGGCGGGTCCGGTCGGCTGGCCGTCGAGTAGCAGCCGCTCGAACTCGAAGAAGGCTTCCTGGATCGCCGCTTCCTGCGCGGCGTTGCTGCGGATGGCGGCGAGCCCGGCCGATTCGATCTCGATCGCCAGCCGCACCTCGAGCACGTTGAGCGCGATCGAATCCTTGGCCCCCATGTCGGCAGCCAGCGCCCCGAACATGGTCGAGATGTGCTCGGTGACGAAGACACCCGCCCCCTGCCGCGGCTCGACAAGGCCGTCAGCGGCAAGCTTGGCCATCGCCTCGCGGATGACGGTGCGACTGACGCCGAAGGTCTCGGTCAGCTGGCCCTCGGTCGGCAGCTTGTGGCCGGGCAGGATTTCACCCGCATGCAACTGCTTGCGGATCGCCGCCACGACGGTTTCCGACAGTTTGGGTTTTCTCTCGACCCTGAGGTCGTTTGCGGTATCGGACACCTGGTGATCTCCTAATGG
Source organism: Mesorhizobium sp. M8A.F.Ca.ET.165.01.1.1 (assembly GCF_004792065.1). Taxonomy (NCBI): domain Bacteria; kingdom Pseudomonadati; phylum Pseudomonadota; class Alphaproteobacteria; order Hyphomicrobiales; family Phyllobacteriaceae; genus Mesorhizobium; species Mesorhizobium sp. M8A.F.Ca.ET.165.01.1.1. The sequence goes on along the minus strand of NZ_SRTH01000006.1, from coordinate 254,016 downwards.
AACAGGCTCGGCAGCCACAATGAGATTTCCGGTATGTAGGTGACAAGCATCAGCACCACGAAGGCGGCGCCATAGAATGGCCAGATCGAGCGCATCGCCGTCCAGATCGGAATGCGGCCAATGGCGCAGCTGACGAACAGGACCGCGCCAACCGGTGGCGTGCAAAGGCCGATGCCGAGATTGAGGATGAGGATCACGCCGAAATGCACAGGATCGACGCCATAGGCCATGACCACCGGCAGGAAGATCGGCGTCGTGATGATGATCAGCGGCGACATGTCCATGAAGGTGCCGAGAATGAGCAGCACGATGTTGATCAACAGCAGGATGACCAGCTTGTTGTCGGATACCGACTGCAGAAAGGCGACTAGCGCCGCCGGCACTCTGAGATAGGCGAGCAGCCAGCCGAAGGCCGCCGCGCAGCCGATAATCATCAGCACCATGGCGGTGGTCCGCACCGAGGCCGTCGTCGCCGCGACGAAGTCACCCCAACTCATCGAGCGGTAGATGATCAGCGTGACCAGGAAGGCGTAAACGATAGCGATGCAGGAGCTCTCGGTCGCGGTGAAGATGCCGGACCTGACGCCGCCGAAGATGATGGCGATCAGGATAAGGCCCGGAATGGCGGCGACAAGCAGCTGCAAGGCCCGACCGAAGCCCGCGAAGGGCTCCGTCGGGTAGCCGCGGCGGCTGGCGACCCAATAGGCCGTTATCATCAGCGACAGCGCCAGCAGCAGACCCGGCAACACGCCAGCCGTGAACAGATCCGCGATCGAGATACGGCCGCCGGCCGAAATCGAGTAGATGATCATGTTGTGCGAGGGCGGGATCAAAAGCGCGATGATGGCGCCGACCGAGGTGATGTTGACGGCGTAGTCGATGCCGTAGCCGCGCGCCTTCATCTGCGGGATCATCAGCCCGCCGACTGCCGACGCATCCGCCACCGCCGAGCCGGAAATGCCGCCGAACATGGTCGACGCCGCGATGTTGACCTGCCCCAGACCGCCACGCAAATGGCCGACCAGTGAGCCTGCCAGCGCGACCAGCCGCGCGGCGATGCCGCCACGCACCATGAGGTCGCCGGCGAAGATGAAGAAGGGTATGGCCATCAGCGAAAAAACGCTGACGCCGGAATTGAGCCGCTGGAACACCACGACCGGCGGAAGGCCTAGCGTGAGGATCGTCGCGAAGCTGGCGACGCCCAGACAGAACGCGATCGGCGTGCCGATGACCAGCAGGAACACGAAGGTGCCGAAAAGGACCATCAAGGCCATGGTTCAGACCTCCTCGCCGGTTGCATGGATGTCGGCGTCGACGGGCAGGCCGGCAAAACGCCCGGCCAGCCGTTCCAGTGAAAACAGGCAGACCAACGCGCCTCCCAGGATGACCGGCAGGAAGCTGACGCCGCCCGGCAGGGCGAGCGAAGGCATCACCGTATTCCAGGTCAGCCTCGCCAGTTGCACGCCGTAGACGATCATGCCGGCGCCGAAGGCCAGCACGACAAGATCGGAAATGCTGCGCAGCACCGCCTTGGCCGAGGCAGGCAGGACGTAAAGCAGCACGTCGAAGCCCAGATGCGTGCGCTCGCGCACGCCGACCGCGGCACCCAGGAAGATGAACCAGCCCATCAGCAGCACCGAGAAGGATTCGGTCCAGCTCGGCGAACGGTTCAGCATGTAGCGCGAGAAGACCTGCCAGAAGATGATGATCGTCATCAGCGTCAGGCCGGCGCCGCTGACCCACAACGCCAGCCGGGCAAGCCCGGAGAGAACGCGCTCGGCAGCGAGCCAGAAGCCTCTCGTGGCAGGGGCGTCCGAAGGCAGCGCAGGAGTCCTCGCGCTGCCTGACCTGTTAGCCCCGTTCATTTCTCGGCCTGTATCTTCGCCGCCAGATCCTTCAGTTCCGGCGTCGACAAATATTTGTCGTAGACCGGCTTCATTGCGTCGATCAGCGGCTGCTTGTCGATCTCGCTGACCTTGACGCCGGCCTTCTCGACGATGTCGCGCGACTTCTTCTCCTGCGCGTCCCAGAGCTCGCGCATCTTCACGACGCTGTCCTTGGCCGCCTGCCGCACGATCGCCTGGTCTTCCGGCGACAGCTTCTCCCAGCTTGCCTTCGACATGACCAGCACTTCCGGCACGATCTGGTGCTGGTCCATGGTGTAGTGCTTGGCCACTTCGTAGTGCTTGGCGGATTCGAAGCTCGGCCAGTTGTTCTCGGCGCCGTCGATGACGCCGGTCTGCAGCGCCGAGTAGACCTCGCCATAGGCCATCGGCGTGGCATTGGCGCCAAGCGCGTTGACCATGTCGACGAACACGTCGGACTGGATGACGCGGAACTTCATGCCTTTCATGTCCGCCATCGAGGTGATGTCCTTCTTGGTGTTGTAGAAGGAACGCGCGCCGGAATCGTAGAAGGCGAGGCCGACGAGGTCATGCGCCTCGAACGCCTTGAGTATCTGGTCGCCGATCGGCCCGTCCATGACATGGCGCATGTGCTCGACCGAGCGGAACATGTAGGGCAGCGACGGCACGGCGGTTTCCGGCACGATACCGTTGAACGGTCCCATCGAGACACGGTCGAGGTCGATGACCCCGGCCTGGGTCTGCTCGATCGTGTCCTTCTCCTCACCGAGCTGCGCCGAGTGATAGACCTCGATCGAATAGCGGCCGGCGGTGCGCTGCTTGATGAGGTCGCCCATGTACTTGACCGCTTCGACGGTCGGATAGCCGTCCGGATGGGTATCCGAGGATCGCAGCACGGTCTCGGCATTTGCAATGCCGATCAGCAGCGAACCGAAGGCGAATGTGGCCGCCGTCAATTTCGAAAAATGCAACATGACTTCCTCCCTTTGAAAAATCGGAGCGTGCCGTTCAGAGCCGGTACGCCGTCTTGGCGAGCGTGTAGGCAAGCTCCTTCGCGAGTTCATGAGCCTCGTCCTCGCGCAGCCTGTGCTCGGCGACGAGGCGCGCCAGGAACGCGCAGTCGACCCGCCGCGCCACGTCGTGACGGGCCGGGATCGAGGGAAAGGCGCGCGTGTCGTCGTTGAAGCCGACGGTGTTGTAGAAGCCGGCGGTCTCGGTGGTCATCTCGCGGAAACGGCGCATGCCTTCCGGGCTGTCGTGGAACCACCAGGCCGGCCCGAGCTTCAGCGCCGGGTAGACGCCGGCCAGCGGCGCCAGCTCGCGCGGGTAACTGCTCTCATCCAGCGTGAACAGAATGACGGTCAGGTCGCGCTCGAGCCCGACGCAGTCGAGCAGCGGCTTCAGCGCCGCCACATAGTCGGTGCGGGTCGGGATATCGAAGCCCTTGTCCCTGCCGAATTTCTGGAAAATTCCAGGCGGATGATTGCGCCAGGAGCCGGGATGGATCTGCATCACCAGTCCGTCGTCCCGGCTCATCTTGGCCATTTCGGTCAGCATCTGGGCGCGAAACAGCTTTCGTTCACGCTCGTCCTGCGAGCCGGCGCGAATCCGGTTGAACAGCTCCTGCGCCGCCGCATCGGAAAGATTGGCGGTGTCGGCCGTGGGATGGCCATGATCCGACGAGGTCGCGCCGAAGCTCTTGAACAAGGCGCGGCGCTGGCGGTGCGCATCGAGATAGCCGGCCCAGGTCCCGGTGTCGCAGCCGGTGACCTCGCCTAGCCGGTCGAGATTGACCGAAAACCCTTCGAAATCGGGATCGACGACGGCATCCGGCCGATAGGCGGTGACGACGCGGCCCTCCCAGCCGCTGTCGCGGATCATCTGGTGCCATTTGAGATCGTCGAGCGCGCCTTCGGTCGTTGCGATGACCTCGATGTTGAAGCGCTCGAACAGGGCGCGGGGGCGGTAGTTCTCCCACTGCAGCACCGTCGCGATCGTGTCGTAATGGCGATCGGCGGTTGCGGCGCTCAACGGCTCTGCGATGCTGAACAGATGCGCAAGCACATGGTCGAACCACAGCCGGGTCGGCGTGCCACGGAAGAGATGATAGTGCTCGGCGAACAGCCGCCAGATCGCCCTGCCGTCGGTCTCGACGGGCGCGCCATCGAGCGTCGGCACGCCGAGAGCCTCCAGCCGCACGCCCTGGCTGAACAGCATGCGAAAAATATAGTGGTCCGGTACGATGAGCAGTTGCGCGGGATCGGGGAACGGCTCGTTCAGCGCATACCAGCGCGGGTCGGTGTGGCCGTGCGGGCTGATGATGGGCAGGTCCTTGATGCTGGCGTAGAGATCGCGGGCGATCGAGAGCGGACGCGCCTCGGCTGGAAACAGCAAATCCGCATTCGTCAGTGCCACGGCATCCTCCCAGGGTCGCTATCGGTAGGATCGGCTGGAAATAATGTCAACATACAAAAATCGGATTGTTGTATGATGACTTTTGAGCAATGTTGAGCATTGTCGGCAACCGCCGCCGATGTTACGCCGTTTTGCGATCCGCCCGCGGATTAGCAGCCATTCCCTGACCAGCCGTCCCACGAGATGAGTGCCGCAAACCGATGACAGCCCTTCGCCTTTCCAACCGCACGGCGCAGGCATTGCCGGCCAAGGTCGCCGCGCCTCGATACGATCGTGGCGCGATTACGCCGGGCATTGTGCATCTCGGCGTCGGCGCCTTTCACCGGGCCCATCAGGCCGCCTACATCGATGAGTGCCTGGCCGCCGGCGAGACGGGCTGGGGCATAACAGGCGTGTCGTTGCGCAGCGCCGACACCCGCGACGCGCTGGCGCCGCAGGATGGGCTGTACACACTGGCGGTTCGAGGCAGCGGCGGCGAGAAGCTGCATGTCATCGGTTCCATCGGCTCGCTGCTGGTGGCGCCGGAGGACCCGGCCGCGGTGCTGGCCGCGCTGATCGATCCGCGCACCCGCATCGTGACATTGACCATCACCGAGAAAGCCTATTTGCGGGCGGCCGGCGGCGGGCTGGACACGGCCCATCCCGACATCGTCCACGACCTGGCCAATCCACAAAAGCCGAAGACGGCGCATGGTTTTCTGACCGAAGCGCTCGCCCGGAGGCTGGCCGCCGGCACCCCGCCCTTTACCGTGCTTTGTTGCGACAACCTGCCGGCCAACGGCGCCACCTTGCACAGGCTGCTGGTCGAATTCGCCTCACTGCGCGATGCCAGACCTGGTTCGGCGGGCGGTGCTGGAATTGCCGGCCACATCGCCGATCAGGTCGCATTTCCCTCCAGCATGGTCGACCGCATCGTGCCGGCCACGACCGATGCCGACCGGGCGCGGATATCGGGCGAACTTGGCATCGAGGACGCCTGGCCCGTGATGACCGAGCCTTTCCGCCAATGGGTGATCGAGGACGATTTCCCGGCAGGCCGTCCCGCCTGGGAAAAATTCGGGGTCACCATGGTCGGCGATGTCGCCCCCTTCGAGGACATGAAGCTGAGGCTGCTCAACGGCGCGCATTCGGGCATCGCCTATCTTGGCCTGCTCAGCGGCCATGCCACGGTCGACAGCGCCTTCGCCGATCCGGCGATCCGGCGGTTCGTCGATGCGCTTTGGGAGGAAGCCAAATCGACATTGCCTGACGATGCCGGCCTCGACACATCAGCCTATACGGCCGAGCTTGCCGAGCGTTTTTCGAACACGGCACTTGCCCACCGTACCGCACAGATCGCCAATGACGGCAGCCAGAAACTGCCGCAGCGCATCATTGCCTCGGCTATCGAGTGCCTGGAAGCCGGCACCGAGCTGGTCCACCTCACGCTGGTGGTGGCAGCCTGGATCGCCGCCTGCGCGGCGCGCGGAAAGAGCTTGCCGAGGGGCCATTTCACCGATCCGCTCGATGCGGAGCTGACGGCGCTTTTGGACCAGCAGCTGCCGGCGAACGAAACCGTGACGGCGGTATTCGATCTGGCCGGCTTCGCCGGGGATCACGCCGAACGCCAGACGCTGATCGAACTCGTGGCCATCCATCTTGTCCATCTGCGGAGGGACGGCACGACCTTGGCCTTCGCCGCGCTCGGCATAGACGGCGAAGGACCGTAAGGCGGAGCTGGACGGGTCAACAGGCGGTACAGGACCTCGATGTCGGCGGTACGATATCGCCGCCGCAGCTGAAACGCCTGACACCCCAACAAACAAAAAAGCGAGGCAAGGCCCCGCTTTCAATCCGTCTTCCGGGACAAGCCTCAGGCCGGCAGGATTGCGCCTTCCAGCGTGGTGAGCTGGCTAAGGAACTGTTCCGCCTTGCTGCGCGACTGATCGTCCTTGGCGTCGGCCGCGTCTTCCCTGGCTTCCTGGATGCGGCGGGCGAGGTCGGCGCGGTCGACATCCTTCACCGCCACAGCCGATTCCGCCAGCAGCGTGCAGCCGGCCGGGACGATGTCAGCGAAGCCGCCGAACACGACATAGCGTTCTTCGCTGCCCGAGGCATTCTTCACCGTGACGACGCCCGGCTTGATCGTGGTCATGACCGGCGCGTGATGGGCCATGACGGTCATCTCGCCCTCGGCGCCCGGAATGACCACGGATTCGACCTCGGCGGAAACCAGCAGGCGCTCCGGCGAGACCAGTTCGAACTTGAAAGCTTCAGCCATGTCAATTTAGCGAGTAGGGAATAGTGAGTAGGAAGTAGGGAGAGAGGACAACCGCCCCGATCACCCAGCTGCTATTCACTACTGACTACTGACTACTCCCTATTCCCTTGATTAAGCCGCTTCAGCCGCGAGGCGCTGTGCCTTCTCGACCGCTTCGTCGATGCCGCCGACCATGTAGAAGGCGGCTTCCGGCAGGTGGTCATAGTCGCCGTTGCAGAGGCCCTTGAACCCCTTGATGGTATCGGCGAGGTCGACCAGTTTGCCCGGCGCGCCGGTGAACACTTCGGCGACAAAGAACGGCTGCGACAGGAAGCGCTCGATCTTGCGGGCGCGGGCCACGGTCTGCTTGTCCTCTTCCGAGAGCTCGTCCATGCCCAGGATGGCGATGATGTCCTGCAGCGACTTGTAGCGCTGGAGGATCGACTGCACCTGGCGGGCAACGGCATAGTGCTCGTCGCCGACGACCAGCGGGTCGAGCATCCGCGAGGTCGAGTCCAGCGGATCGACGGCCGGATAGATACCCTTTTCGGCGATCGAACGGTTGAGCGTCGTCGTCGCGTCAAGGTGGGCGAACGAGGTCGCCGGCGCCGGGTCGGTCAAGTCGTCGGCCGGCACGTAGATCGCCTGCACCGAGGTGATCGAGCCCTTGGTGGTGGTGGTGATGCGTTCCTGCAGCGCGCCCATGTCCGTGGCGAGCGTCGGCTGATAGCCCACGGCCGACGGGATACGGCCGAGCAGAGCCGACACTTCCGAACCCGCTTGCGTAAAGCGGAAGATGTTGTCGACGAAGAACAGCACGTCCTGGCCCTGGTCGCGGAAATATTCGGCAACCGTCAGGCCGGTCAGGCCGACGCGGGCGCGCGCGCCCGGCGGCTCGTTCATCTGGCCGTACACCAGCGCCGCCTTCGAACCTTCGCCGCCACCCTTCTTGTTGACGCCGGATTCAATGAACTCGTGGTAAAGGTCGTTGCCTTCGCGGGTGCGCTCGCCGACGCCGGCGAACACCGAGTAACCACCATGCGCCTTGGCGATGTTGTTGATCAGTTCCTGGATCAGCACCGTCTTGCCGACGCCGGCGCCGCCGAACAGGCCGATCTTGCCGCCCTTGGCGTAGGGCGCGAGCAGGTCGAGCACCTTGATGCCGGTGATCAGGATCTGCGCTTCCGTCGACTGTTCGATATAGGCCGGAGCCGGCTGGTGGATCGAGCGCAATTCGACCGCGTCGACCGGGCCTGCCTCGTCGACCGGCTCGCCGATGACGTTGATGATACGGCCGAGCATGCCCGGGCCGACCGGCACGGCGATCGGGCCGCCGGTGTCACGCACTTCCTGGCCACGCACCAGGCCTTCGGTGGAGTCCATGGCGATGCAGCGCACGGTGTTTTCACCCAGATGCTGCGCAACTTCGAGCACCAGGCGATTACCGACATTGTTGGTCTCGAGCGCGTTCAGGATCGGCGGCAGATGCTCGCCGAACTGCACGTCGACGACGGCGCCGATGACCTGGCGGACCTTGCCGACAACGCCGGTCGCCTTGGTGGCCACGGCCTGGGTCTTGGCAGCGGCGGCCTTGGCCGGCGCTGCTGCCGCCTTGGCCGGAGCCGCCTTTGCTGCCGGAGCCTTGGCCGCCTTCGCGGGAGCTGCTGCCTTGGGGGCTGCCGTCTTCGGGGTCGCTGCTTTCGCCATCGTCTTTACCCTTTTCGTCCTTTGTTTCTCACGCGGTCCGGTTCGCGGGCCAATGACCCGCTGACCGCGCCTAGAGCGCCTCGGCGCCCGAAATGATTTCGATCAGTTCCTTGGTGATCTGCGCCTGCCGCTGGCGGTTGTAGGTGATCGACAGCTTGTTGATCATCTCGCCGGCGTTGCGCGTCGCATTGTCCATGGCGCTCATCTTGGCGCCCATTTCGCCCGCCGCGTTTTCGAGCAGCGCACGGAATATCTGCACCGCGATGTTGCGCGGGATGAGGTCGGACAGGATTTCGCCCGGCTCCGGCTCATACTCGTAGACGGCGCTGGCGCCATCCGCCGTTTCGGGCTGAGCCGAAGAGGCGGACGCTGCCGGAATGATCTGCTGCGCGGTCGGAACCTGGCTGATCACCGACTTGAACTGCGAGTAGAACAGCGTGCAGACGTCGAAGGCGCCCTCGTTGAACAGATGGATGACCTTGCGGGCGATCGCATCGGCATTGACGAAGCCGAGCGTCTTGACCTCGCGCAGATCGACGCGTTCGATGATCATCGCGGCATAGTCGCGGCGCAGGATGTCGAAACCCTTCTTGCCGACGCAGATGATCTTGACCTGCTTGCCGTCGGCCAGGAGCCTGCGGATATGGTCGCGGGCATGACGGGCGATCTGCGAATTGAAGCCGCCGCACAGGCCACGCTCGGCGGTGCAGACGACGAGCAGATGCACGTCGTCCTTGCCGGTTCCGGTCATCAGCGCCGGGGCATCGCCACCGCCACCGACAGCCTGGGTGATGTTGGCCAGCACGGAACCCATGCGCTCCGAATAGGGACGCGCCGCTTCCGCCGCCTCTTGCGCACGGCGCAGCTTCGCCGCGGCGACCATCTGCATCGCCTTGGTGATCTTCTGCGTCGCCTTGACCGAGGCGATACGGTTACGAAGGTCTTTTAATGAAGGCATGCTTCAAACCTGATCCCGTCTTGTCTCATCCGGACTGGCACTTCGCTCAGGCGAAGGTCTTGGCGAAGGCGTCGATCTCGGCCTTCAGCTTGGCGCGCAGATCATCCGACAGCGCCTTTTCCTTGCGGATGGCGTCAAGCACGTCCTTGCCGGCCGAACGCATGTGGCTGAGCAGGCCGTGCTCGAACTTGCCGACCTGGTTGACCGGCAGCTTGTCGAGATAGCCGTTGACGCCGGCGAAGATCACCGCGACTTGCTCTTCCGTCTTCAGCGGCGAGAACTGCGGCTGCTTCAGGAGCTCGGTCAGGCGCGAGCCGCGGTTGAGCAGGCGCTGCGTGGCGGCGTCGAGATCCGAGCCGAACTGCGCGAAAGCAGCCATTTCGCGGTACTGCGCGAGCTCGCCCTTGATCGAGCCGGCAACCTGCTTCATCGCCTTGATCTGCGCCGACGAACCGACGCGCGACACCGACAGGCCGACGTTGACGGCCGGACGGATGCCCTGGAAGAACAGGTTGGTTTCGAGGAAGATCTGGCCGTCGGTGATCGAGATCACGTTGGTCGGGATGTAGGCCGACACGTCGTTGGCCTGCGTCTCGATGACCGGCAGCGCGGTCAGCGAACCGCCACCGAGATCGTCGTTGAGCTTGGCGGCGCGCTCGAGCAGGCGCGAGTGCAGGTAGAAGACGTCGCCCGGATAGGCTTCGCGGCCCGGCGGACGGCGCAGCAACAGCGACATCTGGCGATAGGCGACGGCCTGCTTCGACAGATCGTCATAGCTGATCAGCGCATGCATGCCGTTGTCGCGGAAATATTCGCCCATGGTGCAGGCCGTGAACGGCGCCAGGAACTGCATCGGCGCCGGGTCGGAAGCGGTGGCGGCGACGATGATCGAATATTCGAGCGCGCCGCGCTCTTCCAGCACCTTGACGAACTGCGCGACGGTCGAGCGCTTCTGGCCGACGGCGACGTAGACGCAGTAGAGCTTTTCCTTCTCGGGGCCGTTGTCGTGCACCGACTTCTGGTTAAGCATCGTGTCGAGGATGATGGCGGTCTTGCCGGTCTGGCGATCGCCGATGACGAGCTCGCGCTGGCCGCGGCCGACAGGGATCAGCGCATCGATGGCCTTGAGGCCGGTCGACATCGGCTCGTTCACCGACTTGCGCGGGATGATGCCGGGCGCCTTGACGTCGACGCGCTTGCGCTCGACCGCCTTGATCGGGCCCTTGCCGTCGATCGGATTGCCGAGCGCGTCGACGACGCGGCCGAGCAGGCCGGGGCCGACAGGCGCGTCGACGATGGCGCCGGTGCGCTTGACGGTGTCGCCTTCCTTGATGTCGCGGTCGGCGCCGAAGATGACGACGCCGACATTGTCGGCTTCGAGGTTGAGCGCCATGCCGCGGATGCCGCCGGGGAATTCGACCATTTCGCCGGCCTGGACATTGTCGAGGCCGTAGACGCGGGCGATACCGTCACCGACGGACAGCACCTGTCCGACTTCGGAGACCTCGGCCTCCTTGCCGAAATTCTTGATCTGGTCTTTCAGAATTGCGGAAATTTCCGCGGCGCGGATGTCCATCAGCCGACCTCTTTCAGTGCAAGCTTGAGCGAATTGAGTTTGGTTTTGAGCGACGTATCGATCTGGCGCGAGCCCATCTTGACCACCAGCCCGCCGAGCAGCGACGGGTCAACGGTGACGGAAATGGCCACGTCCTTGCCGGCAACGCTTTTCAGCGCCGCCTTGAGTTCGGTCTGCTGGGCCGCGGTCAGCTCATGAGCCGACGTCACTTCGGCCGCAGCCTCGCCACGGGCTTCGGCCGCGATCTGGCGGAACGCCTTGATCATGCCGGGCACCGCGAACAGGCGGCGATTCTTGGCGACGACGCGCAGGAAATTGCCGGTCAGGCCGGTGATGCCTGCCTTGTCGGCGATCGCCGCGATGGCCTTGGCCTGGTCCTCGCTGGAGAACACCGGGCTGTTGATCAGCCGGGTGAGGTCCGCGCTGCCCGCGAGCAGTGCCTCGAAACCGTTGAGGTCGGCCTCGACCTTGGCCACGGAATTTGCTTGCGATGCCAGTTCGAACAGCGAACCGGCATAGCGCTCTGCGACACCTGAGATTGGCGATGACGATTGGGCCACGGACCGTCTTTTCTCTTGTCTGACAGGCCGCAGATTGTTGGCGCGAGCAAAAACTCTGGCTAAATCTTTGACCTTACTGCATTTTTCCAAGCACGGAGGCGCGGCTTCCGCTATCCCCGGCCGAAAGTCGATTGCCGTCTAGCACAGGCATTTTAAGACCGCAATGCGTCGTTCCGCATGGTTTTCAGGCACTATTGTCGCATCCGGCGAAAGATCCGCGTCCTGCGCGCCGGAATACCCTTGGATTCAGGGCACAAAGCCGAAGGCAAAGGCGAGCGGCAAGGCCGCGAGCGCCAATTCGACCACAATGGAAACCCAATTGAAAGGTGTATTGGCGCCATCCGACATCATCGACAGCAGCCGGCCGAAGGCAGTGAACAGCCAGGAGAAGCCGAGCGCCATGTAGACCAGCGGCTGCGCTAGCAGGATGCAGCACAGGCCGACCCCGAGATAGAAGCCCGACATGCGACCGCGCCCTTCGGCAATCGCCGCCGCCTTCTCGGGTTTCGCCTGCAGGCGCAGGATGCGGAACGCCAGACCCGGCGCCAGGAAAAACAGAAGGCCGAGCAGCACGGTGAAGACCGCGCTCGACCAGGCCAGCCATTCGCCCTGGCTCGTCGGCCATGGAAGCGCAAAATCCATCGTGTCCCTCGAAATGCCTATTTTGAAATCGCGGGCATTCTAGCGGAGGAAAAATGCCGCGCCAGATGGCTCAAGGCACTTTAGGAGACCCGCATCAACCGAGCGCGAATTCCACCGCCGCCTCGGCATGGATGCGGGTCGTGTCGAAAACCGGAATGTCGAAATCGCCCTGGCCAATGAGCATGGTGATCTCAGTGCAGCCCATGATCAGGCTGTCGGCGGCCTCTTCGCGGCGCAAGCGGTTTGCCTCGGCGACATAGGCGGCCTTCGAGGCTTCGGAGACAATGCCCTGGCAAAGCTCGTCATAGATGACGCCATGCACCATGTCGCGGCCGGCCGCATCGGGTACGACCGGTGAGAGGCCGTATTTGTCGGCGAGCCGGCCCTTGTAGAAGTCCTGCTCCATGGTGAACCGCGTTGCCAGCAGCGCCGGCCGCTGCATGCCTGCGCGCTTGATCGCCAATGCCGTGGCATCCGCGATGTGAATCAGCGGGATCGACACGGCCGCCTGCACCTGGTCGGCCAGCTTGTGCATGGTGTTGGTGCACAAGAGCAGGCCTTGCGCGCCGCCGGCCTCGAGCTTGCGCGCGGCATCGACCAGCAGCGCGCCGGCGCCGTCCCAATCACCATGATGCTGCCGCTCGGCGATCTCGGCGAAATCGAACGACCACATGAGAAGCTTCGCCGAATGCAGCCCACCCAGCCGCTCGCGCACGATCTCGTTGAGCAGGCGATAATAGATGGCGGTCGATTCCCAGCTCATGCCGCCGAGCAGGCCAAGGGTTTTCATGTGATCTTTCCGTTTCTCTCGCCGAGACAGCTGTAGCTGAAATTGCGTCCCTACAGAAAGCTCTGCGGGTCGATGTCGACCTGCACCCGGACCGAGCCGCGCTGTTTCGGTCCATTGGCCAGCATAGCTCTGATAAAACCTTGCATGTCGGCGCGGCGCTCGCCCTGGATCAGCAGGCGGAAGCGATGGCGGCCGCCGAGCAGGGACAGCGGCGCCTCGGCCGGCCCGAGCACGAACAGGTCCGACGCCTCGGGCGCGGCGCGGCGCAGGCCGCGGGCATGGCCTTCCGCCTCCGCCCGCGTCACGGCGCTGACGATGACGCCGGCCAGCCGGCCGAAGGGCGGCAAGGCAGCGCGTTCGCGCTCAGAAATCTCACGCTGGTAGAAAGATTCGGCGTCGCCGGAGACGATCGCCCGCATCACCGGATGGTCGGGCTGGAACGTCTGCAGCAGGCCCAGGCTCTTCTTGCCGGTGCGGCCGGCACGGCCGGTCACCTGGCTGAGCAACTGGAAGGTGCGCTCGGCGGCGCGCGGATCGCCATTGGCAAGGCCGAGATCGGCATCGACGACGCCGACCAGCGTCATATCAGGGAAATTGTGGCCCTTGGCGACCAGTTGCGTGCCGATGACGATATCGGCCTCGCCATTGGTGATTGCCTCCAGCTCCAGCCGCAACCGTCGTACACCCCCCATGATATCCGACGACAGCACGATGGTGCGTGCGTCCGGGAAATGCGTGACGACCTCCTCGGCGATGCGCTCGACCCCCGGACCGCAAGCGACCAGGTGGTCGAGCGTGCCGCATTCCGGGCAGGCTTCGGGACGGCGCTCATTGTGACCGCAATGGTGGCAGACCAACTGGCCGCGAAAGCGGTGTTCGACCAGCCAGGCCGAGCACACCGGGCAGCCGAAGCGATGGCCGCAGACCCGGCACAGCGTCAGCGGCGCGTAGCCGCGTCGGTTGAGGAACAAGAGCGACTGCTCCTTCTTCTCCAGCGTCCGGCGCATATGGTCGATCAGCACCGGCGACAGGAAGCCGCCACGCGCCGGTGGCGCGCGCCGCATGTCGATCGACTTGAGGTCGGGAAGTGCCGCCTCGGCGAAGCGGGCGGAAAGCACAGCCCTGGCATAGCGGCCTTGGCTGGCATTGACCCGGCTCTCGACCGACGGTGTCGCCGACGCCAGGACCACGGGGAAGCCGCCTATATGGCCGCGCACGACGGCCATGTCGCGCGCATTGTAGAAGACGCGGTCTTCCTGCTTGTAGGCGGGGTCGTGTTCCTCGTCGACGACGATCAGGCCAAGCTCCTTGAATGGCAGGAACAGCGCCGAGCGCGCGCCGGCGACGACGCGCACGCCGCCTTCCGCCACTTGCCGCCAGACTTTTTCGCGCATTCGCGGCGGCAGGTCGGAATGCCACTCGGCCGGCTTGGCGCCAAAACGCTGCTGGAAGCGTTCGAGGAAGGCATGCGTCAGCGCGATTTCCGGCAGCAGGATGAGCACTTGGCCGCCCTGCTCGAGCGCGGCCGCCACCGCCTCGAAATAGACCTCCGTCTTGCCCGAACCGGTGACGCCGTCGAGCAACGCGACATTGAACTCGCCGGCCGCGACATTGGCGCGCAGCATTGACGCGGCCTCGTTCTGGTCCGGCATCAGTTCGGGAACGGCATAGCTTGGGTCAGGCGCGGCCACCACCGGGCGCGGCGGGATCATCACCGTCTCAAACACGCCCTGCGCTTTCAGCCCCTCGATCACCGTCGACGACACGCCGGCGGCGTGCGCGAGGCCGGAGCGCGTCCAGGCCAACCCACCCTCGGCCGTCTCCAGCACGCGTGCCCGCGCATCCGTCATCCGGTCGGGCACAAGCAGGGTGCGCTGCAGCCCCTCGATCCAGGGTTCGGGATCAAAGGCCTCCGGCGCCCTGAGCAGCATGCGCGCCACCATGCCCGGCGCCGACAGCGTGTATTGCGCCACCCAGTCGACGAATCGGCGCATGGCGCGGTCGATCGGCGGACAGTCGAAAACCTGCTCGATCGGGCGCAATTTCCTGGCATCGACCTGCTCGACCGTGCCGTCCCAGACGATGCCGGCGACCTGGCGCGGCCCAAGCGGCACGCGCACGATCGAACCCGGCACCACCCGCATGCCGGCCGGCACGGCATAGGTGTAGGGACGTTCGGCCGGCATCGGCACCAGCACCGGTGCGGCCGCGACAAAGGGCGAATCTTCGATCATGAGGCGTGACCTTGCCCTGACTTTGGTCTAGATCAAAGAGCAACGCTGAACGCGCCTTCCCAAGCACGACGAAATCGTCAGGAGACCCGCCATGAAATTTTTTGCCGACACCGCCGATATCAAAGAGATCAAGGAACTGAACGATCTGGGACTGCTCGATGGCGTCACCACCAACCCCTCGCTGATCCTGAAATCGGGCGGCAAGATCGCCGAGGTCACCAAGCAGATTTGCGACATCGTCGAAGGGCCTGTCTCGGCGGAAGTCGTGGCGATCGAATACAAGCAGATGATGGCTGAGGCCGAGGTGCTGGCCAAGATCGCGCCTAATGTCTGCATCAAGGTGCCGCTGACGCTGGACGGCCTGAAGGCCTGCAAGACCATCCGCACCGAGATGAAGCGCATGGTCAACGTCACGCTGTGCTTCTCGGCCAACCAGGCGCTGCTCGCCGCCAAGGCCGGCGCTTCCTTCATCTCGCCCTTCGTCGGCCGCATCGACGACACCGGCTCGGACGGCATGGAACTGATCCAGGAGATCCGCCAGATCTACGACAATTTCGACTTCCAGACCGAAATCCTGACCGCTTCCGTGCGCACGGTGAACCACGTCAAGCAGGCGGCTCTCATCGGCGCCGACGTCATCACCGCGCCGCCAGCGACGCTAAAGGCGCTGGTCAACCATCCGCTGACCGACAAGGGCCTTGCCGCTTTCCTCGCCGACTGGGCCAAGACCGGCCAGAAGATCGGCTGAGCGGTCCGACACCAGATACAAAAAAAGGCCGGGCAACCGGCCTTTTTTATTGGCGTCTCGTGGCGGCCTGCCGCTCAATCCGCGTCGTCATCGGCGGGCGCGGCCGCCGGCTGGCGCTTGCCCGCCATGATCTCGCGCTTGCCGACATGGTTGGGCGCGCCGACCAGACCTTCCTTCTCCATGCGCTCGACCAGTGAAGCGGCGCGGTTGTAGCCGATGCCGAGGCGGCGCTGGATGTAGGACGTCGAACATTTCTTGTCGCGCAACACCACCTTGACCGCCTCGTCATAGCTGGAATCGCAGTCCTCGGCGGCAACGGCTCCCTTGTCGAAGACCGCTCCCTGGTCGCCTTCCTCTTCCTCTTCATCCTCGTCGGCCGTCACGGTCTCCAGATATTCGGGGCGGCCCTGCGCCTTCAGATGCGCCACGACATGCTCGACCTCGGCGTCGGACACGAAGGGGCCGTGCACACGGGCGATGCGCCCGCCGCCCATCATGTGCAGCATGTCGCCCTGGCCGAGCAGCTGTTCGGCGCCCTGCTCGCCCAGGATGGTGCGGCTGTCGATCTTGGAGGTGACCTGGAAGGAGATGCGGGTCGGGAAATTGGCCTTGATCGTGCCGGTGATGACGTCGACCGAAGGCCGCTGCGTCGCCATGATCAGGTGAATGCCGGCGGCCCGCGCCATCTGCGCCAGGCGCTGGATGGCGCCTTCGATCTCCTTGCCGGCGACCATCATCAGGTCGGCCATCTCGTCGACGATGACGACGATGTAGGGCATTGGCGCGAGGTCGATTTCCTGCTGTTCGAACAGCGGCTCGCCGGTGCCCTTCTCGAAGCCGGCCTGCACGGTCATGACGACCGTCTCACCCTTGTCGCGGGCTTGGGCGGCGCGCTCGTTGTAGCCGTCGATGTTGCGCACGCCGAGCCGCGCCATCTTGCGATAGCGGTCCTCCATCTCGCGCACCGCCCATTTGAGCGCGGTGACGGCCTTCTTGGGATCCGTGACGACAGGGGTCAGAAGGTGTGGGATGCCGTCATAGACGGACAGTTCGAGCATCTTCGGGTCGACCATGATCAGCCGGCATTCTTCCGGCTTCAGCCGGTAGAGCAGCGACAGGATCATGGTGTTGATGGCGACCGACTTGCCGGACCCGGTGGTGCCGGCGACGAGGAGATGCGGCATCTTCGCCAGTTCGGCGATGACAGGTTCGCCGCCGATCGTCTTGCCAAGGCAAAGCGCCAGCTTGCAGCTGGTCTTGCGGAAGCCCTGCGATTCGATCAGTTCGCGGAAATAGACGGTTTCGCGGGTCTCGTTCGGCAACTCTATGCCGATGACATTGCGGCCAGGCACCACGGCGACGCGCGCCGAGACCGCCGACATGGAGCGGGCGATGTCGTCGGCGAGACCAATGACGCGCGAGGATTTGACGCCAGGTGCCGGCTCGAATTCGTAGAGGGTGACGACCGGACCGGGGCGTACGTGGATGATCTCGCCGCGCACGCCGAAATCCTCCAGCACGCTTTCCAGGAGATCGGCATTCTGCTCGAGCCGCTCCTGCGACATGTAGAAGCCTTGGCCCTCGGGAGGCTGCTGCAGCAAATCCTCCGAGGGAAGCTCGTAGCCTTCGCCCGTCTCCGGCTGAGCAACCTTGCCGGCCATGGGCAGCGACGGTGCACGCGCTGCGGGAACGGCTTCGCCCACGCGTTGCACAATCGGCGCCGAGGCGGCGCTGCTTGCGGCAGGTGCGACTGCGGTCGCCATCCGAGCCTGCCGGGCAGCCCTGCCAGCCGGAACGGACGGCTCGGCCACGGCCTTGTTGGAGTTGGCCGGAAAGACGTCGGGCTGGGCGGACGGTGCCTGGCCGGGAAGGCATTCGATGACACGGAACAAGGCGGTGACATCGGCCGCGGCGGACGCGGAGACGTCGGCTCGCGCCGCGTCAAGCGGTGGAGCCGCGACCGGTGCGCGCGGAGCCGGGCTGACCTGCCGGACCGGCGACGTCACATCGACCAGAAGGGGCGCCAGGCCCTCGAAGAAGGCGTGATCCGAAAGATAGGGCCGCCGGGCTTTTTCAGCGGTGGCTGCTTTGGCCGGCGCGCCATTCCCGGCGACGGGTGCCGGACGCGTGGCCGCTGGTGCCGTTGCGGGCACCTTCGGAGCCGCCGGCACAACGCCTTTCGACGTCTCGCCGCCGCGCGCTGGCTGAGCGGACCCGGCCGGTGACGCCCCGCGATGCATGACGGCGCCAGGCCCGGCCTGCTGCGTCGGGAGCGCCTGCGGGCGACCCTCCCCGGCAACCTCGTCCTGCTGGCGATGCTTGGGCTCATAGTCCGGCGTGCGTGTAAAACGCACATTGGGCGCAAGGAAAAAATACTCTTGCCAGGCAGGGCTTTCGGTGTCGCCGCCGAAATCGGCGACCCGCTCGGAATGACCTGCGTGAGAAGCGCCGGGCTGGCGAACATCCGCCTTGCCGCGCGGGCCGCCGGAACGCTCTCCTTGGGGGTCATCGGGCGAAACTGCGTGCAACGAATTGACCCGAGAAAAACGCCTGGCTTCCATGCTCAAGACTCACTGTGAAATGTCTGCTGAGCAATAGGGAGCGAGTGGTTAACAGTTGCTTCCTGTCAGCGTCGCTGGAGCGATCGAGACGCATCTTTCGCGGCGACGCCGCACGATGAGGATTCGAGCAGCCGATCGTGTTTCCACGACCGGTTGCTCATCCGAATGCGGCTATTGGAAAAAGGGCGAGCCTTTGCTCGCGTGACAACCAGCGGGCGGAGATTTACATGCCGCCAAACAGCACGGCTGCCGACGAGTCCGATCGCCGGGAACAGGAAATGCGATCAAGGAGAGAGGGGCGATTCGGCCTCTTCTGATGCGGCGACTCGCGCTAGCTGGCCGTCTTGCCGTGCCGGGCCAGATCCTGGGCGATGGACAGTTGCAGGGCTTCGGCCAGTTCGCGCGCGGCACGGTTCTCGGCGTCGATCTGCGCCCGGTAGGAAGCAAACTCCTGACGCGGCCTGTCGAAGGACGAGGTGATCGCCCGCTTGCCGACCGCGATCACCGCGCCGGTTTTCGCATCGGTTAGCGTGTAGCCGGCGGTCAGTGTCACCGAACCGGCGGTCGGCTCGTCTTGATCGGTTCCAACCTGGACCAGCGCCGAGGATTCAACGGCTTCGGTCACGCCGAGATCGAGCGAATAAAGCGGCGAGGCCGGTTCGCCGGCGCCGCGCCCGAACCCGAAGATCAGATTGTTGCGCACCTGCTGGGCATAACGCGTCCGGACCGGCTTGACCGCAATCGACGCCAACTCGGCATTGGCGCTGGAGCCGGTCGACAGCGGCGCGCTCGAATAGAGCGGCCGCACCTGGCAGGCCGAGACGAGCGCAAGCGAACCGACAAGACCGGCAAGCGCGATGCTGCGCAGCAAACGGCTCAACTCTGTCTTTTCCCGATCAGGCAACGACATTGACGATCCTCTGCGGCACGATGATCACCTTGCGCGGAGCCTTGCCTTCAAGTGCTTTCTGCACGAAGTCGAGAGCCAAGACCGCTTTTTCGACCGCACCTTGGTCCGCGTCGCGGGCAATTGTCAAATCGCCCCGCTTCTTGCCGTTGACCTGCACCGGATAGGTGACTTCGTTGTCGACGACCAGCGCCGGATCGAAGACCGGCCACGGCCGTTCGGCGAGCAGATCGGTGCCGCCCAGCACCTCCCAGCACTCTTCGGCAAGGTGCGGCATCACGGGCGCGATCAGATGCACCATGATCTCCACGGCCTCGCGGCAAGCGCTTTTCAGCGCCGTATCAGCCTTGCCTTCCGTCACCTCGTTGAGCGGAGTGGTCAGCGCGTTGGCCAGTTCATAGATGCGGGCGATGGCACGGTTGAAGGCGAGCTTCTCGATGTCTTCGCCGACCGCCTTCAGGATTTTGTGCGCGGCCTTGGAAACCGCTCCGGCCTCGCCATCATTGGCGGCCTTCGGTGCGATGCCTGCCAGCGTCTCGGCCGCCGTCGACACCAGCCGCCAGATGCGCTGCATGAAGCGATGCGCGCCGGCCGCACCATCGTCGGTCCACTCGACATCGCGTTCGGGCGGCGAATCCGACAGCATGAACCAGCGCGCCGTGTCGGCGCCGTAGCCATCGGTGATGTCTTCCGGGCTCACCGTGTTCTTCTTCGACTTCGACATCTTTTCGAGCGGGCCGATGGTGACCGCATCGCCGGTGGCGATGTCGATGGCGCGGCGCTTGCCGTCGACATCCTCCAGCCGCACTTCGGCCGGCGCCAGCCAGCGGCCGTTCGATGCCGAACCGACACGGTAGGTTTCGTGCACGACCATGCCTTGCGTGAACAGGCCCTTGAACGGCTCGGCCAGGTCGACATGGCCGGTCTCGCGCATGGCGCGGGTGAAGAAGCGTGAATAGAGTAGATGCAGGATCGCATGCTCGATGCCGCCAATATACTGGTCGACCGCCAGCCACTCGTTCGCTGCCTTGGGATCGGTCGGGTCATCCGCCCACGGCGCTGTGAAGCGGGCGAAATACCAGGACGAATCGACGAACGTGTCCATCGTATCGGTTTCACGGCGCGCGTCCTTGCCGCATTGCGGGCACTTCACATGCCGCCAGGTCGGGTGACGGTCGAGCGGATTGCCCGGCCGGTCGAAATCGACATCGTCCGGCAGCTTGACCGGCAGGTCGGCCTTCGGCACCGGCACCACGCCGCAATCCTCGCAATGGATCATCGGGATCGGGCAGCCCCAGTAACGTTGCCGCGAAATGCCCCAGTCGCGCAGGCGGAAGTTCACCTTGCGCTCGGCCATGGGGCGATTACCGATGGTCTTTTGTTCCAGCAGCCTGGCGACCTCGTCGAAAGCTCGGTCCGGAGTCATGCCATCAAGGAAGCGCGAGTTGATCATCGCCCCATTGTCGGTATAGGCCACGTCGATCACCTGGAAAGCCGACGGGTCCTCGCCGTCCGGCATCACCACGGGCACCACCGGCAAGCCGTATTTGTTGGCGAAGTCGAGGTCGCGCTGGTCATGCGCCGGGCAGCCGAAGATGGCGCCGGTGCCATATTCCATCAGCACGAAATTGGCGACATAGACCGGCAGCGTCCAAGTACCGTCGAAGGGATGGACGACGCGGATGCCGGTGTCGAAGCCCTTCTTCTCAGCCGTCTCCAGCGCCGCCACCGAAGTGCCCATATGGCGGACTTCGTCGATGAATTTCGCCAGCGCCGGATTGGTCTCGGCGGCCTTTTTGGCCAGCGGATGATCGGCGGCGATCGCCATGAACGAGGCGCCGAAAATGGTATCGGGCCGCGTCGTGTAGACCTCAAGCTCGTGCTCGCCGGCAATTTCCGAGGCCAGCGGCCAGCGGATCAGCAGACCTTCCGAACGGCCGATCCAGTTCTGCTGCATCAGCTTCACTTTTTCGGGCCATTCGTCGAGGCCGTCGAGCGAATCCAGCAGGTCCTGCGCGAAATCGGTGATTTTGAAGAACCACTGCGTCAATTCGCGCTGCTCGACCAGCGCGCCGGAGCGCCAGCCGCGTCCGTCGATGACCTGCTCGTTGGCGAGCACCGTCATGTCCTCCGGGTCCCAGTTGACCTTGGAGGATTTGCGCGTCACCAGCCCCTTCTCGACGAAGTCGAGGAACAGCATCTGCTGGCGGTGGTAGTAATCGACATCGCAGGTGGCGAATTCGCGCGCCCAGTCCAGCGACAGGCCCATCACCTTGAGCTGCTCGCGCATGGTGGCGATGTTCTGGTAGGTCCACTCCTTGGGATGAACCTTGTTCTGCATGGCGGCGTTTTCGGCCGGCATGCCGAAGGCGTCCCAGCCCATCGGATGCAGCACGTTGAAGCCCTTGGCCCGCTTGTAACGCGCCACCACGTCGCCCATCGTATAGTTGCGGGTGTGGCCGATATGGATCCGCCCCGACGGATAGGGGAACATTTCCAGCACGTAGTACTTCGGGCGCGGATCGTCATTGTGCGCTTCGAAAAGCTTCTTTTCGGCCCAGGCCTTCTGCCATTTGGGTTCTGACGCGCGCGGATTGTATCGTTCGGTTGCCATGGGACGTTTTTCACTTAAAAGCATGCCGACTGCGGGCAAGAGCCCGGCAGTTCACGAAATGTGGTCCGGGTGTTCACCATGGTTTGGCAAACCCGTCAACCATATGGGCATCGCGTCCGACAAAAACGCGGGTCAAAACAGCGGGATTTGCATATGGGCGACACCGTTCAGCAGTTTTTCGCGGTCAAGGCGAGGATCGCCGCCGCCGAGCAGGAGGCTGGCCGTGAAGCCGGCGCGGTGACGCTGGTGGCGGTCTCCAAGACCTTCGACGCCGTCGATATCCAACCCGTGATCGAGGCCGGGCAGCGCGTCTTCGGCGAGAACCGCGTCCAGGAAACACAAGGCAAATGGCCTGACCTGAAGGAGGCTTTCCCCGACATTGAATTGCACCTGATCGGCCCGCTGCAGTCGAACAAGGCCAAGGAGGCGGTAGCGCTGTTCGACGTCATCGAAACGGTGGATCGCGAAAAGATCGCCGCCGAGCTCACCAAGGAAATTGTCCGGCAAGGTCGGGCGCCAAAACTCTATGTCCAGGTGAATACCGGTTCCGAACCGCAAAAGGCCGGCATCGAACCGCGCGAGGCGGTCGCCTTCGTCAAACGCTGCCGGGAAGTCCACGGCCTCACCATCGAAGGCCTGATGTGCATCCCGCCGGCTGACGAGAATCCCGGCCCGCACTTCGCCTTGCTGGAAAAACTGGCGCGGGAGGCCGGCGTCGCCGGACTGTCGATGGGCATGTCGGGCGATTACGAAACGGCGATCGCCTTTGGCGCCACCAGCATACGAGTCGGCTCCGCCATCTTCGGCAGCCGCTAGCCGTTGGGCCAGATCGACGAGGTCGCTGCACCAGCGCTGGAAACGAAACGTACCGTTCCTATTTGTTTCGTGTCATCACACATTTCTCTGGAGCTTTCGCCATGCGCTACAATCAGCTTGGAAATACCGGGCTTTTCGTTTCCGAACTTTGCCTCGGCACCATGACCTTCGGCGCCGCCGGCCAGAACGCCCAATGGGGCCTGATCGCCAGCCTCGACCAGAAGGGCGTCAACGAGATCGTCGGCCGTTCGATTGCCGCCGGTGTCAACTTCTTCGACACGGCGGACGTCTATTCCTTCGGCGAGTCCGAACGCCTGCTCGGCCAGTCGCTCCGGGATCTCGGCATTGCCAGGTCGAGCGTGGTCATCGCCACCAAGGTCCATGCCGCCACCGGCGACGGGCCGAACCAGCGCGGCTCCTCGCGCGGCCACATCATGGATTCGGTCGATGCCAGCCTCGAACGGCTGCAGCTCGACCATATCGATCTCTATCAGTTGCACGGCACCGACGCGGTAACGCCGATCGACGAAACGCTGCGGGCACTCGACGATCTCGTCTCCAGCGGCAAGGTCCGCTATGTCGGCGTGTCCAACTGGCAGGCCTGGCGCATCGCCAAGGCGCTCGGCATCGCCGACCGCAAGGGCTTTGCCGGCTTCGAGACCATCCAGTCCTATTATTCGATCGCCGGCCGCGACCTCGAACGCGAGATCGTGCCGCTGATCAACGAGGAGAAGCTCGGCCTGATGGTGTGGTCGCCGATGGCCGGCGGCCTGCTGTCCGGCAAATACGGCCCTGGCGCGCCGGGCAATGGCGAGGGCCGCCGCGCGTCCTTCAACTTCCCGCCGGTCAACGAGGAGCGCGCCTGGGCAGCGGTCGCCGCCATGCGCGAGGTCGCCAGGAAGCATGATGTCAGCGTCGCCACCGTGGCGCTCGGCTATGTCCTGGCCAAGCCTTTCGTCATGAGCGTGATAATCGGCGCCAGCCGCATGGAGCAGCTCGAACAAAACCTCGCCGCCACCAGCCTCAAGCTCGATGCCGACGATCTCGCCAGGCTGGATGAGGTGAGCGCCTTGCCGGCCGAATATCCCGGCTGGATGGTCGAGCGCCAGGGCGCCGGCCGGCGTCCGGCGCCCTTCGTCCCTAAGGCATAGCCTGCGGGAAAGCCGGCCTTTTCGAAGCCGCGTATCCCATGGACGCGCGGCTCCAACTACAGCCGAACCGTCTCGGCCAGGAAATCGAGAAAGGCCCGCACCCGTGCCGGCAGATGGCGGCCCTGGCCGACATAGACGGCGTGCGTCGCCTCCTCGTCGCCCGGGTTGAAATCCTCCAGCAGCGGCACCAGCCGCCCGGCGGCGATATCGGCCGCCACATGCCAGCGCGCCAGCCGGGAAATGCCTACCCCGGCCAGCGTCATCAGCCGCATTGCCTCGCCATCGCTGACCAGCGCGTTGCCGGTGATCGGGATCATGACGGCATTGCCCTGCGCGTCGAGGAACGGCCAGCCGTCAATATGCCTGACGAAGCCGAAGCCCATCCGGTTGTGTGTGTCGAGATCGGCTGGCGTCAGCGGCGTGCCATGCGGCTCGAGGTAGGAAGGGGCCGCAACGAGGACCACCGGGCTCTGCCCGAGCTTGCGCGCCACCAGCCGTGATTCGCCGAGCGGCCCGGCCCGGATCGCTACATCGGCGCGTTCGGCCATCAGGTCGATGACACTGTCGGTCAGCACCAGATCGACCGAGATTTCGGGATAGCGTTCGAGGAAGCGCGGCAGCAGCGGGATCAGCCGGTGCACCCCGAACGGCACGTAGGTGTTGACGCGCAGCCGCCCGCGCGGCGCGGCGCCCGCGGCCGCCTCACGCTCAGCCGCCGCCATGTCGGCAAGGATGCGTAGCCCGCTTTCATAAAACGCCGCCCCTTCCGGCGTCAGCAGCAGCTTGCGCGTCGAGCGGCTGACCAGCCGCGCGCCAAGCCGGGCTTCCAGCCGCGCGATCAGCTTGCTGACGGCCGACGGCGTCATGCGCAGCGCGCGCGCCGCGGCGGAAAAGCTGCCTGCCTCGACAACGCGCACGAAGACTTCGATCTCGCCGGAACGGTTTATGTCGGGTCTGGCCATCTGTGAATCTATTTCACAGAAAATATGCCCTGATCAAGTCTGGTTCACAGCACTCGGCAACACGATCTTCCCGGTCGGGGCGCGGGTTGGACAGGCGCTCATCGCCTGAACGGCCCGTCTTTCAAAGTGGAAACGCCATGCCTCTTGCTCTCTACGCCCTCGCCGCCGGTGCCTTTGGCATCGGTGTCACCGAATTCGTCATCATGGGCCTGCTCATCGATGTCAGTAAGGATCTTGGTGTGTCGATCTCGGCCGCCGGCCAATTGATCTCGGGTTATGCGCTCGGTGTCGTCATCGGTGCACCCCTGTTGACCATCGCCACCGGCAACTGGCCGCGCAAAACCGTGCTGCTGGCGCTGATGGCGATCTTCACGATTGGCAACCTCGCCTGTGCGCTGGCGCCCGATTACTGGACGCTGATGGGTGCCCGCATCATCACCGCCTTTGCCCACGGCACTTTCTTCGGCGTTGGCTCGGTGGTCGCCACTGGTCTGGTCGCGCCCAACAGGAAGGCTTCGGCGATCGCGCTGATGTTCACCGGCCTGACCATCGCCAACATCCTCGGCGTACCTTTCGGCACCTGGCTCGGCCAGGCTTTTGGCTGGCGCGCGACCTTCTGGGCAGTGACCGCGGTCGGCCTCGCGGCCTTCGCCGTCATCCTGGCCCTGGTGCCGCGTGGCCAGGCGACGCCGGAGAAGAGCGACTTGCGCGCCGATCTCGCCGTGCTGCGCCGAACGCCCGTCCTGCTCGGCCTCGCCACTACGGTGCTCGGCTATGCCGGCGTCTTCGCCGTCTTCACCTACATCGCTCCGTTGCTCACCGAGATCAGTGGCTTCGGGGAAGCGGCCGTGTCGCCGATTCTGCTCGTCTTCGGCGGTGGCCTCATCGCCGGCAATCTCGCAGGCGGCAAGGTCGCCGATCGCTGGCTGGTGCCGGCGGTGCTCGGCAGTCTCGTGGTGCTGGCGCTGGTGCTTGCCACGATGAGCTTCGCCATCCACAGCCAGGTCATGGCCGTGATCTATGTCGGCCTGCTCGGTGCGGCCGCCTTCGCCACCGTGGCGCCACTGCAGATGTGGGTGCTGGAAAAGGCGCAAGGCGCCGGCCAAAGCCTGGCCTCATCGTTCAACATCGCCGCCTTCAATCTCGGCAATGCCGCCGGCGCCTGGCTTGGCGGCGCGGTCATCGCCCATGGCCTTGGACTGGGTTCGCTCACTTGGGTCGCTGCCCTGCTGCCGCTCGCGGCACTCGCCGTGGCCGGACTGGCGCTGCGCCTCGATCGCGGCGCCACATCAGGCGCGCCCGCCTCCGTCCGGTTGTGACATCAGCCGACATCCGAATCGCCTCACTTCTTCACAAACCACCAGGAGCAAGAAAATGGACTATCGACGTCTCGGCGCATCGGGTTTGAAAGTCCCGGCGCTTTCATTCGGCGCCGGAACCTTCGGCGGATCCGGCCCACTGTTCGGCGCCTGGGGCAACAGCGACGCGCAAGAAGCGCGGCGGCTTATCGACATCTGCCTCGAGGCCGGCGTCAACCTCTTCGACACCGCCGACGTCTATTCGAACGGCGCCTCGGAAGAGGTGCTCGGCGAGGCGATAAAAGGCCGCCGCGACGCCGTTCTGATCTCGACCAAGACCGCGCTGCCGATGGGCGACGGCCCGGCCGACCACGGCTCGTCACGCTCGCGGCTGATCAAGTCGGTCGATGCCGCGCTGAAGCGTCTCGGCACCGACTATATCGACCTGCTGCAGCTGCACGCCTTCGATGCCGGGACGCCGATCGAGGAAGTTCTGGCGACGCTGGACGGCCTCGTTCGCTCCGGCAAGCTGCGTTATGTCGGTGTTTCCAACTTCTCCGGCTGGCAAGTGATGAAGTCGCTCGGCTTGGCGCAGACGCACGGCTACCCACGCTATGTCGCGCACCAGGTCTACTATTCGCTGCTCGGCCGCGACTATGAATGGGAGCTGATGCCGCTCGGCCTCGACCAGGGCGTCGGCGCGTTGGTGTGGAGTCCGCTCGGCTGGGGCCGCCTGACCGGCAAGATCCGCCGTGGCCAGCCCTTGCCGGAAAAGAGCCGCCTGCACGAGACCGCGAGCTTCGGCCCGCCGGTCGAGGACGAACATCTCTACAGGGTCATGGAGGCGCTTGACGCGGTGGCTGAGGAGACCGGCAAGACGGTTCCGCAAATCGCCATCAACTGGCTGCTGCAGCGCCCGACCGTCTCATCTGTTATCATCGGCGCCCGCAACGAGGAGCAACTGCGCCAGAACCTCGGCGCCGTCGGTTGGACGCTGACGCCGGAGCAGGTCAAGAAGCTGGACGCGGCGAGCGAAGTCACCGCCCCCTATCCGTACTTCCCCTACCGGCGGCAGGAAGGCTTCGCACGGCTGAACCCGCCGGCGGTGTGATTGATAGGCGCTAACAGGTTACGTCGCGGGACAGCGCCCCCTCTGTCCTGCCGGATTGTCCGGCAGGACAGAGGGGGGCGCCGTAGGACGCCTTCCTCGACAGCCATCGTCGCCCTATCCGACCCTCAGTGCAGGACGAACTCCCCATCCACCTTGCGCCATTCATTCGGGGCGATCAGCTTCTGGTGCGTATAGACCACCGAATGCAGCGGCCCATCCAGCTTGGCTTTCCAGAATTCGATGAACCGGATCAGCACCGGAAACTTCGGAGCGATGTCGTAGTCCTGCCAGACGAAGCTCTGCAGGAGATGCGGGTGGTCGGGGAAATGATAAAGAATCTTGGCCGTTGTCAGGCCGTAGCCTTTGAGCATCAGGTCCATTTCAAGATGGTCGCGCATTGCGGTCCCCAAGGTTGATTCTCCTTTCCTCCCAGGCACCAATTGTGCGCGCCGTTACTTAACTGTCTATTGATTTTTCTTGATCGCAAAACGAACTTTTCCCGCAAAAACATGCAGTTAGCAGCGAACCGTTTCGAGTGCTGACAGTCTCGAAAAGCGCCCCTGCGGCATCCCGCCGCGCGAATCCAACGTCTAATGTTGCCGTCGCGGCGGAACTGGTAATAATGCCGCCGAATTCGCGGCTGCGTCGCCGCGATCCCGCGGGCATTTCAAGCCGGCGGATTGGTTCGGGAGGAAAGCCAAGAAATGTCCGAGGTTCATGTTCATCGCGTCAAGCCGGCGTGGAAGAAGAACGCCCTGATCGACAATGACACCTACCTAAAATGGTATGCCGACAGCGTGAAAAACCCGGACAAGTTCTGGGGCAAGCACGGCAAGCGCATCGACTGGTTCAAGCCCTTCTCCAAGGTTAAGAACACCTCCTTCGACGGCAAGGTCTCCATCAAGTGGTTCGAGGATGGCCAGACCAATGTCTCGTACAATTGCATCGACCGCCACCTGAAGAAGCGCGGTGACCAGACCGCCATCATCTGGGAAGGCGACAACCCTTACGACGACAAGAAAATCACCTACAACGAGCTCTACGAGCATGTCTGCCGGCTCGCCAATGTGATGAAGAAGCACGGCGTCAAGAAAGGCGACCGCGTCACCATCTACATGCCGATGATCCCGGAGGCGGCCTACGCGATGCTGGCCTGCACGCGTATCGGCGCCATCCATTCGGTCGTCTTCGGCGGCTTTTCGCCGGATGCGCTTGCCGGCCGCATCGTCGACTGCGAATCGACCTTCGTCATCACATCGGATGAAGGCCTGCGTGGAGGAAAACCCATTCCTCTCAAGGACAACACCGACAAGGCGATCGACATCGCCGCCAAGCACCACGTCATGGTCAAGAACGTCGTGGTCGTGCGCCGCACGGGCGCCAAGATCGGCTGGGCGCCGGGCCGCGATGTCTGGTATCACGACGAAGTCGCGACGGTGAAGTCCGAGTGCAAGCCGGAGAGAATGAAGGCGGAAGATCCGCTGTTCATCCTCTACACGTCGGGCTCGACCGGCAAGCCGAAAGGCGTGCTGCACACCACCGCCGGCTATCTCGTCTATGTGTCGATGACGCACCAATATGTCTTCGACTATCATGACGGCGACATCTACTGGTGCACCGCCGATGTCGGCTGGGTGACCGGCCACAGCTACATCGTCTACGGGCCACTCGCCAACGGCGCCACCACGCTGATGTTCGAAGGTGTGCCGAACTACCCCTCGCAGTCACGCTTCTGGGAGGTCATCGACAAGCACAAGGTCAACATCTTCTACACCGCGCCCACGGCGCTGCGCGCGCTGATGGGCGCCGGCAACGACCCGGTGAAGAAG
The DNA here is from genome assembly GCF_004792065.1 of Mesorhizobium sp. M8A.F.Ca.ET.165.01.1.1. Classification (NCBI taxonomy): domain Bacteria; kingdom Pseudomonadati; phylum Pseudomonadota; class Alphaproteobacteria; order Hyphomicrobiales; family Phyllobacteriaceae; genus Mesorhizobium; species Mesorhizobium sp. M8A.F.Ca.ET.165.01.1.1. The sequence continues at coordinate 225,033 of NZ_SRTH01000006.1, read as the reverse complement.
ACGTCGCGCAAGTCGCTGCGTGTGCTGGGCTCGGTCGGCGAGCCGATCAACCCGGAAGCCTGGGAGTGGTATTTCAACGTCGTCGGCGACGGCAAGGTGCCGATCGTCGACACATGGTGGCAGACCGAAACCGGCGGCATCCTGATCACGCCGCTGCCCGGCGCCACCGACCTCAAGCCGGGTTCGGCGACGCGGCCCTTCTTCGGCGTCAAGCCGCAGCTGGTCGACGGCGAGGGCAAGGTGGTGGAGGGTGCGGCCGACGGCAATCTCTGCATCACCGATTCCTGGCCGGGCCAGATGCGCACCGTCTATGGCGATCACGACCGCTTCGTGCAGACCTATTTCTCGACCTACAAGGGCAAGTATTTCACCGGCGACGGCTGCCGCCGCGATGCGGATGGCTATTACTGGATCACCGGCCGCGTCGACGACGTCATCAACGTCTCCGGCCACCGCATGGGTACCGCCGAGGTCGAATCGGCGCTGGTCAGCCATGAGAAAGTCTCGGAAGCCGCAGTCGTCGGCTATCCCCATGATATCAAGGGCCAGGGCATCTACAGCTACGTCACCTTGATGAGGGGCGTCGAAGCGACCGAAGATCTGCGCAAGGAACTTGTCGCCCATGTCCGCAAGGAGATCGGCGCCATCGCCACGCCCGACAAGATCCAGTTCGCGCCCGGCCTGCCCAAGACCCGCTCGGGCAAGATCATGCGCCGCATCCTGCGCAAGATCGCCGAGGACGATTTCGGCGCCCTTGGCGACACCTCGACGCTTGCCGATCCGGCCGTGGTCGACGACCTCGTCGCCAACCGGCAGAACAAGAAGGGCTGACGCCCGCCATGGCCGCGATCGGCTGCGTTGCCGAACTCTGGCGCTATCCGGCGAGTTCGCTCGCCGGCGAGCGGCTGGAGGCGATCGCGGTCGGCACCGACAGTATCGAGGGCGACCGTATGTTCGGCCTCGTCGATACGTCGGACAACGAGATCGCCCGGCCCGATCGTGACGCCAAGTGGCACAAGGTGCCGCGCATCAGGACCCGGCTGAACCATGATCGCGTCCTGGAAATCGCCATTCCCGGCGGTAACTGGCTAAGCGCACCAAGCCCCGAATGCGACCGCGCGGTGTCGGACTATCTTGGCTTTGCCGCCTCGATTCGCCCATTCGGCCGCGAGAACGCCCCGCCCGCCTATGCCGGCCCGCTGACGCAGGCGCGCTACAAGAAGGCGCCGATCCATCTCCTGACCACGGCCTCGCTGGCGCGGCTGAAGGCACTGCATCCCGATGGTGCCGCCGATCCGCGCCGCTTCCGCCCCAACATCGTCGTCGACATGGCTCCAGTCGACGGCTCGTTTCCCGAAACCGAATGGATCGGCCGCAAGCTCGCCATCGGCGACCTCGTCTTGACCATCTCCGAGCCATGCCGCCGCTGCGGCTTCACCATCATTGCCCAGGACGGTTTCGACAATGATCCCGGCATCCTGCGCAATCTGGTGCGCTACAACGCCCACAATCTCGGCGTCTATTGCACCGTCGACCAACCCGGCCGTGTCGATATCGGTGCGCCGATGCGTTTCGTGGCGGCATAGCCCCGTAGCGCGCCGCCCTGGTGCGATAGAGATGTGGCCTCCCTCTTCACGCTGCCTGTAATACGCATGACAGAAACCGCGCCATACAGCTGGCGCGGCTCGCCTTGTCGCTTCTGTCGTCCGCCAATTTCAGATCCCACCAATCGGAGTGCCTATGACTTCCCTGCCCATCCTTGGCGCGGCCATGACCCTGGACGACCTTGAGATCCACCGCGACTGGCTTTTCGAAAAGCAGCGTGACCTCGAATTGCAAAGCTTCGCCGAGGCCAGCGTTCTCAACGGCGACTGGGCACCGCTCGCCTCCCGCGCCAGAAAGCTTCTCGACGGCCACAAGGGGCGGCTCGGGATTCACGGACCTTTCTGGGGCTTCACCATCGCCTCGCAGGACCCCGATATTCGCGGTGTCGTCGGCAAACGCCTGCTGCAAGGTCTCGATGTCTGCGCCGCCGTCGGCGCGACGCACATGGTCGTCCATAGCCCCTACACGACCTGGTCCTACAACAACCTCGACAACAATCCCGGCGAGCGCGAAAAAATCACCGAGTACTGTCACCTGACACTGCGCGACGCCGTCAAGCGGGCCGAAGACATCGGCTGCACCATGGTGCTCGAAAACATTGAGGACAAGGATCCGCACATCCGCGTGGCCTTGGCCGACAGCTTCAAGTCGCCCGCGGTCGCGGTCTCCATCGACACCGGCCATGCCTACTATGCCCATGGCTCGACCGGCGCTCCGCCGGTCGACTACTTTGTGCACGCCGCCGGCAACCGCCTGCAGCATGTCCATCTGCAGGATGCCGACGGCTACGCCGATCGTCATTGGAGCCTCGGCGAAGGCACGATCCAATGGCGTTCTGTCTTTGCCGCGCTCGCCAGGCTCGAAAGCAATCCGCGCCTCATCATCGAGATCAGGGACAAGTCCCGGATACCGGCTTCGGCGGCCTATATCGCCTCGCTCGGCATCGCCGAATAAGGCCCGAGCTCGGCGCGCCGCGCTACCGGTAGAGATCCGCCCGCGTCGGCGGCAAGCCACTTGGACCCCGCGCGCGCTTTGTGGCGACGGTCTGGAATATCTGAGCCGAGGCGCGTTCGAAGGTGATGGAGCAACCGCTCAGGTAAAGCAGCCACAGCCGCGCCTTGGCTTCGCCGACCTCGGCGATCGCCTCGCCGAACCGCGCCTGCAGACGCTCGGCCCACAGCCTGCAGGTGCGGGCATAGTGCTCGCGCAAATTCTCGACATCGTAGACGAGGAAGCCGTGTGCTTCGAGATTGCCGAGCGTCATGCCGATCGTGTCCAGCTCGCCACCCGGGAAGATGTATTTGATCAGTGCCTTGTATTCCGGCCCCTTGCGCAGGGTCTTCTTGATGTCGCCCTTGCTGCGCCTTGTGATGGCGTGATGCAGATAGATGCCGCCCGGCTTCAGCAGCCGGTGGACGGCGGAGAAGTAGGCCGCATGGTTTGCCAGGCCTAGATGTTCGAACATACCGATGGACGATATCTTGTCGAAGGTGCCGGTCAGCTCCGCGTAGGACTTTATCTCGATGGTGATCTTGTCCTCCAGACCCTCGGCGCGAATGCGCTCGCGGGCTAGCGAGGTCTGGGCTTGCGACAGCGAGACGCCGTGTCCGACGACACCATAATTTTTCGCGGCGTGGATCAGCATCGCGCCCCAGCCGCAGCCGATATCGAGCAATCTTTCACCGGGTTTCAGCCGAAGCTTGCGGCAGATATGGTCGAGCTTGTCGACCTGCGCCTCGTCGATGCCGTTTGCGAAATCCTGGAAATACCCGCAGCTATAGACCATGCGCTCGTCGAGAAAGAGCCCATAGAAGGCATTCGAGATATCATAGTGATGCTGGATCGCCTCCTTGCTGGAGCCGCTGACGAACGGGTTGCGACCGGCGAGATCTACCCGCGACGTCATCTGCTTTCTCGAAAACAACACCGCCGGCAAGTCACGCAGAAGCGCCCGTTTCGGCAAAGTCTTCAGCTTCGGACGCAGCTTGCCCGTCGAAGGCAGGGCATAGAAATCGAACAGCGATCCGTCTTCGATGTCGACTGCCTTGGAAATCCACATCTCGATAAGGGTCGACAGGGACGGTCGGCGAACGATCTGCCAGACAATGTCGTGGTCGTTGATGATCAGCACGGGGCCGGTGGCGGGGCCGATCCGCTCACCTGTCCACAGCCTGACCGCGAAGCTGGGTTTCACCGCCTCGACTACCGTTCTAACGATGCGCGCCGCTCTTTCGGTGGCGTCCATGTCCTTCCCCCCGCGGTCGATGGCTCAATCTTGTCCGTTTAAGACCTGGATCGCAAGCCGGAGCATGCGGCGCCACCTTCCGGCAAGGACGCCTTTTTCAGCAGGGCACTTGTCATTTGCTGCAACGCACCCCATCATGAAGGTGTGTTCAACGAACTGAAAGGAGGTGATCCGATGTCGAGTGATTTCGTTTTCCAGAACGTGGCCTCAGCGGATTGCACTTTCGGGAAGCAGTCTTCCCGTTAAGGCGCGAGATGCGCGGCGGGTGACGTGAACGTCACCGCCATTGAGCCGCGCCATGGACGGAAACACGGAAGGCCGCCGGCTTCGAAAGAAGCGGCGGCCTTTTCCTTTTCGCGGATTATTGGGTCAGTATGACCTTTTCGGTGTTGCGGATGATTGCCTGAAAGGCATCGTCCAATTCACTTCCGGTGGACACCTCGAAATAATGTTTCTCGGTGGCGGAGGAGTCTTTCGACGAACAATCCTTTAGCACCGCCTTTGCCTGGTCCCGCTCGGTTGCCGACATGTCCTTATCGTTCAGGTCGAAGCCGATGGTGAAAATCTCGATGCCGTCATTTTTCATGTTGCCGCACAGCGTTTCAGCATTGCCGCGCGCAAGGTTACCCTGGCCGTTGTAGCTCCCGGCGGCACCCGCGAAGGCCGTATTGAACTGGCCATCGGTCATCAGGATTGCGACCTTGGCAATCTTCTTTCCATTGGCATTCGAAGCGCCGTTGCCGAGGCCGGCATTCTTGATCGCGCTGCGCCATTGCGGCGACAGCATATAATAGGTCCACTGAATGGCGATTGCGCCGGCTGTATAACCACCGGCCCGGAAGTCGTCGATCGAATCGAGCAATGCATCGGAATCCGCGGTCAGCGGGATCACTTGCGCGTCAGGACACCTGTTCATTCCTTCGCCGCCGAGATGATCATCCCGATTGACCAGGGCATAATATTTCTTGCCGTTCCTGTCTGTGCGAACAGTGTCTGGGCCGTCGGCGCTCAAATCCGCGTCGCCGTTTTTGTTCTTGCGCTCCGTAGCGCAATTATCCGGGCGCGGCATGGCCGCACCAACAATGGAGATGTAGTCGCTGAAGGACGGCAGCAGATTTTTGCCCGTCTTGGCAACCAGAAGCGAACTGCCGGCGACGGGTGGCAGTTCAGAACTCCCTTGCTTTTCGGCATAGACGTTCTCCGCCAGTTTGCCGGCGTTCACGCCAGATGCATAAGGCACAATCGCGACACGAACGCGGGGGTTCTTCGAGTCCTGGTTCTCGAGCATCGTCTGGACGGCATTTCGCGCAGCTGCTTTCAGGTCGCCGATCTTGTTGACGTTGCCCCGTTTGGCCATCGATCCCGTTATGTCGAGCATCATGGCCACCTCTATCTGCTTGTCGGAATAGAGCGCTGTGGTGGAAGCGCCGACGCGCTGCATGGCACCGGTGCTGAACAACGGGAAATAGAGGTCGACATCGACGTGGGCATCCGCCTGGACCGTATTGGCGGTCCTGTCGACGATCAGCTTGTCGAGCACGATCTGGCCGGCGTGCAGCATGCCCGCCGTGCTGTTGGCTTCCAGAAAAGCCTGCACGGATTTGTTGGCGTCGGCTTCCTTGATGGCACCGGTGGTCAGGTCACGCGCCGTCGATGTTACAGCCGCATCGACCACGCCCTGCAGGCTCGATTTGGCATTGTAGAGCTGGGTCACATTGACCGAAAAGCCCGCGACCAGCGCCAAGACCGAGGCGGCAAAGCCGAACAGGACCGCGAAATTTCCACCGCGATCCCTGGCCAACTCGCCGACCGCGTGAACAAGACCCCCGTAATTCCGCATCCAACAGCCTCCGCTTGCCTCGGCCTCGTCGCCGCGGACAGGGCAATGCAGGATTCCAGCCGGATGACGCGGCGATCGGACCGCAGACCAGGAGTTCGCCAGCAGAACATTGTTTTTGTTGGATTTTCACAGCGCAGGAAGGTGAATGACCGGTAAACGTCGGACTGTATTCGCGCGCGCGTTTACCGGACGCTTACCATGCGAGACCAAAGACCTCGTGGGGTGTGCGGCGACGTCTTGTTGCGGAACAGCGTCTCTGTGCCGCAACGGGTCAACTGTACCAGGACAGCTGTGTTGAGATTCAGGTGAGGCAATTGCAGGCCGCCTCATCCGAATATCGACATGCCTAGGCCAGCATCTGTGCGCTGGCCGTCCTGTCGATACCGTGGTGGGGTGGATTGAACAGCCTGCCTTCCTGCTCGTAGGTCCATACCTTGAACAAGGTAAGCCGGTGCGGGCCGAAACTGTGCAGCAAGGGAACGTCGGTGGCATCGCGGCCGCGCGCGATGACGACGCGACCAATTCTGGGCCGGTTATGGCGCGGATCGAACGTGTACCACTTGCCGTCGAGGAATGCTTCCATCCAGGCTGAGAAATCCATCGGCGCCGGATCGGCCGGCACGCCGATGTCGCCGAGATAGCCGTTCACGTAGCGCGCCGGAATGTTCATGCAACGGCAAAGCGTGATCGCCAGATGGGCGAAGTCGCGGCACACTCCGACACGTTCCTCGTGCGCCTGCGCGGCGGTGCGAGTCGAACGCGCATAGCCGTAGCCGAAAGACAGCCGGTTGTGGACATAATCGACGATTGCCTGTACCCGCGCCCAGCCGGAGGGAAGATGGCCGAAAAGCTGCCAGGCGAGATTGCTCAAATGATCTGTCTCGCAATAGCGGCTGCCGAGGAGATAGCCGAGCACCTCGTCGGGCAATTCGGCGACCGGCATTTCCCTGGCCAGCGTATTGATCTCGTCCGTCTCGCCGCTGTCCTCGATCACCGCGTCGTAGAGGATGCGAAAGCCGCCGGCGGGGGCAGTGAAGCGGCGGCAGGCATTGCCGTGCAGGTCATGGTAGAGCCGAGTCGGCACCGAAGGCGACGTCAGCACCCGCGTCTGCCGCTTGATATCGGCCTGCCTGTCCCGGTGAATCTCGAGCAGCGAAATCACCGGCGTCGGCTCTGTGCATTCAATGGCGATTTCGTAGCCGAGCCGTATCAGCATCGCGTCCCCCTTCGATGGTCATGGAGATAGTGTGGCTGAAACGCGGTTGGGGGATGGTGGTTCCCTGGACCGTCCGAAAAGGCGTTCTCGCGCCTTTCCATGCCGGCGCCTGGAAGATACGGTTGCGCTCTTCCCCAAGGCACACCCCGCAATCCAAGGAAAATCATGTACCCAGGCAAGAAATTCGCCGCCTTTCTCTTTGACATGGACGGCACGCTCATCAATTCCATCGCCTCGGCGGAGCGGGTATGGAGTGATTGGGCACGACGTCACGGCCTCGACGTCGCCGCCTTCCTGCCGACCATCCATGGCGTGCGGGCGATCGAGACCATCACCGCCCTGGCGCTCCCGGGCGTCGATCCGACGCACGAAGCCGACCTGCTCCTGAAGGCGGAAGCGGCCGATCTGGATGGCATTCTCCAGATCGCCGGCGCCGTTGCGTTCCTCAATTCGCTGCCACCGGAGCGCTGGGCGATCGTAACCTCGGCGCCACGCTCGCTGGCGCTTGCACGCATGAAGGTCGCCGGCATTCCTGTCCCAGCGGTCCTCGTCGCCGCGGAGGATGTTTCCCGCGGCAAGCCGGCGCCCGATTGCTTCCAGCTCGGCGCGAGACGGCTTGGCTTCGACGCGCGCGATTGTCTGGTGTTCGAGGATGCGCCGGCCGGCATTGCGGCGGCCGAGGCGGCGGGCGCTTCGGTCATGGTGATCAACGCCACGCACCAGCACGCGCTGCAGACCCCGCATGCCGCGATATCGGCCTATGACATGGTCGGCCTCACGGTCGACGAGCAAGGCTGGCTGGCGCTCGAGCCCCAGCGCAGTGCCGCTTAGTCTGGGCGCACCAGCTATGGCGAGATACGCCGGCCGGCCTCAGCTGAATATCGACACACTCTAAAAGTCGCTGGTCAGGCCTTTGATCTCCCAGTCGCCATAGCGGCCGGGCTCCTTGCCGCCACGGCCACCGATCTCTTTCGGCAGGGCGGCTTCCTGCGCGAGATAGTCGGTGCGTCGTGCGTCGGCTTCCGCCAGCGCCCGGCGGGCGGCTGGCGTCAAATCTTTCAGCGGCGCATTGCCATCGCCGGCGTGCGTTTTACTGGTTTCGTCGTTCATGCGATATTTCCCGCGGATTGAAACAGGAACAGGCGTTTCCCATCATATAGCGATGACCTCGCAAGGATCGACCCTTTTTCACCACCATCGCGACAGGAGCAGACGATGAACACCATTCGCACCGCCATGCTTCTCGCCGCCATGACGGCGCTGTTCATGGGCGTCGGCTTTTTGATCGGCGGCTCGGGCGGCATGATGGTCGCGCTGGTGGTCGCCGCCGGTACCAATCTGTTCAGCTATTGGAACGCCGACAAGATGGTGCTGTCGATGAACCGCGCCGTCGAGGTCGACGAGAAGAACGCGCCGGAATATTACGCCATCGTCCAGGCACTGGCCAAGCAGGCCGGGCTGCCGATGCCGAAAACCTATCTGATCGACAATCCGCAGCCGAATGCCTTTGCCACCGGCCGCAACCCGCAGAACGCGGCGGTGGCCGCCTCGACGGGCCTGTTGCAGCGGCTGACCCACGAAGAGGTCGCCGCCGTGATGGCGCATGAGCTCGCCCACGTCCAGCACCGCGACACGCTGACCATGACCATCGTCGCCACCTTTGCCGGTGCCATCTCGATGCTTGGCAATTTCGCCTTTTTCCTCGGCGGCAACCGCGAAAACAATCCGTTCGGCTTTGTCGGCGTGCTGGCGGCGATGATCGTGGCGCCCTTCGCGGCCATGATCGTGCAGATGGCGGTCAGCCGCACCCGCGAATATGAGGCCGACCGGCGCGGCGCCGAAATCTGTGGACACCCGCTGTGGCTGGCCTCCGCGCTTGACAAGATCGCCCGCGGGGCCGAACGCATTCCCAACCCCGACGCCGAGCGCAATCCGGCAATGGCGCATCTCTTCATCATCAACCCCCTGCATGGCGAGCGCATGGACAGTCTGTTCTCCACCCATCCGAGCACCGACAACCGCATCGCCGCGCTGCAGGCGATGGCGCGCGAAATGGGCGATGGCGCTACGCGGGCCACGCAGCGCCAGACACAGACGCCGCCGCGGGCGGACGAGCCGCAGGCGGCCGGACCGTGGGGCAAGCCGGCCGAACCGGAACAACAGGCCGAACCGGCCAGCCCGAAATCCAATCCGTGGGGCCGTAACCCGACCGGACCCAAGGGCCGGTGGTCGTGAGCGTGGCGGGCAGAGCACCTCGACGCACGGTTTCAGGCGATCAGGAACACAATGCCGGCGGCGAGTTCGTTGCCGGCCTTGCCGCGCGCAAGGCGGCGGCGCGGCTGCTGGCCGCCGTCATCGACGCCCGCACGCCGCTTGATGGCCTGACCGACCACGAGAACGGCCATCCGCAATACAAGGCGCTCGATTTGCGCGACCGTGGCCTGGTGCGCGCCATACTGGTCACCGCGCTGCGTTACCGCATGACCATATCGGGATTGCTGGCGCGGCGCCTGGAAAAGCCGCTGCCGCCCAACGCGACCGCCTTGTCGCACATACTGCATGTGGCGGCGGCCCAGATCCTGTTCCTCGACATTCCCGACAGCGCGGCCGTCGACCTCGCCGTGACGCACGCCAAGTCCGACCCCCGCACGCAGCGTTTTTCCGGCCTGGTCAACGGCGTGCTGCGCACGCTCGCGCGCGCCAAGGAGGCCGAACTTCCGGCAGTGCTTGCCGCCACCGACGAAGCGCCGAAATGGTTTTCCGACCGGCTGAAGGCGGCCTACGGCGCCGAGAAGGCTGGGCAGATCCTGGCCGCCCATCGCCACGAGGCGCCGGTCGACTTCTCGGTCAAGGCCGATGCCGAACTCTGGGCCGAAAAGCTCGGCGGCATAGTCCTGCCAACCGGCACGGTGCGCGTGGAGAAGCTTGCCGGCCCTGTCACCGAACTGCCTGGCTTCGCCGAAGGCGCCTGGTGGGTCCAGGATGCGGCCGCCAGCTTGCCGGCAAGACTGTTCGGCGATGTCGGCGGATTGCGCATCGCCGATCTCTGCGCCGCGCCCGGCGGCAAGACAGCTCAGCTGATCCTGGCCGGCGCCAGGGTCACCGCCGTCGATACCTCGAAGAACCGGCTTGCGCGGCTGGAGCAGAACCTCGACCGCCTCGGACTGTCCGCCGAAATCGTCCAGGCCGACCTGCTCAAATACGAGCCGGCGGCGTTGTTCGACGCCGTGCTCCTCGACGCACCATGTTCCTCGACCGGCACGGTGCGGCGGCATCCCGACGTGCCGTGGACCAAGACGGCGGCGGACGTCGAAAAACTCGCCGACCTGCAGCGCAGGCTGCTCGCCCGCGCCGTCACGCTGGTCAGGCCCGGCGGCCGGATCGTCTTTTCCAATTGTTCGCTCGACCCGCTCGAAGGTGAAGAACTGCATCGTTCCTTCCTCAAGGACGCGGCTACGGTCATTGACGATCCGCTGCATCAGGGCGAGATCGCCGGCATCGATTCGTTCCTGACGCAGCAAGGCACGCTGCGCACCACGCCCGCCGATCTCGACCTCGGCGCGCCGGAGCGCTCCGGTCTGGACGGCTTCTTCGCCGCGCGTATGCGCCGCGCCGGCTAAGCGTGTAACCGCCCGGATTTGTTGACTTTTTTAGGGCAAGTCAGGGTTAAGACCGGGTTAACTGGACCCGTTGCCAGGAATTCGCCTTCGCACGCTACGTTCAATCATGTAAACTTGTGCCGGGGTAGAGGACGACCAGGAGGGCTTTTGGCACTTGCTGCCGGCAACACGACGCGTCTGTGGACGCTGGTCGCGAAGGAGTTCTGGCGCAAGACGCGCCGGCGCCTGCGTGCCGGGCCGGTTTATCGCTGGCGCTATTCCGGCCGCACGCCCGAACGCGTCCTGATCGCGCCGCCTGACCTGCGCCTCGCCGATCCGCAGATCGCACTTGAGATCTATTACGGCCGCTATCCCCTGTCTGGCCATCTGGTCGAGACCGGCGGCAAATCCCCTTTCCAGATCAATGTCGCCAATCACGGTTGGCAGAAGACCCTGCATGGCTTTCGCTGGCTGCGCCACATGCGCGCCGCCGGCACGGAGCTGGCCGCGGCAAACGCCCGCGCGCTCGTTTCCGACTGGATCACCATGCATGGCAGCCATATTTCGGGCATTGCCTGGGAGCCAGGCACGACGGCCAAACGCATCATCGCCTGGCTGCAGCATTCTTCCGTCGTGCTGCAGGGCGCCGAATTTCCCTTCTACCGGGCCTTCCTGAAATCGCTGGCGATGCAGATCCGCTATCTCAAGTCCATGGCGCGCGAAATGCCCGACGGCAAGGACCGGCTACGCGCTCGCATCGCGCTGGCATTCGCCGCACTGTCCCTGCCGGCGCCGGCCTCGGCGCTGCGCAGCGCCACCCGCAACCTCGCCGAAGAACTCAATCGCCAGATTCTTGCCGACGGCGGCCATGTCTCGCGCAATCCGATGGTGGTGCTGGAAATCCTCGCCGACCTTCTGCCGCTGCGGCAGACCTATGCCAACCAGGCCGAAGCGCCGCCGCAGGCGCTGATCGGCGCCATCGACCGCATGCTGCCGGCGCTGCGCTTCTTCCGCCATCAGGATGGCAGCCTCGCCCGCTTCAACGGCATGGGCGCCACCATCCATGACCGCATCGCCACCATCCTGCGCCACGACGACACCGCCGGCTCGCCGCTGCTGCATGCGCCGCATTCGGGCTATGAGCGGCTGGCGATCGGTGGCACCACGGTCATCGCCGATACCGGCCTGCCGCCGCCGGTCGACGTGTCCAATGCAGCCCATGCCGGCTGCCTCGCCTTCGAACTGTCGTCCGGGCGCCAGCATTACATCGTCAATGCCGGCATCGACACCTACGGCGCCGCCGAGTTCCGACCGCTGGCCCGTGCCACCGCCGCGCATTCGACAGCCACCATCAACGACACGTCTTCGGCGCGTTTCACCCATGCGCTGCGGGTCAACGACCAGTTGGGTTCGCCGTTGATCGGCGGCCCGCAGCAAGTGCAGTGCAAACGCATCGACCAGAAGGGCGTCCACGGCTTCATCGCCCGTCATGATGGCTATCTCCAGCGTTTCGGCTTCCTGCATGAGCGTGAACTGAAACTCTCCTCGGACGGCAATGTGCTGGTGGGCCGGGACCGGTTCCATCGGCCCGGCAACGCCGCGGTCCGCAACAACGGCCGCGATTTCATCACCGTTCGTTTTCACATCCATCCGGACATCAATCTGCTGCAGGACGAACAGGAGCGGCTGATCCTGACCGCCGATCAGGCTGACACCTGGGTGTTCACCTCCAGCGAAGTGATGCCCGAGGTGGAGGAATCGATCTATTTCGCCGGTCTGGGCGGTCCACGCCGCAGCCGCCAGATCGTGCTCGCTTTCAGGGCGTCCGAAATTGCCGAAGTCCATTGGCAGCTGACGCGGACAAAGATCGCCGGTTATCCCGAAAACAACTGAGCTTGCGGCGGCAATGGCATGCCGTGAAAAAGCGAACGCTTGATTTCCGGGCCTCATGTGCTACGGCGCGGGCTTGCTCCTCCAGACTTGAAAGGCCGCCAGCCCATGGCCGTTCCTGCCAAGAACATTCCCGCCCCCGACCTCGTTCCGGTCCGCCGCGCGCTGCTGTCTGTCTTCGACAAGACCGGCATGCTTGACTTTGCCAGGGCGCTGGCCGCGGCCGGCGTCGAGCTGGTCTCCACTGGCGGCACGGCAAAAGCGATCGCCGAGGCCGGCATGGTGGTACGCGACGTCTCCGAGCTCACCGGCTTTCCCGAGATCATGGACGGCCGCGTCAAGACGCTGCACCCGTCGGTGCACGGCGCGCTGCTAGGCGTGCGCGATGATCCCGAGCATGCATTGGCGATGCGCAAATATGGCATCGAGCCGATCGATCTCGTCGTCTCCAATCTTTATCCCTTCGAGGAAGTCCGCCGCTCCGGCGCCGACTACGCGGCGATCGTCGAGAATATCGACATTGGCGGCCCGGCGATGATCCGCGCCTCGGCCAAGAACCACGCTTACGTCGCCATCGTCACCGATCCCGGCGACTACGCCGCGGTGCTCAACGCGCTGGAGATGAACATCGGCTCGCTGTCGCTGGATTTCCGCAAGAAGCTGGCGGCCAAGGCCTTCGCCCGCACCGCCACCTATGACGCGGCAATCTCGGGCTGGTTCGCCGAGGCCCTGGAGATCGAGCATCCGACCTGGCGCGCCTTCGGCGGCAGGCTGGCCGAAGTCATGCGCTATGGCGAGAACCCGCATCAGGGCGCCGGCTTCTATGTCAATGGCGACAAGCGGCCGGGCGTCGCCACGGCGCGGCAGCTGCAAGGCAAGCAGCTATCCTACAACAACATCAACGACACCGACGCCGCCTTCGAACTGGCCGGCGAGTTCGACCCCAACCGCTCGGCCGCCGTCGCCATCATCAAGCACGCCAATCCCTGCGGCGTGGCCGAGGGTACGTCGCTGAAGGCGGCCTACGCCAAGGCGCTCGCCTGCGACCCGGTCTCGGCCTTCGGCGGCATCGTCGCCTTGAACCGCACCCTCGACGCCGAGGCGGCGCAGGAAATCGTGAAAACCTTCACCGAGGTGATCATCGCGCCCGACGCCACCGACGAGGCCGCGGCAATCATCGCCGCCAAGAAGAATTTGCGCCTGCTGGTCACCGGCGGCCTGCCCGATCCGCGTACAGCAGGCACGACGGTCAAGTCCGTCGCCGGCGGCCTGCTCGTCCAGGGCCGAGACAACGCCGTGGTCGACGACCTCGAACTGAGGGTGGTGACGAAGCGCGCGCCGACGCCGGCGGAAATGGCCGACCTCAAATTCGCCTTCCGCGTCGCCAAGCACGTCAAGTCGAACGCCATCGTCTATGCCAGGGACGGCGCCACTGTCGGCATCGGCGCCGGCCAGATGAGCCGCGTCGATTCCTCACGCATCGCCGCCCGCAAGGCGCTCGACGCGGCGGAGGCCGCCGGGGTGACTGAGCCGCTGACCAGGGGCTCGGTGGTCGCTTCGGACGCCTTCTTCCCCTTCGCCGACGGCCTGCTGTCGGCCATCGAGGCCGGTGCCACGGCCGTGATCCAGCCGGGCGGTTCGATGCGCGACGACGACGTCATCGCTGCCGCGGATGAACATGGCATCGCCATGGTGTTCACAGGCGTGCGGCATTTCCGGCATTGAGCACCCCCATCCTTCTCCCCTTGTGGGAGAAGGAAGTGGCGCTGCTACTCAACCGGCCGATCCGCCGGATATGGCGTTCCAACCAGGATCGCCATGCCGATGCCGAGGAACAGGATGATCGCGGCCATGCCGAGCCGTGGCGAATCGCTGAGCGCGGTGATGGTCGCCACCATGAACGGCGCCAGGAAGCTGGTGGCCCGCCCGGCCAGCGCGTAGATGCCGAAATAGCGCCCGGATTCGGCCGCGGTGACGCTGCGCGCCATGTAGGAGCGCGACGAGGCCTGCACCGGACCGAAGGCGAGGCCGATCAGCAAGCCGTACAGGATGTAGGCCTTTTCCGCGGCGGTGCCGAACAGCCCGCCTGAATCGGCGGTCGACAGCGGTATAAGGCCGAGCAGTGTGAAGCCCGGTCCGGTCGAGACGACGCCGACGGTGGCGACCGAAAGCATGACCAGCGCAACCATCACGACGTGCTTCGAGCCGAGCGCGGTATCGAGCCGCGCCGCGATCCAGCAGCCGAAGATGGCGACGACGTTGAGGATGATGCCGAACAGGCCGATCTCGGTGATCGACCAGTGGAACATGCCGGCCGCGAACGTGCCGCCCAGCGCCAGCAGCGCGTTGACGCCGTCCTGATAGATCATCCGCGCCGCGAGGAAGCGCAGGATGCCGCTGCGGTTGCGCACTTCGGCGAGTGTCGACTTGAGTTCCGACAGGCCCTCGCGCACCGCCGGCCCGATCGGGATGCCCTTGACGGCGTCGGGCGTGAAGAAAAACATCGGCAGGATGAACAGGAAATACCAGCCGGCCGACATCGGTCCGGTGAAGCGCGCGTCCTCGCCAAGCTTCGGATCGAGCCCGAACAGCGGGTCGATGCCGATAAGCGTCTTGCCGGTCTCCAGATTGCCTGCCAGGAACAGGACGACGAAGATCAGCGCGATCATACCGCCGAGATAGCCAAGTCCCCAGGCCATGTTGGAGATCCTGCCGATCTCGGCCTTCGGCACCAGGCGCGGCATCATGGAATCGTTGAACACGGTCGAGAACTCGGCCGCCACCGAAGCCAGCGAGAACAACAGCACGACCAGGAACAGGTTCGAACCGGGCGCGGCGAACCACAGCAGGGTGAGGCTGACGATCTTGATCGTCGCGAAGAAGGCGATCCACGGCTTGCGCGGCCCGGTCTGGTCGGCGATCGAACCGAGGATGGGCGACAGGATCGCGATGACCAGCCCCGCCGCGGCGATACCATAACCCCAGGCCGCCTGTCCGGCGGTCGGGTCGCTCGCCATGCGCGAGACGAAATACGGTCCGAAAATGAAGGTGGTGACGACGGTGAAGAACGGCTGCGCCGCCCAGTCGAAGAACATCCACCCCCAGATGCCGCGCCCCGACGCCCGCTGCACTGTCTCTACCGCCGCCATGCTGATTCCCCCGGCCCGCCCGCGTCGGGCGTCATGTCTGCATGTTTTTCATGGGCATGCAAACTGGCAAATGTTCGTGCCGCCCCTCACCTGCCAGCCGGCATCCTCTCCCCGTATAGAGACGGGGAGAGGGGCGCCGTCACTGCGGATTTCGCCAATCACCAGCGTCCCAAAAGAAGGCGCCGAGGCCGCGGCCAGCCCTTTCTCCCCGTCACTATGCGGGGAGAAATGCCCGGCAGGGCAATGAGGGGCGGCGCCGGCGTTTCGGAGATGCTCACATCCCCGTCAAATCGCTCATCAGTCCCGACGCGACCGACAGCCGCGACACGGTGATGTCGCCGCCTTCGGTCAGCGCCTGCAGCCGCTCGCGGATGCGCGCCACCCGCTCGCCGCCCGCTTCCAGCCAGGCCGCCACCGGATCGGCCGCCTTGGCATGGCCGGTGAGCGCGGCCACCGCGATGCCGCGCCGCGCCGCGCCGATCGTGTCGGTGGCGCGGGACAGAGCGAGTTGATCATAATAGTCCGATGGCGTGATCGAGCGCGCCGCATCCTCGACGCGTGGGATGCGGAAGGCATCGCTGACGGCGAAGAACGCCTTGGCGGCCGCGACGATATCGGCACCGGCGGTGCGCGTTGTCAGCGCGATGTCGGGAATGAGCTCCGCCGCCTCGCTCATCGCCAGCTGCTCGGCGAGCTTTTCCGGAGCGCCCGCCTTGAACAGCCCGTGCCGCTTCTCCTCGATCCGCTCGCGCGAAAAAGCCGGCAGCAGCGATACCAGTTTGGGCTCCAGCGCCTTGCGTGCATCCTGCAGTTCGGCGATGCGTTGGCCAAGCGATGCCGTGCCGGCATCGTTTTTCAGATACCAGCCGCTGCTCATATAGATAAGCCGGCTCACCATCTGGTAGAGATCGAGCTGCACCTGGCCGTCGATCTGGTTATCGAGCGCGTCGATCTCGCGATAGAGCGCCGGCAGCGCAAAGCCGTCGCGCACCAAGGCGAAGGTGCGCACCACGTCGGCGGCGGTGCGCCCCGTCGCTTCCTGCAGCCGGTTGACGAAGGATGGGCCGCCGCGATTGACCAGATCGTTGGCGACGACTCGGGCGATGATCTCGCGGCGCAGCCGATGGCCATGAATCTCGGAAGCGTATTTCTTCGCCATCCGGTCCGGGAAATAGCCCATCAGGTCGCGGTCGAAATGGGCATCATCCGGCACGTCGCTGGCGACGATGTCGGAAAACAGCACGATCTTGGCATAGGCGAGCAGCACGCCGAGTTCGGCCCGGGTCAGCGGCTCGCCGCGCGCCTCGCGCTCGGCAAGGGCCGCCGGCGACGGCAGCGTCTCGACCACGCGATCGAGCAGGCCACGCGCCTCGAGCGCGGTCATGAAGCGGCTTTGATGCGCGATGTCGGCGAGGCCGCGCTTGCGGGCGATCGAAAGCGCCAGCGTCTGCTGGTAGTTGTTGGACAGCACCAGGCCGCCGACCTCGTCGGTCATCTCGGCCAACAGCTTGTTGCGCGCCGGGCGCGTCAGCGATCCCTTGCGCATGGCCGACGCCAGCGCGATCTTGATGTTGACCTCGACGTCGGAGCAGTTGACGCCGCCCGAATTGTCGATAGCGTCGGAATTGCAGCGGCCGCCATTCATGCCGAACTCGATGCGTGCCCGCTGGGTGACGCCGAGATTGGCACCCTCGCCGATCACCTTGGCGCGGACGTCGAGCGCCGTGATGCGGATGGCATCGTTGGCGCGGTCGCCGACCTCGGCATTGGTTTCGGTCGATGCCCTGAGATAGGTGCCGATGCCGCCGAACCACAGGAGATCGACGGGCGCCTTGAGGATGGCGGTCATGATCTCGACCGGCGTGGCGGTCGTCTTGGCGAGGCCGATCGCGGTCGCCGCGGCAGCCGGCAAGGTGATCGACTTCTGGCTGCGCGAGACGATGACGCCGCCTTCCGACAGCTTGGTCTTGTCATAGTCCTGCCAGCTCGAACGCGGCAACGCGAACATGCGTTCGCGCTCGGCCATCGAGGCAGCCATGTCAGGATCGGGATCGATGAAGATGTCGCGATGGTCGAAGGCTGCGATCAGCCGCGTCTTCGGCGACAACAGCATGCCGTTGCCGAACACGTCGCCCGACATGTCGCCGACACCGACGACGGTGAAAGGCGAGGTCTGGATGTCGCGGTTCATCTCGCGGAAGTGCCGCTTGACCGCTTCCCAGGCGCCCTTGGCGGTGATGCCCATCTTCTTGTGGTCGTAGCCGGCCGAACCGCCGCTCGCGAAGGCATCATCGAGCCAGAAGCCATGCTTTTCCGAGATGGCGTTGGCGGTGTCGGAGAAGGTTGCCGTACCCTTGTCGGCGGCGACGACGAAATAGGGATCGTCCTGGTCGCGGCGCACGACACCGGCTGGCGGAATGACACCGTCCAGCCCGATATTGTCGGTGATCGACAAAAGGCTGGAGACGAAGTTCTTGTAGGCGGAGGTGCCGGCCTCGAAGATGGCGTCGCGTCCGGCGCTCATCGGCAGTTTCTTGGGATAGAAGCCGCCCTTGGCGCCGACCGGCACGATGACGGCGTTCTTGACCTGCTGCGCCTTGACCAGGCCGAGCACTTCGGTGCGGTAGTCCTGGGCGCGGTCCGACCAGCGCAGGCCGCCGCGCGCGACCGGGCCGAAGCGCAGATGCAGGCCTTCGACCTCGGAGCCGTAGACGAAGATTTCCCGCCATGGCCGCGGCGCCGGCAATCCCTCGACCGCCTGCGACTCGAGCTTGATCGCCAGCGACTGGCCTTTCTCTTTCGTATCGGCAACGAAATGATTGGTGCGCAGCGAGGCTTCGATCAGGTTCAGGTAGCGCCGGATGATGGTGTCGTCGTCGATGTTGGGGACATCCTCCAGCGCATCCTTGATCTTGGCCTTGAGATGCTTGGCCGCCACCACGCCTTCCGTTTCCGCCGTCGGGCCGAGGCGGGCGATGAATAGGTCATGCAGGCCGCGCGCGATTTCGGGATAGCGGTTGAGGGCGGCGGCGATGAAATCCTGGCTCTGCGGAATGCCGACCTGCTGCAAATAGCGGCCATAGGCCCGCAGGATGGTAATCTCGCCCGACCACAGGCCGGCGGTTTGCGCAAGGCCATTATAGCCGTCATTGTCGACGTCGCCGCGCCACACCGACAGGAACGCGTCCTCGAACAGCGCGCCGCCATCGGCGAGGTCTATTCGCGCGCCGTAGCTGTTCTCCAGCTCCATGTCGTGGATGAAGACCATCCCGGAGGCTTCGTCGCCGACTGCG
Organism: Mesorhizobium sp. M8A.F.Ca.ET.165.01.1.1; assembly: GCF_004792065.1. NCBI lineage: Bacteria > Pseudomonadati > Pseudomonadota > Alphaproteobacteria > Hyphomicrobiales > Phyllobacteriaceae > Mesorhizobium > Mesorhizobium sp. M8A.F.Ca.ET.165.01.1.1. Next base: position 206,196 of record NZ_SRTH01000006.1, on the reverse strand, counting down.
AAAGTCCGCTCGCTGATGACGCGGAAACCGATGTTCTCCAGCACCGGAACGCGCCGCGACAACGCCACCGGACTGCCATGGTGATAGATTTTCAGCGCCGCCTGCTGCGGCTTCTGCCCGGTATGGCGGTAATAGTCGATGGCGATCGGATTGCTGGCGCTGATCTTGGCGATGCGCCCGGCATCGGCCAGCGCTACCGCCGCGCTGAACGAATCCCGGTAGCTTTCCGGCAGCCGCGCGGCGATGGCCTTCAACGCCGGATCGCTGCCGTCGGCTTCCGCGGCATCGGCAAGCGCATCTTCCCAGGTGCGCACGATGTCGCGTATCGCCGCTTCGATCGTCGCCTGCTCGACCTTCGGCGTCTTGCCGCCGGAGCGGCCGATGATGAAGTGCACACGCGCCAGCCCACCTTCCGGGAAGGCCGGGTAATAGGCCGACAGCCGGCCCTCGAACACGGTTTTCAGATAGGCGCCGATCTTCTCGCGCACGACGCTGTCGTAACGGTCGCGCGGCACGAAGACGAGGATCGATACGAAACGGTCGAACTGGTCGGCACGCACCAGCGCCCGCACGCGTGGCCGCTCGATCAGGCCGAGAATGGCAGCGGCATGCTTGCGCAGGATCGGCACCGGCACCTGGAACAGCTCGTCGCGCGGATAGCTTTCCAGCACGTTGATCAGCGCCTTGCCGGAGTGATCGTGCCGGTCGAAGCCCGACTTGGCGATGATGGTTTCGGCCTTGGACCTGAGATACGGGATCTTCATCACCGAGCGCGTGTAGGCGGTCGAGGTGAACAGGCCGACGATGCGCAGTTCGCCCGCCAAGGTGCCCTTGGCGGTGTAGGTCTTGACGCCGATATAGTCGAGATAGATGCGCCGGTGCACCAAGGACTTGGCATTGGCCTTGGTGACGATCAGCGGCTCCGGTCCGTGCAGGAAAGCACGGATTTCAGGCGTCGTCGTCACCGCCTCGGTGCCGCGCCTCAGCACCAGCACGTCCGGGTCGGTCAGGATGCCGAGGCCGGGTTTTTCGGAGCGCTCCAGATTGCCGCTTTCCTCGCCGCCGGTGTACTTGAATTCACGCATGCCGAGGAAGGTGAAATTGTCGTCGCGCAGCCACTCCAGGAAGGCGATGGCCTCGGCGACGCTCTTCTTGTCGAGCGGCACCGCAGAATAGCGGAATTCGGAGATGGCCTGATCGAGCCGGGCGAGCATCGGCCGCCAGTCCTTGACCGCGGCGTGGACCTGGCCAAGCATCTTGCGCAACCGCTCGGTCAAGCCATTTGCCTGTGCTGACGTCAACCGGGGAATGTGCACATGGATCACGCTCAGCCGGTCGTGGCTGCCGTCGTCCTTGGCGAAATTGCCGTCGCCGAGGATTTCGTCGACTCCCGTTTTGCCATGGCGAACCGTGATCACCGGATGGGTGACCAGGGTCGGTCCCCCTGATGTCTCCGTGACTTCGCCGAGGATGGAATCGAACAGGAACGGCATGTTGTCGTTGACGACCGTGATGACCGTCACCGGGCGGCCTTCGCGAACGACGCCCGAATCGGCTTCGACGGCGACGACGCACTCACCCTTTTTGTGGCCGGCGACCGCCTTGCCGGCGAGATCGGCGGCGCGTTCGAGGTCGGCCACGTCATAGGCGGCGATATCCTCAGCCGGCGCGCGGGCGAGCAGATAGTCGGCAAGCCTGGCCGGTCTGTCCTCCGTCTTCGCCGCCGTTGCCTTCTTCTTCGACTTAGCTGCGGACTTCACGCTGGCCATGACGCTTCTTCCCTCCCGTCGCATGCTTTTGCGACTATGGTAGCAGATGACCGCTGTTTGGCGACAAAGGTTTGACGGCTTGCCAAGAATTATCGGAATTCGGCGGCAGGCCATCGCGTGACGAGGAGAAATGATCCATGACCGGCAAAATCACCGCGCTTGACCTGGCCCCGGCAGAGCCGAGCGAACCGACAAAAGCCTATTTCGCCAAATGCGAGGAGAAGCTCGGCCTCGTCCCCAACGTCCTCAGGGCCTATGCCTTCGACGACAAGAAGCTGCGCGCCTTCACCGACATGTACAATGATTTGATGCTGGGCGAATCCGGCCTGTCGAAGCTGGAACGCGAGATGATCGCGGTCGCCGTCTCCTCCATCAACCACTGCTACTATTGCCTGACCGCGCATGGCGCGGCGGTGCGCCAGCTCTCGGGCGACCCCTTGCTTGGCGAGATGATGGTGATGAATTTCCGCGCCGCCGACCTTTCGCCGAAGCAAACGGCGATGCTCGAATTCGCCGTCAAGCTGACCGAGGAACCGGCCAGGATCGTCGAGGCCGACCGTGCGGCGCTGCGCCAGGCAGGCTTCAGCGACCGCGACATCTGGGACATCGCCTCGACCGCGGCCTTCTTCAACATGTCGAACCGCGTCGCGGCGGCAATCGACATGCGGCCCAACGACGAATACCACGCCATGGCGCGATAGGGCCACGCGCGCTGCACCGTCAGTCCTGCTCTCATCAAGCGTTGACAGGCGAATGCAGCCAGTTAGTTTTCCGGGAAACAAAATTTCCGAGGGGTGAAACTTCGTGCCCGAGGCTAACGCTTCGAGAATAGGAGCCCTTATGCTTGAGCGAATTGCCCAACCCCGGATTTTTCTCTGCGCCCTGACCATGACACTGGCGCTCGCCACCCCACCCGCTCATGCCTTCGAGGCAGCGACCACCTATCAGCCCATTTTCGAGACCGCGGCAGCCAAGACAGTATCGTTGACCGGGCATGACCTGACTATCGATCAGGTCATCGACATCGCCCGCAACGGCGCCAAGGTCGAGCTTAGCCCGGAAGCGCTGCAGCGCTCGGCGGATGCCTATGGCCTGCTGCTCGAGGGTGCGGCCGAAGGTATCACGATCTACTGGTTCAACCGTGGCGCCGGCGATCAGCGCGAAACGGTGATCTTCTCCGGCGATCCGACGACGCCGGAAAACAGCAAGCTCCTCAAGGAGCAGCAGCTCGCCCGCTTCAAGGGCGGGGTCAACAGAGGCTACGGGCCGGAACTGCAGGAAGAAGCGCTGGTGCGCGCGATCATGGCGATCCGCGCCAACACCATGTCCTACGAAGCCGCCAGCCCGCAGCTGACGCATATGCTTGTCGACATGATGAACAAGCGGGTGACGCCGGTGGTGCAATCGCGCGGCACGCTCGGCGAAGGCGACCTCGCGACACTCGGCAATATCGGCGCGACGATGGTCGGCGAGGGCGAGGCCTATTTCAACGGCACACGCATGCCCGCCTCCCAGGCCCTCTCCCAGGCCGGCCTGAAGCCGCTCGAACCCTTCGCCGCCGACCAGGCCGCGCTGATCAGCACCAATGCCTATGCCCAGGCGCAAGCCGTGCTCTTGCTCGAGGACGCGCGAAAACTGCTGGAATGGACCGACCTCAGCTACGCCATGGGGCTCAACGGCATGAACTCCAGCGTGACGCCGATATCGGTGCCGGTGCAATCCATGCGGCCTTACCCGTGGCTGACATGGGACGCGGCGAGGATCATGGACATGATCAAGGGCAGCTATCTCTTCGACGAGGATCCGGCCCGCATCATCCAGGACCCGGAAAGCATGCGCGCCTCCAGCCAGCGCCAGGGCTCGGCCTGGCAGGCCTGGGCGGATCTGCGCCAATCCGTGCTGCTTTCGATCAATTCGTCGGATCACAATCCGGCCATCCTGCCGGGCCTGACGCCGCAGAGCTCGCCGGAGCTGAGCACGCCGCAATTCATGAAATATTACATCAAGGGCGGGCCGCTGAGTAACGGCAAGTCCGGCTATATCTTCTCCAACGCCAACTGGGATCCCTATCCCATGGCCAATCAGGTCGAGGCTTTCACCATCTCGCTGACCAATCTTGGCGTCGCGGTGGCGCAGCGCATCGAGCGCTTCCGCAACCCCTTCTTCACCGTGGTCAAGCCGGCCGATGTGCTGAAGCCCGAAGAGCGCAAGGACATCCCGACCTTCGACGGCTATCTGCCGACCGATCTCTGGCAGGAGCTGGCCGACCTCGGCACCCCGGTGACGCCGAATGGCCAAGCGATCGTCGCCACCGTCGAGGACCTGGAAGCGCAAACCCGCATCAAGACGCAACGCGCCCGCGAGGCGATCGACGTGTCGTTCCACCTGCTGGCGCAGGACCTGTTGACGGCAAGCTATTGGATGGAAATCCGCAAGGCGCAGAACCCGCAGCGGAAATTCGGCGCAGCGCCAACCGCGGCACTCGAGGCGCTGCGCCAGGTAATCCCCTGGCATCAGGCGGCATCGGAACGGCAAAAGCGGCCGCTCGGCATGGTCGCCTACGATTTCATGCAGGAGAACCCGGCTTCGAAATTCTATTCCGGCGGGCCGCTGGCCCCGAAGAGTGCTTCACTTCCGACGGCCGGCGTTCTGCCCAACTGATGAGCTTGCCGCAAGGCGGTATTCCAGGAGCCGGCGCGCCACCCTTCAGAATGGCAGGAGGGCGCAAGGCGATCACCTCGCGGCAGCACGAATATTAGCGGTTGCGTATTTTCGTTGCCCACTCGTCATTTTGGTCCGATGATCGGCATGCGGCATGACCGCATGCCGGTTCGATGCCGCTCATCAAGGGAGGAGAACATGGCGAAGTTTCTCTACGTCTATCACGGCTCCGGCAAGATGCCGACGAGCGACTCCGAGCGAAAGGCGATGACCGACGCCTGGACAGACTGGTTCGGAAAACTCGGCTCGGCCGTGGTCGAGCGCGGCAATCCTGTCGGCATGTCGAAGACGGTGCTGCCCGGCGGCAAGGTCGAAAACAATGGCGGCAGCAACCCGACCGGCGGCTACTCGATCATCGAGGCCAGGGATATCGACGAAGCCGCCGAGAAGGCCAAGGGCTGCCCGATGCTGGCCATGCCAAACTGCAACGTCGAGATCGCACCCATCATCAACATGATGGGCTGACGGGTCGCCTCAAGAGCGCGCCGCGATGGCCGCCGCGGCACCGGCCATCGTCGTGGCGCTGACGCGGTTGGCGATCTTCATGGCGCGCTTGCTCCTGAGCAGTTTGCGTGCCTGCGAGGCGGCGAGCACCCAGGCGAGATCGATGGCGATCAGCACCACCGCCATGGTCGCCGTCAGTTCGACCCAGCCGACGAGACTGACCGAAGCGAGGTCGATGATGGTCGGCAACAGCGCCAGGTAGAACATCATGATCTTGGGATTGCCGAGCGTGACAGCCATGCCGGCGAAGAAAAGCTTCGCCGGCGAGTCTTCACGCGGCATCTCGCCCTCCTTGGCGTCGACGGGCGCCGTCCACATCTTCCAGGCGAGGTAGGCCAGATAGGCGACGCCAGCCCATTTCACCGCGACGAAAGCGAGATGGAAGGTCTGCGCCACCACGGCGAGCCCGAACACCGCCAGCGAAAGCCAGATGCCTTCGCCGATCCACATGGCAAGCAGGAACGGGAACACGTCGCGAAAGCCCTTCGAAATGACGCGCGCGACAAGTGCCGCGATCGACGGACCGGGCGAACCGGCGGCCACGAACAAGGCGGCGGCGAAGATCAGCAGCGAGGTGAGGTGCATGGCGAGGGTCTCTGTCTGGCAACCTTTGAAACCTGACACTAGCGCAAGCCATCGAGCTGCGGTAGCGCCGACAAAATGACGCTTGTCCGCGCGGCGTCACGCCGCTAGAAGGGCCGCCGCGAAACAATTTCGAGCTTCACTTTGCCTCAGTAACCGCCGGTCTCGTCAACTCCCCCGACACACCTGCATGGCGCCGCATCAGCAGTGCCTGTTTCATTTTTCATGTGTTCCTCTGGGCGGCGGTTCGAGACCGGTTTGGTACTGCTGAACCGCTGTCGCGCGCTTTTCGCCCAGCGACACCCGACTTCACGATCTCCGCAGCCACCCGCCACGCCGCGCCCGCACGGGCATCTCGACATCGCCGACCGGATGAACTTCCCGACGGGAAGGATTTACCGGCATGTCTTCTATCCTGCGCATCCACTGGACGATCGCGCCTAAAATCGCACCGCGCCCATTGATCAACTGCAATCGCTGCGGCGGCGTGAAAGCCTATCGCTGCAGCGGGAAATTCCGCGTCAACGCCAATGGCAAGCGCATCGACGTCTGGCTGATCTATCGTTGCGTCGACTGTGACAATTCCTGGAATTTAGGCATTTTCGAACGCTGCAACCGCCGTGACATCGGGCCGGCGCTTCTCGCGGCGCTCGAGAGCAACGATCCGGAGCTGGCACGTCGCCATGCCTTCGACATCGTCGCCCTGCGCAACCAGGTTGGGCGCGTCGAGGAATTCCCTGATGCCGCCGTGCGCAAACAGGTGATCGGCGGGATGAAGCAGGGCGCGACGGCGCTGGAACTCCGGCTGGGTTTGGAAGTGCCGATATCGCTGAGGCTCGACCGCTTGCTGGCCAGCGAATTCGGCATCTCGCGATCGCGGCTCCAGGCGCTGAAGGAGCGACGGCTGCTGGTCGTTGATTCCGAGGGGAGCAAAGCCCTTCGCAAGCCAGCCCGCGAGGGGACGACAATCCGCGTCAATCTTGCCAGCGAACCAGATCGGCAGGCCATCATCCTGGCCGCTGGGGGATGAAAAAGGGGCGAGGCATCGATGTGCCTCGCCCCTTCCGTCAGTTCCGTAAAATGGAAAATTACGCCGCGCCGACCGCCTTCGACGACTTCTCGAAGCGCTTGCGCTCGTTCGGGTCGAGATAGAGCTTGCGCAGGCGAATAGTCTTCGGCGTCACCTCGACCAGCTCGTCGTCCTGGATCCAGGCCAGCGCGCGCTCCAGCGTCATGCGGATCGGCGGGGTGAGCTTGACCGCTTCATCCTTGCCGGCGGCGCGGATGTTGGTCAGCTTCTTGCCCTTCAGCACGTTCACTTCGAGGTCGTTGTCCCTGCTGTGGATGCCGATGATCATGCCCTGATAGACCTTGACGCCCGGATCGATGACCATCGGGCCACGGTCTTCCAGGTTCCACATGGCGTAGGCGACCGACTCGCCCTGCTCGTTGGAGATCAGCACGCCGTTGGTGCGGCCGGGCAATTCGCCCTTGTAGGGCTCGTAGGCATGGAACAGCCGGTTCATCACGGCGGTGCCGCGCGTGTCGGTCAACAATTCCGACTGGTAACCGATCAGGCCGCGCGTCGGCGCGTGGAAGACGATGCGCTGGCGGTTGCCGCCCGAGGGCCGCAGCTCGACCATTTCGGCCTTGCGCTCCGACATCTTCTGCACGACGACGCCGGCATGCTCCTCGTCGACGTCGATGACGACTTCCTCGACCGGCTCCAGCAATTCGCCGTTCTCGCCCTTCTGCATGACGACGCGTGGACGCGAGACGGCGATTTCGAAGCCTTCGCGGCGCATGGTCTCGATCAGCACGGCGAGCTGCAATTCGCCACGTCCGGAGACGAAGAACGAATCCTTGTCGGGCGATTCCTCGATCTTCAGCGCGACATTGCCTTCGGCCTCGCGCAGCAGCCGGTCGCGGATGACGCGGCTGGTCACCTTGTCGCCTTCGGTACCGGCGAGCGGGCTGTCGTTGACGAGGAAGGACATGGTCACGGTCGGCGGGTCGATCGGCTGCGCATGCAGCGCCTCGGTCACCGCCAGGTCGCAGAACGTGTCGGCGACGGTCCCCTTGGACAGGCCGGCAATGGCAACGATGTCACCTGCCTGGGCCTCTTCGATCGGCTGGCGCTCGAGGCCACGGAAAGCGAGGATCTTCGAAATGCGGCCGGTCTCGATCTGGGTGCCGTCATTGTGCAGCACCTTGACCGCCTGGTTCGACTTCAGCGTGCCGCTCTCGATGCGGCCGGTGATGATGCGGCCGAGGAACGGGTTGGCTTCCAGGATGGTGCCGATCATGCGGAACGGGCCGGGATGAACGGTCGGCGCCGGGACATGCTTGATGACGAGGTCGAACAGCGGCGCAAGCTGCTGGTCCTTCGGGCCTTCGGGATTTTCCGACACCCAGCCGTCGCGGCCCGAACCATAGAGGATCGGGAAGTCGAGCTGCTCGTCGGTGGCATCGAGCGCGGCGAACAGGTCGAACACCTCGTTGACCACCTCGACATGGCGGGCGTCGGGACGGTCGATCTTGTTGATGACGACGATCGGCTTCAAACCGACCTTGAGCGCCTTGCCGACGACGAACTTGGTCTGCGGCATCGGCCCTTCGGCGGCGTCGACCAGCACGATGGCCGAATCCACCATCGAGAGGATGCGTTCGACCTCACCGCCGAAATCGGCGTGGCCGGGGGTGTCGACGATGTTGATGCGGGTGTCCTTCCAGTCGACCGAGGTCGCCTTGGCCAGGATGGTGATGCCGCGTTCCTTTTCGAGGTCGTTGGAATCCATGGCGCGCTCGGCGACGCGCTGGTTGTCTCGGAAAGACCCGGATTGCTTCAAAAGCTGGTCGACCAGGGTGGTCTTTCCATGGTCGACGTGCGCGATGATCGCGATATTACGGAGGTTCATGATTCTGGTCTCGGAAGCGTTGCAGGCAGCAGGCCAAAGGCGCTGCCTCTTTCGGTTGCGCGGCTCATACAGGGTTTTTCGCAGTTGCGAAAGGGGACGCGCGACACCAAATACTCATCAAATCTTAAGCATCTGCGTGTGAAATGATTTTGTTAACCAAGGCGGGAACCTTTGAGGGCCCGGACAGTTCGAACGTCATGACCGATAAACTCAACCGATTTTGGCCGCTGATCGCGTCCGCCGCCTTTGCCGTCCTGCTGGCGGCCAACGCCGCGCAGTCGGCCGCGACGCTGAAGGAAGCGCGTGCCGTCCTGCCGGCTGACGCGCCTTCCGCGCAGCAGGCCTTTGCCGACGCGCCCGACGGTGTCGACCCGGTGGTGACCGGCCCGGTCAGCGCCGCCTTCAAGCAGAGACAGGCCAGCGCCAATTGTGATGCGGCGGTTTGGCCCAACATTCCGATGGTCTGCTATCCGGATTGAGACGCGTTGCGCTGCCCGCGCCGCTGCCAATCTCCCCCACAAGTGGGGAGATCGCCAAATTCGCCTGCCGCCTCAAGCCGGCTGCGGTTCCGGATCGAAAGCCGGCCGGCTGGTGTTGATCAGGAGCGAAATACAGGCGGCGGCGATCGCCGTCATGCCGGCAATCAGGAACGCCAGTTCGTAATTGCCTTGCAGTTCGCGCATCGTACCGCCGAAGGCGGCGGCGGTGGCGGCACCCACCTGGTGACCGGCGACGATCCAGCCGAACACGATCGGCCCGCTACGGTCGCCGAAGGCTTCGTTGGCGAGCCGCAGCGTCGGCGGCACGGTGGCGATCCAGTCGAGACCATAGAGCACCGCGAAGATGATCAGGCTGGTCGCCGAGAAGCCGGAATAGGGCAGGTAGATGAGCGAGAGACCACGCACCGCGTAGTAGACGCCAAGCAGCTTGCGCGGGTCGTAACGGTCGGTGAGCCATCCTGACAGCGTCGTGCCGATCAGGTCGAAAATGCCCATCATCGACAACAGGCCGGCCGCTTGCACCTCGCCGATGCCCATGTCGCCGCAGAACGCGATCAGATGTGTGCCGACGAGACCGTTGGTGGTGAAGCCACAGACGAAGAAGGTGGCGAACAGGTACCAGAACACCCGCGTGCCGGCGGCCCGGCGCAACGTGTTGAGCGTATGCGCCAGGAAGTTGCCTTGTGACGCGGGCGAAGTCGGCGGCACATCATCCGCCTCTGCGCCATAACGCACCATGCCGATCGAGGCCGGGCGCTCCGGCACCAGCAGCCAGACCAGAGGGATCAACGCCGCGGTCGCGATCGCGACGGCGATGACGACAGGCTGCCAGCCGCCTGCCTGCGCAAGCGAGGCGATCAGCGGCAGGAAAATCAGCATGCCGGTGGCACTGGAGGCCGACATCAGCCCCATGACAAGGCCGCGATTGGTCTTGAACCAGCGGTTGACGATGGTGGCACCCAGCACGCTGGCGACGGCGCCGGATCCGATGCCGGAAAAAACGCCCCAGGTGATGAACAGATGCCAGGGCTTGGTCATCAGCAGGCTGAGCCCGGTCGAAGCCGACATCACCACCAGCGACGCAAGCAGCGTGCGGCGCAGCCCGATGCGCTCCATAAGCGCCGCGGCGAACGGACCGGTCAGCCCATAGAGCAGGATGCCTACGCCCGCCGCCAATGAAATGACGTCGCGCCGCCAGCCGAAGCTGTTTTCCAGCGGCAGCATCATGACGGACGGCGCGGAGCGCAGGCCGGCCGCGATAAGCAGGCAGAGGAAGATGACGCCAACCACCACAAAAGCGTAGTGCTGGCCAAAGGGACGGGATTGAGCTATCATGTTACTGACCGGTACGTTGCAAGGTGGGAGTATGTATACGTACCGATCGGTAACATTGTCAATCGAGTCCCATGATGCCAAGCGACAAAAATATTGAACTGACCATCAGCGACGGTCATGCGTCGGCGCCACCCAAGGCCGCCAAGAAGATCCTCGACGTGGCCTATGACCTGTTCTACCGGCGAGGTATCAGGGCGATCGGTGTCGACGAGATCGTCAAGCGCGCCGGCGTCACCAAGCCGAGCCTCTATCGCAGCTTTCCCTCCAAGGACGAACTGGCCGCCTCCTACCTCAGGCAATACGATCTTGAATACTGGGAGCGTTTCGATGAGGCGGTTGCCGCCAATCCCGGGGACCCTCGTGCGCAGATCAAGGCTTTCCTGACCCGCATCGGCAAGCGAACGCAGGTGGCGGACTATCGCGGCTGCGGCATGACCAATGCGGCGGTCGAATATCCCGACCACAGCCATCCGGCCCGCGTCGTCAGCGAGGCCAACAAGCACGAATTGCGCCGCCGCCTGCGCGCCATGGCGGCTGCGATGGGCGCGCATGACCCTGACACGCTGGGCGACGGGCTGCTGCTGCTCATCGAAGGCGCCTATATCAGCGGCCAGCTGTTCGGCCTCGGCGGACCGGCACAGTCGGTCGCCCGCAACGCCGACCTGCTGATCGAGGCGAGCTTGAAGAAATAGCGATTGGCGATACGCTGGGACGACCGCCAACGGAGATCTCCGCGATGCGCAGCCTGTTGATCCCGCTCATCCTCGCCGGCCTCTGCCAGGCGGCACAAGCCGGCGAGATATCCAGCGCCTACACCGACCTCGACTGGAAGAAGGACTGCGTGACCTATGCGCAGGCCGAGCAGGGCGACGGCGATTGGGCCGACCTCGCCTGCTCCGGCTATCGCGGCTATTCCGTGCTGATCGGATATGACGACGCCCGCGAATCGCTGTTCTACGGTTTTCCGCCCGGCGGCGACATGACGTCCGCCTGGGAAAGTTTTTCGGCCTTCAATTCGTCCGGGGCCAAGGTCGAGTGGCGCATCGAAACCAATGGCGACAAGGCGGTGCCATTCGCGGTCATCCACCGCCGCTCGATCAGCAATCCCGAGGACGAGACCAGGAAGACCGAGGTGCTGCTCGTCGCCAAGGTCGCCCAGATGGACGCCCGTGACGGCTGCACCGTCGGCCTGGTGCTGGCCACCGGCAACCCTACCGCCAACGACCAGGCGCGCAAGATCGCCGACGAGAAGGCGAAAGGCTTCGCCTGCGGCAAGGACAAGCGCGTGGTGATCGGCGACGTGCCGGCTTTCGGCCGGGTCGATAACTGACCGCTCGAGCTACTTGCTCGCCTTTGCCCGTGCAACCGCGTCGATGATCATCCTCTTGGCGTATTTGGAATCGTGCCAGCCTTCGATCTTGACCCATTTGCCGGGCTCGAGATCCTTGTAGTGCTCGAAGAAGTGTTGCACCTGCTGGCGCGTGATGTCGGGCAGCTGCGTGTATTCGGTGATGTTCTCGTAGCGCAGTGTCAGCTTCGGTGACGGCACCGCGATGATCTTCTCGTCCTGGCCGGCATTGTCTTCCATGATCAGCACGCCGATCGGCCGCACATTGATGACGCAGCCCGGCACCAGCGCACGCGTGTTGCAAACCAGCACGTCGATCGGGTCGCCGTCGCCCGACAGCGTGTGCGGCACGAAGCCGTAATTGCCGGGGTAGCGCATCGAGGTGTGCAGGAAGCGGTCGACGAACAGCGTGCCGGCCTCCTTGTCCATCTCGTACTTGATCGGCTCGCCGCCGATCGGCACCTCGATGATGACGTTGACGTCCTCAGGCGGATTCTTTCCAGTGGCTATGGCTTCGATGCGCATGGCTTTTGTCCCTCTCTCGATTGGCAGGAGATAGCGGGCGGCGCAAAATGGTGCAATGCGGCGAATGGTGCTTACATGCATCCGGCGGGACGCGATGGCGTTCGGCGCGTTCAATCATCGGCACAAGATGTTTCAGCGTCGTGATTTGCGTGAGCCCGGGACTTCGCCTTCCGCGATCGTGCCCGGCAGTCACTCCCAGACGAAGGCGACCTTCTTCAGCGCCTTCTGCTCGAAAATCTCGACCCCTTCAGCGATGTCGCGGCCGCCGGCACCTGCGTAGAAGGCGAGTGCGTTCTGGTTGTCTTCCAGCGCCCACACCACCATGCCCTTCAGCCCATGGTCGGCAAGCCGCGCCCTGGCCGCTGAAAACAGCCGCCTGCCCAGCCCGATGCCCTGATATTCCGGGCGCAGGTACAATTCGTAGATCTCGCCTTGCTGCTTGAGCTCCTTGGCGCGGTTCTTCCCGATCGTCGCATAGCCGGCAATCGTGCCGCCGATCTCGACGACCAGCACGGTCGCCGCGCGGCGGATGGCATTCGCCCACCAGTCGGTTCCCCGGCGGTTGATCATCGACGTCAGCGTGCGGTGCGGGATGATGCCGCTATAGGCGCCGCGCCAGGCTTCCAGGTGCACCTCGGCAATGGCGCCGGCATCGCGCGGGTCTGCCTTCCGAATATCGATCGTCAGCGTATTCATGATTTGTTAACCATAAACCCGCATCGGCCGATTGCAAGAGTCCGGGCGGCCCGCCAACCGCTTTCTACATCCGATCCTGACATTGCCGAAACTGGATAAGCCCCGTCCCGAAATGGGCCGGATCGGCAGGGTGGCGTCTGCCGGCAGACTCAGATTTCGACCAGATGGTCGTCCAGTTCGTTGGTATCGCCCGGCGTAACAGGGAAATGCTCGGCCAGCACCGCCCCCACCTGCTCGATCGCCTTGACGAAGCCGTCGGCGAGCCGGTCGTCCCCGGCATGGGCGGTCAGGTCACGCACCACTCCGTCCCAGACTTGTTGGCCGACCTTGGCGTCGATGCCTGAATCGGCCACCACCTCGGCGTAGCGCTCGGCGATCGAGACGAAGATCAGCACGCCGGTGCGCGCCGTGGTGCGGTGAACGTTGCGGGCGAGAAACTGTTTGACCGCATTGGCGTGCGCTGCCTGATAGCGCAGCCGGCGTGGCACCATGTGGATGCGCAGGCTGGGCAGCGTCCACAGCAGGGCCAGCACGCAGGCCAGCGCCAGCAACTCGGCGATGACGAAATGCGGCAGGCGGATGGTGAGCCACCAGGCTTCCAGCCCATAGGCGACGGCAAGGCTGACGATCAGCATGCCGAGGGTCGCCATCAGCGCGGCGGGGGCGAAATAATCGTCGCTGGCATGCGCCACGACGCAATAGATCTCGCCATCGGTTTGCGCTTCGGCGGCACGGATCGCAGCGGCGATGCGCTCATGATCCTGCGGGCTGATCGGTCGTGTTGCCATGATCTTGTCTCACCAGCTTCCTGAAGAACCGCCACCGCCGGACGAGCCGCCGCCGCCCGAAAACCCGCCGCCGCCGCTGCTTGACCCCGAGGACCACCCGCCGCCGGAACTGCCCGAGGACCAGCCGCCGCCCGACGACCCCGTCGTCCAGCCGCTGCTGCCCGTGGATCCGCCCGCTCCCTGGCCATAGCGAAACGTCATCCCCAGCCATCTATACACGCCCGGCGACAGCTTCGTGCCGAACATCGGCGGCAGGAATGCCATTGCCAGGCCACCGAAGAACATCGTCGCCCACAGGATCAGGAACACGGCGACGATCGGGTCCATGGAAGTGCTGCTGTCGGCGGGATTGCGGCGGCCGCGCGCCTCCAGTTCCTCGGGATTGCCTTCCAGCACCATGACCATGTCGTCGACGGCCTTGGAGATGCCGCCGGAGAAATCGCCGGCACGGAACGCCGGCACCATGTCGTTCTCGATGATCAGCTTGGTATGCAGATCGGTCAGCGTGCCTTCCAGCCCATAGCCGACCTCGATGCGCATCTTGCGGTCGTTTGGCGCGACCAGGAGCAGGACGCCGTTGTTCTCCTTGGCCTGGCCGAGCTTCCAGAAGCGGAACAGCCGGTTGGCGTAGGGTTCGATCTCCTCGCCGTCGAGACTGGGGATGGTGGCGACGACGATCTGATCCGAGCCCTTGGTTTCGAAGTCCGCCAGCTTCTGCGTCAGCGCCGCCTTGGTCGCGGCATCGATAATGCCGGCATTGTCGACCACACGGCCGGTGAGAGCCGGAAGATCGGCGGCCACGGCGGCGATCGAGGCAAGCAGCAGGGACGCCAGTGTGATTAAGGCCAGGCGCAATCCCGTGGCGCATCGGCCGGGCATCGATGGGACGGCGGCTCTTACCATGGCCTACCAGCTTCCCGAGGAGCCGCCGCCGCCGGACGAACCGCCGCCGCCCGAAAAGCCGCCACCCCCGCCACCCGAAGACCAGCCGCCGCCGGAGCTTCCGGACGACCAGCCGCCCCCCGATGAGGACCGCCGGTGCGGCTCGAAGGTCATGCCCAGCCAGCGATAGCGTCCGGGCCCGAGCTTCTGGCCGAAGATCGGCGGCAGGACCGAGGCCGCGATGCTGCCGAAGAAAATGATCGCCCAGATGCTGATGAAGACGGCGAAGAACAGGTCGTCGGCATTGAACGGCGGCTGCTCGTTGCGCTTGCCACGCGCCTCCAACTCCTCCGGATTGCCCTCCAGCACCATGATCATGTCGTCGACGGCCTTGGAGATACCGCCCGGGAAATCGCCGGCACGGAACGCCGGCACCATGTCGTTCTCGATGATCAGCTTGGTGTGCAGGTCGGTCAGCGTGCCTTCGAGCCCATAGCCGACTTCGATGCGCATCTTGCGATCGTTTGGCGCGACCAGGAGCAGGACGCCGTTGTTCTCCTTGGCCTGGCCGAGCTTCCAGAAGCGGAACAGCCGATTGGCGTAGGGTTCGATCTCCTCGCCGTCGAGACTGGGGATGGTGGCGACGACGATCTGGTCCGAGCCCTTGGTTTCGAAGTCGGCGAGTTTTTGGGTCAGCGCGGCACGTGTGCCGGCATCGATGATGCCGGCATTGTCGACCACGCGGCCGGTGAGCGCCGGCAGATCGGCGGCGAAGGCGCTTAGGGGGAGGAGAAGAAAACCGAGAAGAAACCCAAGAAGAGTGAGGTACGCGCGAGGCGCCCCTCTCTGTCCTGCCGGACATCTCCCCCACGAGGGGGGAGATCGGCGGCTTGACCGCCGGCTCTCCCTTTTAGGCGTTGGAGATTGGCGAAAGCCAACGCGACATGTGATCTCCCCACTCGTGGGGGAGATGTCCGGGAGGACAGAGGGGGGCGCCACGGAACGCAATGCTTTCAGGCCCCGCGAAACAATGGCCCACTCACCCGCCCTGCTTCGTGCCGAAATCGACCTTCGGCGGCTGCATCTTGTCTTCGTCGACGGTGAAGTTGGCGAACGGCTCGTTGCCACGGAACCAGAAGGTCGCCCACAGCACCGACGGGAAGGTCTTCAGCGTCAGATTGTAGTCCCTGACCGCCTGGATGTAGTCGCGCCGCGCCACCGCGATGCGGTTCTCGGTGCCTTCGAGCTGTGCCTGCAGCGCCAGGAAATTCTGGTTGGCCTTGAGGTCGGGATAGGCCTCCGACACCGCGATCAGCCGCGACAGCGCGCTGGTCAGCCCTGCCTGGGCATCCTGGAACTTCTTGAGCGCTTCCGGGTCCTTCAGCGTTTCCGGCGTCACCGTGATCTGCGTCGCCTTGGCGCGCGCCTCGACCACCGCGTCGAGCGTGTCCTTTTCATGCGAAGCATAGCCTTTGACCGTCTCGACCAGATTGGGGATGAGATCGGCGCGGCGTTGATACTGATTCAACACCTCGCTCCATGCCGCCCTGGCGTTTTCTTCCGCTGTCGGGATGGTGTTGTAGCCACAGCCAGCAAGCAGCGGCAGCACGATTGCCATCATCAGGAAGGCGGGCAGCGTGCGGAATGTCGATGGTCGAGCAAGGCGCTGGGCAAGCATGATGGGGTTCCCTCGATAGAAGTTGCAGGCGAAGCATTACCACAATCGGCGCGCAAGAAAACGGCCTCGACCTCTGAGCAGGCTCTGCGTGAATCGGGCCCGCGCAAGGCCCTGTGATTGCGTCCGCGAACGCGATAAGGTCCGATCAGAACGGGACATCAACATGGCGCAACGCCAGAACAGCGACAGCGAATCGCGCCGTATCCTCCAGCGCGTCGCGCAGGAGACCGATCCGGCCGGCAACTCTTTCGTGGCACGGACGACGAAAGGCATGCGCGACCACGTCTCCGCGGCCGACGCCGATCGCACGGATCCGATCGAAGTCTGGGGCACGCGCGTTGGCCGGATACTCGGACTGCTTCTGGCGCTGGGCCTGATGGTCTGGCTCGTGCTTTTCCTCACCCGGGGCAGCTAGGAATCAAGAAACAATGAGCGCCGAAAAAGCCGACGCGCCGCGCGCGGTCATCGTCATTTCCAGCCATGTCGCCCGTGGCTCCGTCGGCAACCGCGCCGCCGTCTTCGCGCTGGAGACCTTGGGCTTTCCGGTGTGGGCGGTGCCGACAATCATCCTGCCCTGGCATCCCGGACATGGCCGCGCCACCCGTATCGTGCCGCCGCTCGACCAGTTCAAGGCGCTGATGGCCGATCTGGAGCGCGCGGCGTGGCTGGGTGAAGTCGGCGCCGTGCTCTCCGGTTACCTCGGCGAGGCCGGCCAGGCCGAGGCGGTCGCCTCGCTGGTCGCCGCGGTCAAGGCCAGGACGCCTGACGCCGTCTATATCTGCGATCCGGTGATGGGTGATTCCGGCGGGCTCTATGTGCCCGAGCCCACCGCCGCCGCCATGCGCGACCGCCTGATGCCGATCGCCGACATCGCCACGCCCAACCGCTATGAGCTGGAATGGATGGCCGGCGCGCCGCTGCCCGACTTGAAATCGGTGATCTCGGCGGCGCTCCATGCCGGACCGTCGACCATGCTGGTCACCTCGGCACCGGCGATGATTTCAGGCGGCACCGGCAATTTGCTGCTCGACGGCACCCAGGCGCTGCTCGCCGAACACCGCCTGATCGACAAGCCGCCGAACGGTCTGGGCGACCTGACGGCCGCCGTCTACCTGGCGCGCATCCTGTCCGGTCAGCCGGCGATCAAGGCGCTGCAGTCGACCACGGCGGCGGTCTACGAGATCCTGGCGCGCACGGCCAAGCGCGGCGGCGACGAATTGCAGCTCGAAACCGATGCGCAGAGCCTGTCGCACCCGATGGCCATGGTCCAGCTTCGCCACCTGACGTATCCGGGGCGGGACCGCCGGGCGTGACCCCCGCCGAAATCGTGCTCGTCGGCGCCGATGGCTGCAAGGCCGGCTGGATCGCCGTGCTGCACGAACCCGGTTCGACACCTCGTGACGCCAGCCCCGCGCCTTCGGTCGATGTCTTCCCCACCTTCGCCGCCCTGGTGGCGGCGATCCCCGATGACGCGATCGTCGCCGTCGACATGCCGATCGGCTTGCCGGAATTTTCGCAAAAGGGCGGGCGCGGACCGGAAGCGCTGGTGCGGCCGCTGCTCGGCGCGCGCCAGTCCAGCGTCTTTTCGATCCCGTCCCGCGCCGCGCTCTATGCCGACACCTGCGGCTTCACCACGATCGAAGCCTGGTACGCCGCGCATCGCAGCGCAAGCGAGGTGGCCAGGACCACATCCGATCCACCGCGCGGCGTTTCCATCCAGGCCTTCGGCATCTTCTCCAAGATCCGTGAAATAGACGCGTTGCTGATCGCGCAGCCCGAACTGCGCGGCCGCGTCTTCGAATCGCATCCGGAAGTCGCCTTCTGCCGCCTGAATGGCGACCAGGCCATGCTGTTGCCGAAGAAGATCAAGGGCAGTGTCAACCCGGCCGGCATGGCGGAGCGCAAGGCACTGCTTTGCCGGCATGGCTATGAAATGGATTTCCTCGACCAGCCGCCGCCACGTGGTGCGGCCGCCGACGATTTCCTCGATGCGGCGGCGATGGCGCTGATCGCCGGCCGCATCGCCAGCGGCAAAGCAAAACCGTTTCCCGACCCGCCGCTCGCTGACGGTTTTGGCATACCGGTCGCCATCTGGGCATGACAATGTCGGCGGGCGTCGCGCTTTTGGCGCATGGCATTTATGGCCAGCCCCTACAATTCTGCATTGCTCGTAGCGGGCTTTTGCCGTTAGAGCCTTTCCTCGACCGCAACGTATCGGCCCGAAAGCCGGAATCGGCTTTCGGAAAGCACGATGCGTAAACAAAATAGCAGAGCTGCCGCCTCCAACCCGGAAAGGCCTTAGCCGCCCATGCCTCATCTTCCCGAACACCTCCTCGCCGGCTACCGCAATTTCATGAACGGCCGCTACCTGACGGAGAGCGGCCGCTATCGCGAGCTCGCCCGCGAAGGCCAGGCGCCCGAGACCATGATCGTCGCTTGCTGCGACTCGCGATCTGCACCCGAGGCGATCTTCGACGCCGGCCCCGGCGAACTCTTCGTGCTGCGCAATGTCGGCAATCTGGTGCCGCCTTACGAGCCGGACGGCGAGTTCCATTCGACTTCGGCGGCGCTCGAATTCGCGGTGCAGAGCCTCAAGGTCAAGAACATCGTCGTCATGGGCCACGGCCGCTGCGGCGGCATCCGCGCGGCGCTCGACCCCAATTCCGCGCCGCTGTCGCCCGGCGACTTCATCGGCAAGTGGATGAGCCTGATCGCGCCCGCCGCCGAGACGGTGTCGGCCAGCACCTTCATGACGGCGACGGAGCGCCAGACGGCACTCGAGCGCATCTCGATCCGCTATTCCCTCGCCAACCTCAGGACCTTTCCCTGCGTCTCGATCCTCGAGGGCAAGGGGCGGCTGTCGCTGCACGGAGCCTGGTTCGACATTTCGACCGGCGAGCTCTGGGTGATGAACAAGGAAACCGGCGATTTCGAGCGCCCGGTGCTGGAATGACCGGTACGGCGCGGCAGGCGATGAGCGTCCGGCCGGTCGTTTTCGCGGCGGCCGCGCTGCTGATAGCGATCGTTGCCGCTCGCGCCGATGACCGCGCCATCATCAGCCGCTGGTATTCGGCGCTGCTGGTCGCCGATCGCACCGAGCTGTCAGACCTGCTCGCCGACGACGTCCGCATCAAGCTCGACGACCTCGGCGTCGTCCAGAGCAAGCAGGAATTCATCGCTTCGCTCGACGAATGGAAAGGCGCGGTTGCCGGTGCTGCTATCCGGCACCGCATCGAGAAGAGCGAGGGCGGGGTCACCACCGTGATCGCCTGCTACGATTTCCCCGACAATGACATGCTGATGCAGGAAACCTTCGCGGTGAACAACAACCGCATCACCGCCAGCTCGCAAGCCGCGATCGCCGAAAACTGCGAGGGCTACTGAGGCGGATCGGCCAACTGGCATATTGCGGGCCCGCGGGCCACGCCCTACATCGGTGACACCCTCCTTCTGATGCCAGCGAAAGACCCTCCATGCCCTCTCCGAAAGCCGTCGATCTCGCCGCCCATCCGTTGACCGCGTGGCGAGGACCGCTCGGCCTGCCCGATTTTGCCCATATTGGCGACGGTGATTTCTCCCCCGTCTTCGACGCCGCGCTGAAGGCGCATGAGGCCGAGATCGACGCGATCGCCACCAGCAAGGATGCGCCGACCATCGACAACACGCTTGCCGCGCTGGAACTGGGCGGCGAGGCGCTCGATCACGTCTCGTCGATCTTCTGGTGCCGCGCCGGCGCCTTCACCAACGAGACGATCCAGGCGCTGGAGCGCGACATTTCGCCGAAAATGTCGAGGCACTTCTCGGCGATCTCGATGAACGAAAAACTGTTTGCCCGCATCGACGACCTCTATCAGCGCCGCGAGAGCCTGAAGCTCGATCCCGAGACGCTGCGTGTCCTGGAGAAGACCTGGAAAGGCTTCGTCCGTTCCGGCGCCAAGCTCGACGCCGACGGCAAGAAGCGGTTGGCGAAAATCAGCGAGGAGCTGTCGTCGCTCGGCACGACTTTCGGTCAGAACGTGCTGGCCGACGAGCGCGACTGGGCGCTCTTCCTCGACGAGGCCGACCTCGCCGGCCTGCCGGATTTCGTGAAAAGCTCGATGGCCGAGGCCGCCGAGATACGTGGCCAGAAGGGCCGCTACGCCGTCACCCTGTCGCGCTCGATCTACGAGCCGTTCACCACCTTCTCCGAGCGCCGCGACCTGCGCGAGATCGCCTTTCGCGCCTTCACCATGCGCGGCCAGAACGGTGGTGCGTCCGACAACACGACGGTGGTGCGCGACATGCTGAAACTGCGGGCCGAGAAGGCGAAGCTGCTCGGCTATGCCTCCTTCGCCGCGCTCAAGCTCGACGACACCATGGCCAAGACACCGAAGGCGGTGCATGCGCTGCTCGACCCGGTCTGGGACAAGGCGCTGGAAAAAGCCGCCGCCGACCAGAAGGAACTGGAGCGGCTGGCGGCCGAAGCCGGCAGCAACGAAAAATTCGCCGCCTGGGACTGGCGCTTCTACCAGGAGAAGCTGCGCGCGGAAAAGTTCGCCTTCGATGAGGCCGAACTCAAACCCTACCTGCAGCTCGACCGCGTCATCGACGCCTGCTTCGACGTGGCGACGCGGCTGTTCGGCATCACTTTCGAGGAGAAGAAGGGTATTGCCGCCTGGCACCCGGACGCGCGTGTCTTCGTGGTGAAAAACGCCGACGGGAGCGAGCGCGGCCTGTTCCTGGCCGACTATTTCGCGCGGCCCTCGAAACGCTCCGGCGCTTGGATGAGCGCGCTGAAGTCCGGATATAAGCTCGGTCACGGCGCGAAGCCGGTGATCTACAACGTCATGAACTTCGCCAAGCCGCCGGCGGGCGAGCCGGCCCTGCTGTCGGTCGACGAGGCGAAGACCTTGTTCCACGAATTCGGCCATGCGCTGCATGGCATGCTGACCGACGTCACCTGGCCATCGGTTTCCGGAACTTCGGTCAGCCGCGACTTCGTCGAACTGCCCTCGCAGCTCTACGAGCACTGGTTGACGGTGCCGGCGGTGCTGGAAAAGCACGCGCTTCATGTCAAGACCGGCAAGCCGATGCCCAAGGCGCTGCTCGACAAGATGCTGGCCGCGCGCACTTTCGGCGCCGGCTTCGCCACTGTCGAGTTCACCGCCTCCGCCTTGATCGACATGGCCTACCATGCACGGCCCGACGCGCCGGAACAGCCGCTTCGTTTCGAGGGCGAAACATTGGAAAAGCTCGACATGCCCGACACCATCGCGATGCGCCATCGCACCCCGCATTTCGGCCACGTCTTCTCGGGCGACGGTTACTCGGCCGGCTATTATTCCTACATGTGGTCGGAGGTGCTCGACGCCGATGCCTTCGCCGCCTTCGAGGAGACCGGAGACCCCTTCAACCCGGCGCTTGCCGAGCGGCTGAGGAAGAACATCTACGCCGCCGGCGGCTCGAAGGATCCCGAAGAGCTCTACACGGCGTTTCGCGGCAAGATGCCATCGGCAGACGCGATGATGGTGAAGCGGGGCTTGGCGTAGCGCCAGCTAATCTCCCCCCTCGAGGGGGAGATGGCCGCGAAGCGGCCAGAGGGGGTCGGTCCGACCGGACTCGACTTCCTGCGGCGGATGAAGGTTGGCGCTTCAAGTGAGGCGACCCCCTCTGTCGCCTTCGGCGACATCTCCCCCTCGAGGGGGGAGATCAGCAGCGTCACGCCTTCCAAGGATCCTTCACCCTTGGCCACATCGGCCGCGTCAGCTTCGTGTAGTTCGTCGCCGCCGGGTTGCTGGGATACGAACTCGGCGCCGAGACATAGATGATCTCGGCGCCGATCGGTTCGAAGCCGGCATAAAAGTGGTTGGTCGACTTGATCAGCAGCATGTCCTTGGCCAGCGGATCGACGCCAATGTTGGAGAAAATGTCCGGCTCGAAAGTCTGCGTGCGATTGGTGTTGAGGATCACGTCGACCTCGGTGCCTTCGATGCGCACCACCGCTGACGGTCCCAATGTCACGCGGCTCGGCCCGAAACTCTGCCAGCTTTCGCTGACAGCCTTCAGCACCTTGACGCGCGCGTCGATCGGCTCACCCGCTTGAGGCCCGGCCTTGCCGCCGAAACGCAGGTCTATGACAGCGCCCTCGCCGGCCGCCAGGCAGAAGGTCACCGCTATCGGATCCCAGATCGTCGCCACGCCAAGCTTGTCGAGGCCGCGCGCCAGCATCTGGCGCAGCACGAAGGTGCCGTCGCCGGGAACGCCGCCGCCGGGATTGTCCCAGACGTCGGCGATGACCACGGGCTTGCCGGGATTCCCGGCACGTACGGCCAGCGCCCGGTCGATGCCGTCGGCGGCATCAAGCATCGTCATCGCTGTCTTTTCGCGCATCGAATAGAGCTCGCGTCCGAGTTGTTCCGCCAGCGCGTCGCCCCTGGCCTTGTCATTGTCGGTGACGACCAGGATGCGCGTGCCCATTTCCGGCACGTCGGCGGCCATGAAGCCGTGGATGACGGAGACCGACAGAACGCCGTCCTTGCCGTGCAGCGCCTTGATGCGGTCGACGAAGGAGCGCATCGGCTCGCGGCTGGTCGGCAGCACCTGGATCATGCGGCAGTCGAAGGTCGAGATGACAGGCTTGATCTCGCCACGCGCCGCGGCAAGCCCGAGTTCGACGACGTGTTCGCCGCGCTCGTAGAAATCGGTGTGCGGGAATTCGAGGAAATAGGCCATGATGTCGGACGCCGCCACGCGCTTGGGCGTCAGATGGCTGTGCGGATCGAACTCGCAGGCGATCACCACGCCAGGCCCGACGATGCCGCGCACGCGCTCCAGCAGATCGCCCTCGCAGTCGTCATAGCCTTGCGCCACCATGGCGCCATGCAGGCCCAGCATGACGGCATCGACCGGCAAGGCGGCCTTGAGCTGGCCAAGTATTTCGTCGCGCAGCGCCTCATAGGTCTGCCGCTGCACGAGACCGCCGGGCTCGGCCCAGGTCGCGGTGCCTTCGATCAGGGTGAGACCTTCCGCGCCCGCCCGCCGGCGCAGCGCCACGATCGGCGAGGAGCACAGGGTCGGCGTTTCCGGATGCTTGCCCGGACCGGCATAGAACGCCATCTCGAACGAGGCTCGGTCTGTCGGCACCGGCGAGAAGGTGTTGGTTTCCGTCGCCAGCGAGGCGGTGAAGATACGCATGAAAGCTCCGTGGACTTCTTGTTCTTTCGCAATTCCGCGCGGAAAACCGCTGGGAACTTTTCCTGAATTGCTGGAATGCTATTTGACCGCCCCGAGCGCCAGCCCCCGGACGAGATAACGCTGCAGCCAGATGAACAGGACCGCCACCGGCAAGGTGGCCAACAGCGTCGCCGCCATGACGTGATGCCATTCGATCGTGTAGCGGCCAGCGACCAGCGAGAACACCTGGATCGGCAGCGTGTAGCTCTCCTGGCTGCGCAGCATGGTCAGCGCCACGACGAACTCGTTCCAGGCGTTGATGAAGGTGAAGATCGCCGTCACCGCGATCGCCGGCAGGCAAAGCGGCAGGAACACTTTTCGCAAGGTCAGCCAGCGCCCGGCCCCTTCCATCCAGGCCGCCTCCTCGAGGTCACGCGGAATGGTGTCGAAATAGCTCTGCAGCATCCACACGGTGAAGGCGACGTTGAAGGCCATGTAGATGAAGCCGAGCGCCGTGGTCGATTCGACGAGCCCCCAGGCGGCCATCAGCCGGAACAGGCCGAGCACCAGCACGATCGGTGAAATCATCTGCGAGATCAGCAGGAACTGGCGGAAGGCGCCGTAGCCGGCGAAGCGGAAGCGCGACATCGCGTAAGCCGCGGGCACCGAGATCAAGATGGCGCCGACGGTAGCGATCACCGAGACGTAGAGCGAATTGGCCAGCGCCTGGCCGAAGCCGGTCGCCACCCACATGTCGGAAAAATTCGACCAGCGGAACTCGCTCGGCCACCAGGTGGGTGTCAGCACTTCGGTCCGAGGCTTCACCGCTGTCAGGAACATCACCGCGAAGGGGAAGATCGTCACCACGATCAAAGGCGCCAGCAGCAGCCACGCGATGGCGGTACGCTTCAGTTTGCTGCTCATGCGCGCTGCTCCCGCATGGCGAGGCGCACATAGATCATGGTGAAGACCAGCAATATGGCGAACATCACCAGCGACACCGCCGACGCCTCGCCCAGCTTGCCGATGCGGAAGGCGAGCTTGTAGAGGTGGGTCACCAGGATGTCGGTCGAATTGGCCGGCCCGCCCTGCGTCATCACCCAGATGATCGGGAAGGAATTGAAGACGTAGATCGTGTTGAGCACGATGGCGATGTTGATGAACGGTTTCAGCAGCGGAAAGGTGATCTCGCGGAACTGCTGCAGCGTCGTTGCCCCCTCCAAGGCGGCCGCCTCGTAGAGATCGTCCGGGATCGACGACAGGCCGCCGAGGAAGATCGTCGTGGTGAACGGCACCGTCACCAATATGCCGATCAGCACCTGCATCGGAAAGGCGGTTCCGGCCTGTGCCAGCCATTGGATGTTGTGGTCGATCAGGCCGAGCCCGATCAGCGCCGAATTCAGCATGCCGCTTTCGCCGCTCAGCGCCCAGCGCCAGACCACCGCCGTCATGGTCAGCGACACCGCCCAGGGCAGCATGATGATGACGCGGGCAAGGCCACGGCCGTAGAAATCGGTGTTCAGGATCATCGCCACCGGGATCGAGACCAGCAGCGCGCCGCCGACCACCAGCACCGTCCACAGCCCGGTGCGCCAGAGGGCCGCGATGAAATCGGGATCGGCGGTGAGCGCGGCGAAATTGGTCAGGCCGCTGAACTCCCGCAACTGGCCAAACCGATTGACGTCGTGCGTCGCGATCTGGATCAGGTCCCAGACCGGCCAGAAAATGACCACCGCAGCCAGGAACAGGCTGGGCAGGGTCAGGAGATAGGGCAGGAAGCGATTTTGCATCGGCTGGTTTGTACCGCTTTGCGAGGCATCAGTAGCGCTGGTTGGCCAACAGACCTGTTCTTCCCAGGCGCCCGGTTTCGAACTCTTTCCCGCCGTCGGCGCCGCCCCTCACCTGCCTGCCGGCATCCCCTCCCCGTATAGTGACGGGGAGAGGGGGTGCTTTCGTCACCGCTTTCGCCAGTCACCAGCGTCCAAGAAGGGCGCCGAGATTGCGACCAGCCCTTTCTCCCCGTCACTATGCGGGGAGAAATGCCCGGCAGGGCAATGAGGGGCGGCGCTGACATTGGAGAGCAGCCGAACACTTCTAGAAGTGTGGCGCGCCCCGCCTGAGTCGGGGGCGCGCCACGGGCGCAGGGAGATACGCCCTATTTCTTGAACACGGCCCTATTTCTTCAGCACCGCATTGGCCTTGACTGCCGCCTCCTTCAAGCCTGCCTCGGGGTCGCCGCCGAGATAGATCTTCTGCATGGCGTCCGAGGTGATCTGGGCGACTTCTTCCCAGCCCGGGATGATCGGCGCGAAACGGGCATCCGGCAGCAGCGCGGTAAAGGCGGCGAGATCGGCGTTGTTGACGTAATAGTCCATCTTGGCCTCTTCCTTGTTCACCGGGAGGAAGCCTTCGCCTTGCGTGAACTTGGCGCGCTGCTCCGTGGTGAACAGGAAGTCCATCAGCTTCCAGGCCTCATCCTTGTTCTTGGAGTTCTTGAACATGATCATGGAATCGGTGACGCCATAGGTGCCGCGCGCGCCGGTCGGCCCGGCCGGAATGGCGGCCACGCCGTATTTGAGGCTCGGCGCCTCATCCTTGATCTGGTTGGACAGGAAGGGCGCGGTGATCATCATGCCGACCTTGCCCTGCTTGAACAGGTTCTGCACGTCCTCACGGTTGTTGGAGGTGACGCCGGGCTCCGTCAGCCCCTCGTCGATCATCGACTTGTAGAGCTTGGCGGCTTCGAGCGCGCCCGGCGTGCCGAGGCCCGACGTGCCGTCCTTGTTGAGGATCTCGGTGCCCTGCGACCACATGGCGTAGTAGTAGTAGACGTCGGTCTCGATCTCCTTGCCCTGCAGGCCGAAACCGAAGGCACCCTGCGCCTTGATCTTGCGGGCATCCTCCTGCAGTTCGGTCCAGGTTGCCGGCGGCTTGGCGATGCCGGCCTTCTCGAACAGCTCCTTGTTGTAATACATGGCGCGCGCCGAAGCGGCGATCGGCAACCCATAGGTCTTGCCGCCCATGATCGAGGGCGACAGGAAGGTGTCGATGAAGCGGCCCTTGAATTCGGGCGTGATATAGCTGTCGAGCGGCTCGGCGACATCCTGCTGGACGAAGTCGATCAGCCAGCGCGTGCCGATGATGGAGAGATCAGCATTGGTGCCGGCGGTGATGTCGGTGGTCAGCTTCTGCAGGAGCACATCCCACGGCACCACCTCGAACTTGACGGTGATCCCGGGATTCTTCGCCTCGAACTCTTTCTTGACCTCTTCGAAGTAGGGGCCGGTCTTGGCGCTGTATTCGGCGACGGTAACCCGCACTTCGCCAGCTTCTGCCTGCGCCGCGAAGGCCAGAATGCCCATTCCGGCCATCAGGCCGGCAGTCCATTTCGCAAGGTTCATCTGATCTCTCCCATTTGGTCCACGCTTTTGCGCTCCCTGTGCCGGTGCTGACACAAGATTTATGTGACTTTCCTACATTATCGATGAATTTGCCGCATGCAAGCGGATTATGATGTTGCTTAATTACATTCCATTCTTTAGCCTGCCGGCATCTGCCTGACCTGCCGGAGGAGCAAGCGCCGTGGTTTCGAGAGCCGAATTCGAAGGCAGGACGGTCGTCATCACCGGTGCCGGTGGCGGCCTTGGCTCCGCGATCGCCGCACTGCTGGCCGGCAGGGGCGCACGGGTGGTCGGCTGCGACCAGTCCGAGGAGGCGCTGGCGAGCCCGCACCTTGCCTCGCGCCATGTCTTCGATCTTCTCGACCGGGCCTCGGTCGAAGCCGCGGTCGCCGCAGTGCTCGAAAAGGACGGCGTCCCCGACATTCTGATCAACAATGCCGGCTGGACGCGCGCCGAGACGCTCGATGCGCTGACGGCGGACAGGATCGAGCATGAACTCGACCTCAACCTGACCGGCGTGATGATTTTCGCCGATCCCATTGCCAAGGCGATGGCCGCGCGCGGTTCGGGCAGCGTCGTCTTCATTTCGTCCGTCAACGCCATCGCGCATTTCGGCAACCCCGCCTATGCCGCTGCCAAGGCCGGCATCAACGCCTATGCCAAATCGATCGCCGTCGAGCTCGGCCGCAGCGGCGTGCGCGCCAATGTGGTCTGCCCCGGATCGATCCGCACCGCCGCCTGGGACCATCGCCTCGCCAAGAACCCCGACATAATCGGCAAGCTGCAGCGGCTCTATCCGCTCGGCCGCATCGTCAACGCCTCGGAAGTGGCCGAAGCGGTGGCTTTCCTTGCCTCCGACCGGGCCTCGGGCGTAACAGGCGTGGTGATGCCCGTGGACGCGGGATTGACCGCCGGCTGCCTGCCGTTCATCGACGACATATTGGGAGCGTGACCATGACCGACGTCGAGTTTCGCAACCTGTCGAAATCCTTCGGCCAGCACAAGATACTCGAGAACATCAGCCTCGACATCACGAGCGGCGAATTCGTGGTGCTGGTCGGCCCGTCTGGCTGCGGCAAGTCGACCTTGCTGCGCATGCTGGCGGGCCTGGAGACCATCAGTTCCGGCGATCTCCTGATCGGCGGCACACGCGCCAACGACCTGCCGCCACAGCAGCGCAACATCGCCATGGTGTTCCAGTCCTATGCGCTGTTTCCTCACCTCAAGGCCTCGGACAATATCGGCTTCGGTCCGAAGATCCGGGGCGAGGACCGCACCGCCATCGACCAGAAGGTCAAGAAGGCGTCCGGCGTCCTCAACCTGTTCTCCTACCTCGACCGTTATCCCCGCCAGCTCTCCGGCGGCCAGCGCCAGCGCGTCGCCATGGGCCGCGCCATCGTGCGTGAACCCTCCGTCTTCCTGTTCGATGAGCCGCTCAGCAATCTCGACGCGCAGCTGCGCGTGCAGATGCGCACCGAGATCAAGGCACTGCACCAGCGGCTGAAATCGACCATCGTCTACGTCACCCACGACCAGATCGAGGCCATGACCATGGCCGACCGCATCGTGGTGATGGATCGCGGCAGGATCCAGCAGGTCGGAGCGCCGCTGGAGCTCTATGACAGGCCGGCCAACAAATTCGTCGCCGGCTTCCTCGGCTCGCCGTCGATGAGCTTTGTTTCCGGGGCGCTCAAGACGACGCCCGAGAGAACCTGGTTCGAGTCGACCGGCGGCGGACGGCTTGCGCTCGCCGGCAAACCGGTGCCGGCAGGCAGTGCCGTGGAGGCCGGCATCCGGCCCGAACATTTCATCGTCGGCGAGGCCACTGATGCCATGGCGCTCAAGGTTGATGTCGTCGAGCCGACCGGTTCCGAAACCCATGTCTACGGCACCATTGGCGCCGACACTGTGCGCGCCGTGTTCCGCGACCGGGTGCCGGTCCGGCCTGGCGACCTGCTGCCGGTCTCGGTCGCCCCCGGCAACATCCATCTGTTCGACACGGCGACGGGCCTGCCGCTGAGATGACGACGGAAACTCGAATATGAAGACGCCGGCCGACATCATCACGCGGCTGCAACTGATGTCGCAGGACGGCACCAAGTCGGATCGCCGGCTGGCAAGCCTCGTTCTGTCCGATCTCGACTTCGCCTCCAAGGCAGCAATCTCGGAAATTGCCGCGCGCGTCGGCGTCAGTGAGCCGACAGTCACCCGTTTCTGCCGCAACCTCGGCTGCGAGGGCCTGCGCGACTTCAAGTTCTATCTGGCGCAGGCCATTGCCATCGGCGGCCAGTATCTGTCGCCGGAGCCGCTGAGCCGCGATGCCCGCGAACAGCGCATCGCATCGGCCATCACCGAAGCCGCGATCGCCTCCATCCAGCGCGTCAGCGAAAACCTCGACATGACGACACTGGTCGACGTCGCCGCGCGCCTCGCGGCGTCAGGCAATGTTCTGTGCATCGGTTCGGGTGGCATTTCCTCGATGATGGCGACCGAGATGCAGAACCGGCTGTTCAGGCTGGGCCTGCCGGTCCTGGCGCAGATCGACGGCCAGTTGCAGCGCATGTACGCCGCCGTTGCCACGCCGGACACCACCGTCGTCGCCTTCTCGGTCTCCGGCTATGCGCGCTCGGTCATCGAGGCGGTGCAGGTCGCACAGCAATATGGCGCCGCCACGGTGGCCGTCACTGCGCCCGACTCCGCGCTGGCCAAGGTCGCCGACACGGTCATCCACCTGCAGCCGCTCGAGGACGGCAACATCTACAAGCCGACATCGTCGCGCTACGCGCTGCTGGCGATCGTCGACATGATCGTCACATCGGTCGCCGAGACCCGCGGCCCGAAGGTGCTGGAGAACCTGCGCCGCATCAAGCAGAGCGTGAACACGCTGAAGGTCGACGATCCGCGTTTGCCGCTGGGGGATTGAACTTCAGGTAGAGGATAGACGGCAGAGCGCATCGACACTTCTTGCCAGCGCCGCCGGTTCGCCTGAAATGCGCAGCGTCTTGAGACGGGCCGTGCCGCCGGCAACGACCGAAACCGAAGATGCCGGCACGCCCAGCGCCTTGGCGACCAGCCTCTCCAGCGCTTGATTGGCGGCGCCATTTTCCGGCACGGCGCGGACCCGCGCCTTCAAATGGCTTCGTCCGTCCGCCGATGTTTCGACGCCTTCCAGCCGGTCCACGGAAGACTTCGGCGTCAGCCGGACGAACAGATCAACGCCGTTCTCGCGAATGCGGTACTGCGCGCTCATGCGATCGTCAGGCCAGCAACAGCGGCGCCACCGTGGTGAGAATGAACTGCCTGAGGAAGAACAGGATCAAAAGCAGGATGATCGGCGAGATGTCGATGCCGCCAAGGTCGGGCATGAAGCGGCGGATCGGCCGCAGCGCCGGCTCGGTCAACCTGTAGAGCATGTTGCCGATGCTGCCGACGAACTGATTGCGCGAGTTGACGACGTTGAAGGCATAGAGCCAGGAAAAGATCGCCGAAGCGATGATGACCCACCAATAGAGGTCGAGCGCCATGACGATGGTTTGAATGAGGGCGAGCATGCCGGTCTCCAATTGTTGCCGACATGTAGCCACTACGCGCCGAACCGGCAAGGGCAGGGTTCAGCCACGCGACCGGCGGGCGGGTTTTTGGTGAAGCGCCGCCTTGACAGGAAACCGCGTCGCCCGATAAATGCGCCATCCGCTGGACGGGGCTGTAGCTCAGCTGGGAGAGCGCGTCGTTCGCAATGACGAGGTCAGGAGTTCGATCCTCCTCAGCTCCACCAGCGGAATAATCGATTATCCGCCTTTCCCGCGCGGTAACGCCCAAGCATCATCCGATACATCGCGATGCATCACCCGGCGAGAATGCCCCCAAAAATGGCCAGAAGCGACTTCGCCTTTCCAAGGCGAAATGGTTGTCAATTGGACTTATGGCGATGGCCGGTTTCCGATCGGCGCTATTTTTTTTGGAAGCCGCCCCATTAGACTGGCGTTCTCAAATCAGTTTTTCTGTGTGTTGTGACAAGGCGTTTCGGCGGGGGCGACCGAAGGCGCTATACGGATTCCGAGTCGAAATGAAGAAGCCGCCCGCGGAAGCAAAAAAGTGTCCATTCGCGACAATCTCGCTGCAAATCTCAGGCGGCTCTGCAAGGACCATGCTTCCGTCAGCGCGGTGTGCCGCGAACTGGGCATCAACCGCACGCAGTTCGAGCGTTACCTGCAGGGGCAGACCGTCCCCAACAAGGCCACCGCCAAGCTGATCTGCGACTACTTCCGAATCGACGAGGCCGAACTGTACCGGGACCCCGGCACCCCCGAGCCCACGGCTCCCGGCCTGCCGCCGATCTCCGAAAGCCTGTTCACCCAGATGATCCGCCCGCCCGCCCCGTCGATCGCGGGCGGCACCTATTTCACCTATTTTTCGATCCCGACCCGCGCCGACCTCCTGATGCGGTCGGTGACCTTCGTGCGTCGCGAGGCCGAACTGGTCACATTCCGCTGGGTCACCGGATGGTCGGAGCGCCGCGGCTCGACATGGGCGCGGGCGCGCGGCAACCATTATGGCGTGGCGATCTCGCGCCTCAACTGGATCTATTTCAGCGGCGTCAACCGCCGCCAGACAGGCGAGCCATCGCTGATCTCGGTGCAATGGGCGCCTATCTCCGAACCGGTTCTGAGAGGCAAGGCCATGCTTCTGACCGAAACCGGGCCGGCATTCGTGTCGGTCATCATGCGGCAGGACATGTCCAATATCCCGCCCAGGCATGCGATCCGCATGGCGCATGTCGTCAGGCTCGATGATCCCGGCGTCGATCAGCTCGTCGTCAGCCTTGCCCGGGACGGGCTGGATTAGCAACTTGCTTACGCTAAATAAGAACAAGAATATCCCGAAAAAGCGTATGCTAGCGATTGCCTACTCCATATCTGAGTAAAATCGATTTTTTTAGACTTTACAGCCAGGAAAGATATTTTAGATCATATTTGATTTACTACAATTTTAACAAATCATTAACTCTCCGGACCTTACCTTTCTACTCGCGGGTACGAACTTGGCCCGCATTCGGCGGGCTCGACCATCAATTGGCCGACTCGACATGTCCAGTGTAGCCCATACGCATTCCTAGAGTTCCATCCGATGACAGGAGCAGCAGGTGTCAAATCAGTCACTACGTCAGTCAGAGCTCGATAGTCTGCAATATATCGCGACGATGACCAACGAACTGGTGCAGATGGCCGAAGCAAGCCGTTTTCCCATGATCTCCTATCTGCTCGGCATGGCCTATGCCGAGGCCTTCGATGTCTTGCGCGGCGCACGCCCGGCCAGACATGCGCAGCTCAGCGGCAACCCGATGCATCCCAAGGCACACGCGAAAGACAACCACGCTCAACCAAGAACAGCGTAGCGCGACGGGGCGGCGCTAGTCCTGTAGACTGAACACGAACGGCGCCGTACGGATGACGCGCGAGCCGAGTTCCGGCGGCGGCGCCGGCACGGTGGCGCCCTGTAGCACCGCGAGCGCGGCGCGGTCGAGTTCGGCATCGCCGGACGAACGCACGACCCGCGCCGACAGCACCCGGCCGGACGGGTCCATGGTGAAAGTCACATTCACATTGCCTTGCGCCCGACGGGATTTCGCGGCGCTCGGATAGCGCTTGTGGCGATTGATCCATGCCGTCAGCCGCGATTCCCATTTGGCGGTGCTGACACCCGAAAACCCGGCCGCCGATCTCGGCGCCGCTGCCTTGGCGGCTGGCTTGGCTTCGGTACTCGCGGCACTTGCCGTCTTCGGTGGTTCGGCCTTTTCCTTCTTCGGCCTTGGCTTGGGCTTGTCGGCAGGCTTTTTGACCTTGGCTTCGGCAGGTTTCTTGTCCTTGTGTCTTTCGGCCGGCTTTGACCGCGGCAGCGGAACGACGACCTCCGGCGCGATAGTCTCGACAATATCGGGGACGACATCCTCCAAGGTCGGCTGGACGACCGGTTCGACCTCCGTCATCTCCGTGGGTTCGTCCGGCGGCACCGTCTCCAGCTCGGCAGCAGGTTCGGCTTGCTCGACTACCTTGTCGGGCTCGGCGGTCTTCTCCGTCTCCTCGACCGGCTCGGTCTGGTCGGGAATCGCTGCATCGAGCATCGCCGCCTGTTCGGGTGCCGCCGGCGTCATCATCATCGGCGCCATTTCGATCACCGGCGCCGGCGGCGGCCCGCTATCCGACGGTTCGACTGGACTGAAATTCTGCACGGCATAAGCAACGGCGACATGCGCCCCAAGCATCAGCACGGCCGCACATGCCCATAGGGCAAGGTCGCGCAAGCCGAAGCGCGACAGCCCCATCGTGGGCGAGGCGGCCGATCGTGTCATGGGGCAGCCGTTCCGCCTGGCACCGGTGCGGCGGCATCACCGGCGGGCGCCGCCTCCAGGCCGACCAGGGCGACCTTCAGATAGCCGGCGGCACGCAGCAGGTTCATCGTCTCCATCAGGTCGCCATAGGCCACCGCCTTGTCGGCGCGCAGGAAGATTCGCGTCTGCTTGTCGCCCTTGGTGCGGCTGTCGAGCGTGGCGGCAAAAGCCGGCCGCGGCACGGTGTCGTTGCCGATCGCGAGCGTGAGATCATCCTTCAATGTCAGGAAGATCGGCGTTTCTGGCCGCGGCGCCGGCATCGCGGTCGAGCCGGGCAGGTCGACATTGACATCCACCGTCGCCAGCGGCGCTGCGACCATGAAGATGATCAACAGCACCAGGATGACATCGATGAACGGCGTGACATTGATCTCGTGGCTCTCCTCGAGATCGTCGTCCATGGTCTGTCGAAGCCTGCTTCCCACGACACCGCCCCCTCTACTCTGCCGCCAGCACCGCCGCGGGTGCTATCGCGCGGAAATCGAGGTCGCGGCTGACCAGCCGTTCGACGCCCGCCGAGGCGTCGGCCAGTGTCTGCCGGTAGCCGGCTATCGAGCGGGCAAAGACGTTGTAAATCACCACCGCCGGAATTGCCGCGACCAGCCCCATCGCGGTGGCCAGCAACGCCTCGGCGATGCCCGGCGCCACCACGGCGAGATTGGTGGTCTGCGCCTGCGAAATGCCGATGAAGGCGTTCATGATGCCCCAGACTGTGCCGAACAGGCCGACGAAAGGCGCCGTGGACCCGATCGTCGCCAGCAGGCCGGCGCCGCGCGACATGCGCCGCGACGCCGCCGCCTCGATGCGCGACAGGCGCGAGGCGACCCGTTCCTTCAGTCCCTCCCCGCCGACATGGTCGAGCGCGCCGGCCGAAAGCGCGGTCTCTTCCTCGGCGGCCCGCACCAGGAGCGCGCCGGGGCCGCCACTGCGGTCGAGCGCCCGGCTCGCCTGCTTCAACGTCGCGGCATCGCCGATCGCGCGGACGGCATGGCGGACACGCAGCTTGCCGGCGAAAATTTCCAGCGACTTGGCCAGCCATATCGTCCAGGTGACGAGCGACGCGAACGCCAATCCGATCATCACCGCCTTCACGATGATGTCGGCGGCCATGAACATGCCCCATGGCGACAGGTCGTGCGGCAGGTTCAGCTCCATCGTCCCCGCAAGGCCCGTCCCCGCCGGCTGCGGCTGCGCAGGCATCGCTGGTACTTCAGCCGCCGGTGGGGCGGGTGCCGGTACAGCTGGTGCAGCTTGTGCCGCTTCTGCCGGCGCGGCAGGGGCCCCGACTACTGCTGCAGCGACGGCCGGTTGCTCCTGGGCCACCGCGCCGGTCGCCGCCAGGATCACCGATGCGACCAACGCCGCCAACAAACCATGTCTCGACACGAGCTTCTTCCTTGCTCTCACGGCGGCCAGAATGCGGTCTGGGTATCGGCTTCGGCCCCGGCCATGGCATTTCTCCAGCGCGGCCGCCGCTTTCCAATCCTGGTTACGGCAGGCAGGTGCCCGGGTTGACTATAAAACATGAACTTACTAGTCAACATTGAAGATGACAACGGCACTCAACAACTCTTGGGAATGTGCCGGTCAAAACCCTGAAGCGCCGTGACGGCTTGTTACCGATTATGGGCGATCCGCGCCGGCGATATCCACCGCACGATACCGGACTTCCGGTGTCGCGGCATCGATGCGAAGTCGCTAGAATGATCCGGCGGCAAGGAGCTCCGGATGATCAAGGCAATACCCTTCGACTACCCTTATGATGGCAGGCTGGTGGCCCAAAACACTGCGTTGATCGTCATCGACCTGCAACAGGATTTCCTGTCGACAACGGGCTATTTCGCCAGGAAGGGATATGACCCCTCGCCGCTGCGGGCGATCCTGCCCACGGTGAACCGCCTGATCGCGGCCGCGCGCAGGGCCGGGCTCACCATCGTCCACACCAGGCAGGGTTACCGCGCCGACATGGCCGACATCACGCCCTATGAGAAATGGCGCCGCAAGCGCGCCGGTCTCGACGGCACCGACGTCCTGCTGCGCTCGGGCGCGGGGTTCCAGATCGTTCCGGAGATCGATGTCGCACCGCACGACATCATCGTCGACAAGACCTGCAACAGCGCCTTCACCTATACGGATTTCGAGCTCGTGCTGCGCGCGCGAGGCATCACGCATCTGATGTTTTCCGGATGCACGACGGATGTCTGCGTTCACACCACGCTGCGCGAGGCCTGTGACCGCAATTTCCAGTGCCTGACCATTTCGGACGCCTGCGCCAGCGGTGATCAAAAGGCGCATGAAGCGGCGTTGCACATGGTGACGGTCGAGGACGGCGTCTTCGGCGTGCTGGCCGATTCGGACGCCGTCATCGATGGCCTGTCGCGGCTTGCCGGCAGACATCATGCAACAGAAGATTGACGGGCCTCAGCCCACTGCTCGCGTCTCCAGCCCAGCGCCAGGCGCATAAGCTCCGTGGTGGAATTCGTTAGCCTCCCGGCGCGCCAGGGAGTTGCGCAGCAACGCAATGGTTTCCCGGCCAGCCGTCGCGATCTCGTGTGGCGTGTCGACGCCGATGACCATGAACTCATCGATGCCGAGAGCCGCATAGGCAAGCAGCGACAGCGCGACCTGGGCCGGAGGCCCGGAGAGGTCGACCGTCTTTTGGCCGGCGACGGAAACACCTTGGTGGATCCTGACCGGAAGCGCGAAGCGCAGTTTGCCGGCGCGGCCATGTTCGGCCGCGGCGCGACGCGCCCGCTCCATCAATTGCCTGATATCGTCGATCGGACCCGGCGCCAGTTCGAAGACATCGGCATGGCGGCCTGCCACCTTCAGCGCAGTTCCGGATTGCCCGCCCATACGGATCACGAGGTCGGCGCCATGCGGACCCTTGCGCTCGATATAACCACCCTTGATGCTGTAGAACGCACCTTCGTGGTCGAAGGGACGGTCGTTCGACCACAGCCGCTTCAACAGCACCAGATATTCGTCGATCCGCTGCCAGACGACGCCATGTCCGACCGGCCGTGTCTCGGCATCGTCGTCGTTCAACGGCTCGCTGATCATCCTGAGCGCCAGCCGTCCGCCGCTCCCCCTGTCGATGGACGCCAACTGGCGGGCAGCCACCGTCGGTTCGATCACGCCGGCCCAATGGGTGAGCACCACTTCCAGCGAAGAGGTGCGGTCGAGCACCTGGGCGGCAAGATCCATGTTGGTCAGCAGCCCGGCCGAATCGTCGACGACGATCTTCTGGAAACCGCCGTCCTCGATCAGCCCGAGTTTGGTCGCGGTCTCTGCGAAGTCATAGAAAAAGGGAACCGTCGCGTCGGCGGTCTTGCCGGGAACATGAGTGAATTCGATCGGCATTGTCATCTCCTCCATCACTGGAATCACTGATGCTGTGAAATGCGAATCCACAGGCGCGAAAGCGCTCCGGGATCCGGTTCATTCAACTCCGATTGCCTGAAAGCCGTGGGGCAGCTACCCCTGCCGATCTGGTGCCTTAGGGAATAAGGCCCAGCACGACTGCCCCGGTGAACACGAATGCAAGGGCAAAGACGAGATAGGCGAAAGCGCCGGCATAGGCCGGGCGAAAGCCCTGGGCATTGGCCAGCCTCTGGCCGCTGCTGTCGGTCTGGGCGTTCTGGATATAGGACATATCGACCTCCGTCTCGCCGGTTAATCTATAAAACTTGTAGACTTTGTCGATTGCTATTTTTCGGTCTGTGGCAGAATTATTTTCTCATCGATCGCCAAAAATTGGTGTGAAATTGCTGTTGAAGCCGATCTGAGCGATCGACTGACGCAGCATGGCGGCATCCCTAGCGATGCAGGAAGGTTCTTGCCTACCGCTCCTCTCGTCGAAACGGCTTCAGCAGCGCCGAGGGTGCCACCGCGTTGCGCGACATCACCGCCATGGCGACAATCGTAAAGATGAAGGGCAGCATCAGGAACGCCTCGTAAGGGATATGCCCGAGCCCGCTCGCTTGCATGCGCAGCTGGAGCGCATCGACGAAGGCGAACAGCAGTGCCGCACCCGCCGAGCGCCACGGATCCCAGCGGCCGAACACGACCAGCGCGATCGCCACCCAGCCGCGTCCGGACACCACGCCGAAGGTGAAGGCGTTGAACTGCGCCATCGACAGGAAGGCGCCGGCGAGCCCCATCAGTGCACCGCCAAGGATGACGGCCTGGAAGCGCGTGGCAATGACGCTGACGCCGGCGGAATCGGCGGCACGCGGGTTCTCGCCGACCATGCGCACCGACAGGCCCCATGGCGTGCGGTAGAGCACGAAGGCAGCGAGCGGGATGGCCAGGATCGCCATGTAGACCAGCGCGAACTGGTTGAACACCGCCGGCCCGAGCACCGGAATATCGGACAGAACCGGGATCGGCAGCGTCTGAAAACCCTTGATGCTTGGCGGCACCGATTGCTGGCCGAAGATCAGCCGGTAGAGGAAATAGGCAAGCCCCGATGAGAACAGCGTCACGCCGATGCCGCAGACATGCTGGCTGAGGCCGAGCGCCACCGTGAACAGCGCATGCAGCGCGCCCATCAGCATGCCGGTCAGCACCGCCACCAGCACGCCAAGCCACAGGCTGCCACTGAGGCTGGTGGCGGTGAAGCCGGTCATGGCGCATAGCAGCATGATGCCTTCGATGCCGAGATTGAGCACGCCGGCCCGTTCGGAGAACATTTCGCCGAGCGTGGCAAAGGCCAGCGGCGTGGCGATGCGGATGATGGCGGCGAGAAAGCCGACCTGAAAAATCTGTTCCAGCACGGCGCTCATCGGGCGACCCCGACGCGGCGGATCCGATAGGCGGTGAACAGCAGCGCGACCAGCATGGCGAGCAGAGCCGTGCCCTGGATGACGTCGCTGAGGAACGCCGGCACGCCGGTCGCGCGCGACATCGCTTCCGCACCGGTCATCACGGCGGCAAGGAAGATCGCCGCCGGCACCACGCCGAGCGGGTTGAGCCGCGCCAGCATGGCGACGACGATGCCGGAATAGCCGTAGCCCGGCGAAATATCGCTCATCACCTGGAAATGCACGCCGCCGACCTCGCCGACACCGGCAAGGCCGGCCAGCGCGCCGGAAAGCAATGCCGTCGAGATCAGCACCCGCTCAACATGGATGCCGCCATATCTGGCGGCTTCCGGGTTTTCACCGGTGACGCGGATGCGGAAGCCAAGGGTCGTGCGCACGATCAGGAACCAGATCAAGGGTGCCGCGACCAGCGCCACGATGACGCCGAGATGCAGCCGCGTGCCTTCGATCAGCACCGGAAAGTTTGCCGAATCCTCGATCGGCGGCGAGATCGGGTAGCCGCTGAAGCTATCCTTCCACGGCCCTTCGATCAGCGCCATCAGCGCGTAGTAGATGACCGAGTTGAGGAGCAGCGAACTGACGACGTCGTCGACCTTGAATTTGACCCGTAGCGCCGCGGGGACAAGCGCCACCGCCGCACCGGCAGCAGCACCGGCGATTGCCATGAGCAGCATGGCGAGTGGCCCCGGCATCGGGATCGCGCCGACGAAACAACTGGCCACCGCGCCGGCCAGCAATTGCCCCTCGGCGCCGATGTTCCAGAACTTGGCCCGGAAGGCGACGGCGACCGCCAACCCGGTAAAGATCATCGGTGCCGCGCGCACCAGCGTCTCGGTGATGGCATAGCTGTCGCCGAGCGAGGCCGTGAACATCACACCATAGGATTCGAACACGCCAGCCCCGGCCAGCGCGATCAGGCCGCTGCACAAGACAAGCGTCGCCACGATGGCCAGCAGCGGCAAAGCGAGGTTGAACCAGGCGGGCGTGGAGGTACGAGCTTCCAGGCGGAACATCAGCCGTGGCCCTCCGCGCCGGTCATCAGCAGGCCGAGCCGCGCAACACTCGCATCGGCGCTGTCGAGCGTGCCGGCGATGCGGCCCTCATACATCACCGCGATGCGGTCGCAGAGCACCAGCAGTTCTTCCAGATCCTCGCCGATGACGATGATGCCGCAGCCCTTGGCGCGCATGTCGAGGAATTTTTCGTGGATGAAACGGGCCGCACCAATGTCGAGGCCGCGCGTCGGCTGCGAGACGATCAGAACCTTTGGGTCAAAGGCAAGCTCGCGCGCCAGCAGCGCCTTCTGCAGATTGCCGCCGGACAGCGCGCCGGCGCGCGTCATCGGCCCAGGACATCTGATATCATAGGCCTTGATCTGTTCTTCGGCGAAAGCGCGGATCGCATCCGGCTTGAGCAGCCCCCTGGCGGAGAAAGCTGATGTGCCGATGCGCGGCAGCACCATCGAATCGGCGAGTGGCAGATTGGTGACCAGCCCCGTCGTCATGCGGTCTTCCGGGATGCGGCCAAGGCCCAGCGCCTGCACCTCGCGCGGCGAGAAGTGCACGACCTGTTTGCCGGCTATCGTCATTTGACCGCTGTCGGGCGCGCGCACGCCCGAGATCACCTCCGCCAGCGCTCGCTGGCCATTGCCCGAGACTCCCGCGATGCCGAGAATCTCGCCAGCACGCACCACAAGCGACACATCGCGCAACGCGGTGCCCGAATGCCGTGAGGTGGAAATGCCGTCGAGGGTCAGCACATCGGCGCCCGGTGTCGATGGCCCGCGCGCCGGCGGCACGATTTCGTGGCCACACATCAATTGCGCCATTGCAGCCGATGTCGTGTTTGCCGGATCATCGACACGGCCGGCGACGCGGCCATGCCGCAGCACGGTGCAGCGATGCGTCAGCGCCCGCACCTCGTTGAGCTTGTGCGAGATGAAGATGATGCCGAGCCCCTGCGCCGCCATCGACCGCAACGCCGAAAACAGCCCGTCGACCTCGCTTGGCGCCAGCACCGCCGTCGGTTCGTCGAGGATCAAGAGCTTGGCGCCGCGAAACAGCGCCTTGACGATTTCGAGCCGCTGCTGCTCGCCGACCGACAGTGCCGAGACCGGCAGATTGGGGTCGAGCGTCAGCCCATGCTGGCTGCTGATTTCAGCAAGCCGCGCCAGCCCGCCGGCGCGATCGATCCGCCCCGACTTGCCGGGAATGCCGATGAGCAGGTTTTCCAGCACTGTCAGCCGTGGCGCCAGATGGAAATGCTGGTGCACCATGCCGATGCCGGCAGCCAGCGCGTCGGCCGAGCTGCTGATCCGCACCGGCCGGCCCTGGATCAGGATCTCGCCGGCATCCGGCGCATAGGCGCCGAACAGCACGTTCATCAATGTGGTCTTGCCGGCGCCGTTCTCGCCGAGCAAACCGAGGATTTCTCCTGGCGCCACGCTGAGATCGACAGCCTCGTTCGCCTTGACGGCGCCGAAGCTCTTGGTGATGCCGCGCATTTCGATGAGTGGGGCGGGCAAGGGTGCTCCTGACTTGCGATCCGGTGACTAACCGCAGAGGGCAACGCTGCACCCCCTCTGGCCTGCCGGCCATCTCCCCCTCAAGGGGGGAGATCAGATGTCATCGGCGCTTTCGCCAATCTTCCACGTCGGAGGAAAGGCGCAAAGACCGAAGCTGCCAATCTCCCCCCTTGAGGGGGAGATGTCCGGCAGGACAGAGGGGCGCCTAGCACCAACCCCTAAAGATCAGAACTCAATCCGAAACCGGCGTATTCTCGTCGACATCCACCCGGAAATTGCCTTCCAGGATCTCGGCCTTCTTCTTCTCGACCAGATCCTTGACCTCGGCGGGCAAGGTCTTGTCGAACTTGTGGAAGGGCGCGAGATAGGAGCCGCCCTTGGCCATGCGCGAGAAATCGCCGTAGTCCTGCGCCGTGTAGACGCCGGCCTTGACCAGCTTGATCGCTTGCTCGACCGTCGGGTACATGTCCCAGACCGGGCCGGTGATGACCGTATCGGGGCCGAGGCTCGACTGGTCGGACATGTTGGAGATGGCGAGGATCTTCTTCTCGACCGCCGCCTCGATGACGCCGAAGCGTTCCGCATAGATGACGTCGACGCCGGCGTCGATCTGCGCCACCGCCGCTTCCTTGGCCTTGGGCGGATCGAAGAAGGAACCGATGAAGGCGACCTTCTTCTTGACGTTCGGATTGACCTCCTTGGCGCCGGCGAAGAAGGCATTGACCAGCCGGTTCACTTCCGGAATGCCCATCGCCGCCACCGCGCCGACCGTACCCGACTTCGACATCTTGCCGGCGATCATGCCGGAGAGATAAGCAGGCTCGTGGATCCAGTTGTCGAAGACGCCGAAATTGGGTTCGGCCGGCCCCGCGCCTGAGCCGAACAGAAATGCGGTCTTGGGGAACTGCTTGGCCGTGCGGCGCGATTCACGCTCGGCGGCGAAGGCGTCGCCCAGCACCAGCTGGTACCCGCCCTGCGCATATTCGCGCATGACACGGCTGAAGTCGGCGGTCTGCACCTTCTCGGACCATTTGTATTCGATGCCGAGTTCCTTTTCGGCCTTCTGCAGTGCGACGTGGATCTGGTTGTCCCAGGGTTCCTCGATCGGCGTGGCGAAGATAGCCGCCACCTTCAGTTTCTTGCCCGCCGCGAAGGCCGCACCCGGCAGCATCGCCGCAGCGAAACCCAGCGCGCCCAGTTCGAGCACGTTGCGCCGCGAGAGCCCTTCGCGGATCAAATGAGATTTGTTCTTCCGGTCTTCCATTGAAGTGCCCCTCTGTTCGACAGCCGTGTCGAGCCGGCCGTTCCCTAAGAATGTCAGACGAGGAACTATGGAACGGGTCTAGACTTTTGTCCACATGGTCAAATTTGAGAGCGGCCAATCGCTTCAGGTTGCCGCCGCCCCTCACCTGCCTGCCGGCATCCTCTCCCCGTATAGTGACGGGGAGAGGGGCCTGTCATTGCCGGTTTCGCCAATCACCGGCGTTCAAAGGAGGGCGCCGGCATTGCCGCCAGCTTCCTTCTCCCCGTCACTATACGGGGAGAAGTGCCCGGCAGGGCGATGAGGGGCGGCGCCAACCCTGGCAATTTGCAGTCTCCGATCAGGCCCGTTCGAGCGCGATGGCGATGCCCTGGCCGACGCCGATGCACATGGTGGCCAGCGCATAGCGGCCGCCGCGTTCCCGCAGCTCCAGCGCAGCCGTGCCGGAGATGCGGGCGCCCGACATGCCCAGGGGATGGCCGAGCGCGATGGCGCCGCCATTCGGATTGACGTGCGGTGCGTCCTCGGCGATGCCGAGTTGGCGCAGCACCGCGATGCCTTGCGAGGCGAAGGCTTCGTTGAGTTCGATGACATCGAATTGTTTCGGCGTCAGCCCGAGCCGCGCGCATAGCTTTTGCGTTGCCGGCGCCGGACCGATGCCCATGATGCGCGGCGCGACCCCGGCGGCGGCACCGCCAAGGATGCGCGCGATCGGCGTCAGCCCGTATTTCCTCACCGCTGCCTCGGAAGCAACGACCAGCGCCGCCGCGCCGTCATTGACGCCGGAGGCATTGCCGGCCGTCACCGTGCCGCCTTGCCGGAACGGCGTCGGCAGTTTGGCCAGCGCCTCGACCGTGGTGCCGGCGCGGGGATGCTCGTCCTTCGACACGACGACCGCATCGCCCTTGCGCTGCGGGATCGTCACCGGGGTGATCTCCTTCGCCAGCCGGCCATTGGCTTGTGCCGCGACCGCCTTGTCCTGGCTGCGGACGGCAAAGGCGTCCTGGTCCGCGCGGGAAACAGCGAAGTCTTCCGCCACGTTCTCGCCGGTCTCCGGCATGGAATCGACGCCATACAGCTTGTTCATCAGCGGGTTGACGAAGCGCCAGCCGATGGTGGTGTCGTAGATCTCGGCATTGCGCGAAAAGGCGGTGTCGGCCTTCGGCATGACGAAGGGCGCCCGGCTCATCGATTCGACGCCGCCTGCGATCATCAATTCCGCTTCGCCGGCCTTGATGGCGCGCGCGGCGATGGTCAGCGCGTCCATGCCCGAGCCGCACAGCCGGTTGACGGTCGAGCCCGGAATCTCCTGC
Organism: Mesorhizobium sp. M8A.F.Ca.ET.165.01.1.1; assembly: GCF_004792065.1. Taxonomy (NCBI): domain Bacteria; kingdom Pseudomonadati; phylum Pseudomonadota; class Alphaproteobacteria; order Hyphomicrobiales; family Phyllobacteriaceae; genus Mesorhizobium; species Mesorhizobium sp. M8A.F.Ca.ET.165.01.1.1. The sequence continues at coordinate 163,085 of NZ_SRTH01000006.1, read as the reverse complement.
GGCAGGCCGGCCAGCAGCAGCGCCATGCGCGCCACGTTGCGGTTGTCCTCGCCGGCCTGGTTGGCGCAGCCATAGACGACGTCGTCCACCGCCTGCCAGTCGATCCCGGCATTGCGCTCAAGCAAAGCCTTCAACGGGATGGCGCCAAGGTCGTCGGTGCGTACCGAGGATAGCGAACCGCCGAAGCGGCCGATCGGCGTGCGGATATAGTCGCAAATATAGGCCTCGGCCATGTCAGGCTGCTTTCCCTTTTCCGGTCCCCTCATGCGCCGCCTTGGTGCGGGCCTGCAGGTCACGCAATGTCTCGAGTTCGAGTTCGCTTGGCGCCGGCGTTTCGTCAAGCGCCTCGGCGAACTTAACCACCCAGCCACAGCTTTCCTGCACCTGCTGGCGGGTAACGCCGGGATGTAGGGACACGACCGTGAATTCCTTGGTCAGAGGATCCGGCTTCCAGATGGCCAGGTCGGTGATCAGCAAGGTCGGGCCCGCTGTGTCGATGCCGAGCCGCCTGCGATGATCGCCGCCCTCGCCATGGCCGAACGAGGTGAAGAAGTCGATCTTTTCGACCATGCCGCGCTTGGTCTGCGCCATGGTGATGTAGATTTCCTTCGACGACGTCGCGATCTCCGGCGCGCCGCCGCCACCCGGCAGCCTGGTCTTGGGATGAAAATAGTCGCCGATGACCGTGGTGTTGATGTTGCCGAACTTGTCGAGCTGGGCGGCACCCAAAAAGCCGATCGAAATGCGGCCGCCCTGCAGCCAGTAGCGGAACATCTCCGGCACCGCGACGGTGGTCACCGCCGTCTCGCACAATTCGCCGTCGCCGATCGACAGCGGCAGCACGTCGGGCGCGGTGCCGATCGTGCCGCTCTCGTAGATCAGCGTGATGTCGGGCGCATGCGTCAGCCGCGCCACGTTGCAGGCGGCGGACGGCGCGCCGATGCCGACGAAGCAGACATCGTCATTCCCCAACGCCCGGCTGGCGGCGATCGTCATCATCTCGTTGGGCGTGAAGCCCAAGCGCTTTTGATCGTCGCTCATGCCGCTTTCCTCAGATGCTCGACCCGCGCCGCGAAATCGTCGGCGTTCTTCTCGATCACGTTCGCCTGCATCCATGCCTGGAATTTCTCGCGGTCGGCGGCGATCTCGTCCCATGAGAGATAGGCGGCATTGTCCCTGGCATAATAGCCATGCGCGTAGGACGGATGCGAGCCGCCCGGCACCACCGAGATCGCCGCGATGGTCCAGCGCGGCAACACGGTGAGGTTCGGGTGCAGGTCGTCGAAATTGTCGACCACTTCCTCGACCGTCACGACGGCGCGCCTGGCCGCCAGCACGGCTTCCTTCTGGATGCCGATGATGCCCTCGACCAGCACATTGCCTTTCTTGTCGGCCTTCTGCGCATGGATGAAGGTGACATCGGGCCGGATCGACGGCACGGCCGCCAGCACCTCGCCGGTGAACGGACACGTGACCGACTTAATGTTCGGATTGACTGCGGCCAGCCCGGCGCCGCGATAGCCACGGAACACCGCGCAAGGCAGGCCGGCCGCGCCCGCCTCATAGGCGTTGGCCATGCCGGCATGGCTGTGCTCCTCGACCTCGATCGACCGGGGAAAAGCGTTCTCGATCGCATCGCGGGCGCGCCGCAGCAGGCCGACACCGGGATTGCCGACATAGGAGAAGACGATTTTCTTCGCCATGCCCATGCCAATCATCTGGTCGTAGATCAGATCGGGTGTCATGCGGATCAGGGTCAGGTCGCGAAACCCCTGGCGGATCGCCTCATGCGCGGCAGCTGTCGGGATCAGATGGGTGAAGCCTTCGAAGGCGACGGAGTCGCCATTGTTCAGGTTCTCCGCGACGGCTTGCTTGAGCGACAGGAACTTGACCATCACCTAGACTCCAACTCCAAAAGTTCGTATTGCGAACTTTTGTTTTATATGTGATACTTTTTAAGCTACCCTATGACGCGGAGTCAATCCTGACGTCGCCCGGAGATGAGATGGACGAAGAGGCCGTTTCCCGTGATCAAGTCGGCTCGCTCGGGCGCGGTCTTGCCGTGATGGAAATCCTGGCCCGGCATCCTGCGGGCATGACCCTGACCGAAATGGCCGAGGAAGCCGGCCTGACCCGCGCCGGCGCCCGTCGCTTCCTGCTGACCTTGGTCGCCACCGGCTACGCGACTCAATCCGGCCGTGTGTTCTCCCTGTCGCCGCGCCTGCTGACCGTCGCCCGCACCTGGCTCGGAGGCGCCTCGCTGTGGAGCTTCGCCGCGCCGATCATGCGTGCGGTGGCGGCGCAGTTGAACGAAGCTTGCTCGGCGGCGATCTTGTCGGGCGAGGATGTCGTCTATGTCGCCCGTATTCCTGGCCGCCGTATCCTGAGCGTCTCGCTCGATGTCGGCACCAGGCTGCCCGCCTATTGCACCTCGATGGGCCGGATGCTGCTCGCCGGGCTGACGGCGGATGAGCTCGACGCATTTCTTAGCCACGCAGCCATCGAACGCCGGACGCCGAAGACGATTACCGACAGGTCATTGCTGGCGAACACCATCGGCAAGGCTGGAACGGATGGCTTCGCCATCGTCGACGAGGAGCTGGAACTCGGCCTGCGCTCCATCGCCGTGCCGATCCGCGACAGGTCCGGACGCACGGTCTCGGCGATCAATGTCTCTACACAGTCGGCACGGTTTTCGGTCGCGGAGATGGAACGGGAGATCCTGCCGGCGCTGCTGGATGCCAGGCAGCGTATCGAGGATTTTTTTGTGGTGTAAGAGGCCTTGCTAGCCTTCCGACGTCGGCGGGCCAGCGCCCCCCTCTGCCCTGCCGGGCATCTCCCCCACTTGGGGGGGGATCGGATGCTACGCCGGCTTTCGCCAAATTTAACATTTGCAAGGAAAAGGCGGGGCGCCAAAGCTGCCAATCTCCCCCCTCGTGGGGGAGATGTCCGGCAGGACAGAGGGGGGCGCGGTCCCGCCAGCCTCTGATCGTTAGCCCCTCAATGCTTCATCCGATCCCGCATCGCGTACCACAACATCCCCAGCACATAGAGTGGCCCGCGCAGCGCCGTGCCGCCCGGGAACGGCATCGGGGTCAGCGTCGAGAACAGGTCGAGCCGCGACGCATCGCCGGTGATCGCTTCGGCGAGCAGCTTGCCCGACAGTGTCGACAGGATGACGCCCTTGCCGGAATAGCCATGCGCGAAATAGACCTCGCCATAGTGCCCGACATGCGGCAGCCGCGACGTCGTCACCGATACCAGCCCGCCCCAGGCATGATCGATGCGGCATCCCTTGAGCTGCGGGAAGGTGCCTTCCATGTGCGGCCGCACGAAGCCGGCTATATCGGCCGGCGGTGACGGCGTGTAGCGCTCGCCGCCGCCGAACAACAGCCGCCCGTCCGCGGACATCCTGTAATAGTTGACGACGAAGCGCGTGTCGGACACCGCGACATTGGCGGGGATGACGTTGCGTTTGCCCTCCAGCGGCTCGGTGGCGACGATGTAGTTGCCGACCGGCATGATGCGGCTGTTGACGCGCGGCTCCAGCCCGTTGAGCAGCGCGTCGCCCGCCAGCACCACATGCTTGGCCCGCACCGATCCCTTTGATGTCGAAACCCGGATCGACGGCTCCCGCTCCAGTTTCACCGCCACCGAATTCTCGTGGATGGTGACGCCGGCCGCGACAGCCGCGCGGGCAAGCCCGAGCGTATAGTTGAGTGGATGCATGTGGCCGCCGAGCGGCTCATACATCGCGCCCTGATAAGGCGTGTCGACCTTGGCCCGCGCGTCCGCCGCCGACAGGATCTCGACGTCGCGGAATTTCATCACGCTCTTGAGGCATTTGGCCTCTTCCTCGAGATCCCTGAGGTCGGAGCCGTTGACCGCGCCGACCAGATGGCCGGTCAGCCTGAGGTCGCAGTCGATGGCATGGCGCTCGATGATGCCGAGCACCAGGCCGCGTGCCTCGAAGGCGAGGTCGAACAGCACCTTCGCCCGCTCGGGTCCGTAGAGCTTGACCAGACCCTTGGCGCCCTTGCGCAGGCCGGGGATCATCTGGCCGCCATTGCGGCCCGACGCGCCCCAGCCGATCCTGCCGCCTTCGAGCAGCACCACTTTGAGGCCGCGCTCGGCCGCGTGAAGGGCGGCCGACAGGCCGGTGCAGCCGCCGCCGACGACGACCAGATCCGCCTCGACATCGCCCGCAAGGGCCGCGTGTTCCGGCGCCGGATTGGCGGTCGCGACATAATAGGATTTGCCGATATCGAGACCGGAATTGAAACCCGTCGAAGATGCCATGATCACACCTTCAGCAAGAGGTGGTCGCGTTCCCAGCTCGTCACCACGCTCTGGAACAGGTCGAGCTCGACGCTCTTGACGCGCAGATAGGTCTGGAAGAAGTCCTCGCCCAGCAATGCCCGCACCGGGTCGCACGCGGTGAAGCGGTCGAGCGCCTCCTCCATGGTCTTCGGCAGCGTGCTCTTGATCTTGTAGGCATTGCCCGACGCCTCGGCCGAGCGCGCCTGCTTCTGCTCGACACCGAGATAGCCGGCAAGCAGCGAACCGGCGATCGCCAGATAGGGATTGGAATCGGCACCCGGCAGCCGGTTCTCCACCCGCCGCGCCATGCGCCCGCCGGCCGGCACGCGCAGGCCGCAGGAGCGGTTGTCATGCGACCACTCGATGTTGGCCGGCGCGCTGTGGTTCGGCCTTATGCGGCGGAACGAGTTCACGTTGGGCGCGAACAGCGGCATGATTTCGGGAATGTACTTCTGCAGGCCGCCGATGAAATGGCCGAACATCCCGGTGTCGGCATCGTCGCTGCCGGCGAAAAGCGCGTTGCCGGCCTCGTCGACGACGGACATGTGCAGATGCATGGAGCTGCCCGCCTGGACCGCGATCGGCTTGGCCATGAAGGTCGCATGCATGCCGCATTGCTGCGCGGCCTGCCGCGTAAACCGCTTGAACAAAAGCACCTGGTCGGCGAGCGGCAGGGCGTCGCCATGCAGCAGATTGATTTCGAGCTGCGCCGTGCCCGATTCATGGATCAGCGTGTCGAGGGGCAGTCCGGCTGCCGCTGAATAGTCATAGATACGCCGGATCACCGGCTCGAATTCTTCCAGCGCCGCCATGTCATAGGGATGCTGCACGCCCTCGGCGCGGCCATTGGCTCCGACCGGCGCGGTCAGCGGCTTGTCCGGATCGGGATTGGGCGCGGTAAGGTAGAATTCGAGCTCGGGTGCGACCACCGCGCGCCAGCCGCGCTGGCGATAGAGATCGAGCACGGCGCGCAGCACATGACGCGGCGAAGCCATCCACGGCCTGCCATCCATATGAAAGACATCGGCAAAAACATAGGCCTTCCCCGCCCCTGCGCCCGGCGCCAGGCACAGCGTCGAGACATCGGGCACCATGCGCATGTCGGGGTCCGAATAGGCAAAACCCTCGTCGATCGAGCCTGAATAACGGCCGTCGATGCTGACCAGGAAGGCGCTGCTCGGCAGGTAGAGCGCGCGGTCTTCCAGCGCCTTGAGGAATTTGGCGGTCGGCAGCGCCTTGCCGCGCAGCACGCCGTTCATGTCGGGCACCAGGCACTCGATCTCGGTGATGCCATGCTGCGTAAGCCAGGCCTTGGGGTCGTTGCCATTGAAGAGGTTTGCGGTATTCGTATTCTTATCGAGCATTTCGTTCATGTCCGTATCAGGGAGAGAATGGCTTGCGCGGCCACGTCCGTTCCGGGTTTCAGCGCCATCTCGGCTGCATTGTCCCTGAGGCGGGCGCGCATGGCGTCATCGGCCAGCAGGCCGAGAATGGCTCTCTCCAATCCCCCTTCGGTCCAGCCGTCACGGCCGATATGGTCGCCGACGCCGGTTTCGCCGGCGCGTTGCGCATTGTCGTGCCCGTCCCAGCAATAGGGCATGATCAGCGAAGGCACGCCGAAGCGCAGCGCTTCGCAAAAGCTGTTGTTGCCGCCGTGGTGGATGAACAAGTCCGACTTCGCCACCACGGAGGGCTGCGGAAACCAGGCGTCGAGGTAGACATTGTCGGGCACCGCGCGGTAGGCATCGCGCAGGCCACCGACATTGACGATGAAGCGGGCCGGCAGCCGGTCGAATACGGCAAGCATGCGCTCGATCAGGCCGACATCCATTGCGCCGAGACTGCCGAAGCTGACATAGACCAGCGGCCCGCCATTGCGCGGGAAAACCGGCACCTCGAATGGCCCTTCCGACCGCACGCAGCCTTCGAGATAGACGAAGCGCTCGGGGTCGAGCGGCTCGGCGCGTTCGCGGCGCACGATCGCCGGCGTCAAGAGCAGATTGAGATCGGGTGAGGTTTCAAGAAACAGGCCCTTCGGCAGCGGCGCTAGGCCGCAATCGGCGCGAAAGCGGTTGAAGCGGTCATGCGCCGGCGCCGAGGCTGCGAGATATCGCGCCTCGAACGCCGCGCGTTGCGGATCGCCAGCGCCGAGGCCCGACAGATAGGGCGGCACGGCGTTGTCCGGAAGTTCCGTCTCGGCGCAGGAAACGACGCGCACCCACGGGCAGCCGGCTGCCGCTATCGCCGGGAACATGATGACATTGTCGAGCACCACCGCGTCGGGCTTCAGCCGCGCCAGCAATTGGCGCAGCGGCGCCTCGGCATTGACCGCCGTGTCGACGATCGCCTGCCAGGTCGGCGCGACATAGGTTTCGAGCTGGTCGATCGGGCTCAGCCTGAAATGCGGCAGATGCCGGCGCACGAACGCCTGCCAGTAGCTCTGGCGCTCGCTGTCGCTCAGCGGCTCCTCGGTCGGCAGCTGGTATTCCTGGAAACCATAGTCGGCAAAGACGCCGGAGAAGCCGGCATGGCAGATGAACACCGGCCGCGCGCCCTTCGCGCGCAGCGCCTGCGCGATGCCGACGCAATTCAACGCCGCCCCGAAACTGGCCTCGGGAAACAGCGCGATGGTCGGGCTCGCTCTACGCGTCAATTAAATCCTCTTCATTCCGGCCGGCTGATCATGCCGAACAGCGCGGGAGCGCCGCGACTGGCCGCCTGCGGCCGCTGGCTGCGCGACAGCCGCAGGTGGATGCGCAGCAGATCGGCAGCAACCTCATACTGCCGGCTCTCAAGATGGTCGAGTATGTTCAGGTGTTCGCGCAACGATTGCTTCAGCCGGAAGACGTTGACGCCGGCATAGATGCCCGGAAGCCGCCGCAGCCTGAGGTGATCGGCCAGCGCGTCGGCGACGAAGCGGTTGGCGCTGCCTTCGGCGATCATGCCGTGGAAATCGATGTCGAGCCGCTGGAACTCGCGTGTATCGAACGCGGCGTCGGGCAGCGCCGATAGCGCCTCCATGCCCTGGCGCAACATCGCGGCGCGCGCGCCGTCGAGCCGGAAGCCGGGCGTCAGGATGGCGGCGGGCTCCAAAAGCAGCCGGAACTCGTAGCTCTCGCCTTGCGCCTCCGGGTCATCAGGGGCGCGCCGGAACAACCAGGACTGACCTGGTGCGCGATCGAGAAGATTCTCCTCCGTCAGTCTGTTCAGAGATTTTAGTACCGTTTTCCGTTCGGCACTGTACCGCCGCATCAGCCCTGCGACGGTCACTGTCTGGTCGAGGCGCCGCGCCGAACGGTCGCGCAGGATGGCCTCGGCAAGCTCGTCTTCCTCGGCGGCGGGCAATTCGGCTGATATCGCCGGCTGCGCGGCGAGGTCGATCGCCAAGTGATATCCGGTGTCCGCCTCCCAGCGCACGACACCCTGCTCCGCGAGCAGGCTGAGCGCCGCCCGGACCGGAGTGCGCGAGACATTGCACAGCGAGGCGATCTGTTGCTCGGGCAGGCGTGCGCCGGGCGCGAAGCCACGCTGCCGCGCCACATCCAGGATGCGCTGGGCCAGATCGAGATGGTTGGTGCGAGGTCGTCGGGTTGCGGCTTGCATGACATTCTCGTGGAACGGACGTGACCTCGTTGATTTGACCCATCACCGGCGTGGACGCAATCGGCCAGATTCCGAGGCCGGTTGTCAAATTATGGATTGACGTACTTTTTTCTGCAATAGTACTGTCAGTGCAATCGGCGACAAAAGACCGCGGGAACAGGATCGATGCAGCGGCGCATGTCGCGCGGGTCCAGCACGAATTCGACGAACCAACCGGAATGGGAGCCTGCCATGACTGCTACCAGCCTGCGGCGCCGTGCGCTGAGAATGCCTTCGATCGCCCTCGGGCTTGTCGTGGCGCTGTCCGCGCCGGCGATGGCCGCCGACCTCGTCATTTCCAATTGGGACGGCTACATGGCGCCCGATGCCATGGCGTCTTTCAAGACCGCGACGGGCGTTTCCGGCGAAGTCGTGGTGCACGCCACCAATGAAGAGATCATGGGCAAGCTGATTGCCGCCGGCGGCAAGGGCTATGACGTGGTTTTCGTTTCCTCGCCCTTCGCCGAGGTTCTGAACAAGCTCGGCCTGACCGAGCCGATGGACCACGCCAAGATCCCCAATCTCGCCAACCTCTATCCCGAAGCGACCAAGCTGCCGCACGATGTCGGCAACACTTTCTCCGTGCCCTACACCTGGGGCACGACCGGCCTCTGCTACCGCTCGGACCTGGTCAAGACGGCGCCCACGAGCTGGAGCGACCTGCTGGCGCCATCGGATGAGCTGAAGGGCAAGACCACCATGCTGGCGACTGATCGCTGGCTGCTCGCCGCCGGGCAGCTCGACAAGGGTTTCTCCGTCAACGAGACAGATCCGGCCAAGATGGCCGAGGTCAAGAACCTCTTGATCTCGGCCAAGAAAACCCTGCTCGCCTATGACGACACCACCTTCTATTCGAAACTGGTCTCCGGAGAAGCGCTGATGGTCCAGGCCTGGGACGGCTGGTGCAATTACGGCATCGCCGACAAGCCGGAGATCAAATACATCATTCCCAAGGAAGGTTCGGATCTCTGGGTCGACACGATGGTGGTGATGAAGGCCTCCGAGCACAAGGATGCCGCGTTCCAGTTCATCAACTTCATGCTCGATGCCAAGAACCACGCCTGGGCGGCCCAGAATATCGACTACAAGGTTCCGAACAAGCCGGCGATGGAAAGCCTGCCGGCCGATTTCCTGGCAAAATTTCCCAACATGGCGATGCCGGTGGCCGACCTCGTCAAGTTCGAGCAGTTGCGTGACGTCGGCGAAGCCCAGCGCGACTATTCCAAGATCGTCAGCGAGATCAAGGCCGCGCAGTAAGATCGATTGCTGGAATCACGCTTGCGTTCCTTCACGCCCCCCTTTGACCTGCCGGCCATCTCCCCCTTAAGCGGGGAGATCGGCTGGCTCGCGGGCCTTCGCCAATCTCCAGCGCAGCGCCCCCTCATCCGGCCGCTTCGCGGCCACCTTCTCCCCGGCGGGGAGAAGAGGCTGGAGCCAGCTCTGGCGCGCTCCTCTCCCCTCGGGGAGAGGTCGGATTGTCCCGAATTGCCCTTCGCAATTCGGTTGGCAATCCGGGTGAGGGGGAACTCGCCTGCTGCCAGCGAGGGCGCGGCGTGATGCGATCATCCCGCTCCTCCTTGCTGATGGCCCCGGCGCTGGTCTGGTTGACCGCGCTGATGGTGGTGCCATGCGCGCTGGTGCTGGCGCTCGCCTTCTTCCGGCGCGGCATCTATGGCGGCATCGACTACACCTTCACGCTGGAGAATTTCGGGCAGGTCTTCGACCCGCTCTATGCCGGCATTTTCCTGAACTCGGCGCGCATTGCCGGCATCGCCACGCTGATCGCGGTGGTGATCGGCTACGCCGCCGCCTATGCCATCGCGGCCGCCCCGCGCCGCTGGCAGCCGGTGTTCCTGTTCTTCGCCGTGCTGCCGTTCTGGTCCAACTACCTGATCCGCACCTATGCCTGGATCGTGCTGCTCAACCGCGAAGGGCTTATCACCCAGCTCCTGCGCTGGGTGGGCTACACCGGTGAACCGCCCTCGATGCTCTACACCGAAGGCGCGGTCATCGCCGGCCTGGTCTACAACTATCTGCCCTTCGTCATCCTCGCCTGCTACGCGCCTTTGTCGCGGCTCAACCCGGAACTGGCCGAAGCCTCGCGCGATCTCGGCGCTTCGGCGATGACGACGTTTCGCCGTGTCATCCTGCCGCTGACCGTGCCCGGCATCGTCGCCGGCGCCGTCTTCGTCTTCGTGCTGTCGATCGGCAATTTCGTCACCCCGGCGCTGCTCGGCGGCGGCCGCTTCCAGATGATCGGCAACCTTGTCTACGACCAGTTCCTGACCGCCAATGACTGGCCGTTCGGCGCGGCCCTGGCAATGGCGCTGATCGCCATCATGCTGCTGGTGCTGATGGCGCAAGCGATCGCCGCCAATCGCGCCTCTGGCCGCACCGCGGAAGCCGAGGGCAACGCGAATGGCTGAACGCTCACCAGCCACACGGCGCATGCTTTGGCTCGTGTTGAGTCTCGTCTTCGCCTTCCTCTACATCCCGATCGCCGTGCTGGTGGCGCTGTCCTTCAACGAAGGCGGGCTGCCTACGGCATGGTCGGGCTTTTCGCTGAAATGGTACGTCTCGCTGGCCGGCAATTCCGCGATCCTCTCCGCCGCCCTCAACACGCTGATCGTGGCGCTGGTCTCGACAGCGATCGCCACCTTGCTCGGCACGCTGCTGGCGATCGGCGTCGAGATGCGCCGGCAATATGGCAAGGGGCTCGAGGCGCTGATCTTCGCGCCGATGATCATTCCCGACATCGTGCTGGCAATCGCGCTCCTGTCGTTCTTTTCGATGCTCAACCTCACCATGGGCCTGCACACCATCATCCTCGCCCATGTCGTATTCAACCTCGCCTTCGTCTGCTCGGTGGTGCGTGCCCGGCTGAAGAGTTTCGACTGGTCGATCGTCGAGGCTTCCACCGATCTCGGCGCCTCCGCCATCGCCACCTTCCGGCGGATCACCTTGCCGGTCATCGCGCCGGCCGTGATTGCCGGCGCACTGCTCGCCTTCACGCTCTCGGTCGACGAGTTCATCATCGCCTTCTTCACCGCAGGCGCGGGCCGCGCCTCGACCACGCTGCCGATGCAGATCTACGCCATGATCCGCTTCGGCATCACACCCGAGATCAACGCCCTGGCCACCATCGTCATGGCGGTCTCGGTCACCGCGCTGACCCTGTCGCAGCGGCTCAACCGGGGAATGATCGGCCAATGAGCGAACCGCGCACGCTGCTGGCCATCGATCGTGTGTCGAAGAATTTCGGCCGCGTCACCGCCGTCGACGGCATCTCGCTGGATATCAGGGAGAACGAGTTCTTCGCGCTCCTCGGTCCATCGGGCTGCGGCAAGACCACGCTCTTGCGCATGCTGGCCGGCTTCGAGACGCCGAGCGATGGGCGCATCCTGCTCGACGGCAAGGACATCGCCAGGATGCCGCCCAACAAGCGGCCGGTCAATCTGATGTTTCAGTCCTACGCGCTGTTCCCGCATATGAGCGTGCGGGCCAATGTCTCCTATGGGCTGGAGATGGAGCGCTTGCCGGCTAAAGAAATCCGCGCGCGCGTCGACGCCATCCTGGCGACCACCGAACTCGTGCCCTTCGCCGACCGCAAGCCGGAGCAACTATCGGGCGGTCAGAAGCAGCGCGTGGCGCTCGCCCGCGCCCTGGTCAAGCGCCCGCGCTTGCTGCTGCTCGACGAGCCGCTCGGCGCGCTCGACAAGAAGCTGCGCGGCGCCATGCAGCTGGAATTGAAGCGCCTGCAGCACGAGGTCGGCATCACCTTTGTCATCGTCACCCATGATCAGGAGGAATCGCTGGTCATGGCCGACCGCATGGCGGTGCTGAAAGACGGCAAGCTGCTGCAATGCGACACGCCGCATGCGGTCTATGAGCATCCGGCTGAGCGTTTCGTCGCCGACTTCATCGGCGTGATGAATTTTATCCCGGGCAAGGTGTCAGCCGATGGCGTCGTGGCCGCGAATGGCGCGCGCATCGCCGGCAAGGTCCCCGCAGCGCTTTCGTCCGGGGCGGCTGCCGTCGCGTCGGTGCGGCCCGAACGCGTCCGGCTGTTCCCGTCAGCGGATACCGCGAACCGGACGACCGGAACGGTCGAGGTGCTGGCCTATCAGGGGCTCGACCTGCAGCTGCATGTCCGCACGCCGCTGTCGCCGAAGCCGTTCCTCGTGCGTGTAACCGCCGACGCAGCCGACCGGCGGCCGGTCGCATTGGGCGACCAGGTCGAACTCGGCTGGGATGCCGCCGACGTCAGAATTTTCGCAGAGTGAAGGAGAAGCCTGATGGCGCAGAAGACGATCGCGTTTTTTCCCGAAGCCGCCTACGGCCCGGCGCTCAATTCCGTCGGCATCGCTCAAGCCGTGGAGGCGCGCGGACACAAAGCGGTGTTCCTGTCCGATCCGGGATTCGTCGATGTCTACAAGGGCTATGGCTTCGAGGCGCATCCGGTGAACCTTTCCGAACCGATGCCGCCCGAGCAGATGGCCAAGTTCTGGGAGGACTTCATCAACGGCCATATCCCCAACTTCCGCAAGTCGCCCTACGACCAGGTCGACAATTACGTCAAGGATTGCTGGACGGCGATCGTCGACAGCGCCAAGTGGGCGCAGAAGGACCTGCCGCGCGTGCTTTCCGCCATCAAGCCTGATGTGATCTGCGTCGACAACGTCATCCTGTTCCCGGCGATCAAGCAGTTCGGCAAGCCGTGGGTGCGCGTCATCTCCTGTTCCGAAAACGAGATCGAGGACGAGGGCATCCCACCGCATCTCTCCGGCTGCGGCGAAAACGACCATGCCGGACACCAGCGCTACCGCGATCACTTCAATGCCGTGATCAAGCCGATCCATGATGACTTCAACGCGTTCCTCGGCGCCAATGATGAGGCGCCCTATCCGATCGGCCAGTTCTTCGAGGCTTCGCCCTATTTGAACCTGCTGCTTTATCCCGAAGCCGCGAAATTCAAGCGCCGCCATCCGCTCGATCCGGCAAAATTCCAGTATTTGGAAGGCTGCGTGCGGCAGGAAAAGCCCTATCCCGTCCCGGCCTTCGCCAAAAACAACGACGGGCCGCTGCTCTACGTCTCCTTCGGCAGCCTGGGGGCCGGCGATGTCGACTTGCTGAAGCGGATCATCGCGACGCTGGGCAAGACCCGCTACCGCGCGCTGGTCAATGTCGGCGGCTACAGGGATCAGTACACCGACGTGCCCGGCAACGTCATCGTCGACAGCTGGTTCCCGCAGCCTTCGGTGATCCCGCAGGTCGATGCCGTGATCCACCATGGCGGCAACAACTCCTTCACCGAGTGCCTCTATTTCGGCAAGCCCGCGATCATCATGCCCTATGTCTGGGACGGCCACGACAACGCCACCCGGGTCCAGGAAACCGGCCATGGCTTCGGCATGCCGCGCTACGATTGGACGGACGCGGAGTTGATCGCGAAGATCGAAGCCTGCCTGACCGATCCGAAAATGAAGGCGAAGCTGGCGCAGACATCGGCACAGATGCACGTGCAGAATGGACCTGAGAAGGCTGCGGGTTTGCTGGAGGCGTTGCTGTGATTGCGATGTTTGACACGCCGAGCCAAGGCGCCCCCCTCTGGCCTGCCGGACATCTCCCCCACGAGGGGGGAGATTGGATGTCGCGACTGCCTTCGCCAATTTTCGACGTCGATGACGAAACGCCGAGGCCGAAGTTGCCGATCTCCCCCCTCGTGGGGGAGATGTCCGGCAGGACAGAGGGGGGCGCCGTAGAGCACGAGCTTCTCAGGCGGCGCGCAGGAGCATCAGCATGACTTCCTCCGCCCCGCACCTCCACCAGGCCTCGACCCGCACCGACCTCGTCGACTGGGGCGTCCAGCCCGACGCCCTGTCGGGCGTCTCCCACTCCACCGGCAAGCTCGTGCACAAAGGGCCGAACAACCAGCCGGAATCCGGAATATGGGTCTGCACACCGGGCCGCTGGCGGCTCTCGATTCCGCGCGACGAACTGTGCCACTTCGTCGCCGGCCGCGCGACCTACCGGTCGGATGTCGGCGAGGTGATAGAAATCTCCAGGGGAAGCGTGGTCATGTTTCCCGCCGGCTGGACGGGCGAATGCACCGTGCATGAGACCATGCGCAACGTCTACATGCTGGCCTGAGCAAGAATAAGCCGCAGAGGAGCAAGACATGCCGACACCGCATTGGCCTGAGGCCTCGACCGTGGAGCTGGAAGATTGGGGCGCGGGCGCCAACACGCTCGCCGGCGCGCCGCGGGCCTCAGGCAAGATCCTCTCCAGGAATCCGGACGGGTCGAACGAATGCGGCCTGTAGTCGTGCACGCCGGGCACCCGCAAGGTGACCTTTGCCGCCGACGAGTTCTGTCATTTCCTGTCGGGGCGCGGCAGCTATGTCAGGGACGATGGCGAGGACATCCCGGTCGGAGCCGGCACGCTCATCTTCTTTCCCGCCGGCTGGACCGGCATCTCCATCATCACGCAAACGCTGACCAAGGCCTTCATGTGCCGGTGAGCACTTACCAGGAAAATCCTATGACCACGCCGATCATGCAATCGCCGCTTGCCATCACGGACCTCGTCGACTGGGGCGTCATCCCGACAATGATCGAGGGGCAATCCCATACGTCGGGCAAGCTGCTCCACAAGGGGCCGGAAGGCCGTTCGGAATGCGGCCTCTGGGTCTGCACGCCAGGCAAGTGGCACTGCCACGTCACCCGCGACGAGTTCTGCCACTTCCTGGAGGGTCGCTGCACCTACGTGCATGAGTCCGGCGAGGTCATCGAGATCGAGCCGGACACGGCGGCCTTCTTCCCGCAGGACTGGAAAGGCGTCTGCACCGTCCATGAGACGATCAAGAAGGTCTACATGATCCGTTGAGCGGATCCGAGAGGATGTCCATGCATTTCTCCCCCGGCCGGCCGATTTTCTTCGTCAATCCGGACTACCGGCCAATGACCGGCGCGAACAGGCCGGTAATCGATCCGGCGACGCTGGAAACCGTCGGCGCGATCGCGGCGGCCAGCGACGGCGAGGTCGACACCGTGCTCACCGCCGCGACCAAGGCGCAGCTTGCCTGGAAAAAGCTCGACGCCAAGAGCCGGGCAAAGCATCTGCACGCCGTCGCCAACGCCATCGAGGCGGCGGACTTCACGCGCTGCGCCGAACTGATGGTGCGCGAGATGGGCAAGCCCTATCCCGAAGCCATCGGCGAGATCGCCAATTGCGCGCCGATCTTCCGCTACTATGCCGAGATGGCGCGCGACGATGCCGGCAAGATCGCCGGCACGACGCAGGCCGGCTCGTTCCAGTATGCGCGCTACGAGCCCTATGGTGTCTCCGTCCACATCATGCCCTACAACTTTCCGATCCTGCTGATGTGCTGGACCGTCGCGGCCTCGCTCGCCGCCGGCAACGCCTGCGTCATCAAGCCGGCGGAAGCGACGACGCTCTCGACGCTGGACTACATGACCGTATTCCGGTCGCTGCCCGAGGGCCTCGTCTCCTGCTTGCCTGGTGGCGCGGCCACCGCGCAGGCACTGATCAGTGCCGATCGCACCGATGCGGTCGCTTTCACCGGCTCGGTCGCGGCCGGCAAGGCGGTGGCCGTGGCCTGCGCGGAACGCATGAAGCCTTGCGTCATCGAGGCCGGCGGCAGCGATCCGCTGATCATCAGCCAGCACGCGCCGCTCGACGTGGCGGCGGCTGGCTCCGTCACAGCCGCCTTCCACCTCACAGGCCAGGTCTGCACGTCGGCCGAGCGATTCTTCGTCGTCGATTCGGTCCACGATCGCTTTGTCGAACTGTTTGCCGAGAAGACACGGGCGCTGCGCATCGGCAACGGCATGGACAGAACCGAGATCGGCCCGCTGGTCAGCGAGGCAGCACGGGCCAAGGTCATGCGGCTGGTCGACGATGCCATCTGCAACGGCGCCACGGCCATTACCGGCGGCCGCATCCCGCCGGAGCACAACACCGGCTGGTTCTACGAGCCGACCATCCTGACTGGCGTCACCCCAGACATGGCGATCGTGCGCGAGGAGTGTTTCGGCCCGGTCGCCGCCATCTGCCGGGTTAGGGATTTCGACGAGGCGATCCGGCTTGCCAATGACAGCCCGTTCGGGCTCGGCGCTTCGGTGTTCACGACGGATCTGGCCGAAGCGCATGAGGCGGCCGAACGGCTCGAGGCCGGCATGGTCTGGGTCAACAACCCGCTGATCGACAATGACGCCCTGCCCTTCGGCGGCTGGAAGGCTTCCGGCCTTGGCCGCGAACTCGGGCGCCAGGGGCTCGACGCCTTCCGCCGCTCGAAGATGGTCATCATCGATCACAGACCGGCCATCCAGGACTGGTGGTATCCCTATCCCGACAGCTGGTTTCGCGAGACCGGCGGCCGCAAACACGTATGAAGAATGGCGCGCGGCAACACCGCGCGCCCTATCCTTATGCCTCGATCGCTACGACCAGGACGTGCGAGCAGGAAAAGCAATGCCGCCGGGCAAAGCCCAGCGGCATCTTCTTCGACTGGCTACCGCCTTTTTCAGGGACGATCCGCTACGGCGTCGTTCCCGCCTGAAGCTTGGCCGCCATCTGATCGATCTTGTCGGCAAGGACGCCTTGGGCCCAGGCCGTGACATCGGCGTCGACGGGCTTGTTGGCCATATCCGCCAGTGCCGCGTCGAGCGCCGCCGGATCCGTGCCGACCGCTGCCGCGGCAGCGTCGGCCTCGGCCTGGTCGGCCGCCGCATTGTCGGCGGCCACCACGGCCTCCTGTGCGGTGACATCTGCCTGCAGGGCCGCTATCTGGCCAGGCAAGGCCGCCTGTTCTTCGGGCGTCATGGCGGCGATCTGATCCGGCGTCAGCGACGTCAGCGCGCTCAGCTGCGAATTCAGGTCATCTAGCTGGGCTTGGGCGGCGGCGGCCGTGGCGGCGGCGGCAGCGGCCGCTGCTTGCGCATTCTTGGCCGTCGCCGATTGCGTCACGAAGGCCTGAATGCCGGCAAACTTCTTGCTCTTGGAGTTCATGTAGGCGTTGATGTTGCGCTGCAGCGAGTTCAGCCGGCCGAGTTTGGCGTGAATGTTCTTGTCCTTCGGTACGGACGAGACTGTTGTGGTCGTATCGACCGTGGTGTCGGTGGTTGTGTCGGTTTCCGTCTTGGCTGCATGTCCCGGTGCCGACGACGACTTGCCATGCGAAGCACCGCTGTTGCCGCTGCCATTACCGTGGGTGCCGCCGTTGCCATTGCCACCGCCATTCCCGTTGCCGCCGCCGTTACCTCCGCCATTGCCGCCATTGCCATGTCCATTGCCGGCGAGCGCCGGAGACGCCAGAAGCGCCAAAGCGGCCAGCGCCGCGAACAGAGTTTTCCGGTTTGTCATGTTAATCTCCTCGGGAATCGCCTACTCGCCCACCGCTGAACCATCTGGGTATGAGAAATCGCTAATTATACCCGGTAAACTTTAGACAAACTCGGTCGCAATCCGAGAGCGGACGCCGTTACCAAGCTGTAACGAGTTGAAAAGTCACAGAAATTGCCGCTCTGGTCCTGCCATGGCACTGAAGTCCCATGACAACCAGACCATAGTCCTGTGCCGTCCGACGCCACGCAAACCGCAGCAAAAAGGGGGCTGAAATGGGAAGGTCGATAGATGAAAGCGTCGGTGTCAGCCGATACTTTCGCCGCCATCGATCACCAGCGCCTGCCCGGTCATGAAGGACGAGCGGTCCGAGACGAGGAACAGGATCGCCTCGGCGATCTCTTCGGCCACGGCCCAGCGCCCCATCGGGATCTTGGTGCGGACATAGGTTTCGATCGCCTCGCGTCCGCCCATCTGGGCGATGAACGGTTCGTTGAAGGGCGTGTCGACCCAGCCCGGGCAGAGCGCGTTGACACGCACATTGTGCCGGGCATAGTCGAGCGACATCTGCCTGGTCATCGCCACCACGGCATGTTTCGATGTCGCGTAGGCGATCATCTCGCGGTCATAGAAGACACCCGAATTCGAAGCCGTGTTGAGGATGACGCCGCCGCCTTGCGCAATCATCGACGGCATGACGATCCTTGCCGCGAGAAACTGCGCCCGCACATTGACCCGCCACGAGGCGTCCATGCCGGCGGTCTCGACCTCGGTCAGCGTGCCGCCGACCTGGATGCCGGCATGATTGTGCAGGATGTCGATGCGCCCATGCTTCTCGAGCGTGCCGGTTATCAGGTGCTCGACAGCCACGTCCTCCCCGACATCGGTGGCGATGGCCTCGGCCCGGCCGCCCACTGCGCGGATGCCTGAGGCTGTTGCCTCGCCGGCGGCCGCATCCCGGTCGGCGATGACGACCACCGCACCTTCCCTGCCCATGATCATGGCGCCGGCACGCCCGATGCCGGATCCGGCGCCTGTCACCACGGCGATGCGGTCTTTGAGGATCATGGAGCAGCAGCTTTCAGTTGGATGGCTTGCGCTGGCGCAGCTGCCATTGGGCAAGCACCACGAGCAGGACGGAAGCGACGAGCACGATCGTCGCGATGGCGTTGATCTCCGGCGTCACCCCGCGCCGGATCGACGCGAACACATAGATCGGCAGCGTCGTCTGCGCGCCGGCGACGAAGAAGGCGACGATGAAATCGTCGAAGGAGAAGGTGAAGGCCAGCAGGAAGCCGGCGACCACCGCCGGCATGATCTGCGGCAGGACGATCGAGCGGAACGTCGTCAGCGGCGTCGCGTAGAGATCGCTCGAAGCCTCGACCAGATTGCGGTCGAGGCTGCCCAGACGCGTGCCGACGATCATCGTCACCAGCGCCATCGAGAACAGGCCATGCGCGGCGATGATCGAGCCGTAGCCGAGCGACAGGCGCGGTGGCTGGTCACCGGGCCAGACCGAGGCGAGGAACGGGTTGACGACGGCGAACAGCTGGACGAGCGCGACCAGCGTCGAGATGCCGATGACGACGCCGGGAACGACGATCGCCGCGCCAAGCAGCCCATCGAAGACGGCGCGGGTTCTGACGCCGACACGCGCCAGGCCAAGGGCTGCCGCGGTGCCGAACACCGCCGCCAGCAGGGCGCTGGTGGTGGCAATGAACAGGCTGTTCTTCAGCGCCTCGACCAGGAACGGGTTGGACAGCGCCTTGCCGTACCATTGCACCGAGAAGCCGGTGAACTCGCTGGCATGGTGGCCGGCGTTGAAGGAAAACAGCACGACCAGCACGATAGGCAGATAGAGGAACGCGAAGACGGCAATGACGAAGGCGCGCATCAGATGAGGTCCACCCGGCGGGCGCCCGCAACCCGGTTCGAAATGCGGTTGGCGACAATCAGCACCACCACCGAGACCAGCACCAGCGTGATTGCGATGGCCGATCCGAACGGCCAGTTGCGCGACTGCAGGAACAGGTCGACCAGCGCGTTGCCGATGAAGAACACCTTGCCGCCGCCGAGCAGCGTCGGGATCAGGTACTCGCCAAGCAGCAGGATCATGACCAGCGAAAAGCCGGTCATCACGCCCGGCAGCGACAGCTTCAGGGTCACACCAAGGAAGGTGGAGAGCGGGGTCGCGCCGAGATCGGCCGAAGCTTCCAGCAGCCTTCGGTCGAGCCGCTCGAGGCTGACATAGATCGGCAGGATCATCAGCGGCAGATAGCCGTAGACGATGCCGAGCAGGACGGCACCCGGCGTGTTGATCAGCCTGACATCCTCGATGCCTACGAAGGCGAGCAGCGCGGGGATGCCGCGTCCGCCCAGAATGTACATCCAGGCATAGGTGCGCATCAGCAGGCTCGTCCAGAACGGAATGACGACCAGCGCAAGCAGGATCAGCCGCCAGCGCTGCGGCGCCTGCAAGGCAAGATAATAGGCGACCGGATAGGCAACGAGCAGGCAGGCAAGCGCGCCCACCGGGGCCAGCACCATGGTGTTCCAGAACGCGGTCGCCCGCGCCGGAAGATTGGCGTATTGCGCCAGCGTGAAGGCCGCCTGGTATCCGCCCTCGGGGGCCCGCTCGCCGACGCTGAACACGGCTATGGCGATGAACGGCAGCACCAGGAACACCACCAGCCATACTGTCGCCGGCGCGAGCAGCAAGGCGGTCAGGAAATTATGCCGAAATCTGTTGCCCTGCATCGAAACCGTCCCGGTACCGGCGGACATGGGCCCGCCGGTCGTTTGTCTTTGTCCAGGCCAGTCTCAAGCCGATTTGAAGCGCGCCATCAGTTCGGCACGGCCCGGATCGGTCAGCGTTGCCGCCGCGCCGAATTCGAGCGGCGTCAGCAAGTCCGCCGCCGGATAGAGGATCGGATTGTCGAGCACTTCCTTGGGCAGCAGCTTGTTGACGCGCGCATCGGTGGAAGGAGCGCCGTTGGCGAGGTGCTCCTTCACCGCGACCTGCGGGTTCATCAGATAGTTGAGCAGCGCGTAGCCGGCGGGCTTGTTCGGCGCGTCCTTCGGGATGGCATAAAAATCGGTCCAGATCTCGCCGCCTTCCTTGCCAAGCACATAGGCGATCTCGGGAATGTCGCGATGCAGCTGCGCGCCGTCATTGGTCCAGCACATCGTCATCCACGCGTCGCCCGCGCGCATGCCCGGCTGGTAGTCGGACGAGACCGCGAACAGATGCGGCTTGACCTTGAGCAGCAGTTCCTCCGCCTTGGCGAGCTCGTCCTGCTTCAGCGAATTGAACGAATAGCCGTAATATTTCAGCGCGTTGCCGATGGTGGTGAGCTGGTAGTCATGCACCATGGTGCGGCCATCGCCCTCGGCCATGGCGGTGTCCCAGAACTCCTTCCAGCTCGTCATCGGCCTGGCGAGCTTCTTGGTGTTGACGGCAAAACCCGTCGTGCCCCAGTTCTTCGGCACGGCGTAAATAGTGCCATCGATGGTACCCTCGGAGGTGAAACGCGCATCTTCCTGGGTGCCATCGAAGTTCGGCAGCTTCGCCATCTCCAGCGGCTCGATGATGCCGAGCTTCTTGTAGGTCGAGATCGTATAATTGGTCGGCACGAACAGGCTCCAGCCCGAGGCGCCGGCCTGCAGCTTGGCCAGCATCTCCTCATTCGAGCCGAACACGTTGACCTCGACGGCGACGCCCGTGTCCTTCTTGAAGTTCTCGAAGGTCTGCGGGTCATGGTAGTTCGGCCAGGTGGCGATCGACATGCGGTCGCCAAGGCTTTCGGCGGCGAAGGCCGGCGTCGGCATGATGCCGATCTCGCGCGCCATCACCGCCGTTGCGATGCCGAGGCCGGTGAGGCCAAGGAAGTCGCGGCGGCCGATCGAGCCGCGCTTCAAGCGCATCAGCTGGTCGACGAAATTCTCGGGGCTTATCGGCAGTCCGTCACGATATGATTTCGACATGTTTGTTTACCCTCTGGTTGGTCCCGTTGTTCTTGGTCTCCGGAAACGCGAGCGGCGTCCCGGTGGCAAAGCCGATGGCGACGGGTTCACCCGGCTTGAAGAGATTGCCTTGGCCGATCAAATGGTCGGCCTTGGCGAGTAATGTTCCGATGCCCTGGACCTCGATCGCGTATTCCGCCGTCGATCCCAGGAAAATCCGGTTGCGGACGACACCCTTGAGCGGGCCGCTTGCCGGAGCGCCGAGGCTGAGTGATTCAGGACGCAGGCTGACCGAGACGGTCTCGCCCTGTTGCAAGGCGGTGCGTTTGCGCGCCGCGATGATGGTGCCGTCCGCCAGCGCAACGTCCACCAGTTCGCCCGTATGCCCCGCGACCTTGCCGGCAAGCAGATTGGTCTTGCCGACGAAATCGGCCACGAACAGATCGGCCGGCTCGTCGTAGATCTCATTGGGCTGTCCAAGCTGGACGATGCGGCCGCCATTCATGACGCAGACGAAATCGCTCATCGACAGCGCTTCCTCCTGGTCGTGCGTCACCAGCACGAAGGTGATGCCGATCTCGCGCTGCAGGTTCTGCAGCTCGATCTGCATGTCGGTGCGCAGCTTCTTGTCGAGCGCCGCCAGTGGCTCGTCGAGCAACAGCACCGCCGGCTTGTTGACCAGCGCGCGCGCCAGCGCGACACGCTGCTGCTGGCCGCCGGACAGTTCGTGGATCTTGCGGCCGCCATAGCCGGCGAGCCGCACCATTTCGAGCGCTTCGCCGGCCCGCTGGCCGATCTCGCGCGACGACAGCCGTGGCCTTGCCTGGCGCAGGCCATAGGAAACATTGGCTTCGACGTCGAGATGCGGGAACAGCGCGTATTGCTGGAACACCATGTTGACCGGCCGCCGGTAGGGTGGCGTGCCGGCCATGTCCTGGCCGCGGATGAACACCTGGCCTTCGCTCGGCTGTTCGAAGCCGCCGATCATGCGCAGGCAGGTCGTCTTGCCGCAGCCAGACGGTCCAAGCAGCGCAACGAAGGCGGAGGGCGGCACGGCAAGGTCGATACCGCTGACCGCAGTCACCGCGCCATAGCGCTTGGCCACGCCGCGAAATTCGATGTCGGGCACTGCGGTCAAGGCTGCGGGCTCCAGGACGATGCGATTTCAAGACGCTACCAGAGCCAATGGCAGCTAGTATATACCTCGCGGGTGGTATATCTGATCTATTTTCTCGTTTAAGGGGGTATTGATTGAGCACTTCCCGCAGCGACGAATACAGCCGGCTCGCCGCCCTTGTCGCGGCGACGCGGGAGACGAGCGGCGACCTGTTCGGCCACGCGATGGTCGATTGGCTGCGCCAGCATGTCGGCTTCGACCACTGCGTGATCTTCGGCTATCGTGGCGCCTCACGACCGCCATTGCTGTTCGAGACGTTCACACCGGCCGAAAGCCACGTCTTCGTCGCGCTCTACCAGGAGGGGCCTTACCTGCTCGACCCGTTCCATCACGCGGCGGTCGAGCGCAAGGAAGGGTTCTGGCGCATGCGGGAACTCGCGCCCGATCGTTTCTACGCCAGCGAATATTTTCGCTCCTACTACAGCCAGACCCGGTTGGCCGAGGAAGTCGGCTTCTTCGTGCCGCTGCCGGGCAAGGACGCGCTGGTGCTGTCGTTGATGCGGCTCAGTGCTTCCGGCCCGTTCGGCACCGCCGATGCCAGGCTGCTGCGCGACATGGCGCCTGCGGTGATCAGCTTCATCAGATCGCGCTGGCCTGCCCTCCCCGCCGACGAACCGGCCGTGACGAAGCAGGACGAGGAAATAGCCGCGGTCAACGAATTCGACCGCGCCCATATCTGGAAAAGCCTGTCACTGACGCCGCGCGAAAAGCACGTCGTCGACCTGGTGCTGCAGGGGCATTCGACGGAATCGATCGCCAGGGCCATGCGCATCGTGCCGGGAACCGTGAAGGTCCATCGCCGCAACATCTACCGCAAGCTCAAGATCAAGTCGCAGGCCGGCCTTTTCGCCCGCTTCGTCGAGATCATCGACGCGCGGATCCGATGATTCCGCTACCCGGATCAGGCTGTTGAGCCGGCTTCCCAAGAGCCGCTCTCAGCCATCCGCTTGAGCAAGGACGCCGGCTTGAAAACATCCTTGCCGGTCCGCTCCAGCCAATATTCGAGCCGCTCGATGATCTTGCCCGCGCCTACGAGACCGGGCCAGAACATCGGGCCGCCCTTGCCGATGGGAAAGCCGTAGCCATTGACCCAGACGACATCGATGTCGGAGGCGCGGGCTGCAATCCCTTCCTCCAGAATTTTCGCCCCCTCGTTGATCAGGGGATAGAGCGTGCGTTCGATGATCTCGTCGGCGGCTATCGTGCGCGGCGCGATGCCCTTCTCGGCGGCCTTGTCGCGGATCAGCGCCTCGACCTCGGGATCGGGTATCGGCGTGCGCGAACCGTTCTCGTAGAGATAGAAGCCACGGCCGGTTTTCTGGCCGAAACGGCCCTGCTCGCACAGCGAGTCGGCGATGACGGCCGTCAGCCCACGCGCCTTGCGGTTGCGCCAGCCGATGTCGAGGCCGGCCAGGTCGCCCATCTGGAACGGCCCCATCGGCCAGCCGAAATCGGTGAACGCCTTGTCGATCTGGCTGGGTGTCGCGCCCTCCAGCAGCAGCGCTTCCGATTCCGAGCCACGCGCGGCCAGCATGCGGTTGCCGACGAAGCCGTGGCAGACGCCGACGACGACGGCCACCTTGCCGATCCTGCGTGCCAGGTCGACCACGGTCGCCAGCGCATCCGGCGCCGTCTTTTCGGCGCGCACGATCTCCAGCAGCTTCATGACGTTGGCCGGCGAGAAGAAATGCAGGCCGAGCACGTCCTGTGGTCGCGAGATCGAGGCGGCGATCTCGTCGATGTCGAGATAGGACGTGTTGGTGGCAAGGATGGCGCCTGGTTTCGCCACCGCGTCGAGCTTGCCGAAGATTTCCTTCTTGACCGCCATGTCCTCGAACGCCGCCTCGATGATCAGATCGCAATCGCCGAGATCGGCATGGTCGATCGAGCCTTTGAATTGACCGAGCCGCTGCTGCCTGGCGTCTTCGCTCAAGGAGCCGCGTGTGACCGAGACGGCATAATTCTTCTCGATCGTCGCCAGCCCTCGCTGCAGCGCTTCGTGACTGGTTTCCAGCAAGGTGACGGGGTAGCCGCCATTGGCGAAAGCCATGGCGATGCCGCCGCCCATCGTGCCGGCGCCGATGACGCCGACGCGGCTGATCCTGCGCTTGACGACATCCCTGCCGGGAAGCTTGGCCGCCTCGCGTTCGGCGAAGAACAGATGCCGTTGCGCGCGCGACTGGTCGCTGGCGACGAGTTTCACGAACAGCGCCCGCTCGGCCGCCAGCGCCTCGTCGAAGGGCAGCGTGACGGCATTGCGCACCGCCTGCGCACAGGCAACAGGCGCCTCGAGCCCGCGCGCGTTCCTGGCAAGATCCGCGGCCTCGGCATCGAAGGCGGCAAGGTCGGTTTCCCCCAGACTTTCATCGCGTTCGCGCACCGGCGTGAACGGACCACCCTTGCGGGCGATCTCGCGGGCGAAATTCACGGCATGCGTGGTCAGATCACCCTCGAAAACGGCATCGACCAGACCGGCGCCATGCGCCTCTTGCGCGCCAATCGGGGTGCCGGAAACGATCATCCTCATCGCCTTTAAAGCGCCCACGAGACGAGGTAGCCGCACCGTGCCGCCGCCGCCGGGCAACAAGCCGAGCTTCACCTCGGGAAGGCCGAGCTTTGCGCCTTGATCGGCAACACGGAAATGACAGCCGAGCGCCAGTTCCAGCCCGCCGCCGAGCGCGGTGCCGTGGATGGCGGCGACCGTCGGCTTGGCGATGGCTTCAAGCGTCGCCACGATGGCACGCAGGTCCGGCTGCTGCACCGGCTTGCCGAACTCGGTGATGTCGGCGCCGGCGACGAAGGTCCGACCGGCGCAGGCGATGACGATTGCCGAGACCGATGCGTCATCGCGCAGGGCGACCAGCGCCTGCAGCAGCGGCTCGCGGACGTGAAAACTCAGTGCGTTGACCGGCGGATTGTCGATGGTGACGATGGCGACCCCACCCTCGTTCGCGACACTGACAGAATTGGACAAGCGGAGGCCTCCCGAGACCGACTGAGATCGCGGACCGGTTTACTAGGCCGCGCCGCGAATGGGAACCGGATGTTGAACTGGTCCAATGATTGGCCCGACAGGCCGCGGTCGCGCCGTCGACGTTGCAGTCAGCGCACCGCCTTCTCGCCACCCGCCGCCGTGATCACCCCTACGATGATCAGGCCGGTAAGCAGAAGCCGCACGCCGGCGCTGACGCCGAATGTGTTGAGCATGGTGAGCAGCAGCACCAGGAACAGCGCCGCGCCCCAGACGCCGGGCACATTGGCTTTGCCGCCGGCCACCGACGTGCCGCCGATGACGACGACCGCGATCGAAGCCAGCAGATATTCATTGCCGATATCGACATTGGCGCCGCGGAAATAGCCGGCGAGCAGCGCGCCGTCGATGCCGCCGAGCGCCCCCGACAGCGTGTAGGTGAGGAAGCGGATGCGGCCGACATTGACGCCGGCGAGCCAGGCGGCGCGGATGTTCTGGCCGATCGCCAGCACCGAGCGGCCATAGATCATGCGCTGCAAGGCGATGGCCGCGCCGATGGTGAACAGCACGGTGAGCATCGCCAGCACCGGAATGCCCAGCACCTGCCAGTTGGTGAAATCGGCGAAGCCCGGCGGCGGCTTGATCTGCAGCCCGCGCCCATAGCTGATGTCGACCGACTGGATGATGAAGCTCGCCGACAACGTGGCGATGATCGGCGGAATGCGCAGCGCCCAGATCAGCAGGTAGTTGATGGCGCCGATGGCGGCACCACAGGCGAGCGCCGCCAGCAATCCAACCACGATCATGGCATCGCTGCCGCCCATCACCTTCATGGCAACCGCGCTTGCCAGGCCGATATTGGCCGGCAGCGACAGGTCGACATTGCCGGGCCCGAGCGTGATGACGAACATCTGGCCGACGCCGACGATGACCGTGAACACGGCAAGGGACAATGCGGCCGTAACCATGCCGCCGGCGCCATAGCCGCCGGTGAAGGCGATCGTCGCAAGCCACACCAGCAGCGCACCGGCAAACGACCAGATCCAGGGTTTTGTGAGCAGCGTTTTCAGCGAAGCCATCGCTCACCTTTCCCTGCGGCTGATCAGCACCCGCGCCGCCAGCACGATGATCAGGATGGCGCCGTTGGCGGCCACCTGCCAGTCGGGCGGAATGTGCATGAAGGTGAGCAGCGGCGAGGCGGCCAGCGCCAGCGTCAGCGCGCCGATGACGGCGCCGATCGGCGAGACCCGGCCGCCGACGAACTCGCCGCCGCCGAGGATGACGCCGGCGATGGCCAGCAGCGTGTAGCCATTGCCGATATTGGCATCCGCCGAGGTGGTGATGCCGATCAGCGCCATGCCCGACAGCACGCCGAACAGGCCGGCCAGCGCAAACAGCACGATCTTGGTCTTGAGCAGCGACCAGCCGGCGCGCCGCAGCGCCGCCGGATTGCCGCCGGAACCGCGCAGGATCACGCCGTAGGAGGTGCGCATCAGGCCGAAATGCACGACCGCCGCGATCAGCAGAGCGGCGATGATCGGGAACGGAATGAAGGGCGGCTTGAACGACATGATCGCCAGCAGCCAGTCCGGCGCCTTACCGCCGGGCTTCGGCAGGACGAGGATGGCCAGCCCCTGCCAGACGAAACTCATGCCGAGCGTCACCACGATGGAAGGCAGGTTGCGCAGATGGATCAGCGCGCCGAGCAGCGCATAAATGCCTATCGACCCGGCGAGAATGAGGACGCCGATGAGCGGCGTGTCCTTCAGCCATGTCGCGGTGACACAGCCGACAAAGCCGACAAAGGTGCCGATCGAGAGATCAAGCTCGTTGCCGGCTATGACGAACATCTGCGCGATCGTCGCCAGCGCGATCGGGATAGCCAGGTTCAGCATCAGGCTGAAGCCGAAATAGCTGATGGCGCGCGGGTTGAGCCAGGCGATCGCAAGCAACACCAACGCCAGCGACAGCGCCGGCAGCAGGCCGCGCAACAGCCGCGCCCGCGCCGCCGCGTTGCGCGCCGCCGATCCCTTGAAGCCATTGTCGATTGGCGTCGCCGTCATCTCAGGCCGCGTCGCCGAAGGAGGACTGGATGATCTTCTCTTCGGTCAGCTCGTCGCGCGTCAAATTGGCGACGATGCGGCCGTTCTTGAAGACATAGACGTGATCGCAATTGTCGAGCTCTTCGGTTTCGGTCGTGTACCAGAGGAAGGTGCGTCCGCGGCCAGCCTCCTCGCGCACGAGGTCGTAGACCTCCAGCTTGGTGCCGATGTCGACGCCGCGCATCGGATCGTCCATCAGCACGATTTCGGCATCGGAGCCCAGTGCGCGGGCAAACAGGGCCTTCTGCTGGTTGCCGCCCGACAGTGAAAAGATGTTGTTGTCCATGTCGGGCGTGCGGATGCCGATCTTCTTCTTCCAGGCATCGGCGAGTTCCGCCTCGCGTCGCGGCGAGATCAGCAAGCCGTTGCGCAGACGCGCCAGCGAGCGGATGCCGATATTCTGCGCAATCGACCATTGCGGGAAAATGCCGTCCGACTGGCGGTCGCCCGCCACCAGCGCCACCGGCGCCGTGACCTCGATGCCGGCTTTGGCGCGTGCGGTGGCACCAAAGATCCGCAGCAGCAAGTCGGTCTGTCCGTGACCGGCCAGCCCGGCAAGGCCGATGATCTCGCCGGCACGGGCGACAAGCTCCTTGCCGTCAGTCTGCCCGGCGGGCCGCGCCCGGACGCGCAGCGGGCTGGCGCCTGGCTTTGCGGCAGCGGCCTGCGCGGCGGTCTTCTGGCGCGCCTCAGCCCCGCCCATCACCGTCACCAGCCGGTCGCGGTCGAAGGCGCCAGCCGCGTCCGACGCCACCATCTTGCCGTCGCGCATCACCACGATCCGGTCGGCGTTGCGCAACACCTCGCCCAGCACGTGCGAGATCAGGATGCAGCTTTTCCCGCCGGCGACGAAGCGGCGCACGAAAGCCAGCAGCTGGCCTGCCGTGTGCGCGTCGAGCGAGGAGGTCGGCTCGTCGAGGATGACCAGGTCGAGCCGGTCCTGCGTCACGGTGAAGGCGCGCGCCACCTCGACCATCTGCCGCCGGCCGATCGACAGATCGCCGACAATGTCCCAGGCCGAGATGCCATGGTCCGGGAATATCTCGTCGAGCTTGGCGGCGATCAGCTCGGCCGCCTTGCGCCGCCAGCCGAAGCCGGACAGCGAGGCGTGGTTGATGCGGGTGTTTTCGGCGACGCTGAGATTGGGACACAGCGACAGCTCCTGGAACACGCAGCGTATGCCGAGCTGCTGCGCCCGCGAAACCGAGTAGTTCTCCTCGATGCCGCCATGCACGCCGATGGTGCCGCTGTCGGGCGTCAAGGTGCCGGCCACCATATGCATCAGCGTCGATTTGCCGGCGCCATTATGGCCGACGAGGCCGACGCATTCGCCGGGTCCGACATGGAAATCCACCCCGCCCAGCGCTCTGACGGCGCCGAAATGCTTTTCGGCACCGTCAAGTCTGACGACGTCAACAGTGGCGGCGCCGAACTGTTTTTCGGCGCCGCCCAGCCTGATGATGCCCGTGTTGCCTGCAGCCATGCTCAACGATATCCGTTCAGTGATGTGCTAGGCAACGCGGATGCGGCTTTCACTTGATGTTGGCTTTGATGGCCGCGATGGCATCTTCCTGGGTGTATTCGTGAGTGGCGACGCCACCCTCCTTGATCTTAGGCAGGGCCGCCTCGAAATCGTCCTGGGTGAAGGCGAGATACGGCACCAGCAAATCATGCGGAATGTCCTTGCGGCCATCGAGCACCTGCTGCGCCACCCAGAAGGCGAGCGTCGACACGCCGGGCGCGATCGAGGCCGACCAGGTCTTGTAGCCGTCCTTCTCCTTCTGTTCCTTCCACCACTTCAGCTCGTCCTGCCGGTTGCCCATGATGATGGTCGGGCGCGGCTTGTTGGCGGCGGCGAAGGCTTGCGCGGCGCCATAACCGTCGCCGCCCTGGTCGACGATGCCGACAATGTCGGGCAGCGACGGCAGGATGGTCGCGACCGCCTTCTGCGCCGTGGTCTGGTCCCAGTCGCCGGTCACCGAACCGACGATCTTGAATTCGGGATGGGCAGCGACCCCTTCCAGGATACCGGCATGGATGGCGTCGTCGATCGAGGTGCCGGCCAGCCCGCGGATTTCAAGCAGATTGCCGCCCTTGGGCTGGAACTTCGCCATCTGCTCGACTTCCTGCTTGCCCATGTCCTTGAAGTCGACGACGACGCGGTAGGCACATGGCTCGGTCACCGTGCCGTCGAAGGAAACGACGGTGATGCCGGCGTCGCAGGCCTGCTTGATGGCGCCGTTGAGCGCGTCCGGCGAAGCGGCGTTGATGACGATGGCGTCATAGCCCTGCAGGATCAGGTTCTGCACCTGGGCGGCCTGCGTCGGCACCTCCTTGTCGGCGGTGGTGAAGACATCGGCCGCGCCGACGATCTTGTCGTCGACCGCCTTTTGGTGACGATGCCATAGCTGTCGAGCATGGCCTGGCGCCACGAATTGCCGGCGTAATTGTTGGAGAACGCGATCTTCTTGCCGCTGGTGTCGGCGAAAGCCGTACCGGCTGCGAGCACCGCCGCAAGCGTGCCGAGAACCAATAATTTCTTCATAGGATACTCCTCCCGAGAGTTGTTGATCAGTTGGCTGTCGATGAATTTTCGCGATTGCGATCCTGTTTTTTATCTATTGTCAGACAAAAGTGCAGAAGGCCGCCGAGCTGTCAACTGCAATCCGATGCGCGCCGGCGATCAACTTGCAGTGCGCTGATTGAAATGGTTTCGGTTGATGGCTAGGCAGGCGGGCCAGGAGACCGAACAAGCATGGCAGTGACGCCGACTGTGCCGACGGGCGCACCGGGAATTCCCGCGCGCTGGACCTCTAGCGCCAAGAGCGGCGTCGGCTCGGCGCTTTCGCCGTCCAGTCGCGTCTGGTTCACCATCAGCCACGGCATCCTGAACGAAGTGTATTATCCGCGCGTCGACAGCGCCTGCACGCGCGACCTCGGCCTGATCGTCACCGGCAAGGATGGATATTTCTCCGAGGAGAAGCGCGATGCCGCGCACGGCATCGAGCCGTTCGGAGATGGCGTGCCCGCCTACAGGCTGGTCAACACGGCTGATGACGGCGCCTACCGGACCGA
This sequence comes from Mesorhizobium sp. M8A.F.Ca.ET.165.01.1.1, assembly GCF_004792065.1. NCBI lineage: Bacteria > Pseudomonadati > Pseudomonadota > Alphaproteobacteria > Hyphomicrobiales > Phyllobacteriaceae > Mesorhizobium > Mesorhizobium sp. M8A.F.Ca.ET.165.01.1.1. The sequence goes on along the minus strand of NZ_SRTH01000006.1, from coordinate 132,472 downwards.
GAAGCGCATCGTGGCCGATCCGGCTCGTCCGACGTTGCTGCAGGAGATCACCTTCAGCCCGCTCAAGGGCTCCGCGGCCGACTACCGCGTCTACGCGCTTCTGGCGCCGCATCTGGTCAATGCCGGCATGGGCAACACCGCCTGGGTCGGCGAGCACCGGGGAAAGCCTGTCCTGTTTGCCTCGGGGCGCGGCACCTGCCTGGCGCTGGCCTCGTCGCTGCCCTGGCGGGACTGTTCGACCGGCTATGTCGGCTTCTCCGACGGCTGGCAGCAATTGAACCACACCGGCAAGCTTGATCCGGCTTGCCGGCGCGCCGAGGACGGCAATGTCGCGCTGACCGGCGAGATCGGCTTCACCGCCACGAAGACAAAAGCCGTGCTGGCGCTGGGTTTTGGCGCGACACCGGACGAGGCCGCCGAAAACGCCTTCGCCAGCCTGAAGCGTGGTTTTGAGCCGGCAGCGAGATCCTATGTCGAAAGATGGCACGAATGGCAGGCGGGGCTGCTGCCGCTGGACCGGACGCCCGGAGTGCCCGGGGTGAACAGCTACCGCGTCTCCACCGCGGTGCTGGCAACCCACCGGTCATTGGCCAAGCCGGGCGCGGCGGTGGCCAGCCTATCGATCCCGTGGGGATTCAACAAAGGCGATGATGATCTCGGCGGCTACCATCTGGTCTGGCCGCGCGACCTGGTCGAAACGGCGGGCGGCTTCCTCGCCGCCGGCGATGCCGCCTCGGCCCTTCGGATCCTGGAATACCTCCGCTCCATCCAGCAGCCTGACGGCCATTGGCCGCAGAATGCCTGCTCGACGGATCGGCCTATTGGCCGGGCATCCAGATGGACGAATGCGCCTTTCCCTTGCTGCTGGCAGACGCCCTGCATCGCGCCGGCCATTTGCCGCAGGCGCGACTGAAGGCCTTCCTGCCCATGATCGAGCGCGGCGCTTCCTATGTCGTGCGCAACGGCCCTGTCACCGGCGAGGACCGCTGGGAAGAAGACGCCGGCTATAGCCCGTTCACCCTGGCCGTCGAGATCGCTGCACTGCTCGCCGGCGCGGACCTGCTCGACGCCTGCGGCCGGACGGCGGAGGCGGCCTATCTGCGCGAGACCGCGGACTGCTGGAACGATCAGGTCGAGCGCTGGACCTATGTCACCGGTACCGCCACCTGCAAGGTGGCCAGCGTCGCCGGCTACTACGTCCGCATCGCGCCGCCCGACAGCGCCGATGCCGGCTCGCCGAAGGACGGCTATGTGCCCATCAAGAACCGCCCGCCCGGCGACACGGAACGACCGGCCGAAGAAATCGTCAGCCCCGACGCCCTGGCGCTGGTGCGCTTTGGCCTGAGAGCCGCCGACGATCCGCGCATCGTCGATACAGTGAAGGCGATCGATGCGCAGTTGCGCTGCGAGCTGCCGCAAGGGCCGCTCTGGTACCGCTATAACAGTGACGGCTATGGCGAACACGAGGATGGCGCGCCCTTCGACGGCACCGGCCAGGGCCGGCCGTGGCCGTTGCTCGCCGGCGAACGGGCGCATTATGAGCTGGCGGCCGGCCGCAAGGACGAGGCGGCCAGCCTGCTCGATGCGCTGGAACGGTCGGCCGGACCCGGCGGCCTGCTGCCGGAACAGGTCTGGGATGGCGCCGATATTCCGGAGCGCGAGCTGCTGCATGGCAAACCATCGGGCAGCGCCATGCCGCTGGTCTGGGCGCACTCCGAGCATATCAAGCTGCTGCGTTCGCTGCGCGACGGCGCCGTCTTCGACATGCCGCCGCAAGGCGTGAAGCGCTACATCGAGAACAAGACCATATCGCCGTTCAGGCCATGGCGCTTCAACAACAAGATCCGCACGCTGCCGGCCGGCAAGGCGCTGCGTATTGAATTGATGGCAGCAGCCACTGTCCACTGGAGCACCGACGATTGGGCAACCGCGCATGACAGCCAGACGGTGGAAAACGCGTTCGGCATCCACCTTGTCGATCTGCCCACGGCCGGCCTCCCCGAGGGAAACACGCTCGTCTTCACTTTTTTCTGGCCCGGCACCGGCGATTGGGAGAATGTCGACTTCTCTGTCATATCTGGCGGGCAGGATAGCCAGTAGACCCTTCTCCAGGGATACCCGAGACTCTTCAGCAAACAGGGACGAAACCATGCAGATCGGAATGATGGGACTGGGCCGGATGGGCGCCAACATGGTGCGGCGTCTGATGCGCGACGACCACGAATGCGTCGTCTACGACATCAACCCGGCCAGCGTCGCGGCGCTGGTGAGCGACGGCGCGTCTGGAGCGGCCTCGATGGCGGAATTCGTCGGCAAGCTCACCAAGCCGCGCTGCGTGTGGCTGATGCTGCCGGCGGCGATCACCGGCAAGATCATCGACCAGGTCTCGGCGCTGATGGAGCCTGGCGACATCGTCATCGACGGCGGCAATTCCTATTATCACGACGCCGTCGACCAGGCCGCGAAACTCGCCACCAAGGGCATCCACCTTGTCGATGTCGGCACCAGCGGCGGTGTCTGGGGGCTGGAGCGTGGCTACTGCCTGATGATCGGCGGCCCCGACGTGGCGGTGCAGCATCTCGATTCGGTCTTTGCCACGCTGGCGCCTGGCGCCGATGCCGGCGCACCCACGCCGGACAAGACCGTCGGCACCGCACCCTTCGGTTACTTGCATTGCGGACCGAGTGGCGCCGGCCACTTCGTCAAGATGGTGCACAACGGCATCGAATATGGCGTCATGGCCGCCTATGCCGAAGGCATGAACATCCTGAAGTCGGCCAATGCGGGCAAGCGGCAACGAACGGCGGACGCCGAGACCAGCCCGTTGGAAAACCCGCAATACTACCAGTTCGACATCGATCTTCCGCAGGTGGCCGAGGTGTGGCGGCATGGCAGCGTCATCGGCTCCTGGCTGCTCGATCTCACCGCCGGCGCGTTGAAGAGCGATCCAGGCCTGGCGCAATTCGGCGGCCGGGTTTCGGATTCCGGCGAGGGACGCTGGACGCTGAAGGCGGCGATCGACACCGGCGTGCCGGCGCCGGTCCTGTCCTCGGCCCTGTTCGACCGCTTCTCCTCGCAAGGCGAATCCGAATTCGCCGACAAGCTGTTGTCCGCCATGCGCTATGCCTTCGGCGGCCACATCGAAAAGCCGAAGGGCGGCAAGTGACGGCGACAGGGGAGACGCAGGCATGAGCCAGGAACGGTCCGACACGCTGGTGCTCTTCGGAGCGACCGGCGACCTCGCCCACAAGAAGATATTTCCAGCCCTCCACCAGATGGTCGCCAAGGGCACGCTCACCGAACCGGTGATCGGCGTCGCCTTCGACGCCTGGGATTTGAAGCAATTGCAGGACCGTGCCCGCGACGGCATCGTCAACGCGCTCGGCACGATCGACGAGAAGGTGTTCGCCAAGCTGGCGTCGCTGCTGCGCTATGTCAGCGGCGACTACCGCGATCCGGCCACTTTCGAGAAGCTGAAGACCGCACTCGGCAGCGCCCAGCGGCCGCTGCACTACATGGCGGTGCCGCCGACCATGTTCGAGACCGTCGTGCAAGGCCTGGAGCAATCCGGCACCGCGCACGGCGCCCGGCTGATGGTCGAAAAGCCCTTCGGCCACGATCTGCAGTCGGCCCGCTGGCTGAACCGTGTGCTGCATTTGGTGTTCGACGAACAGTCGATCTTCCGCATCGACCACTATCTCGGCAAGGAAGCGATCCAGAACCTGCTCTATTTCCGCTTCGCCAACGCTTTGCTCGAGCCGATCTGGAACCGCAATTACGTCGAGAGCGTCCAGATCACCATGGCCGAGGATTTCGGCGTCGAAGGGCGGGGGCGGTTCTACGACGATGTCGGCGCTATCCGCGACGTCATCGAGAACCATCTGCTCAACATCCTGCTGCTCTTGGCCATGGAGCCGCCGGTCGGCCGCTCGGCAGACGATTTGATCGACGAGAAGGTGCAGGTGCTGCGCGCCATCCGCACCCTGACCAGGGACGATGTCGTGCGCGGCCAGTTCACCGGCTATCTGGCCGAACCCGGCGTGAGGCCGAACTCGCCGGTCGAGACCTTCGCCGCGGTGCGCTTCTTCGTCGACACCTGGCGCTGGCAGGACGTGCCGTTCTTCATCCGCGCCGGCAAGAACATGCCCGTGCATGTCACCGAGGTGGTGGTGCGGCTGAAGCGGCCGCCACTCGACGTCTTCGACCCGATCAAGCCCGCCGACCAGAATTATGTCCGTTTCCGCATCGACCCGCAGGTGATGATCGCCATCGGCGCCCAGCGCAAGGCGCCCGGCGACGACATGATCGGCGAGCAGGTGGAACTGACCGCGCTCGACGACTCGAAGGGCGACATGCCGCCCTATGAACGGCTGATCGGCGACGCCATGAACGGCAATGGCCAGCTCTTCACCCGTCAGGACGCGGCGGAACTGGCCTGGCGCATCGTCGGCCCGGTGCTCGGCGACACCACGCCGCCACATCTTTACGAGCCGAAGACATGGGGACCGGCGGACGCCATGGCCGGCTTCGGGCCGCCCAATGGCTGGATCGATCCGGTGGCATGAACGGAGGGGACAAGATGGCCAAGGCGGTGAAGCAGGCTGCGTCGGACACCGGGCAGGTTGTCCTTTCGGTCGACATTGGCGGCTCGCGCGTCAAGATCCTGACCAGCGACGGCGGCACCGAGCGCCGGACGGATTCCGGACCGGACCTGACGCCACGGCAAATGATCGACAAGGTGAAAAAGCTCGCCGAGGGCCTGTCCTATGACGTTATCTCCATGGGCTATCCAGGCCCGGTGCGCCACAACAAACCGGTGCTTGACCCCATGAATCTCGGCAAGGGCTGGGCCGGCTTCGATTTCGCCGCGGAGTTCGGCAAGCCGGTCAAGGTGGTCAATGATGCGCTGATGCAGGCCATCGGCAGCTATGAGGGCGGGCGCATGCTGTTCCTCGGTCTCGGAACCGGCCTCGGCGCGGCGATGGTCTTCGACAATGTCGGTCAGCCGATGGAACTCGCCCATCTTCCCTACCGAAAAGGCCGGAGTTTCGAGGATTATGTCGGCGAACGCGGCCTGGAAAAACGCGGCAAGAAGAAGTGGCGCGGCTATGTCTTCGACGTCGTCAACCGGCTACGAGCCGCCCTGCAGCCAGACTATGTCGTCATCGGCGGCGGCAATGTCGACAAGCTCGACGAATTGCCCGCCCACTCCAGACGCGGTGACAACACACGCGCCTTCGAAGGCGGATTTCGTCTATGGCGCGACAAGGCGCTGATCGTCTGAGAGTATTACAGTTTAGTATAGTCGTTCAAAATGACGTGTGATGCCGCGCCGATAGATTGCATTGTGCAGATTTGCCGACTAGGAAGTCAGCCCCACTACATCGCGTCGCGCGCGACGCACAATGACGACGCACTTTAATTTTGCGCATCATCCTTTTTGAAAACGGCCCCATTTTCGAGGTCATGCGCCATGGATGGAGAAATAGATTGACCGACGAAGACAGCCACGCCAGCAAGACCCTCGACCTTCTCGAACTGACCGCCCATATCGTATCGGCTTATGTCGAGAAGAATCGCCTGCCTGCGTCCGGCCTTCCCGAGCTGATCGCCAGCGTCAGCGCCTCGATCAGCGGGCTCGGTCAGCCGGTCGCTCCGGTGGCGGCACCGCTGGTCCCGGCCGTCAACCCGAAGAAGTCGGTGACGCCGGATTTCATCATCTGCCTCGAGGACGGCAAGAAATTCAAATCGCTGAAGCGTCACCTCGGCGTGCATTTCGGCCTGACGCCGGATGCCTACCGCGCCAAATGGGGCTTGCCGTCTGACTATCCGATGGTTGCTCCCAACTATGCGGCTTCGCGCTCCGAACTGGCGAAGTCGATCGGCCTCGGCCGCAAGGCCGTCGCCCCGGCGCCCGTCAAGGGCAAAGGCCGGAAGGCCAAGGTTTCGGCCTGAGCAATTCAGTCCTGAGCCAATATTTAGGACGACTGGAACGGAAGCCTGCCGGCGAAAATCGCCTTGGCAGGCTTCATGTTTTTGTGGCTTGGATGAACCGGACAGGTGCTTTGAGGGGGAACTGCCATGAACTACACCAGGATGGTGATCGAGAAAGAAGCACCGGAGGAATACGGCTACGATCGTATCCGCTACAATCTTTCCGAAAGTTCGATCGCCGACCAGAAGCTCTCCGACATCGGCCTGTCGCTGCCCGACCTGACGCTTTTCTATGGCGAGCATCGTGGCGACAAGGACTTGCGCGCCCTGGTCGCGGCGCAGGATGCCGGCATCTCGCCCGATGATGTGCTGGTCACCGCCGGCGCCGCCGGCGCGCTGTTCATCATCTCGACATCGCTTCTGTCGGCCAGCGATCATCTCGTCGTCATCAGGCCCAACTACGCCACCAACATCGAAACGCCGCGGGCGATCGGCTGCGCCATCAGCTTCGTCGACCTCGCCTTCGACGAAGGCTTCGCCATTGATGTCGAGCGCGTCAGGGCGGCGATGCGGCCGAACACCAGGCTGATCAGCGTCACTTGCCCGCACAACCCGACCGGCACCATGATGAGCCGTGCCGAATTGGACGCACTGGTCGCGCTCGCCGAAGCCAGCGACTGCCATCTGCTGGTCGATGAGACCTATCGCGACCTCTCCTATGGACGGCGCCTGCCCTCGGCGGCCTCGCTGAGCAACAAGGCGATCAGCGTCTCGTCACTGTCGAAAGCCTTCGGCATTCCCGGCATCCGCATCGGCTGGCTGGTCACCAGGGATGCTGCCCTCCAGGAAAAATTCCTCGCCGCCAAGGAGCAGATCGGCATCTGCGGCAGCGTCATCGACGAAGGCATCGCGCGCGGCATGCTGGCGCGCCGGGACGCGTTTCTGGGAAAGCTGCTGCCCGAAATGGCCGGGCGCCGCGATATCGTCCAGGCATGGATCGACCGCGAACCTTTAGTCGACTGGGTGCGCCCCGAGGGCGGAGTGGTCGGCTTCCCGCGCCTCAATGTCGAGCCCGGCTTCGACCTCGACCGGTTCTATGTCGGGCTGCTGGAAGACCACGGCACCTATGTCGGACCCGGCCATTGGTTCGAGATGGAAAAGCGCTTCTTCCGCGTCGGCTTCGGCTGGCCGACGGAGGCCGAGTTGAAAGGCGGATTGGACGCGATTTCGGCCGCGCTGCGGCAGTAACTTCCGCGTGGGCTGGACGGTGCGGACCGAAAGTCCCTTGATCCAGGTCTGAATTTGAAGCATATCCGCCCCGAACTTTTATCCAGTTCCATTGGTCGAACAGCGCCCATCCGGGAAGTGCCCCGCGAGCCGATGCCCACCGCAACGGGGCCTCTTTCCATGATACCAGAACAAACTTTGCCGGAGCAGCGTTACGCCGCGTTCCGGCACAAAGCCTTCCTCAGCTATTGGACGGCGCGCTTTCTCACCACCTTCGCGACCATGATCGTTTCCGTCGCCGTCGGCTGGCAGGTCTATGACCTGACGCGCGATCCGTTCGACCTCGGCATTGTCGGCATCGTCCAGTTCCTGCCATCGCTGCTTCTGGTGCTGGTGACAGGTGTCGTCGCCGACCGCTTCGGCCGCCGGCTGATCATGACCCTGGCGACATTGGTCGAAGGCGCCTGCGCGCTGGCTCTGCTGTTTCTGACCCTGCGCGGCCTTACGACCCCGCTGCCGATCTTCGCCGTACTGGTCATGTTCGGCATTGCCCGAGCCTTCTATGGGCCGGCTTCGTCCTCGCTGTTCGCCAATCTCGTGCCGCAGCGGGATTTCGCCAACGCCATCGCCTGGAACTCCTCCGCCTGGCAGACGGCGACGATTGTCGGCCCTGTCGCAGGGGGCTTGCTCTATGGCGTGTCGGCGGAGGTGGCCTATGCCACGGCGGCAGTCCTGATGCTCGCTGCCGCGTTGCTCATCTTCACCATCCCCAAGCCCGCGCAACAGACGGCCACGGACAAGCCGACAATGGAGACGCTGTTTGCCGGCTTCCGCTACATCTGGAGCGAGAAGATCGTGCTCGGCGCCATCTCGCTCGACCTCTTTGCCGTGCTTCTGTCCGGCGCCTCGGCACTGCTGCCGGTCTATGCCCGCGATATTCTGCAACTCGGCCCCTGGGGCCTCGGCCTGCTGCGCTCGGCGCCGGGCATCGGTGCCATTTGCGTCGCCATCTGGCTTGCCGGCCATCCGATCCGCGATCATGCCGGCAAGATCATGCTGAGCTTCGTCGCGGCGTTCGGCGCCTGCACAGTGCTGTTCGGCCTGTCGACCCTCACCTGGCTGTCGATAGCGGCACTTGCCCTGCTCGGCGCCACCGACATGTTCAGCGTTTACATCAGGGAAACGCTGATCCAGCTGTGGACGCCCGACGCGGTGCGCGGCCGCGTCAACGCCGTCAACCAGGTCTTCGTCGGCGCCTCCAACGAGGTCGGCGAATTCCGCGCCGGCACCATGGCGGCACTGATCGGCACGGTTCCGGCGGTGGTGATCGGCGGCGTCGGCGCCGTCGCGGTTGCCGGCCTGTGGGCCTATCTGTTCCCGGCGCTGCGCAAGGTGAGGCACCTCAAGGGACGAAACTGAAGGCTTCATCGGTATCGGCGGGGCCGCGAATCTGTGCTAAGCCGCCGCCCAATCAACGAAAGGACGACAGCTGTGAGCGAACCGACCGTGGCCGAGGCGACCGAAAATATCTATGCGTCGCTCCGGGCGGACAATGCCGACATCGACGCGCATATCGCGACGCTTAAGGCGGCGCTGACACGCGAGGGGATAAAACAGGCGGTCTTCGATCCTGCCAAATTGGCGCAGAACAACCGCTCGGGCCGCAAGTTGATGCAGGCTTACTTTCGGCAGCGCGGCGTGAGCGTGAGGTTTTCGGAGTAGTTTCCACACTCCGAAAACCGATGGTCGGCCACATTGGCGGCCACTGGTCTGCCCTGACGCGCCGCCGGCCCGCCAAAAATCATCCGCAAGAACTCGTCGAGCCAGCGCTTCAGGTGCATGTCCCAGATCAGCCGGCCGCCGAGATGGTCGCGGCCGGGCTGGGCGCCGGGTAGCTCGAAACGATGGGCGCCGCGCACCACCCAGCGCTGCATCATCACCCTGGTGAGTTCGCCATGGAACTGGATGCCCCAGGCATTGTCGCGATAGCGGAAGGCCTGGTTGGGATAGGTCTCGTTCGTGGCCAGCAGCGTCGCGTCGCTCGGCAGCGAAAAGCCCTCGCGGTGGAACTGGTAGACCATTTCGGGCCAGTGCATCAGCTTCCTGCCGGCCTCGGTCCCCTTCAGCGGATACCAGCCGATCTCCACCAGCCCTTCGCCGTGGCCCTCGACCTTGCCGCCGAGATGATTGGCCAGCATCTGCGCGCCCAGGCAGATGCCGAGCAACGGCCGGTTTTCCCTGAGCGGGACTTCCAGCCAGTTGGTTTCGCGGCGGACGAACTCGTCCTCGTCATTGGCGCTCATTGGCCCGCCGAACACCACCGCGCCGGCATGGCCATCCAGCGTTTCCGGCAAGGCGTCACCGAGCGGCGGGCGGCGAATGTCGAGATCGAAGCCTTCTTCCAGGAGCATGTGGCCGACGCGTCCGGGGCTCGAATTCTCCTGATGCAGCACGATCAGGATCTTGGGCTTCGGGCTCGTTGCGCGCTGCATCGTTGGGCGAAATCCGTCTATTCGTCGCTTGACGTCCCGCGCGCGCCTGGCGCATGCGCCGCGGCCTGGCGGCGCGCCTCGACCCGGTCGTGGCGCTCGACGCCGATCAGCTCGGCAACGCGCCACACCGTATTGTCCTCGAGCTCATGCAGCTCGCCATCGGCATAGACGATCTCCCACATCAGGCCGATGAAGGCCTTGCGCCCCTCCGCGTCGAGATGGCGCTTGAGCACGCTGGTGAAGGCATAGAGGTCGATCGCCTCGTTGTCGGCGCGCTCGCCGGCGGCGACGAGCGCTTCGAGTTCGGCACCACTGATCGAATAGCTCTGCGCCAGCACCGCCTTGAAGCGCTCCCACTCGACATCCTGGCGCACGCCATCGGCATTCATCACATGGTAGAGCAGCGCCGAAGCCGCGACGCGCGGATCGTCCGCGCTGGTGTGGCTGGCCGAGCCGGCCGGCAAATCCCTGAGAAACGACAGAACGCGCTCGAACATCAATTCATTCCCAAACGGCCCGATGGCCAGGTCAAATCACCCGATGGCCAAAATCAAAACAGCCGGAACCGGCGTGGCGACTTTTCCGCCTCGTCGTCCGGATCGACGCCTGGATCGTCCGGCAGGCGCGCCAGTTCTTCCGCCGGCCCGACGGCCTCGGCATCGGCCGGCACCGCGGCAAAGGCGGCGGCCGTGACCGGGGTGACATGATCCTCGCGGCTTTCGGCGTCCTTGCCCGTTGCCTCGTTGCCCGGGGCGGCATGATCGATCACCTCGACCGGCTTTTCAGGCCTGCCCGTCGCCTCGATGGCTACCACCGGGGCATCCGGCTCAACATCGCGACTGTCGATCAGTTGGCCAAGGCGTTCCATCGGCGCGCGCCATTCGAAGGCGTCGAGCCGCCCGGTGACCGGCGAGACCGGCGCCCAGCGCTCGGAGACGATGCCGTCGGCGACCCAGGCCGGATCGCGCGGCGCCCGAACCGCCTTGGAGAGCAGCTGCCGTACTTTGCCCTGGTCGCCGGTCTCGGCCTCCTCAATGTCGGCCAGGAGCAGATAGGCGCCCTCGCGGCGGTCCATGCGGATCGCGGCTTCGGCCTCGCGGCGGGCGGTCGACAAATCCTGCGCGTCGAGCGCCGCACGCGCCACCGTCATCGACGATTCGGTGTGGTTCTTCTTCATCTCCTGCAGCTTCTTTGCCCGGTTGAGCCGATCAAGCACGGCGTCGCCAGGCCTAGCATGGGTGTAAAGCTCGGCAATTTCGGGATGCGGCTCGGCCTTCCATGCGGTCTCGAGGATCTTCGAGCCCTTGCGCACGTCGTTCTGTTTGAACAGCGCGGCGGCGGCGGCAACGGCGGCAGGCGCGAAGTCGGGGGCGAGTCTGTTGGCCTCGATCGCCGCTGTCCTGGCAGCCGCGGGATCGCTGTCGGCGAGCGATTGCGCCTTGGCGGTCAACAGCACGGCGCGGCGGCGGTTGGCAGCGTCGCGCTCGATCTGCCGCGTCGACTTCTGCGCCTCGACCAGTTTCAGCGCACCGTCCCAATCGCCGCGCGCGGTCAGCTCCTCCAGCGTCGATTCGGCCGCCCATGCCAGTTGCGGCGCCACTGCGGCGGCGCGGCCGGCATAGTGCCGGGCGGCGTTGCGATCGCCCAGGCGCTCGGCTTCCAGATAAAGCCCGCGCAGGCCAAGCAGCCGCATTTCCGGATCGTCGAGCATGCTCTCGAATTTTTGCCGCGCACCTTCATGGTCGCCTTCGAGCAGCGATGCCTGCGCTTCGAGCAGATGGATCAGCGGCTCCTGGTCGGAGCGGATCAGCTTGGCCGCTTCCTTGGTCTTCTTGCGGGCCAGCGCCCCATCGCCGGCGCCGGCGGCGATCATGCCGGTCGACAGCGCCTGATAGCCACGGTCGCGGCGGCGTACGCGAAAATAGCGCGAAATTGTGTAGGGGCTGTTCCACAGCGACTTGATCAGCCACCAGACGATCATCACCGCCGCGACGACGGCGACGACGGCCACCGCCGCCACCATCAGGCTGACCTGGTACTGATAGCCGTTGAAGGTGACGACCATGTCGCCCGGCCGGTCGGCCAGCCAGGCAAAGCCCAGCCCGAGCGCGAAGACGACGATGAGGAAGGCGAGCAGGCGGATCATCGTGTTGCCCTCATGCCTTCATCGCGCCGGAGATCAGCGCGTCGACCTGGGTTTCGACCTCGATGCGCGCCTTCAGTTTGCCGGCAAAGTCGGCGCCCGCGGCCTTCGCGGCTTCCGGCAGCGTGTCATATTCGCTGAGCGCCTTGGCGTAGTCACCCTGAGTGACCGCAACCTCCATGCGCGCCACGATTTCCGGCGCACCTTTACCTTCGACGGCCCCGATCGGCCGGATCTTGACCAGTGACTCGGCGCTCGACATCAAATTCTGCAGGAAGCCGGCATTCTGGTCGACCGGCGTGGCGGCGGCGACCATGGCATTGGCGGCGACGTCCATCTGCGAGGCGATCTCGGTGCGGGTCGGCACGCCCTTTTCGGCATAGGCACGCAAGGTCGCAAGCTGCGGCGCATCAGGCGAGATCGCGGCCAGTGTATCGAGTTCGGCCGAAAACGGCGCGCCACGGTCGAGCGCGGCCTTGAGCGCGGAAGCCGCGATGGCGATCGCGATCTTCGGCTGCGACGCCTGTGCGTCGACCTTCCCGGAAAGCTGCGACACCGATTGCTCGAGCGCGGCAAGCCGGCCTTCCTGCGCCTTCGCCGCCTCGCCCGTCGACTTCACCAGCGCATCGAGACCGGCCATTTTTTCGTTGAGTGGGCCGAGATCGACGGGCGCCGCGCTGCCGGCCTTGCCGAGAGCGGCGACGGCCGTTTCGATCTGCTTGACCTTGTCGCCAAGTGCGGCGAGCCCGGCATTGTCGCCGGCGCCGCCCTTTTCGACCGCCGATTTCAGCGCCGCGACATCGCTCTTGACCTGGTCGAGCGCCGACGACAGGCCGTCGACCTTGGCCGATGCACCATTGTTGTTGCCGGCTTCCCTCATGTCTGCGATTTCGCTCTTCAACGAGGCGATCTCGCCATTGACGCCGTCGAGCGGGGCACCGGGAGCGGAACCCGGCGCGCCGAGCAGGCCGGCAAATTGCAGGCCACCGGCGCCGACCAGCGCGATGACACCGCCGATGATGCCGGCGGCGATGCCGTTGAGGCCGCCCCGCTTCGGCTGCGCTGCCATCGGCTCGCTCCTTGAGCCGGTTTTTCCGGCAGCCGCTTTGGCCTCGCCGGTCTTTGTGCTTGCGTCCTCGAAGCTGTAGTCGAACGCCCTGGCCTGGTTGGGAGGTGTATCCGAACCGGGATAAGGCATTTCCGGCTCGGCGGCTTCGGCCTCGGCATGCGGCGGCGCCTCTGTGCCGGACCGCCCGGCGGCGTCGTCGCCATGCTCCCAGGGTTCGAGATCCGCCTGATCGGCATGCACCGGCTCTTCCGGGAGCTCTGGTCGCGAGGCGTTCGCGGATTCCTCGGCCCTCGCCTCGTCGGTCTGGACGGTAACCTTGGCGGCATCCTCGTCGACGATGCGTGAGACAGCGCCCGGATCGAGGTCGATGGTCACCGGCTCGCGGCGGCTTTTCGAGTGTCGCATCTTCGGCGTCTTGACCATGCATGGGCTCCGCAAAATTCGCTTCGTCTCAACGCGCGGCGGCGCGTGATGGTTCTAAAAAGGGTCTAGCACATCACCAAGCGGTGAAAAGGGGCGGTGTGATGACGCGGGTCAGGGCCGTGCCCGCAAAAGTGCCAGCAGCGCCTCCTCGTCGGGCCGTGCGGCGACACGGATTGCTTTGCCGGCGCTGTCGCCGAAGGCGGCGGCGATGCGCGCGGAAAGGACAAAAAAACGCGTCTTTTCAAAGGCTTTTTGCAGGGCGGGTCGTCTGGCCAGGACCTGCATCGCGGCAGCGGCGTTGGCCGAATAGAGCAGCACCACATCGACGGCTTGGCCTGATAGCAGCGGAAGGATCGCTTCGTCCGAATAGCTCACCGCAAGCGTGTCATAAGTCTCTACGGCATGGACCTGGACATACGCTGCTTCCAGCTTCTGTTCGAAGGCAGCAAACCGCACGCGCCCACAGAGATAGACGATCGTTTTGCCGGAAAAGGCGGTCGCCATGCCGTCGGCCAGCGCCTCGGCATCGCCAGGCCCCTCGCTGACCGACAGAAAACCGACTTTGCGCGCGGCCTCGGCGGTCCTCTTGCCGACAGCATGACAAGGCAGCCTGGAAAGCGCCGCTACCAGATCTCCAGAGGCATGGCGCACGGCATTGGCGCTGGTGATGGCGACGGCTGCGACATCGTCCGGAACCGCCTTGGCATCGACCGGCAGTGCCGTCGTCTCCGTCAATGGCAGGAGAAGAGGCTCAAAACCCATTTCTTTCAACTTTCGCGCCGTGCGCGATGCACCGGGTTCCGGTCTGGTGACCAGGATGCGAAGCATTTTCAGAGCCAGCCGTCGAAGAACTTTTCGCCGGCGCTGGCGCGAACCGCCCGCGCGGCGTCAGCCCCTATTTCAGCCGCGTCCGTGGCCTCGCCTTCCAACCGGACGTCATGCCACTCCGTGCCGTCGGGCGAGATGATCAGCCCGGCAAAGGACAGTTTCCCGCCCGACACCGTCGCATGGCCGGCGATCGGTGTGCGGCACGAGCCGTCGAGCGTGGCGAGAAACGCGCGTTCGCAGGCCAAGGCATGGCCCGTCGGCACGTGATGGATCGCCGCAAGCATTGTCTCGATATCACGGTCGCCGACGCGCGTTTCGATGCCGATCGCGCCTTGTCCCGGCGCCGGCGGAAAATCCTCCAGCGGCATCAGGTCGGTAATCACGCCTTCGAGCCCGAGCCGCTTCAGCCCGGCATAGGCGAGAATGGTGCCCTCGGCGATGCCTTCATCCAGCTTGCGCAGCCGCGTCTGCACATTGCCGCGGAACATCACCACCTCGAAATCCGGCCGCATCCGGCGGATCAGCGCCTGGCGACGGAGCGATGACGATCCGACCTTGGCGCCATGCGGCAGATCGGCGATCCGCCTGACAGCCTTGCCTATGAAAGCGTCGCGCGCGTCCTCGCGCGGCAGGAAAGTGGAAAGCTCCAATCCGTCCGGAAGCACCGTCGGCATGTCCTTCGACGAATGCACGGCGATGTCTATGCGCCCGTCGAGCAGCGCTTCCTCGATTTCCTTGGTGAACAGGCCCTTGCCGCCGGCCTCCGACAGTGGCCGGTCCTGAACACGGTCGCCGCTGGTCGAGATGGGCACCACTTCAAACGCCTGCTCGGGAAGGCCATGCGCTTTCATCAGCCGCACACGCGTCTCATGCGCCTGGGCAAGCGCCAGCGGGCTGCCGCGCGTTCCGATTTTGCAGGTTCCGATTTTCAAAGTTTGCATGGCGCGCGGTCCGTGATAACCCCCGAGCGAAATCGAGGTCTTGCCGGCCTTTTCCTAATGGGGAATAGCCTCATAAACAATCTCTTGGGATAGCGACGAATTGATCCGCGTTCTGGGCATTGAGACGAGTTGCGACGAGACCGCCGCCAGCGTCGTGGCGCTGGAGGGCGATGCCGCGCCGAAAATCCTGTCCAATGTCGTGCTCTCCCAGATCGAGGAACATGCCGCCTTCGGCGGTGTCGTGCCCGAGATCGCCGCGCGCGCGCATGTCGAGGCGCTGGACGGCATCGTCGAGGCGGCGCTCGCCGATTCGGGCGTGGCGCTGGCCGATATCGACGCGATCGCCGCAACCGCCGGTCCAGGCCTCGTCGGCGGGCTGATCGTCGGCCTGATGACGGCCAAGGCGATCGCCGCTGCGGCGAACAAGCCGCTGATCGCCGTCAACCACCTCGAAGGCCACGCCTTGACGGCGCGGCTGACCGACGGGCTCGAATTCCCCTACCTGCTGCTGCTGGTCTCCGGCGGCCACACGCAGATCCTCGCCGTGCGCGGCGTCGGCGAGTATCAGCGCTGGGCCACCACCATCGACGACGCGCTCGGCGAAGCCTTCGACAAGACCGCCAAGATGCTCGGCCTGCCCTATCCCGGCGGTCCGAATGTCGAGAAGGCGGCGCTATCGGGCAACCCGTCGCGCTTTGCCTTCCCGCGGCCGATGAAGGGCTCGGCGCAGCCCGATTTTTCCTTTTCCGGCTTAAAGACCGCCGTGCGCCAGGCGGCAACCGCGATCGAGCCCCTGAGCGACCAGGATGTCGCCGACATCTGCGCGTCGTTCCAGGCGGCGGTCGCCGATGCATTGGCCGACCGCGTTTCTCGCGCCCTGGCACGCTTTCGCGAGACATTCCCTGGCACGAAAAGCCCGTCGCTGGTCGTCGCCGGCGGCGTCGCCGCCAACCGCGCCATCAAGGCGACGCTGGAACGGCTCTGCGCCGAGGCCGGCTTCACCTTCGTCGCGCCGCCGCTGAAATTGTGCACCGACAATGCCGCGATGATTGCCTGGGCCGGCATCGAGCGGCTGCGCGCAGGCATGGCGCAGGAGAACGGCTTCGATTTCGTGCCGCGCTCGCGCTGGCCCCTGGACAGCGTCTCGACGCCAATGGTCGGCTCCGGTCGGCGCGGAGCCAAGGCATGACAGATCGGGCCACGAAGAGCGCGGGCCGGGGCAAAAGTGGCTGGCGTGTCGCCGTGCTCGGCGGCGGCGCCTGGGGCACGGCGCTGGCGCTGGCCATGCTGCGCGCCGGCCATGCCGTGCGGCTGTTCGCGCGTGACCCTGAAACCGTGGCCTCGATCGGTCGAGGCGAGAACCCACGCTACCTGCCCGGCATCGCCATCGCGCCAGGCATCGAGGCAACGAGTGACATCGAGGCGGCGCTCACTGGCGCCGATTGCGTGCTGGCGGTGACGCCGGCGCAGGCGTTGCGCGCGACTCTGGCGGCCGCGAAGGATCATATGCCGGCCGGCATTCCGCTCGTGCTCTGCGCCAAGGGCATCGAGCGCGACACCGGCGCCTTGCTGTCGGCAATCGCCCTGGAAATCCTGCCGCGAAACCCGGTCGCCGCCTTGTCCGGGCCGAGCTTCGCCAGCGATGTCGCCCGCGGCCTGCCGACGGCGGTCGTGGTGGCCGCCGGCGACGAGGCGCTCGCCGCCGACCTTGCCGCCCGTTTCTCGGCTGAAAACCTGCGCTGCTATTCGAGCGACGACCTGATCGGCGTCGAGATCGGCGGCGCCTTGAAGAACGTCTTCGCCATCGCCGCCGGCGCCGTCACCGGGGCCGGGCTCGGCGCCAGCGCCCAGGCCGCCATGGTCACGCGCGGCTTCGTCGAGCTGCGCCGCATCGGTGCCGCCTTCGGCGCCAGGCCGGAGACCCTGATGGGGCTTTCCGGCCTCGGCGACCTGCTGCTCACCTGCTCGTCCACCCAATCGCGCAATTTCGCTTATGGGCTGGCGCTCGGGCAAGGCAAGGCGCTTTCCGGGCTGCCGCTGGCCGAGGGCGTGCCGACGGCGGCCATCGCCGCCCGCATCGCCGCCGAGCGCAACATCGATGCGCCGATCATCGCCGCCGTGGCCGCCATCCTGGACGGCACCATCACCATCGGCGAGGCCGTGACAGCCTTGATGACCCGGCCGCTGAAGACCGAGACCAACGATTGACGACCATCAGGAGAAAGACATGCTGTTTGCACTGATTTGCAAGGACAAGCCCGGAAGCCTGCAGGTGCGCGTTGATACGCGGCCCGCGCATGTCGCCTTTCTCGAGGCGCTCAATGGCGAGAAGAAGCTGGCCTTCGCCGGCCCGTTCCTCGATGCTGATGGCAAGCCGAACGGCACGCTCGCCGTGATCGAAGCGCCCGATATGGCCGGAGCGCAGGCGCTGTCGGCCGCCGACCCCTATGCCAAGGCGGGGCTGTTCGAGAGCGTCGAAATCCGCCCGTGGAACTGGGTCTTCAACAAGCCGGCGGCCGGCTAACCGGCAGGAGAACGAAAATGAACTACTGGCTGTTCAAATCCGAACCCTCGGTTTTCTCCTTCGAGGCGTTGAAGGCCAAGGGCAAGGCCGGCACCCAATGGGACGGCGTGCGCAACTACGCCGCCCGCAACAACATGAAGGCCATGCAGATCGGCGATCTCGGCTTCTTCTACCATTCCAACGAGGGGCTGAACGTGGTCGGCATCGCCGAGGTCTGCGCGCTGGCCCATCCCGACACCACATCGGATGATCCGCGCTGGGAGTGTGTCGACATCCGCGCCGTCAGGGACGTGCCGAACCCGCCGACGCTGGAAGACGTCAAGGCCAATCCAAAACTGGCCGAGATGGCGCTGGTGCGGCTCGGACGGCTTTCCGTGCAGCCGGTGACGCCGGCCGAATGGAAGGAAGTCTGCCGCATGGGCGGCCTGACGCCTGCGCCGTGACGGCGCTCACTCCCGACAGCGCCAGGCAGTTCATTCTCGACAACACGGCGCTGATGGCGCCGCCGCATGTACCGGAGATTCTTCTCCACCTCGCCGACGAAGCGCACGATCTTTGGCAGCGGACCGAGGACGAACTGGTCGAGATCGGCCTGCCGCCGCCCTTCTGGGCTTTTGCCTGGGCCGGCGGCCAGGGCCTCGCCCGATATGTCATCGACCATCCCGCCATGGTGCGAGGCAAGCGCGTGCTCGACTTCGCCTCGGGTTCCGGCCTCGTCGCCATCGCCGCCGCGAAGGCCGGTGCGGCGGCCGTGACCGCCGCCGACATCGACCCGTTCTGCGCCACCGCGGTTCGTCTCAACAGCGAGGCCAATGGTGTGCCGATCGAATTCCTCGGCGCGGACTGTATCGGCACCGATGCGGGCTGGGACGTGGTCCTGGCTGGCGACGTCTTCTATGACAAACCCTTCGCCGACCGGCTGATGCCGTGGTTTTCGGCGCTCAAACGGCGTGGCGCCGACATACTGGTCGGCGATCCCGGCCGGTCCTACCTGCCGCGATCGGGGCTGGCGCCGCTTGGCGTCTATCAGGTGCCGGTGACACGGGCGCTCGAGGATGCCGAGGTCAAACGTACGACCGTGTGGCGACTGCTTGACGCCATCGCCGAACAGGCGTTTCCATAAACCGCATCTGGAGGGGGAGCTCATGGATTTTTCAGCAGTGAACTGGATGGCGGTGGTCGCCGCCGCCGTCGTCGCATGGCTGTTCGGCGCCGCCTGGTACATGGCGTTGAGCAAGCCCTGGCTGAAGGCCGCCAAGCTCGATCCGGCGACGATGAAGAAATCGCCGCTGCCCTTCGTCATCTCCTTCATCGCGGAACTGATTATGGCGCTGGTCATGGCCCTGGTCGTCGGCGCGATGACGGGTGGTGAGCCGACCTGGCTGGCGGGGCTGATCTTCGGCTTCGTGCTTTGGCTGGGTTTCGTCGCCACGACGCTGTCGGTCAACCATCGCTACGAGAATTTCGGCTGGGACCTGACCCTCATCGATGGTGGCCATTGGCTCGGCGTGCTGCTGATCATCGGTGTGGTGATCGGCTGGTTCGGCGCCGTCGCGGCCTGAATGGAGCGCTAGTTTTGATGGCGGACGAAACCGGCTTTCCGCGCGACCTGGTGTTCAGCCGGATCTGTCATGTCAAGAATGGCTATGACGACCGGCGCCGGCATATCGTGCGCGAGTTCGAGCGGCGCGGCGTGCCGGTCACCTTCTACACCGACTGGGACCAGCCTGACATCACGCCCGATATCCGGGCCGAACTGGTCGCTCCAGACTTTACACACCCGGCGGCTGTCTCGCTGGCGCTGAAGCATGTCGGCATCTGGCGTGATTTCCTCGAAACCGACCAGCCCTATTGCCTGGTGTTCGAGGATGACGTCTTCCTCGCTCGCGACTTTGTCGCCAAGTTCCGGCAGGGGCTCGCCGAACTCGGCGATCCCAACCGCAAGGCCGTCATCTATCTCGGCAATGGAAGCAACTACTACACGCCGAGCTGGAAATTGCGCAAAGGCCAGAAGCTTTACCCGGCGCTCCATGCCCGCTGCGCCGATTCCTACCTGATCACCCGGCCGGTCGCCGAAGCCCGTTGCAACTGGATTGCGCAAAACAAGATATACACGGCCATCGACCACCAGATCGAACAGATGGACGAGAAGCTCGGTGTTGAAATGCTGTGGTTCGAGCGGCCGATCGTCGAGCAGGGCAGCGAGAACGGCGCTTTCCAAACGTCCGTCGCCGGCAAGAGACAGCCGCTTCTCTACAAGAAGCTGAAATGGAACGTGAAAAAGTACCGGCGCATGATCTTCGGCCACAACGCCCGGTCCTAAGGAAGGCCGAACCTCGCGAAGCCGCCTACAGCTTGTCCGCGCTGCGCGTCCTCGCCACCTCCTCCAGAATCCATTCGCGGAAGGCGACGATACGGGGATCCTCGGCTGTCGCCTGCGGATAGACAAGGAAATAGGCGAATTCCGGCGCAACCCTGATGCTGAGCTCGAAGGGCCGCACCAGCCGGCCCTCGGACAAGTCGTTTGCCACCATGGCGAAATCGGCGAGCGCGACGGCATTGCCGTCGAGCGCTGCCTGGACGGCATCCGTGGACGTGCCGAAGACGACGGTGCGGCTGTCGTCGAAATCGTTGATGCCGGCCGCCGCCATCCACATGCGCCAGTTCGGCCATGTCACGCCCTGGCGGGCCCATTCGATGTGGGCAAGCGTGTGGTTGAACAGGTCGCGCGGCTCGCGCAGGGGCGGCCCGGATGCCAGGAGGCCCGGACTGCACACGGGAATGATGATGTTGTCGAACAGGCGATGCGCGCAGAGCCCCGGATATTTGCCGGCGCCGAAGCGGATGCCGACATCGACGTCGTCGAGATCGAAATCGCGCAAGCCGTAGGCGATGTCGAACCTGAGCTCGATGCCCGGCCGCTGTTTGCGGAAATTCTCGACGCGCCGCATCAGCCATTTCGCCGCGAACTGCGCGTCCAGCGTCACCTTCAGGAATTCGGTGCCGCGCGCCATCTTGCGCGCCCGCATCACGGCACGGCCAAGCAGGTCGAGCGTGTCGGTTGCCGCCTCGTACAGCACCGTGCCCGCTTCCGTCAGCCGGATGGTGCGACTGGTGCGGGTGAACAGCACGATGCCGAGCTGATCCTCGATTTCCTTGATCTGATGGCTGACGGCGGCGGGCGTCAGGCCGAGCTCGTCGGCGGCGCGGGTGAAATTGAGGTGCCGGGCCGCCGCCTCCAGCGTTCTCAGCGCCCGCGTTCCCGGCAACAGGGCCGCCATCAGCGCCCGGCCCGATCGAAGCGATCCATGAAGCCTCAATCCTCAAATAAAACTTGATGATGAGAAAAGAACTACTCGTTTCTCGTTTGTTTTTCAATCCGGCAGATTGCAGCATCAAAACACCATCAAACCGGATTTGATGTCCGGAGTATAGGAATCCCATCATGTCTCACATCGTTCTTCACCCAGCATACATCGCCCGGCCAAGCTGGCTGTCGGCTGTCCGTGACTGGCTGCGGCAGGCCAGGGTCGCGATCAATCTTGCCCACCAGGACGTCGAGGATCTGTCCGATCGCCAGTTGCGCGATATCGGTGCCGCCCGCAAGGACATCGCGAAGGCCATGGACCGTGAGACCGGCCGGCTGGGCCTTCTCGACATCGGCTGGCAGCGGAATAGGAAGAGGTAGGAAGTAGGGAGTAGGGAGCAGGGAGCAGGGAGCAGGGCAGATGATGCGGCCTGGGCGTGCCTGCTCCTACTGAAGACTTTCCCTATTCCCTATTCCTCACCTCACCACCCTCACCACCGTCCGGTCCGACAGCAGCGGCAAAAGCCGCGCCATCGTGCGCGCGGTCACCGCCACGCAACCTTCCGTCGGCGTAAAGCCGGGGCGCGCCAGGTGGAAGAAGATGGCGCTGCCGCGCCCGCGGCGGCGCGGCGCGATATTCCAGTCGAGCACCAGGCAGGCGTCATAGAGCCGGTCGTCGCGCCGCATGCGTTCGTGGCTGGCGCCATAGGGAATCCTGACCGGCCTGTTATAGTTGCGGTCGTCTGGTACCTCGCACCAGCCGAGATCCGGCCCGATCGGCGCCATAGCCAGCCGCGTCTTGCGGCCGGCGGCAAACTGATCCCCCCGAAAATAGCCCGCCAGGATGCGCATCGAAGCGAGCGGCGTGGCGCCGTCGCCTTCCCGCTTGCCGGACGAGATGCCGCCGCGCCCGAGCGCGCACGCAAACACCGTTTTGCCGGCCTGCAGCAGGCCTTGGCTTGGGTGGCCGGGCCTCGCCCGCACGGTCAGTACGGGCAGCCCTTTTGCCAAAATTGCGCCGGCTGCATTGCGATCGCGTTTTTTCTTGTATGATCGTGCCACGGAACAAATCACTGTGATCGGCTATTGTGCCGGCCAGCTTCCGCATAAATACGCAGCGGTCAACTGAATTCACTTTTCAAAACAACGGATTGATCCATGACCTCACGTACCATCCTGATCGTCGACGACGATGACGACCTGCGCGGCACATTGGTCGAGCAACTGTCCCTCTACGAGGAATTCGACGTGCTGCAGGAATCCACTGCGGCAAAAGGCGTCACCGCTGCGCGCGGCGGGCTCATCGATCTGCTCATCATGGATGTCGGCTTGCCCGACATGGATGGCAGGGAAGCGGTGAAGATCCTGCGCAAGGGCGGCTACAAGGCGCCCATCATCATGCTGACCGGCCACGACACCGATTCGGACACGATTCTGGGCCTCGAGGCCGGCGCCAACGACTATGTGACCAAGCCGTTCCGCTTCGCGGTGCTGCTTGCCCGTATCCGGGCGCAGTTGCGCCAGCACGAGCAGAGCGAGGACGCGACCTTCTCGGTCGGCCCCTACACCTTCAAGCCCAGCCAGAAACTGCTCATTGACCCGCGCGGCGGCAAGGTGCGGCTGACGGAAAAGGAGGCCTCGATCATCAAATATCTCTATCGCGCCGACCAGAAGGTGGTAACGCGTGACGTGCTGCTGGAGGAAGTGTGGGGATACAATTCCGGCGTCACCACGCACACGCTGGAAACCCATGTCTACCGTCTGCGCCAGAAGATCGAGCGTGATCCTTCCAATGCCGAAATTCTTGTGACAGAAAGCGGCGGCTACAAGCTGGTTCCTTAAACATTTCACTATCCAATGAGCGGTCTGGACGGGGCCGTTTTCGGGTACGATCCTGTTGGAGGGGGATTCAGGAAGCGTACCGCAGAGGAGGGATTGGACTGACCGTTCGGGGACACAGCTAGATGGCGCTGGATGACGACATCCGCATCCTGTCCGCCGTGAGGCTTTTCGAGGGCTTCACGCAGGAACAGCTGCGCCTGCTCGCCTTCGGTGCCGAGACCACTTTGGTGCAGGCGGACCACAAGCTTTATCGCGAGGACGACGTGGCCGACTCGGCCTATGTCGTGGTCAGCGGGCTCATCGTGCTCTATCGCGAGCAAGATGGCGAGCGCATCCCGATTGGAAAAGTCGGCCCCGGCACGATGCTCAGCGAACTGGCGCTGATCGCCGACACCAACCGGCTGACCAGCGCCTCGGCCGAAATCGACTCGGAAGTGATAAGGCTGAGCCGCAAGATGTTCCGGCGCATCCTCGAGGAGTATCCGGAATTGGCGGTGAAACTGCACCAGCGCATCTCCGAGGAATTCCACGACATGATCCGCCGCATCGAGGAACTGGCCCCGCGCTTTTCGGGTTGAGGCACAACCAGCGGAACCACACTACATTCGTCGCGAAACCTACGTGGCACTAATCCAGATCAAACCTGGCGATGACCGGCACATGGTCCGAAGGCCGGTCCCAGCCACGTGCCTGCCGGAGGATCTCATAGCCGGCAAAATCAGGCACCAGGTTTGGCGACGACCAGACATGGTCGAGCCGTCGGCCGCGATTGGACGCCTCCCAATCCTGCGCACGATAGCTCCACCAGGTGTAAAGCTTCTGTTCCGAAGGCACGTTGAGCCGCATCAGGTCGACCCAGCCGCCGGCCAGCCGCATCGCCTCGAAGTTTTCGGTCTCGACCGGCGTGTGGCTGACCACGTTGAGCAATTGCTTGTGCGACCAGACATCATGCTCCAGCGGCGCGATATTGAGGTCTCCGACCAGCACCGAGGCCGACACCTCGTCATGCTCGGCCCGGATGGCATTCATCTCGGCGACGAAATCGAGCTTGTGCCTGAACTTCCTGTTGATCTCGGGATCCGGTTCGTCGCCGCCCGCGGGAACGTAGAAATTGTGCAGCAGGATTGTCTTGCCGCCGGCCCGCACCGTCACCGACAGATGCCGGCTGTCCTCGATATCGCAGAAGCGGCGCCTTTCGACGACCTCGATCGGCCGCCGCGCCACCGTCGCCACGCCGTGATAGCCCTTCTGGCCATGGAATGCGATGTAGGGATAGCCGACCCTGCGAAAGGCTTTTTCGGGAAAGAGCTCGTCCGGGACCTTGGTTTCCTGCAGGCAAAGCACATCGGGCGCATACTCATCGAGCAGGCGTTCGATGATCGGCATGCGCAGGCGCACGGAGTTGATGTTCCAGGTCGCGATCGAAAAGGGCATGCGGCAAGGTCCGGCGAGAGATCGCCGAACTACTGCCAGCCGCACGCCGGAAAGACAAGCGAGGCGACGAAACCTACCTGGTTTTCGTGTTCAGCTCGCGATTGGCCGTATAGTCGATGGCGAAGGTGTCCGGCGCGAAACTGACGCCTTCCTTGGTGTTGAAGATCATCACCGTCGTGTCCTTGCCCTGCGCGTCGGTAATCGTCCACTGCCGCAGGTCGTAGGTTTTCGGGTCGAACATCATGGTGATTCGCGCATTGCCGAAAACCGACCTGTCGGAGAGTTGGATGGTGGTGAGGTCGTCCTCTTCCTTGACGCTCTTGACGCGGTCGCCGGAGAGGTCGATGCGGTCGTCGAGCAGCAGCTTCAGCGGCGTCTTTGATAGCGGATAAAGGTCCGACGTGTTCAGTTTCTTGTTGAGGATGGCAACTGATCTGCCGTCGGAAATCACCCGGAAATTCGAAGCTCCGTCATAATTGAAGCGGATCTTGCCCGGCCGTTCCAGGAAGAATTTGCCGCCGGTCTGCTCGCCTTTGGGGCCGAACTGGACGAATTCGCCGCTCATCGATTTGACCGCTGAGAAATGGTCGGCGATCTTTTGCGCCGCCGGAGGCGCGGCCGCCTGCGCCGAGGCCAGCAGCTCGAATCCGGGCACCACGTTGAGGGCGGCGGCACCGGCGAACACAAGACCGAGGCCAAGCAACTGGCGGCGTGTCGGGGCAAGATCGCTGAGCGCTGAAAGATCGTTTTTCATATCGGTCACTCTCGTTTGATTCCTGATTTGGTCGCTGTCGTGAACCCCCAGTTGGGCTGAAGTTTGGCGAGGCGATCGCTGCTCAATCGCCTGAACGCGCCAGCAGGTTCAAAGTTGCCGCGAACTCCCACCAGCTAGAATTTGTCGTCTTCGGTCGGCACCAGGATTTCGCGTTTTCCGGCATGGTTGGCCGGGCCGACAATGCCTTCCTTTTCCATCTTCTCGATGATCGAGGCGGCCCTGTTATAGCCGATGCCCAGACGCCGCTGGATGTAGCTGGTCGAGGCCTTGCCGTCGCGCAGCACCACCGAGACCGCTTGATCGTAGGGATCGTCGGAATCCTCGAAATTGCCACCGCTTCCGCCACCGGAACCGCCCTTTCCGGACGGCTCGTCGTCGTCCTCGCCGTCATCCTCGGTGATGGCGTCGAGATATTCCGGCACGCCCTGCAGCTTCAGGTGCCCGACGATCTTCTCGACCTCGTCATCGGAGACGAACGGCCCGTGCACGCGCTGGATGCGGCCGCCGCCGGCCATGTAGAGCATGTCGCCCATGCCAAGCAGCTGCTCGGCGCCCTGCTCGCCCAAAATGGTGCGACTGTCGATCTTCGACGTCACCTGGAAGGAGATGCGGGTCGGGAAATTGGCCTTGATGGTGCCGGTGATGACATCGACCGAGGGACGTTGCGTCGCCATGATGACATGGATGCCGGCGGCGCGCGCCATCTGCGCCAGGCGCTGGACGGCGCCTTCGATGTCCTTGCCGGCGACCATCATCAGGTCGGCCATTTCGTCGATGATGACAACGATATAGGGCATCGGCTCGAGATCGAGATTCTCGGTCTCGTAGATCGCCTCGCCGGTCTGGCGGTCGAAGCCGGTCTGTACGGTGCGCGAGATCTTTTCGCCCTTCTTCTCGGCCTGTTGGACGCGGGCGTTGAAACCGTCGATGTTGCGCACGCCGACCTTGGACATCTTGCGGTAGCGGTCCTCCATCTCGCGCACGGTCCATTTCAGCGCCACCACGGCCTTCTTCGGATCGGTCACGACCGGCGTCAAAAGATGCGGAATGCCGTCATAGACGGAGAGTTCGAGCATCTTCGGATCGATCATGATCAGCCGGCATTCCTGCGGCGTGAGCCGGTAGAGCAGCGACAGGATCATCGTGTTGATGGCGACCGACTTGCCCGAACCGGTGGTGCCGGCGACCAGCACGTGCGGCATCTTGGCGATGTCGACGATGACGGCCTCGCCGTTGATGGTCTTGCCCAGCGCCAACGCCAGCTTGGCCTTGGTCGTCTCGAAATCGCGGCTGGCCATGATCTCCCTGAGATAAACCGTCTCGCGCTTGGCGTTTGGCAGCTCGATGCCGATGGCGTTGCGGCCGGGTACGACGGCGACGCGGCAGGCGATCGCGCTCATCGAGCGGGCGATGTCGTCGGAGAGGCCGATGACGCGCGACGACTTGATGCCCGGCGCGGGTTCGAGCTCATAAAGGGTGACGACCGGACCCGGGCGAACGGCGATGATCTCGCCCTTGACGCCGAAATCCTCCAGCACGCCTTCGAGCAGGCGCGCGTTCTGTTCCAGCGCGTCCTTGGAAAGACTTGGGTCGCGCGCGACGTTCTTGGGTTCGGACAGGAAATGCAGCGACGGCATTTCGAACGTGTCCGAACCGATCAGCGAGGTCTGCGCCTCGCGCTGGACGCGGGCGCCAGGCACGGGTCGCGCCGCCGGCGCCTCGACCCGGGTGGCGGCATCGGAACGGAATTGCTGGACCTTGGCAGTGGGGGCACGCCGCTGGGCGACCGGCTCGTCGTCGAAATCCATGTCCTCGTCGTCGCGGCCGAAGACATCGTCGTCGGCCGGATCGACGGAGACGCCGCGGTCGTTCACCATGGCGGCGAAGAATTCCGGTTCGACACGGGCGCGGCCGTCCTGGCTCATGCGGGATTCGGCGAACTCGGCCGACTCGACCCGTTCGGCGGCACGTCGCCAAGCACTGGCGCGTGGCTCCATCTCCGGCTCGAACTCATCGCGCTCCTGCCTGCGGCGCACCGCGCGGCGATGCATCCACGCGCGCAACGACAGCCACCAATGGGTGATGGCGCCGAGCGCCAATATGCCCTCGTCACCCTCGTCCTCGTCATTGTCGAAGAGAAGCTCGTCCTCGCGCGGGTCCGCCGCGGCCGGTTCTTCCATCACGGCGAAGCCGTTCTTGCGCCCGATCAGCGCCGCGCCATAGGCGAACAGCCAGAGCGCCGGTGCAGCCAGCAATATGGCGAGCACGCTGGCGACCAGTCCGGTCGGATAGCCGCCGATGAGGACGCCGGGAATCTTGAGCACCATGTCGCCGAAGACGCCGCCGAGGCCGGTAGGCAGCGGCCAGGTCTTGGGCGGAACCACGCAGCCCGCGATCGCGGCGGCGAGCAGCGCAAAACCGAACCAGAACAGCCCGCGCTTGGGCAGCCGGTCGACGCCGCGCGCCGAAAACAGCAGATAGCCCCAGACGACGGCCGGAACCAGCGCGGCAACCGCGGCAAGGCCGAAGAACTGCATCGCAAGGTCGGAGAAGACCGCGCCGGCATAGCCCATGGCGTTGGTGACGGTGTTGGCGGTGGCGTGCGAGAAGCTCGGGTCGGCGACGTTCCAGGTCGCGAGGCTTGCGACGGCGAAGGCGGTGAACGCGAACAGGCCGGCGCCGACCAGCCGGCCGACCTGGCGCCGCGCGAATGCCTGGATGCCGCCCCCGGTATCGGTCAGCGCGAGCGGTGCTGAAGCCCCTGAACGCATGCTCTTCCCCGTCTTGATTGCCTGGCCCGAGCGCATGACGCACTCCGGCAGATTCGGATGCCAGACTAGGCGTGGGAAGGTTAAGGGCGCATTAACTATAAGGCTGCGGCGATCGTCCTTTCGACATCGACACCTCCAGCGCTCGCGTCACATGAAAATGGCGGGCGCTTCGGCCCGCCATCCATTGGTCGGGTCGGCCGTGCGTTTACTTGTTGGCGCCGCCGAGCATCTTCACATTGGCGCAGAACTCGGCGTGCGGCTTGCTCATCGCCGCGTCCTGGCATTCCTTCATCATGGCGTCCTGCTTCTCCTTCGGCATGGCCATGAAAGCTGCCTTGAATTCCTCCATCGGCTTCATGGTTTTCATGCTGGAATCGGTGAAGAACGGCGCCATGTTGTCCGGCTCGTCCAGTGCGCCGGCAAATGCAAAGCCGCTGACCATGGAAAGCGCGAGTGCCCCGAGGCAGATATCCTTGAGGTTCATGAGCAAATTCCTTCCCTATGTTTCGAAACACGAGCGTCAGAACGACGGGCGCCTCCACAGTTCGGAGACAGGGCGGTCGATGTTTCCTCGAAAATCTCCTTCACGCGAACGTGATTGCGCGAAGTTGATCTCCACCAGAAAGAAGAATTTGCCAAAAAAAGAGGCCCGGAGCGATCCGGGCCTCAAGGCGTGAGTCCCTTTCGAGGACGTCACGACGGGATGCTTTTCAAAGCAATTCCAGGAAAAGTGCTTTTGCGGTTTTCCGTCCGGAATTGCGTAAAAACAAAGAACGCGAGCAATTCCAGGAAAAGTGCTTTCGCGGTTTTCCGTCCGGAATTGCGTAAAAACAAAGAACTCCAGCAATTCCAGGAAAAGTGCCTTTGCGGTTTTCCGGAAGTGCTTGGAGGTATGGGGCCGGCGGGAGGAGGGTTCCGCCGGCCCCGTGGCAAGGATGCCTTACGGCACCACTTCGCCATGCTGGGAAATGTCGAGGCCTTCGACCTCTTCCTGGGTCGTGGGACGCAGGCCGACCAGCGCCTTGACGACGTAGAGGATGACGAAGGTGGCAACCGCCGTCCAAATAATGGTGACGGCGACACCGTAGATCTGCTTGCCGAGCGAAGCGCCCGACGAGAGGCTGTTGATCGCCGGGTCGGCGAGCACGCCGGTCAGCAAGGCGCCGATCACGCCGCCGACGCCATGCACGCCGAAGGCATCGAGCGAGTCGTCATAGCCGAACATGTGCTTCACCTTGACCGCCGAGAGGTAGCAGACGACGCCGGCGACGATGCCGACGATGAAGGCGCCGGTCGGATTGACGAAACCGGAAGCCGGCGTCACCGCGACGAGGCCGGCCACGGCGCCCGAGATGATGCCGAGCACGGAAGGCTTCTTGGCGATGATCCATTCGGCGAACATCCAGGCCAGAGCCGCGGCGGCTGTGGCGACCTGGGTGTTGAGCATGGCGGCACCGGCAAGGCCGTCGGCCGCCAGTTCCGAACCGGCGTTGAAGCCGAACCAGCCGACCCACAGCAGCGATGCGCCGATGACCGAATAGACAAGGTTGTGCGGTGCCATGTTGGTGGTGCCATAGCCTTCGCGCTTGCCGAGCACCAGCGCGCAGACGAGGCCCGCTACACCGGCATTGATGTGGACGACCGTGCCGCCGGCGAAGTCGAGAACGCCAGCCGTACCGAGGAAGCCGCCACCCCAGACCCAATGCGCGATCGGCACGTAGACGACCAGCAGCCACAGCGCCATGAAGATCAGCAGTGCCGAGAACTTGAAGCGTTCGGCGAAGGCGCCGGCAATCAGCGCCGGCGTGATGATGGCGAAGGTCATCTGGAACATCGAGAAGACGAATTCAGGGATGTTGGCCACACCCGGCAGCCACAGGCTCGCGGTGGTGATGCCGTGGTGGAAGAATTTCGAGGTGCCGCCGAGATAGGCATTCATGCCGCCGCCGTCGGAGAAGGCCAGCGAATAGCCGAACATGAACCACAGCACCGTCACCAGGCAGGTGATGGCGAAGCTCTGCATGATGGTGGCAAGCACGTTCTTCTTGCGCACCATGCCGCCGTAGAACAGCGCCAGGCCCGGGATGGTCATCATCAGCACCAGCGCCGTCGAGGTCAGCATCCAGGCGGTGTTGCCGGTATCGAGCACCGGGGTCGGAGCGGCAGCCGGCGCGGCAGCCGCCGCAGCGGGTGCGGCTTCCTGCGCGAAGGCGGCGACGCTGCCCAACGCTGCGAGAGCGAGCGAGCCCAGCAGGGCCGCCCGTCCCGTCGTCTTCAAGGTGGAAGGAATATTCATTGAACTCTCCATTGGAATACGTGTTCGCCGCTCAGAGTGCGTCGGTGTCTGTTTCGCCGGTGCGGATGCGCACGGCCTGGTCGATGCCGAAAACGAAGATCTTGCCGTCGCCGATCTGACCGGTCTTGGCTGCGGCGGTGATGGCTTCGACGGCCTTGTCGACCATGTCGGCCGCGACCGCGACTTCGATCTTGATCTTCGGCAGGAAGGAGACCGCGTATTCCGCCCCGCGATAGATTTCCGTATGTCCCTTCTGACGCCCGTAGCCTTTGACTTCGGTGACGGTCAGGCCCTGGATGCCGACGGCGGTGAGCGCCTCGCGCACCTCGTCCAGCTTGAACGGCTTGATGATTGCCATCACGATTTTCATAAGGTTTCACCCTTTGCTGTTGCGGTCCCCCGCGTTTGCACACCTTCACCGATCCCGAGGAGCCGGAGAGTGCCCCCAAGGATTCAAGCTCCGTGCCAAGTGCCGAAGCAGGGTATTAACCTGTTGTAAACAAAGGGAATGGAGTGGCCGGAACCGGCAGGTGCTGGCGCCTGCGGTGCATCATATGCTCAAAAATTATGCAATTTTTCGAAATTGCCTATTTTGCCGGCTTTGGGAGTGACCCCGAAAAGGCGAGGCTGGGTTTCGGAAAAGATCATGCTCAAACAAGACCCGCAAAGTGCTCAACGCTTGAGCCGGATCAGGCCTTCCTGTGCCATCGAGGCAATCAGCGTGCCGTCACGGGCATAGAGCGTGCCGCGGCTGAAACCGCGCGATCCCGAGCTCGAGGGACTGTCCTGTGCATAGAGCAGCCAGCCATCGAGCGAATGCGGCCGGTGGAACCACATCGAATGGTCGAGGCTGGCGGCCTGGATGTCGGGATCGAACAGGCCGCGCCCATGCGCGAAGGTCGAGGTGTCGAGCAGCGTCATGTCGGAGAGATAGGCGAGCAGCACCGACTGCAGCGCGCGGTCGTCGGGGACCGGACCGGCAAGGCGGATCCAGACATTCTGCCGGGGCGGCAGCTTGTCGCGGCTTTCATAGTGCTGGAGATTGACGGGTCTCAGTTCCAGCGGCCGCTCGCGCGCCCAGAAACGGCGCACCGCTTCCGGCACCCGGTCGGCAGTTTCGAGCAGCTGGCGCTGCGTCTTCAGCCCTTCCGGCGGCGGCACGTCGTCGGGCAGCGCGAACTGATGCTCGAGCCCTTTCTCGTCGACCTGGAACGAAGCCTCCAGCGAAAAGATCGCCTGTCCGTGCTGGATCGCCAGCACGCGCCGCGTGGTGAAGGAACCGCCGTCGCGGATGCGGTCGACCTCGTAGATGATCGGCACCTTGATGTCGCCCGGGCGCATGAAATAGCCGTGCAGCGAATGCACGAAACGGTCCGGCTCCACCGTGCGCTGCGCCGCCACCAGCGCCTGGGCGATGGTCTGGCCGCCGAACACGCGCTGCCACTCCACCTGGGGGCTGCGACCACGATACAGATTGTGTTCCAGCCTCTCGAGGTCGAGAATGCGCAGAAGCTCGTCGATCGCCGCCGTCATGTTTTGTGACCTCGCCGCAAAATTGCTATGGCGGTTTCCGACAGGAAGAACGAGCCGTCAAGGGCGCGAGCCCCCGGGCGGCGCGCAAAGGGTCGCCGAGAGAAGGAGCCAGGACAATGGAAGGCAAGGCCGACGCCAAGACCAGATCCGGGCTCGATGTTCTCGTCGCCGGTGCCGGCTATGTCGGCCTGGCCGCCGCCGTCTCGCTGAAGCAGGCACGGCCGGGCCTCGCCGTGGCGCTGGTCGATGCGGCGCCCGCCGGATCCTGGCAAAGGGATGGCCGCGCCTCGGCCATCGCCGCGGCCGCGTGCCGCATGCTCGACCAGCTCGGCGTCTGGGCCGAAATCGCGCCGAGGGCGCAAGCGATCACCGAGATGATCATCACCGATTCACGCAGCGCCGATCCGGTGCGCCCGGTTTTCCTGACCTTCGGCGGCGAGGTGGCGCCGGGCGAACCCTTCGCGCACATGGTCGCCAACCGGGCGTTGAACGGCGCCTTGCGGGCCAAAGCCGAAAAGCTCGGCATCGACATCATCGAAGGCGTGGCGGTGCAAGGTTTTGAGACCAATGGCGCCGGCATCACGGTGCACCTGGCCGACGGCGCCACGTTGACGGCGCGGCTGCTGGTTGCCGCCGACGGTGTCAATTCGAAACTGCGCGACATGGCCGGCATCAAGACGGTCAAGTGGGAATACGGCCAGTCCGGCATCGTCTGCACCGTCGCTCACGAGCGGCCGCACAATGGTCGCGCCGAAGAGCATTTCCTGCCCGCCGGCCCCTTCGCCACGCTGCCGCTGAAACCCGACGAGGACGGCACCAACCGTTCATCGATCGTCTGGGTCGAACGGACTGAAGACGCCAAAATGCTCGTGGAAGGCGACGATCTCGTCTTCGAGCATGAACTCGAACAGCGCTTCGGCCTCAAGCTGGGAGAAATCCGCGTCGCCGACAAGCCGCGCGCCTGGCCGCTCGGCCTCACCATCGCGCGCGCCTTCGTCGCGCCGCGCATCGCACTTGCCGGCGACGCCGCGCACGGCATCCATCCGATCGCCGGCCAAGGCCTCAATCTCGGCTTCAAGGATGTAGCCGCACTTGCCGAGGTGATCGTCGAGGCCGACCGGCTCGGCCAGGACATCGGCGCGCTCGACGTGCTGGAGCGCTACCAGCAATGGCGCCGTTTCGACACGGTGCAGATGGGCATCACGACGGATGTGCTGAACCGGTTGTTTTCCAACGACATCACCCCGCTGCGCACCGTCCGCGACATCGGCCTCGGCCTCGTCGAACGCATGCCACGGCTGAAGGAGTTCTTCATCCGCCAGGCATCGGGCCTTTCCGCCGGCACGCCAAGGCTGCTGAAGGGCGAGGCGATCTGAACCTGCCCAGCTTCGTCATCAATCACCAAGGTCTGCGAACTGCCGATGGACCCAAGGGTCCTAGTTCACTTCAAAACCGAGCTTCTGGCGCAGTCGCAGCATGCGCTGGTCCGGTATCTTCAGGCTCCGCTCTCCGCCCTGAGCAACCCGGTTCAGCATCTGCAGCAGATCGTCCCGTTCGCTCGGGTCGAGGCGCTCGCGCAAGAAGGGTGCTAGCTTGTCGATGACAATGGTGGTGTCGTCTATTTGCGAGGCAGCCCACTTGGCATAGACAACCGCCTCGTCGGTCTTCTTCTGGCCGGCCGCGATCTGCGAAATCACCTCGCGAATGACGGCCTCGCGCTGCGGCAGAACCGGGCCATCTTCCGAAACTATCGCGGTGATCAGCGTCGCGGCGGCCACAACCGGATCGTCGATCGCCGTCAGCGGCGAGAGCGCGGCCTGCTTGCGCAGTTTCTTGCGCCTGATGTTGCCTTGCACGCGCCCGACGACGTCGGCGACCTCGCGCGCGGCGTCGTTCATCGCCTTCATCCGGTACCACCAGAACGCCGCCGCGCCGAGCACGCCAAGGACAGCAATCAGGAAAGGCATGTCCAAATCCCCCGAAAATCCCGGCGACGATAGGAGAACTGTCGCGTTGCTTCAACACGCAAGAGTTGCCTCTAACGAAGAAAAAACAATTCGTGGCTGGTGAAGCTTAGGCGGGTAAACAAGCCGGTTCGCGCCATCGAAGCCGGGGGCCGCCTATGACCCCGGTATGTCGTAGACGGCCCGAACCTCGATCGTGCCGATTTCGGCCAGCGGAATGCCGGCGGCAATGTCCAGCGCCTCGTCGAGATTTTCGGCCTCGACCATGACGAAGCCAAGCAACTGCTCCTTGGTTTCGGCGAAGGGCCCATCGATGATCAACCGCTTGCCCGTGCGACGGCGCACGGTCTTGGCTGTCGTCACCGATTGCAGTGCCTGCGCGACGATCAGCTTGCCTTGTTGATCCAATGACCTGTCGTAGGCCAGCGAGTCGGCGTCGAGTTTGGCCGACCTTTCGGCGGTAAGTGCATAAAGATCTTTTTCCTCACCATAGACCAGACAGACATATTTCATTTCAAGCTCCCTTCCTGCGCCAAACCATAGGATGCGGCGACAACCATGTCAGCCTTGCGGTCGACCGCCGCCGCATGATCGAGAAGGCATGCCGCGACCACAATGATGGCAACAGCGGCCAGCAGCCTGCCGAAGCCGGACGCCGGCGGGTCCAGCCAGAAGTCTTCCTCTCGCTCAGGCCCGCGGCCCGGCCTCTTCCACAGCGCGAAAAACAGATTGTCCATGTGAACCTCCATCCGGCCACAATTCCCGTGGCCGCCCGCAGGACGGTCGGCCCGGATGGAAGCCGACATTTTTGCATGCATATTTTTTCCCGGAAGAAGGGGGCCGTCATCGCGCCGTGGTGCAAACAGCGCAGTGGTCTTCGCGCACGCCCGCGCTATAGTTGGCCTGACGCTGGCTCACCCACGACAAAGTTCACGACAACCCAGGAGGACTCCATGGACCGCACCGCAAACGCCGTCTGGAAAGGCAATCTGAAAGAAGGCAAGGGCACGCTCGACACGCAGAGCGGAACCCTGAAGGGTACGCCCTATTCGTTCAAGGCGCGCTTCGAGGACGAAAGCGGCAAATCCGGCACCAATCCGGAAGAGTTGATCGCCGCCGCCCATGCCGGCTGCTACGCCATGCAGCTCTCGCATTTCCTGGCCGAGAACGGCACGCCGGCGGAAGAACTCGACGCCAAGGCCGTGGTGACGCTGGTTCCCGGCACCGGCATCACCGGCAGCGCGATCACGCTGGTCGGCAAGGTGCCCGGCATCGATGCGGCGAAGTTCAAGGAACTGGCCGAGAAGGCCAAGGCCGAATGCCCGGTCTCCAAGGCGCTCGGCGCGATCAAGGTTTCGCTCGACGCCAGGCTGGGCTGAGATTGCGGCATCCCGTGTGAAATCCGGCGCGCATGGTCGCGCCGGGCACGTTAATCAGAGAAGAGGGCTAAGCGCCCAGCGCATCAAGCCGCGCGCGTAGTGCCGCGACTTCCTGCTCCAGCGCCTCCAACCGCGCTTCCAGGTCGGAGGCAGGCATCGCCGTCACACTCCGTTGCGCCGATAGCGCTGCGACGTCCACCGGGCCGGCGAGCAGATGCACATAGCGGTCCTCGCGCTGGCCCGGCCCGCGCGGAATTTCCTGCACCAACGGCGGCCGGCGGCCGATCAGCATGTCGAGTTCTCCGCGCAGATCCTCGATCGACGAAAACCGTGCCATGCGCTCGGCTCGCGCCAGCAGTTCATGCGCCGTCTGCGGTCCGCGCAGCAAGAGCAGGCCAAGCAAGGCGGTCTGCGGCGTGGTCAGTGAAAAGCGCTGCGCCATCTGGTGCTCGTAGCGCTCGACGCGCGAGCCGAACATCTGCCGCACCAGCCCTTTCTGCTCAAGCAGCTTCAGCGCCCGGTGCACCTCTGTCTGTTCCAGCGCCATGACAGGCTCACGCGCCGTCTTCTGGTTGGCTGCGGCAAGTGCCGCATTGAGCGTCAGCGGATAGACGTCCGGCGTCAGCTCCTTCTTCTCGATCAGGCAGCCAAGCACGCGCGCTTCGACGGGAGAGAGGATGGGAAGGTCAGTCATTGGGCTGCTATCCTTTCTGACGCTCGCGGGACAGCGCCCCTCTCTGTCCTGCCGGACATCTCCCCCCATGGGGGGATCGGCAGCTTCGCCGACGGCGCCCGATCTTTCAACCTTGAGATTGGCCAAAGCCAGGATGACGGCCAATCTCCCCATCCGTGGGGGAGATGTCCGGCAGGACAAAGGGGGGCGCGAAGGATCGCTGCGTTGGAGATTGCCGCAAGCGAAGGCCTAAACCCGTCTCTCCACCATCATCTTCTTGATCTCGGCGATCGCCTTGGCGGGGTTCAGCCCCTTCGGGCAGGTCTGCGCGCAGTTCATGATGGTGTGGCAGCGGTAGAGCCGGAACGGGTCTTCGAGATTGTCGAGCCGTTCGCCCTTGGCCTCGTCGCGGCTGTCGATCAGCCAGCGATAGGCCTGCAGCAGCGTCGCCGGGCCGAGATAGCGGTCGCCGTTCCACCAGTAGCTCGGGCAGGACGTCGAGCAGCAGGCACACAGGATGCACTCGTAAAGCCCGTCGAGCTTCTCGCGGTCCTCATGGCTCTGCAGCCATTCCTTGGCTGGCGTCGGCGACACCGTCTTCAGCCACGGCTCGATCGAGGCGTGCTGGGCATAGAAATTGGTGAGGTCCGGCACCAGGTCCTTGACCACCTGCATATGCGGCAGCGGGTAGACCTTGACGGCGCCGGAAATGTCGTCACAGCCCTTGGTGCAGGCGAGCGTGTTCGAGCCGTCGATGTTCATGGCGCAGGAGCCGCAAATGCCTTCGCGGCAGGAGCGGCGCAAGGCCAGCGTCGGGTCGATCTTGTTCTTGATGTAGAGCAGCGCGTCGAGCACCATCGGCCCGCAATCGTCCATGTCGACGAAATAGGTGTCCATGCGCGGGTTCTCGTCATCATCCGGCGACCAGCGGTAGATGCGGTATTCGCGCAGGTTGGTCGCGCCTTCCGGCTTCGGCCAGGTCTTGCCCTGCTGGACCTTGGAATTCTTGGGAAGCGTGAGTTCGACCATTACCTCAGGTCCTTTCGGATGACGAGCTTCAGCCCGGACCAGATTTCGTTCACGGCGGCGACCTTGACGTCGACAAGGTCGAGCTTGAGCGCTTCAGCGCGGACAACGCCCTCGGTGACGTCGGTGACCACCTTCGAGGCTTTCTTTGGCCAGGACACCCAGACCATGCCATCGCGCTTGATCGCCGCTTCGACGGCGCCGAGGCGATCCTCGATCTCGGCGCGCTGTCTGGTGAAGGCGTGGACAGCATCGTATTTCAGGGTTGCGCCCGAAATGTCGGACCATTCGGCCAGCCGGTCGACCTCGGCGAAATCAACGGCCCCTGTGAGGCTCTCGAGTTCCCTCGGCAGCGCGATGAAGGCGGCAATCATGCCGTCCTTCAGGCCGAGCTTGGCCGGAAGGGGCGTACCGGAATATCCCGCCGCCGTAGCCATTGTCAGTACACTCGCGCCTTCGGCGCGATCTTGGCGAGACTGATGCCGCCGTCCTTTTCGGCCACCAGCGGCTCGGTGTGCACCGGCCGGTAGGTCAGCGTGACATTGCCGTCCTCGCTCAGATGGGCAAGCGTGTGCTTGCGCCAGTTGGCATCGTCACGGGCGGAAAAATCTTCCCGCGCATGCGCGCCGCGGCTCTCCTTGCGCGCTTCGGCGCCATAGACGGTGGTGATGGCGTTGGCCATCAGGTTTTCCAGCTCCAGCGTCTCGACCAGGTCCGAATTCCAGATCATCGAGCGGTCGGTGACCCTGATGTCCTTGAGCTCGCCCCAGATCTCGGAAACGCGCTTGCAGCCTTTTTCGAGCGATTCCTGCGTGCGGAACACCGCAGCGTCCTCCTGCATGGCGCGCTGCATCTTCTCGCGCAGCACCGCCGTCGGCGTTGAGCCGTTGGCATGACGCAGCCTGTCGAAGCGGTCCATGATCTTCTCGACCGAGGCCGCGTTGGGCGAAGGGATGGGCGAATGGCGGTCGATCACCTCGCCGGCGCGGATCGCCGCGGCACGGCCGAAGACGACCAGATCGATCAGCGAATTCGAGCCCAGCCGGTTGGCGCCGTGCACGGATGCGCAGGCGGCCTCGCCGACCGCCATCAGGCCGGGCGAGACCCGGTCTGGATTTTCGGCGGTCGGGTTGAGCACCTCGCCCCAATAATTGGTCGGCACGCCGCCCATATTGTAATGCACCGTCGGCAGCACCGGGATCGGCTCCTTGGTCAGGTCGACGCCGGCGAAGATCTTGGCCGATTCCGAGATGCCCGGCAGCCGCTCATGCAGCACGGCCGGGTCGAGATGGTCGAGGTGCAGGAAGATGTGATCTTTCTTCGGCCCGACGCCGCGGCCTTCGCGGATCTCCATCGTCATGCAGCGTGAGACCACGTCGCGCGAGGCAAGGTCCTTGGCCGACGGCGCATAGCGCTCCATGAAGCGCTCACCCTCGGAATTGACGAGATAGCCGCCCTCGCCGCGCGCGCCCTCGGTGATCAGGCAGCCGGCGCCGTAGATGCCGGTCGGATGGAACTGCACGAACTCCATGTCCTGCAGCGCAAGCCCCGCGCGCGCCGCCATGCCGCCGCCGTCGCCGGTGCAGGTATGCGCCGAAGTGGCGGAGAAATAGGCGCGGCCATAGCCGCCGGTCGCCAGCACCACCATCTTGGCGGAGAACCGGTGGATGGTGCCGTCGTCGAGGTTCCAGGCCACCACGCCGGTGCAGGTGCCGTCCGGCTCCGTGATCAGGTCGAGCGCGAAATATTCGATGAAGAACTGCGCGTTGTTCTTCAGCGACTGGCCGTAGAGCGTGTGCAGCATGGCATGACCGGTACGGTCGGCGGCCGCGCAAGTGCGCTGCACCGGCGGCCCTTCGCCGAAATTCATCATCATGCCGCCGAAGGGCCGCTGGTAGATCTTGCCCTCTTCCGTGCGCGAGAACGGCACGCCGTAGTGCTCGAGCTCGTAGACTGCCGCAGGTGCCTCGCGCACCATGTATTCCTGCGCGTCGATGTCGCCCAGCCAGTCCGACCCCTTGACGGTGTCGAAGAGGTGCCACTGCCAGTTGTCCGGACCCATATTGGCGAGCGAGGCGGCGATGCCGCCTTGCGCGGCGACCGTATGCGAGCGCGTCGGGAACACTTTGGTGATGCAGGCCGTGCGCAGGCCCTGTTCGGCCATGCCGAGCGTGGCGCGCAGGCCAGCGCCTCCGGCGCCGACGATGACCACGTCGAACTTGTGGTCGACAAAGGTGTAGCCTGCCGTGTTGGCTGATTTCGTGTCCTGGGCCAAGACTTCAGCCTCCGAATGCCAGTTTGAGCAGGGCGAAGAGCGAAGCGACGCCGACCGCTATCGAAAAGAAGGCGTTGAGTGCGATCAGCGCGAGCTTCATGCCCTCGCCATGCAGATAGTCCTCGATGATCACCTGCATGCCGAGCCGCATATGATAGAGCCCGGAGATGAGCATCAGCGCCAGCACCAGGGCCACGAAGGGATTGGCGAGCGTCGCGCGCACTTCCGCGTAGCCATGACCATTGACCGCGATGAGGAAGCCGACGAAGAACAGCGTCAGCGGGATGTTGGCGATGGCCGTCAGCCGCTGGCGCCAGAAATGCCCGGTGCCTTCGCGGGCCGAGCCCAGGCCGCGGACCTTGCCCAGCGGCGTACGCATGTCGGTCTTTCCGGTGCTCATGGTCAGGCCCCCCGCGCCATATAGCCGGCGATCCAGATCAGGAGTGTGAGCAGGACCGAGCCGGCAAGCGTCGCCCAGGCGATCTTCGAGGCCGTGTGTTTTTCCAGGCCGGCGCCGGTGTCCCAGACCAGATGGCGGACACCACCCAGCATGTGATGCATCAGCGCCCAGGTGTAGCCGAACAGGATGAGCCGGCCGAGCCAGGTGCCGAAAGCCCAGTTCACCCAGTCGAACGTGGCTTGCGAACTCGCCGCCGCCATCAGCCAGACGGCGACCAGCAGCGTGCCGAAATAGAGCGCGCCACCCGTGATGCGATGGATGATCGACATCGTCATGGTGATCGGCGGCCGGTAGACCGTCAGGTGCGGCGAAAGCGGCCTTTCGCGTCTGGCTTGGGTGGCTGGTGATTTGCTCATGGCTGCCCCAGTTCGGCGTCTCCCGCCTCAGGTGGAAATGCGGCATTGCCGCTTCCGGTTGCGACTTCGGACAGCCGGTTTCTAATGCTCTTTTTGCACCGCGTCAAAGCCAGAAAACCGTTTCGAAAACGTAATTTAGTCTGACTAAAAGGTCGGATGCGGCTTCAATCGATTAGCGGCCGGACACCCGAAGCCGGCTCGATATCGCTGCAGTGCAGCATGTCTGGCCCGGGGCGCTGCCGTGTCGGGATTTGCGTCAGCGGGTGCAGGTCTGCGGCGTCGACCCTCTCTTCATCACCAGCGCCTCGCGTCCGTCGATCACGATTGCGTCATGCGTCACCGCCTGGTAGCGGCTGCTCTGGTTGGCCGGCGACGCCGCGAACTCCTCGGTGGCGCCTTCCTGCCCCACCACACGCAGCGACGTGCCGAAATTCTGGATGGTGATCATGCCGCCATTGCCGCATCTATAGGTGGCCGTGCCCGTGGTGAAGCGTGGCGCCGTGAGGTCCGTGGTGATCTTGGTCGCCGGCGGCGCGGGCTGTTGCTGGGTGGGGGCGGCAGGCGCCACCACGGGTGTCACCGTGCTCGCTGCCTTGGGCGCGCCGTCTTGCGGCACACAGGCACCGGCCGCGAGAAGCAGCGGAATAACGAACGACACCCGAACCGTTCGGCCAAACATCATGTGCTGCCCCTCTCATGCCCGGGCACGCTAGCCACGCGGCGCGCCGAGATCAAGTTCACCCGGGATTCCAGCGGGCCACGCCGGCCGGCCGTGGATATCGGCGGCAACTCGAACGCGACGCCTATAAATTAACCATGTTCATTAAGAAACGGCCACGGAACCGCTCCGCCCCTTAACAAAGGTTAAGAAAGGGTTAATTTCCGATTCGGACCAGATCGGGGCGCGATCTCTCTCGCGCCGACAAAGGGAGAGCGACATGCGTTCCAAATCAGTGCGGGCCAAATCAGTACGGACAAGCCTCGCGGCCGTCACGCTGACGGCACTTGCGGTTGCGGTGGCCGCGCCGGCCGAGGCCGGCTTGCGCCACCATGACCGCGTCTACGCCGATTCGTTCGGCAATCTCGTCATCGACAGCGCCGCTGGCTACAAGCGCATCATCGTCGGCGAAGGCAAGCTGGCCAAGCAGCTGTCCGACTACACCAGCGCCGGCCAGCCCAAGGTGATCTACCAGAACGAATCCGACGACATATCGGGCGACGGCGACTGCTATCGCCCGCCGGTGTTCGTCAAGGGCCGCTCCTATATGTACGGCCTTTCCGATGGCGAGATGCCGCAGCTCAGCCCCTGCCGCTGAAACGGGCCTGGCCGATTTTTACAACGGCCAGCCCATCGGCCGGCCCGGTGGAGACACGCACGCAGTCGCGCCCGGCATTCTTTGCCAGATAGAGCGCTTCATCCGCACGCCGCATCAGGTCGGAGAAACCCTCGCCGATGTGAAGCTCGGCAATGCCGAAGCTCGACGTGCAGCGGCTGTCGGCCGGCAGCCCGCTGATGGGCAACGCGCCGAATGCGTGGCGGGTGCCTTCCGCGAACAGCCGGGCGGTTGCAAGATTGGCGCCTGACAGGATAACGGCAAACTCCTCGCCACCGATGCGGCCAACCACGTGATGGCTCTCGGCCGCTTCTCGCAGCAGGCCGGCGAAGGTCTCGATCACCCGATCGCCGGAGGCATGGCCGAAACTGTCGTTGATGGTCTTGAAATGATCGAGATCGGCAATGACCATCGCCACCGGCATGCCCGAACGCGTGGCGTCGTGCACGGCCAGCTCCGCCTGACGCGTGAAGCCGCCACGGTTGAGCAGGCCCGACAGCGTGTCCATCTCTGACTTCGATGTCACTTCGGCGAGTATGTCGCGGACCAGGATGGCCAGAATGAGCAGCGCCAGCGCCAGCCCGAAGACCGTGCCGAGCGACTGCGACACCAGCGCGTAGCTGCTTTGCAGATAGGCCTGCGGATTGGCGCCCCAGCCGCCCAGCGCATGCGCGATGAAAGGCTTTGAGGCAAACTGCAGGCCGCTGGCGGCAAGCACCGCCATCAGGATCAGATCGAGCCGGCCACGGCTTTGCCGCGACGACCAGACGATGCCAAGGCCGACGAACTGCATGACTGCGTAGGGAAGCTGGTAGGCCATCATGCGAGTGAGCGACTGGCGCGGCAGATCCTGCACGAAATAGACCGCGATGGTGGCGGCGGCCAGGAAGAACAGCATCGGCGTCCATGGCGGCGCCACGCCATATTTTCGCGCAAGCCCGCCATTGAAGGCAATGGTGGCGCCAAGGAAGACGGCGAAGGCGGCAGCCACCGGAAGCCGCGCGTCGCTGAAGGCGGGAATGCTGAATTCGATGGCAAAGTAGGCCATGCCCAGGACATAGCCTGACGCCAGCCAGCGCGCCGGGGCGCGGCCGGCATCATGGAACGAGACCGCCATGAAGGATGCCGCCAGCAGGCCGGCAACCGACAGGTTGATCAACAGGATGAAGTTGGCGCCGTTCATAGATCCTCAAACCCCCGCCGACAGCTAAACATCGACGGGCGAAAAAGACGTTAACGCGAAGCGCGGAGGTGGTGGTCAGCAGGCCTTGACCGGCTCCGGCACGAACACCGTCTCCGGTCGCTCGTAGGAAAGGCGCACGCTGTCGCGACCGTTTTTCTTGGCCTTGTAAAGCGCCTCGTCGGCCCGGCGCATCAAGGGTTCCAGCGTCTCGTCGCCGCTGCGGGCCGCCACGCCGAAACTGGCGGTGACCTTGGTGCCGGCGGGAAGCCCGTCGACGCCGCCGGCCGAATAGACCGTGCGCACCGCTTCGGCGAACAGCCGCGCGGCGGCGAGATCGGTCAGCGGCAGGAGCACGGCGAACTCCTCCCCGCCGATACGGCCCGCGGCACCTCGTGCTCCCGTGGCCGAGCGCAGTTTGGCGGCGAAGTCCGCGATCACCCGGTCGCCGGCGGCGTGCCCGTGCACGTCGTTGAGGGCCTTGAAATGGTCGAGGTCGGCCAGCACCAGCGCCACCGGGAATTTGGCCACGGCGCAACGCTGCAGCAGCATGGCCGCGCGCTCCCCGAAACCTCGGCGGTTGAGCAGCCCCGAAAGCGGATCGGTATGGGTTTCCGTCTTTAGTGCCTTCATCACGTCGAGCGCGGCGGCGGTGAAGAGGCAAAGCGCGATCAGCAGCGACAGCAGCGCGTGCGACAACAGCGCCGTCGTCCAATAGGACGAGCCGTAGAAGCCGTCATAACTGGCGAAGGGCCCGTGCGCGATGACCACCACCAGGGTGCGTACGAAGAAGTTGACGCTGGACAGCAGCGACAACACGAACAGGATCATTTCTGTCGGGCCATTGTTGCGCACCGGGCGCAGTTCGGCGGCGACGAGCAGGCTGACGCCACCGAAACCGAAATTCATCGCCAGGATGCGCCAGGTGAGATCCGGCGTGACGAACAGGAACCACGCGAAGGCCGCAAGGCCGCCGCCCGCCAGAACGGCGATTCCCACTGCGGGCACCTTCCTGCCATAGCGGGCAATGATGGCGCCGGACAGGCAGCAGGCGGCGATGGAGAAGCAGATGTTCGACACCAGCTTGGTCAGCACCACGCCAATGGGCAAGGTGAAATACTGGAACAGGAATCCCGGCGCCGACACGCAGTAGCTGAGCGCCAGCACCGCCAGGTAGGGACGATGGCGCTGATAGAACCACAGGACGAGGAACGCCGCGCCGAGCGCCAGCGCGATCGTCGGATTGAGCAGCGCTATCAATAGGCCAGTGTCCAAAGGACCGTGACTTCCCTTCGTTTGACGTCGGGGAAGACCATAGGGGGCAAGCCCAAACAAGCGGTTAAGCGAAGGCGCATATGCGGCCGCGTGAATGAAGAAAGGCCCCGGACAGCGACGCGGTCCGGGGCCTGGAATGCGCTCGGGATCGGACGGCCTACTTCCAGTCGCGGATGTCGACGAAGTGGCCGGCGATCGCCGCCGCCGCCGCCATCGCCGGCGACACCAGATGGGTGCGGCCCTTGAAGCCCTGCCGGCCCTCGAAATTGCGGTTCGAGGTCGAGGCGCAGCGTTCATGCGGCTTC
This sequence comes from Mesorhizobium sp. M8A.F.Ca.ET.165.01.1.1, assembly GCF_004792065.1. Lineage (NCBI taxonomy): Bacteria > Pseudomonadati > Pseudomonadota > Alphaproteobacteria > Hyphomicrobiales > Phyllobacteriaceae > Mesorhizobium > Mesorhizobium sp. M8A.F.Ca.ET.165.01.1.1. The sequence continues at coordinate 88,706 of NZ_SRTH01000006.1, read as the reverse complement.
AGCCGGTCGTCGTTCATGGCAAGGCACATCGAGCAGCCCGGCTCGCGCCAGTCGAACCCGGCGGCGCGGAAGATCTTGTCGAGACCCTCGGCTTCCGCCTGCTCCTTGACCAGGCCGGAGCCCGGCACGATCATGGCATCGACATGCGGGCTGACCGTCTTGCCCTCGACCACCTTGGCGACGGCGCGGAGATCCTCGATGCGGCCATTGGTGCAGGAGCCGATGAAGACGCGGTCGAGCGTGATGTCGGTGATTTTCGTCCCTGGCGTCAGGCCCATATAGTCGAGCGCGCGCAGCTTGGAGGTGCGCTTGTTCTCGTCTGGAATGTCTTCCGGGTTGGGCACGATGCCTTGCACGGAGACGACGTCCTCGGGCGAGGAACCCCAGGAGACGATCGGCGGCAGCTTGGCCGCGTCGAGCACGATCACCTTGTCGAAATGCGCGCCTTCGTCGGTCCGCAGCGTCTTCCAGTATTCGAGCGCCGCGTCCCAGGCAGCGCCCTTGGGCGCGCGCGGCTTGTCCTTGACATAGGCGAAGGTGGTCTCGTCCGCCGCGATCAGGCCGGCGCGCGCACCGCCCTCGATCGACATGTTGCAGATCGTCATGCGGCCTTCCATCGACAGCGCACGGATCGCCTCGCCGGCATATTCGATGACGTAGCCGGTGCCGCCAGCGGTGCCGATCTCGCCGATGATGGCGAGGATGATGTCCTTGGCGGTGACGCCTTCAGGCAGCACGCCATCGACGCGCACAAGCATGTTCTTGGCCTTGCGCTGGATCAGCGTCTGCGTCGCCAGCACATGCTCGACCTCGGACGTGCCGATGCCATGCGCCAGCGCGCCGAAAGCACCATGGGTGGAGGTGTGGCTGTCGCCGCAGACGATGGTCATGCCGGGCAGCGTAAAGCCCTGCTCGGGGCCGATGATGTGGACGATGCCCTGGCGGATGTCGTTCTCCGAATAATACTCGACGCCGAAATCCCTGGCGTTCTTGGCCAGCGCCTCGACCTGGATGCGGCTTTCCTCGTTCTTGATGCCGAACTTGCGCTCGGGCGAAGTCGAGACATTGTGATCGACCACGGCCAGCGTCTTTTCCGGATGGCGGACTTTTCGGCCGCTCATGCGCAGGCCTTCAAAGGCCTGCGGGCTGGTCACTTCATGGACGAGGTGGCGGTCGATATAGAGCAGGCAGGTGCCGTCGTCCTGGCGGTCGACGACATGGTCGTCGAAAATCTTGTCGTAGAGGGTGCGCGGTGCGCTCATGTGCGTAAATCCGTCGATATGAGAATGGGAAAGAGCTGATGCCGCAAACCCGCGGCCGGCCGTCAGGATCAGCGAAGTCGGCTGGTCAGGGCGCCGGACACGCGCGCGGAAAAGCGCGACGGCAGGCGTTTTCTGTCCTGCAGCACGAATCCCTTGTAAGCCGGATCGCCAAAAAGCTCTTCCATGGCCGGGTAGATAGCAATGTTTTGGCTTTTCGGCAATTGCGGCGTGGGTCAGCGCTTCTTCCTTCTCCCCTTGTGGGAGAAGGTGTCGCCGCAGGCGACGGATGAGGGGTGTTCCAGCGGAGTGAGACGCTGGCTTTCCCCTGGAACACCCCTCATCCGTCTCGGCGCTATCGCGCCGATCCACCTTCCCCCACAAGGGGGGAAGGGAAGTCCGCTCAAAGCACCTCGAACACAAACGTCTTCACCAGAGCCTCCGGCTCGCCGATCGCATAGCAGCGGAACCACGGGCTTGCCTCGACCGCCCGCCATTTCCCTGCCTGCTCCAATTCGTCGAAGACAGCCTGAAAACCGCCGCTCTCGAACACCTGGTCGCGCACGGTGAAGATGGCGTGGCCGCCCTTCTTCGTGATGCGCACCAGTTCGTGCAGGCTCGATGCCGGCGCATGGCTGATTGTGAACACGCCGGTCGAGAAGAAGGCTCGGAAATGCCCATCCGGCCACGGCAGCGGTCCGCCCAGCATCGCCTGCTTCAGTTCGCTGTAGGCGTTGCGGCTGCCGGCGATCTTGAGCATGTCGTTCGAGAGATCCAGCCCGGCGATGTCGCCGTAGCCGAGCGCCTTCAACGAAGGTCCCGACAGGCCGGTGCCGCAGCCGGCGTCGAGCAGCGGCCCCTCGCCCGCCGGCACGTGGCGCGCCACCCAGGCGGTGATCAGGAACGGCAGGAGATAACCGAGCGAGGCGGTCTCGCTGTCATAGGTCGCCGCCCATGCGGCATAGGCCGGCGCCAGCGTTTCGGGCGTATCGGCGGTGTAGACCGAATCCAGCGCCGCATTGGCCTTGTCGATGTTCATGGGCAAGCTCCTCCTCCGGTCAGCAGCCGAGCCTAACGCTGTCCTTGCCGAAAAACTATTCCTCCTGCTGGCGGCGCAAACGCCGCTCCAGCGTCCTGAGCGCCAGCGAAAGGCCGACTGTGAGGATGAGGTAGATATAGGCCGTTATCGAATAGGTCTCGAAGAAGCGGAATGAGCCGGCCGCATAGACCTTGCCCATCTGGGTGATGTCGGCGACGCCGAGCACCGAGACCAGCGAGGAATCCTTGACCAGGGCGACGAAATCATTGCCGAGCGGCGGCAGGATGGTGCGGATCGCCTGGGGGAACACGACCAGCCGGAAGCGCTGCGCGCGACTCAGCCCCAAAGCCTTCGCCGCCTCTATCTGGCCTTTCTCGACCGACTGGATGCCGGCCCGGAAGACCTCCGAGATGAAGGCCGAATAGCCGATGGTCAGCGCCATGATGGCGCGCCACAGCAACGACACGTCGCGCACCAGAAGCTCGCCGAACAGGCCGGCATTCTGCAGCGGCGCGGTCAGCGCGTTCCAGGCCGCGACGGAGGCCGGCGCGCCGGCAAACGCGATCCAGAACAGCAGCACCAGGATCGGCACGCCACGGATGATCTCGACATAGAAGCGCGCGATCTGCCGCAGCCAGGTTGAAGCAGACAGGCCCATCAGCGCGATGCCGAGACCGATGACCGACGCCATGGCGAAGGCAACGACGGTGACGAAGACGGTGATGCCGATACCCTTGGCGACGGTGGCGAAGACCTGGGCGTAGAGATCGCTGGTGGCGATGAACAGCGCCGCCGCCAAGGCAAGGATGGCGGCGACGGCCAGCCACCAGGGGAATTCGGGTTTGGTGGTGGATGCGGATGGCATCAAAAGGCGCCGGAAAGGAAATCGCGCCGAGTCAGCGCAATTTCCTGCAAATCCACTGCGCGCACCAAGATGGGCTCACTGCCCCATCTTGTAATCAAGGAACCACTTCTTGTTCAGCGCATCCAGCGTGCCATCCGCCTTGAGCGCGGCGATCGCGGCGTTGACCGGCTTCACCAGGTCCGACCCCTTGGGGAAGATGAAGCCGAAATCCTCGGTGCCGAGCGGGCCGCCGATCAGCTTCAGCTTGCCCGCCGAAGCGTCGACATAGCCCTTGCCGGCGGTGCCGTCGGTCAGCACGACATCGACGTCGCCGGATTTCAGCGCCTGTACCGTGGCCCCGAACGTCTCGAACAGTTTGATGCGCGGGTTCTGCTCGTTGCCGTCGAGCACGCTGTAGACGGCGGTGTAGAACGGCGTCGTGCCTGCCTGCGCGCCGATCAGTCCGTCCTTGAAGGCGCCGAAGGTCTTGGCGTCGGTGAAGCGGCTTTCATCGCCGCGCACCAGCATGAACTGTTCCGAGCGCATGTAGGGATCGGAGAAATCCACCTTCTCCTTGCGGTCGTCCTTGATGGTGATGCCGGTCATGCCGATGTTGTACTGGTTGTCGGAAACCGCCTGGATCATCGCGTCCCAGGAGGTGTTCTGGTACTCGACCTTGAAATTGAGCCGCTTGGCGATCTCGTTCATCGCGTCATATTCCCAGCCGATCTGTTTGCCGGTCTTGGCATCGATGAACTGCAGCGGCGGATAGGCGTTTTCCGTCACCACCACCACCTTCTTGCCGCCGAGATCGGGCAGCGCCTGCGCGAAGGCGGCAACGGGCGCCAGGACCAGAGCCAACAGGCCGGCCAGCAGCAATTTTGATTTTGTCACGACACACCCCCGAAATGATTGGCCGCGCGATGCCGGCGCGGCAGGAAAATCCAGCGCCGACTTTAGCTTTCCGCAAGCGCCTTGCAAGACGGGTCCACTGCGACGTTACGCGTCAACGTGGATTCCCGTGCTTCTGGGAGGCGGTTTTGAGGACAGTCCTTGCCGCGATCAATCTTGGTCAATCGTGGCTTCGCGCAATCCCGCGACCAGGCGGGTGAGCGTGCCGTGTAGGGTTTTGAGCTCGGTCCGCTCCAGCGGCATGCCGCAATCGAGCGCGGTCTGCACATCCTTCATGTTCGCGCGCAGGGCCTGGCCCTTGGCCGTCGGCTCGACCAGCACCCGGCGCTCATCGGCGGCATCGCGCCGGCGGGTGACGAGCCCGCCCGCCTCCATCCGCTTGAGCAGCGGCGTCAGCGTCGCCGAATCCAGGCCGAGCGCCTCGCCAAGGTCGCCCACCGTGCTCGGCGCGCGTTCCCACAGCGCCAGCATCACCAGATATTGCGGATAGGTCAGGCCAAGCGGATCGAGCAGCGGCCGGTAGAGCTTAGTCATCAGCCCGCTCGCCGAATAGAGCGCGAAGCAGAGCTGCTGATCGAGCCGTGGCACGGGGATCGCCCCGGCGGCTTCCGCCGGGACTTCGCTGGCTTTCGTTTCGACCTTTGCCGTCATACCGCCTTTACCGAAAGCGCCACTTCGACATTGCCCCTGATGGCGTTCGAATAGGGGCAAATCTGATGCGCCGCCGATACAAGCGCTTCCGCGGCCGCCTGATCAAGGCCTTTCGTCTCCGCCGCCAACGCGACGCCGAGCCTGAAGCCCTCGCCATTGGGAAGCAGGCTGACCGTGGAGGTTACCGCGGCATCCGCGAGCGGCAGCTTCTGCTTGCGCGCGACGAAGCGGACGGCGCTTTCGAAGCAGGCGGCATAGCCGATGGCGAAGAGCTGCTCGGGATTGGTGGCGCCGCCCGGCCCGCCGAGCTCCTTGGGCATCGCCAGGTCGACCTTGAGCAAACCGTCAGCGGTCTCGCCATGGCCGGCGCGGCCGCCGGTGACGCGAGCCTGTGTGGTGTAGAGTGCCATATCGTAGTCTCCAATTAATTTGTACACGATTAGTTAGTACACAATATAATCAGGCGTCAAGCTCCCTGCCGCTGTGTTTTCGCTATCTTAGAGGATGGGAATCCCAGACTTCGTCATCCTAGGGTGTAGCAGTCGCGAAGCGACGTCGCGGAAACCCTAGGATCCATGCCGTGATGGTCAACCTAGCACAGCGGTTCAGATGGGGTCGCGCTCACCGGAGCCAGCTCTGCACCGTAGCGGCGCTCAGAAGTTGCGGCATGGATCCTCGGGTCTGCGCCGCGTCGCTTCGCTCCTTGCTTCGCCCGTGGATGACGACACACAGATGTCTCGGCCAATCGCCAAGGTGTCCGTAAACACGAAGAACCACGGTAGAATGCCTGGCTGTTCGCCAAAACGAAAAAGGCGGCCGAAGCCGCCTTTTGAATGGATTTCCGAAACCTTATTCGGCCGGAGTGGCTTCCGCGGCGGCCTTGGCTGCTTCGGCCTCGGCGGCCGCCTTCTTCTCGGCGGCTTCCTTGGCGGCCGTCTCGGCGGCCAGCGCCTGGGCGGCGGCGACCTTCTCGGCCTCGATGCGGGCCTTCTCGGCGTTCAGCGCATCGCGCTCCTCATCGTTGAGCTTGCGGGCGCGCACGCCGGTGTTTTCCGAAATACGGGCCGACTTGCCGCGACGGTCGCGCAGGTAATAGAGCTTGGCGCGGCGCACCTTGCCGCGGCGCACGATCTCGACGCCTTCGACCATCGGCGAGAACACCGGAAACACGCGCTCGACGCCTTCGCCATAGGAGATCTTGCGGACGGTGAAATTTTCCTGGAAGCCGGAACCGGCGCGGGCGATGACGACGCCCTCATAGGCCTGGACGCGGGTGCGGGTGCCTTCGGTCACGCGGACCTGGACGCGCACGGTGTCGCCGGGCTGGAATTCGGGAAGCTTGCGCTTGGCTTCGATCTTGGCGGCCTGTTCGGCCTCGAGCTGACGGATGAGATCCATCTTGAAATCCACTTCTTGTTCTTCCGACAGTCAGAGCGCCCTACGCTTGCCTTGCCGTTCCATTGACCGCTCGGCTATGCCCTTTGTCTCCAAGACAATTGTCTTTAATACATCGGACAGGGGCGACTACACCGTCATTGTTGACGGGTCCGGAAGATTGTTCTTGCCGGTACGGGCGGGCACATACAGCTATTTCGGCGCTTTGTCACGCCTTGGCCATGCATTTTTTGCCGGCATGGCTCCCGGCATGGCACCATCGTAATCCTGTCGTGCCGGGTTGCGCCGGTCCGGCAAGCTTCCTAAGCCAGAAATAGCACAGTTCTTCACGGCGGCCTTCCATGTCAGTCTTCGATGCCATCCTGCTCTTCCTGGCGGGCTTTCTGTCAGGCGCCGCCAACGCGGTCGCCGGCGGCGGCACCTTCATCACCTTTGGCGCCATGACATTGATCGGCGTGCCGCCGATCGTCGCCAACGCCACCTCCTCGGTAACGCAATTTCCCGGCTACATCACCTCGACGCTCGCCTACTGGGACGACATCAGGCACTTCTGGCGCGGCGCGCTGCTGCTCTGCCTGATCTCCGCCATCGGCGCCATGGCCGGCGCGCTGATTCTGCTCGCGCTCGACAATCCATCCTTTCGGGCATTGGTGCCATGGCTGCTTTTGGGCGCGACCGCGCTGTTTGCCGCCGGACCATGGCTGAAGCCGGCGCCGAAAGCCGGACACGAAGCGGCCGTGGGCTCGCTCGCCGGTTCGCTGGCGCAGTTCATCACCGCCATCTATGGCGGCTTCTTCGGCGCCGGCATGGGCGTGATGATGCTGGCAACGCTCGGTCTGACCCAGGCCGGCGACTACCACCGGCTGAACGCGCTGAAGAACATGCTGGCCGTGGTCATCGCGGCAGTCGCCATCGTCGTCTTCGTCTCGGGCGGTGTCGTCGCCTGGCCGCAGGCGATCGTCATGATCCCGGGCGGAGCGCTGGGCGGCTATGCCGGCGTCTGGATCGCCAAGCGCGTGCCGCAGAACGCGGTGCGCGGCTTCGTCGTCGCCGTCGGCCTGTTTCTGGCTTTTTACTATTTCACCAAGGGCTGAGCGCTCAAAAGATCGGGCCGCCTCTCCTTCGTCAGCCGCTCTGACTGGTCCCGCCGCCATTCGGCGATCTTCTTGTGATTTCCGGAGATCAGTACGTCCGGAATCGGCCTGCCCTCGAACTCTTGCGGCCGCGTGTAATGCGGATGTTCGAGCAGGCCGTTCTCGAAACTCTCTTCCTCGCCGGAGACCGCATTGCCCATCACGCCGGGCAACAGCCGCACCACCGCGTCGAGCAGCACGAGTGCTGCCGGTTCGCCGCCCGACAGGATGAAATCGCCGATCGAGACTTCCTCTAGGCCCCGCGCGTCGATCACCCGCTGGTCGACGCCTTCGAAGCGGCCACACAGGATGACAGCGCCCGGCCCGGCGGCGAGTTCGCGCACGCGCGCCTGCGTCAGTGGTTTGCCGCGCGGGCTCATCAGCAGGCGGGGGCGCGCATCTCCCGGCGGCGAGGCATGGTCGATCGCCTTCGCCAGCACATCGGCGCGCATCACCATGCCGGCGCCGCCGCCGGCCGGCGTGTCGTCGACGGTGCGGTGGCGGTCGGTGGCGAAGTCGCGGATCTGGATCGCATCAAGCGACCAGGTGCCCGCCTCCAGCGCCCGCCCGGCCAGCGACAGGCCGAGCGCGCCCGGAAACATCTCGGGATAGAGCGTCAGCACCGACGCGGCAAAGCTCACCGGTTGCCCCCGGCGTCACGCGGTCCGCGCGGCCGGCCCTTGGGATCGAAATCGTCCTCGCGCGGCGCCTCGCCATCCTCGTCCTCGACCAGGCCGGCCGCCACCGGGTCGACGCGGACGAACCCCTCGGCGATCGACACGGCAGGCACGGCGGCCTGCGTGAACGGGATCAGCACGCCCTTGCGCCCGGCGAGCGTCACATCGAGGATGTCGCCGCCGCCGAAATTGTGCACCGCGACGACCTTGCCGATGGCAGCACCGGTATCATCCCGGATTTCCAGCCCGATCAGGTCGGCATGGTAGAATTCGTCCTCCTCGCCATCGTCCGGCAGCATCGAACGGTCGACGAACAGCTCCGTGCCGGCGAGCGCTTCGGCCGCGTTGCGGTCGCTGACGCCCTTGAAGCGCACCACGACAACGGTGTTGGCGGGCCTTATGTCGGTGATCTGGAAGGCACGGCCGTCCCTGGCGTAGAGCGGCCCGTAGTCTGCCAGCGCCATTGGATCGCCGGTGAAGGTTTTCACCCGGAGCTCGCCCTTGATGCCGTGGGCGGCACCGATCACGGCCATCTGGACGGGGTTTTGGAGCTTGCTCATGGCGAAAAATCCTTTGTCCCTGCTCTAGCGCCGCCCCGCCGTCATTTCAATGACGGGCTCTTCACCGCTTCCTAACCCGGCTGCCGGAAAATGACCGCGAACCGGAACAGACCCGATGCAGGAATTCCTCATACCGGCAAAACCCGATCTCCAGGCGGCGCGTGAAAACTGGCTGAAGATGCTGGCGCGCGAACGCCGGCTGTCGCCGCAAACCGTCGAGGCGTATGAGCGCGATTCTCGCCAGTTCCTGCACTTCCTCACCGGCCATATCGGCGGACCGCCCGGCATTTCCGATATCGCCAATCTGCGCCCGGCCGATCTGCGCGGATTCCTCGCCACCCGGCGCAATGCCGGCGCCGGCGCTCGCACGCTCGGCCGCGGGCTGGCAGGCATCCGCTCGCTGCTGCGATTCCTCGAACGGCGAGGCCTGGCCAATGCGGCGGGCGCCGCGGCCCTGCGGGCGCCACGCCAGCCCAAATCGCTGCCCAAGCCGCTGACGGCGAGCGATGCCAGGCAGGTGGTCTCCGTCGAGGGTCAACTGGCCGAAGAACCCTGGATCGCCGCCCGCAACGCCGCCGTGCTGACGCTGCTCTACGGCTCGGGCCTGCGCATTTCGGAAGCGCTTGGCCTCAGCGCCGCCGATTTGGCATCTGAAGCCTACACCGTGCTGCGCGTCACCGGCAAGGGCGGCAAGACGCGGCTGGTGCCGGTGCTGCCGGTCGCGCTCAGGGCTATCGCCGAATACCGCCGGCTCTGTCCCTACCATCTCGATCCAAAGGAGTTGCTGTTTCGGGGCGCGCGCGGCGGCCCGCTCAACCCGGCCATCATCCAGCGCGACATGGCAAAACTGCGCTCGGCGCTCAACCTGCCCGATACAGCGACACCGCATGCCTTGCGCCATTCCTTCGCCACTCATCTGCTCGGCCGAGGCGGCGATCTGCGCACCATCCAGGAATTGCTCGGCCACGCCAGCCTGTCGACGACGCAGATCTACACCGGCGTCGACACGACGAGACTGCTGGAAATCTACGAATCGGCCCATCCCAGAGCCTGAACCCTTCAATTTTGCCGTCCCGATTAACGGTTTTGCCGCTTTTCGGTCCTAGGAATGGGATCATGAAACGCGTCATCGCCATCGCCGACCGTGCAGCTTCCATCTCGCTGAAGCTGCTTGTCGCGCTCAACGTGCTGTTTTTCCTATCCTTCCTTGCTGTCCTGCTGTTCGCGGCCGGCAGGGCGCACGCGGAAATCCCGACCTGCACTGGCGCCGACATGCTGTCGGCCTTGCAGAAGGGCAGCCCCGCCACCTACGACAAGATCGAGGCGGAGGCCGCTGCCACGCTCAACGGCAAGGGTCTGCTGTGGAAGCTGGAAAAATCAGGCGAACAGCCATCCTACCTGTTCGGCACCATGCACATGACCGATCCGCGCGTCACCACGCTGCCGGCCTATGCACAGAAGGCCTTTGACGCCGCCGGCACCCTCATCATCGAGACCACCGACGTGCTCGACAAGCAGAAGATGATGACGGCGATGCTGAAGGAGCCGGACCTGATGATGTTCACCGACTCCACGACGCTGTCGTCATTGCTGTCGCCGGACGAGGCGGCAGCCATGAACGCCGCGCTCGACGCGCGCGGCATCCCGCCGGCAACGGTCGCCAAGATGAAGCCGTGGATGCTGTCGGCCATGATGGCGCTTCCGGCTTGCGAACTCGCCCGCCAGTCCAGCGGAGCGCCGGTGCTTGACGTCAAGCTGGCCGAGAGCGCCAAGGCGGCGGGCAAGCCGGTGGAAGGATTGGAAACAGCCGAGAGCCAGCTGCGCGCCATGGCTTCGCTGCCGCTCGCCTTTCACATGAAGGGTCTGGTCGACACGCTGAAGCTGGGCGACAAGGTCAACGACATCAACGAGACCATGATCGTGCTCTACCAGCGTGGCGACACCGGCATGTTCTGGCCGCTGTTCCGCGCCGCCATGCCCGACGAGCAGAACGACCCTGCGGGCTACGCCGCCTTCGAGGAGACCATGATCACCAGCCGCAACAAGGTGATGGTCGATCATGCCGGGCCGATCCTGGCCAAGGGCAACGCCTTCATGGCGGTCGGCGCGCTGCATCTTCCCGGTCCCGAGGGACTGGTCGAGGATTTCCGCAAAGCCGGCTATACCGTCACGGCGGTGGGGCTTTAAGCCCTATTTGATCAAGACCTGAGCCAGCATCGCCGGAACGATGATGCGGTGAAACGGCATGATGATGGCGAGATAGGTCCGCCCAAGCAGATTATGCGTCTTCACGATCGTCGACGCAGCCACCTCCTGCCGGCCCGCGCCGAGATCGTTCACCTCCACCAGGATGCGGAAATCGAGATGCCGGTCGTCCAGCCCAAGGACGACCCTGCCATGTGTCTGGCTGATGAGCGGAAATATGCCGATCCTGCTTTCCGGCGGCGCGTCGGGTTCCGCCCCCGTTTTCAGCCCAAATGGCCTGACGGCGAGGTTGCGCAGCTGCGTCAGCAGGCCGACCCATCCCGGTGTCCGCCCCAGCACGCGTTCGGCCGCGCCAATGGCGGTCAGGGCAAGGCCATCGGTTATCAGCACATATCGGTCGGCGAACTGAGCGCCGGCAAGAGCACCTTCGGGATCAGGAAAAGTCCGTGCAGTGGGCGTCATACCGGCAAATCCCTCGTAACCAACGATAGCATCCGCTGGTGTGGCTGGCTGCGTGGCGAAACGCCGCCTGACCGACGCTTTCATCGCGGTCGGCGGGCCGCACTTCCCGATCCAGAGGGACTGGTCGAGGATTTTCGTAAAGCCGGCTATACTGTCGCCGCTGTCAATTGAGTCGGATGGCAACTGGCGGATCTGCCCGTCGTATTTTCGGCGTGTCCCTTCGCTAGCGTGAAACCTGTTCAACGATAGCGCGTTGATGTCTGTTGATTGATAATTTTCATCCACGGAGGACACTTTCATGGCGAACACACCAAACGACACTCCCAGGCCAAGCGGCGGCGGCGGCAGCCCTTGGCTGATTGCCCTGGTCGTCGTTATTCTGGCGATTGTCGCGTATTACGTTTTCGGAAGAAGCGGCGAGCACCCGGCACCCGCAGAGCCGCCAGCAGCCAGCACACCGGCCCCGGCGCCCGCGCCGGCTGAACCGATGAAGCCTGCCGAACCGGCCAAGCCAGCCGAACCGGCGCCCGCGCCCGCCCCGGCTCCTGCACCAGCGCCCGCGCCGGCCCCAGCGCCGGCCCCCGCGCCAGCTCCGGCACCGGCTCCGGCACCGGCCAACTGATCGGCTCGATATCAAAGACGAACGGCCCGCCGAATGGCGGGCCGTTTTGTTTTGGGCGACGGGCACGGGGTGTTTTGAGATTCAGGGCAGGCCGAACCGACCCGTCGTTCGCAGGCCGGCATCACCTGAATATCAAGACAACCCTAAATGTGGATCGGCTTGAAGAACGTGGCCAGCGCCGCTTCCTTCACCGCTTCCGACATCGTCGGATGCGCGTGGCAGGTGCGGGCCAGATCCTCCGACGAGCCGCCGAACTCCATCAGCACCGCCGCCTCATGGATCATCTCGCCGGCGCCGAAGCCGACGATATGCACGCCGAGCACGCGGTCGCTCTGCTTGTCGGCGAGGATCTTCACGAAACCGTCGGTGTGCAGCATGGCGCGGGCGCGGCCGTTGGCGGTGAAGGGGAATTTGCCGACCTTGTAGTCGATGCCGGCCTTCTTCAGCTCCTCCTCGCTCTTGCCGACCGAGGCGATTTCCGGACTGGTGTAGACGACGCTCGGTATGACATCATAGTTCACGTGGCCGGCCTGGCCGGCGATGGTTTCGGCCACCGCCACGCCCTCGTCCTCGGCCTTGTGCGCCAGCATCGGCCCGGCGATGACATCGCCGATGGCATAGATGCCGGGCACGTTGGTCCTGAGATGCCCATCGGTCTTGACCCGGCCGCGCTCGTCGACCTCGACGCCCGCTTCCTTCAGCCCAAGGCTGTCTGAAAAGGCGCGGCGCCCGGTCGAGATCAGCACGACGTCGGCATCGATGGTCTCAGCCGCCCCGCCCTTCACCGGTTCGAAGGTGACGGTCGCGCCCTTCTTGGCCCTGGCGACGCCGGTGACCTTGGCGCCGAGCTTGAACTCGAAACCCTGCTTGGAGAGCAGCCGCTGGAACTGTTTCGACACCTCGCCGTCCATGCCGCCCAAGATGGTGTCGAGGAACTCGACCACGGTGACCTTGGCGCCGAGCCGTGCCCAGACCGAGCCGAGCTCGAGCCCGATGACACCGCCGCCGACCACCACCAGATGGCCGGGAACCTTCTCCAACGACAGTGCGCCCGTCGACGACACGATCACCTTCTCGTCGAAGTCGACCTTGACGCCGGGAATGCCGGCGACGTCGGAGCCGGTGGCGATGACGATGTTCCTGGTCTCGATCTCCTCGACCTTGCCGTCCTCGCCGGTCACCGAGACCTTGCCGGCGGCGACAACCTTGCCGGTGCCGCGGAAGGCATCGATCTTGTTCTTCTTGAACAGGAAGGCGACGCCGTTGACGTTGGCCGACACCGTCGCGTCCTTGTGCGCCATCATCTTCTTCAGGTTCAGCTTGGGCGCCGGTATCTCGACGCCGAGCGTGTCGAAGGAATGGCCGGCCTCGGCGAACATCTCCGAGGCATGAAGCAGCGCCTTGGACGGGATGCAGCCGATGTTGAGACAGGTGCCGCCGAAGGTAGCGTTCTTCTCGACCACCGCGACCTTCAGCCCGAGCTGTGCCGCCTTGATGGCGCAGACATAGCCGCCCGGTCCAGAGCCGATGATAACCACGTCATAAGCCATGTTTGTTTCCCTTTTGCTTGGGGCTCAGCGGCCGCCGCTGACATTCAGGATCGCGCCCGTCGTATAGGACGCGGCGTCGGATAAAAGATAGAGGACCGCGCCCGCGACTTCATCCGCGGTACCGGCTCTTTTCATCGGCAGCAGGTCGCGGAACCGTTCGATGCGGTCGGGCTGGCCGCCGGAGGCGTGGATTTCGGTGTCGATGATCCCAGGCCGCACCGCATTGACGCGGATGCCTTCCAGAGCCACCTCGCGGGCAAGCCCGACGGTGAAGGTGTCGATGGCGCCCTTGGAGGCGGCATAGTCGACATATTCACCCGGCGAGCCCAGCATCGCCGCCGCCGAAGAGATGTTGACGATCGCGCCGCCCGAACCGCCATGCCGCGTCGACATGCGCTTGACCGCCTCCCGGGCACACAGGAACGAGCCCACGACGTTGATGCGCATCATGCGCTCAAGCCGCGACACATCCATCTCGTCGACGCGCGCCTTGACGTCGACGATGCCGGCATTGTTGACGAAGGCATCGAGCCTGCCAAAGGCGCGGTCGACGGCGCCGAACATGGCCACGATGTCGGTTCCCTTGCCGATATCGCCCCTGACGGCAACAGCGTCGCCGCCGCCGGCCTTGATCTCGGCAACCAGCGCATCGGCGGCAGCCTTGTTGGAGGCGTAATTGACCGCGACACGATAGCCGGCCTTGGCTCCGAGCCGGCAGATAGCGGCGCCGATGCCGCGGCTGCCGCCAGTGACCAGCAGCACTTTTTGCATCGTGGTCATTCCTGGCACCCCTTCATCGAGAACACATCCGAGGGCACTTTCGAGAAGCCGGTGCCGCCGCCGTAGGCTCGGGATTGCCTGAGCACTGGCCCGAGATCGGGCAGGATCAGCGTCTTTGGCGCCTCTACGCCCTCGGCCGGCAACAGGCCGACAGCGCCCTTGTCATCGGCCGTATAGATGACGCCGTTCCACAGCGTGCAGGCGGCAAGCTCGGCGCCGGTCACGTCACCCTCCGGGCATTTGTACATCAGCGCGCCGTTTGGCCGCGATACGTCCTGGGTCCACATGACGATGCCGTTCAGCACCACATTGTTGTCGAGGATCAAGCGAAACGTGTTGGTGACTGTGGCCGAGGTGCCTGTCGGGGTGAAGTCGATCTCGGCGCCACTTTGTGCATCGCCGTAAACGGCAAGCTCGATTGGACAGGCGGCCTGGGCATTTGCAACAGGCGCGAGAATGCCGGCCACCAGCACGACCGGTCCGGCGAGCCCAAGCAAACGGGCCATCATTGGCCACCCCTGCCGCAACCCGCCATCCGACCGCCTCAGAGATCAAGCACCAGCCGTTCCGGATCCTCCAGGCTTTCCTTGACCCGCACCAGGAAGGTCACCGCTTCCTTGCCGTCGACGATGCGGTGATCGTAGCTGAGCGCCAGATACATCATCGGCCGGATCACGATCTGGCCGCCGACCACGACCGGCCGGTCCTGGATCTTGTGCATGCCGAGAATGCCCGACTGCGGCGCGTTGAGGATCGGCGTCGACATCAGCGAGCCATAGACGCCGCCATTGGAGATGGTGAAGGTGCCGCCCTGCATGTCGGCGACCGACAGCTTCCCGTCGCGCGCGGCGATACCCAGCCGGCCGATATCCTTCTCGATCTCGGCGATCGACATCTGATCGGCATTGCGCACGACCGGAACCACGAGACCCTTTTCGGTGCCGACCGCGACGCCGATATGGGCATAGTTCTTGAAGATGATGTCGGTGCCGTCGATCTCGGCATTGACCGAGGGGATTTCCTTCAGCGCGTGCGTGACGGCCTTGGTGAAGAAACCCATGAAGCCGAGCTTCACGCCGTGCTTCTTCTCGAACACGTCCTTGTATTTGGTCCTGAGCGCCATCACCGCCGACATGTCGACTTCGTTGAAGGTGGTCAGCATGGCGGCGGTCGACTGCGCTTCCTTCAGCCGGCGCGCGATGGTCTGACGCAGCTTGGTCATGCGCACGCGCTCCTCGCGCGAAGCATCGTCGCCGGACGACGGCGCGCGCACGGCAACCGGTGCCGGCGCCGCCTTTGGCGTTTCGGCCGGCTGCGACGGCGCGCCCTTGGAGATGGCATCGAGCACGTCGCCCTTCAGCACCTGGCCACGCTTGCCCGAGCCGGAAAGCTGGTCGACCGACAGATTGTTCTCGGCGATCAGTTTTGCCGCGGCCGGCGCCGGCGGCATGGTGCGTGGCTCGACCGAGCCGGCATCGCCGGCAACCTTGGCGGTCTCGGCCGCGGCCTGCTTGGTAGTCTGCGCCGCGTCGGGGCTGGACGCCTGCGCCACCGCTTGCGGCTTGGTCGCGGGAGCAGCCGCCCCACCGCCCGAAATCGACCCGAGCAGAGCGCCGACGCCGACCGTCTCACCTTCTTTTACAGTGATTTCGCCGAGCGTGCCGGCGGCGGCGGCAGGCACTTCCACCGTCACCTTGTCGGTCTCGAGCTCGACCAGCGGCTCGTCGGCGGCAATGGCATCGCCGACCTTCTTGAACCATTTGCCGACGGTCGCTTCGGTGACGGATTCGCCCAGGGTGGGGACGCGGATTTCGGTAGCCATTGTGCCTGTCCGTTCTTTCGGTTCTGTTCTATTCGCCCAGTTCTGCCTATTCGCCGAGCGCGTCTTCGAGCAAGGCGGCGAGCTGGGCAAGGTGCTTTGACATCAGGCCGGTCGCCGGCGACGCGGCCGCGGGACGGCCGGTGTAGCGCACCCGCTGATGCTTGGCGTCGATATGCGCCAGCACCCATTCCAGATACGGATCGATGAACGACCAGGCGCCCATGTTCTTGGGTTCCTCCTGGCACCACACCATCTCGGCGTTCCGGAAGCGTGACAGCTCGGTGATCAGCGCCTTGGCCGGGAACGGGTAGAGCTGTTCGACGCGCAGCAGGTAGATGTCGTTGATGCCGCGCTTCTCGCGCTCCTCGTAGAGGTCGTAATAGACCTTGCCCGAGCACAGCACGACGCGGCGGATCTTGGAATCCTTGGTGAGCTTGATCGCCTGGTTGGGCAGCAGCTGGGCATCGTCCCACAGCAGCCGGTGGAACGAGCTTTCGCCCGAGATTTCCGGCAGCGTCGACACCGCCCGCTTGTGGCGCAGCAGCGACTTCGGCGTCATCAGGATCAGCGGCTTGCGGAAGTCGCGCTTCAGCTGCCGGCGCAAGATGTGGAAGTAGTTGGCCGGCGTCGTGCAGTTGGCGACCTGCATGTTGTCTTCGGCGCAAAGCTGCAGGAAGCGTTCCAGCCGGGCCGAGGAATGCTCCGGGCCCTGGCCTTCATAGCCGTGCGGCAGCAGGCAGACGAGGCCCGACATTCTGAGCCACTTGCGCTCGCCCGACGAGATGAACTGGTCGAACACCACCTGGGCGCCGTTGGCGAAGTCGCCGAACTGCGCCTCCCACAAGGTCAGCGCCTTCGGCTCGGCCAGGCTGTAGCCATATTCGAAGCCCAGCACCGCCTCTTCCGACAGCATCGAGTTGATGACTTCGTAGCCGGCCTGCGCCGCCGACAGATTGTTGAGCGGGATGTAGCGGGTCTCGTCGCGCTGATCGTAAAGCACGGAATGGCGCTGCGAGAAGGTGCCGCGCTCGGAATCCTGGCCCGAAAGCCGGATCGGGTTGCCGTCGAGCAGGATGGCGCCGAAGGCCAGCGCCTCCGCCGTCGACCAGTCGATACCTTCGCCGGACTCGATCGCCTGACGCCGGTTCTCGAGGAAGCGGATGATCGTCTTGTGCGCCTCGAAATCCTTCGGCACCTCGGTCAGCTTCTTGCCGATTTCCTTCAGCGTCTTGACCGGCACGGCGGTCTTGCCGCGCCGCTGTTCGTCTTGGTTGTCGGCCGTGCGCAGGCCCGACCAGGCGCCGTCGAGCCAGTCGGCCTTGTTGGGCTTGTAGGCCTGGCCGACTTCCCATTCGGCTTCCAGATGCGCGCGCCAATCGGCCTTGAGCTGGTCGAGTTCGGCCTGGGTGATGTGGCCTTCGGCGATCAGCCGGTCGCCATAGATCTGCACCGTCGTCTTGTGGGTGCGGATGTTGCGGTACATGAGCGGCTGCGTGAAGGCCGGCTCGTCGCCCTCATTGTGGCCGAAGCGGCGGTAGCAGAACATGTCCACGACCACCGGCTTGTGGAACTTCATGCGAAACTCGATCGCCACCTTGGTGGCGTGCACCACGGCTTCCGGGTCGTCGCCATTGACGTGGAAGATCGGCGCCTCGATCATCTTGGCGACGTCGGACGGATAAGGCGACGAGCGCGAGAAACGCGGATTGGTGGTGAAGCCGATCTGGTTGTTGATGATGAAGTGCAGCGTGCCGGCGACGCGGTGGCCGCGCAGGCCCGACAGGCCGAGGATTTCGGCGATCACGCCCTGGCCGGCGAAAGCGGCGTCGCCGTGCAGCAAGAGCGGCAGCACCTTGGCGCGCTCTTCCAGCGGCACGATCTCCTCGCGGCCGCGGCCGAACAGATAATCCTGCTTGGCCCGCGCCTTGCCCATCACCACCGGGTCGACGATTTCCAGATGCGAGGGGTTGGCGGTCAGCGACAGGTGCACCTTGTTGCCGTCGAACTCACGGTCGGACGAGGCGCCGAGATGGTACTTCACGTCGCCCGAGCCTTCGACCTCGTCGGGGGCGGCCGAGCCGCCCTTGAACTCGTGGAAGATGGCGCGGTGCGGCTTGGCCATGACCTGGGAAAGCACGTTCAGCCGGCCGCGATGGGCCATGCCGAGCACGATTTCCTTCATGCCAAGCTGGCCGCCGCGCTTGACGATCTGCTCCAGCGCCGGGATCAGCGATTCGCCGCCGTCCAGGCCGAAGCGCTTGGTGCCCTTGTACTTGACGTCGATGAACTGCTCGAAGCCTTCCGCCTCGACCAGCTTCTGCAGGATCGCCTTCTTGCCGGTGGCGGTGAAGGAAATCTCCTTGTCGGCGCCTTCGATACGCGCCTGGATCCAGGCTTTCTCCTCGGGATCGGAAATATGCATGAACTCGACGCCGAGCGTCGAGCAATAGGTGCGGGTGAGTATCTCCAGCATCTGCCGGATGCTGCCGAATTCGAGCCCAAGCACATTGTCGAGGAAGATCGGCCGGTCGTAGTCGGCTTCGGTGAAGCCGTAATTCTCCGGCGACAGCTCGTTATAGTCTTCGAGCTTGGCAATGCCGAGCGGGTCGAGATTGGCGTGCAGATGGCCGCGCATGCGGAAGGCGCGGATCATCATGATGGCACGCACCGAATCGCGCGTCGCCTGGTGCACGTCGGCGTCGGACAGCACGACCCCGTTGGTGACCGCCTTGTCCTTGACCTTCTTTTCCAGGTGCTTCTCGACAATGCCCCAATTGCCGTCGAGCGCGGACACCAGTTCGCCATTGGCCTGCAGCGGCCAGGAGGGTTTTGCCCAGGAAGCGCCCTTGGCGTTCCTGCGCACATCACCGGCATCGTCCTTCAGACCCGCGAAGAACTCCTGCCACTCGGGATTGACCGAAGCGGGATCGTCCTCATAGGCGGCGTAGAGCGCGTCGATATAATCGGCATTGCCGCCATAGAGGAAAGAGGTGAGCGAAAACTGGTCGTTGGCCTGATCTTGTCGTGCCATTTTTGTCCGCGGAGCCTGGCTCCGTCTCCTTTTGAAGGGAATGGTGAGCAGTCAGCTGCTACTCACCGTTAGTCCCTATTCACTACTGCCTACTCACTTAACCCTTGATCGCCTCGACCAAGGTCGTGCCCAGCCGCGCCGGCGAGGGCGAAACCTTGATGCCTGCCGATTCCATCGCCGCGATCTTGTCTTCGGCGCCGCCCTTGCCGCCGGAGATGACCGCGCCCGCATGACCCATGGTACGGCCGGCCGGCGCGGTGCGCCCGGCGATGAAGCCCGCCATCGGTTTCCTGCGGCCGCGCTTGGCCTCGTCCTTGAGGAACTGCGCGGCGTCTTCCTCAGCCGAGCCGCCGATCTCGCCGATCATGATGATCGACTTCGTCTCGTCGTCGGCAAGGAACATCTCGAGCATGTCGATGAACTCGGTGCCCTTGACGGGATCGCCGCCGATGCCGACGGCGGTGGTCTGGCCGAGGCCGACATTGGTGGTCTGGAACACAGCCTCATAGGTAAGCGTTCCCGAGCGCGAAACAACGCCGACCGAGCCCTTGCGGAAGATGTTGCCGGGCATGATGCCGATCTTGCATTCGTCGGGGGTGAGCACGCCCGGGCAGTTCGGCCCGATCAGCCGCGACTTGGAGCGGTCGAGCCGCGCCTTGACCTTGACCATGTCCATCACCGGGATGCCTTCGGTGATGCAGACGATGAGCGGGATTTCTGCCTCGATCGCCTCGATGATGGCTTCGCCCGCGCCCGCCGGCGGCACGTAGATGACGGAGGCATTGGCGCCCGTCCTTTCCTTGCCTTCGGCGACAGTGGCGAAGATCGGCAGGCTCTCGCCCTTCGAGCCGTTCCAGGTCTCGCCGCCCTTCTTGGGATGGATGCCGCCGACCATCTTTGTCCCGTGATAGGCCAGCGCCTGTTCGGTATGGAACGTGCCGGTCTTGCCGGTCAGGCCCTGCACCAGCACCTTGGTGTTCTTGTCGACGAGAATGGACATCGGAGCCCTTTTCTAAAAACCGTTGATCGAGGAAGGCGAGACGCGCCGGTAGACGCCGCTCACCATGTCTTGCCAGCCATCGCTGCCGGCGGGTTTGAATTGCAATCGCATGCGGTAGGCGTCGGCATCGTCGAAAATATACGTCACGCGCGCAAAACCGCGCGGCGACGACCGTTCCAGATTGAGTTCACTGTCGTTCCATATGCCGGTGGCAGGCGACACCGGCACGAAGCCCATCGAATCGAACTGGTGCATGGTGACGACGCCATTTTGCTGGTCGAAACCAAACACGGTGTGCGAACCAAACGAAATCGTGCCGTCGCGGCGCTGGCGATAACGCTGCACCACGAACTGGCCGCCGAACTGTGCCTCAGCCAGCACTTCGCTGGTCGCCGCGCCGCCATCGGCCCATTGTGTATCCGCCACCTCTTCTTCGCCGCGCCACGCACCGACCAGCGCCTGCAGGCGCTGGTGATCGGCCGAGAGCGAAGAGAAGGACGCCGCGTTCATGGTCAGAGCCGCTTCAGATCGGTGACGGTCAGATCGCTCTTGGCATTGCCGGTATTGAGCGTCGTCGCCGGCTCGAACATCAGCACCACGGGCTCTGATGTCAGCGAGCGCGGCCGGTGCTCGACGCCGCGCGGCACGACGATGAAGTCGCCCTCGCCGAGCTCGACCGGCCCATCGCGAAAATCGATGGCGATCCTGCCCCGCAGCACCAGGAAAGCTTCGTCCTCATTGTCATGCGCGTGCCAGTCGAAGGCCTCGCCGAACTTGGCGACCTTGGCCTGGCTGTCATTGACGTCGCCGGCGACATGCGGATCGAAGACTTTCGTGATCTTGCGATCCGCCGCCTCGACCAGGTTTATCTTGCGCGGAGGCACCGGCTCAGCCCTGCACCGCCGCAACGATCTTCTTGGCCGCGTCGTCGAGATCGTCGGCGGACACGACGTTCAGGCCGCTGTCGTTGATGATCTTCTTGCCGAGCTCGGCATTGGTGCCTTCAAGGCGCACCACCAGCGGCACCTTCAGGCCGACTTCCTTGACCGCGGCGATCACGCCTTCGGCGATGATGTCGCACTTCATGATGCCGCCGAAGATGTTGATCAGGATGCCCTTCACCGCCGGGTCCTTGGTGATGATCTTGAACGCCGCCGTCACCTTCTCCTTCGACGCGCCGCCGCCGACATCGAGGAAGTTGGCGGGCTCGGCGCCATAGAGCTTGATGATGTCCATGGTCGCCATGGCAAGGCCGGCGCCGTTGACCATGCAGCCGATATTGCCGTCGAGCGCGACATAGGCGAGGTCGTATTTCGACGCCTCGATCTCCTTCTCGTCCTCTTCGGTGGTGTCGCGCAGTTCCATCAGGTCGGGGTGGCGAAACAGCGCGTTGTTGTCGAACGAAACCTTGGCGTCGAGCACGCGCAGCCGGCCGTTCTTCATGACGATCAGCGGGTTGACCTCGAGCAGGCTCATATCCTTCTCGACAAAGGCCTTGTAGAGGATCGGGAACAGCGTGCCGCCATCCTTGGCCGCGTCGCCGTCGAGCTTCAGCGCGCCATTGAGCGCCTTGACATCATCCGCCGTCACGCCCTTTTCCGGATCGATGGCGACGGTGATGATCTTTTCCGGCGTGTCGTGGGCAACACCCTCGATGTCCATGCCGCCTTCGGTCGAGACGACGAAAGCGATGCGGCCGACCGAACGGTCGACCAGGATCGACAGATAAAGCTCGCGCTCGATATCGGCGCCGTCCTCGATATAGAGACGGTTGACCTGCTTGCCGGCCGGGCCGGTCTGCTTGGTCACTAGCGTGTGGCCGAGCATCTCATTGGCGTTGGCGACCACCTCGGCGACCGACTTCGCCAGCCGCACACCGCCCTTGGCGTCGGGGCCGAGCTCCTTGAATTTGCCCTTGCCACGGCCGCCGGCATGGATCTGACTCTTCACCACATAAAGCGGGCCGGGCAGCGCTTGCGCGGCGGCTTCCGCCTCGCTTGCCTTGAACACCGGCACGCCTTCGGCCACCGGCGCGCCAAAGCTCTTCAGCAGCGCCTTGCCTTGATATTCATGGATGTTCATGGGGAACTATCTCCAGGTCGTTTGCCGGGGGTGATGTTGGGGAGGTCACTTCGAGGCGAGTTGCGGCGCGATCTTGACGCAGGCCTCGGTCAGGCCCTGCACGGTCGCCACCGAGGTGTCGAACATCTTCTGCTCGGCCTTGTTGAGGTCGATCTCGATGACGCGCTCGACACCGCCGGCACCGATCACCACGGGAACGCCGACATAGGTGCCCTTGACGCCATACTGGCCGGAGAGGTGCGCCGCGCACGGCAGCACGCGCTTCTTGTCCTTGAGATAGGATTCGGCCATCTGGATCGCCGAGGCCGCCGGTGCGTAATAGGCCGAGCCGGTCTTCAAGAGGCCGACGATCTCGGCGCCGCCGTCGCGGGTGCGCTGCACGATCTGGTCGAGCTTTTCCTTCGAAGTCCAGCCCATCTTGATCAGGTCTGGAAGCGGAATGCCCGACACCGTCGAATAGCGGATCATCGGCACCATGGAATCGCCGTGGCCGCCGAGCACGAAGGCGGTGACGTCCTCGACCGAGACCTTGAACTCCTCGGCCAGGAAATAGCGGAAACGCGCGCTGTCCAGCACGCCGGCCATGCCGACGACATGGGTCTTGGGCAGGCCCGAAAACTTCTGCAGCGCCCACACCATGGCGTCCAGCGGATTGGTGATGCAGATGACGAAGGCCTTCGGCGCGTACTTCTTCAGCCCGGCGCCGACCTGCTCTATGACCTTCAGGTTGATGCCCAGCAGGTCGTCGCGGCTCATGCCCGGCTTGCGCGGCACGCCGGCGGTGACGATGCAGACATCAGCGCCCTCGATGCCGGCATAGTCGTTGACGCCGGTCAGCCGGGAATCGAAACCATCGACCGGCGATGACTGCGCGATATCGAGCCCCTTGCCCTGCGGAATACCCTCGGCAATATCGAACAGGACCACGTCGCCGAGATCCTTGAGGCCGATCATATGCGCGAGCGTGCCGCCGATCATGCCAGAGCCGATAAGCGCTATCTTGTTGCGTGCCATGTGAGGATGATTTCCCTTTGTCTGTGGCGACGCCAACACGGCGTCGAGGAAGAGGCCGGAATGCTGCGGGGAACCGCTGATATCGCCGCACCCAATAGCTCCGGTGAGAAATAAATTCAAACGATTATTTCAACCCCTGCATTTTCAATCGGTTAGAGCGTTTGGGATTTACGTAAACGTCAAAATTTGTAAGCCGACTTGGGAGAATTTACACAATGACGGTCGAGATCAGAAGGCTCTATCCCGGCGATGACGCCCTTGTGATGCGGGTTGCCGACGACGTGTTCGACGAGCCGGTGAGGCCCGATCGCCTGGCCAGTTATCTCGCGCAATCGGGCCATTTCATGATCGTCGCCCTCGTCGAGGGCCTTGTCGTCGGCCAATGCGCGGCGGTCATCCACCGCCATCCGGACAAGCCGACCGAACTTTATATCGACGAGGTCGGCGTCTCGCCGGCCTTCCGGCGCCAGGGCATTGCGCGCAAAATGCTCGACGCCATGTTCGCGCTCGGCAGGGAGCATGGCTGCGAGGAGGCCTGGGTCGGCACCGAACCTGACAATCTGCCGGCCCGAGCGCTTTACGAGGCGCGCAAGCCGCATGCCGAGGCGGAGAGCTTTGTGATGTATGTGTATCGACTTTAGCGGGACGATCGAAGCCCCGCTACCGCCGTCATCCCTAGGGTCCGCGCTCCGCTTGCGTCGCTTCGCCCTAGGATGACGAAGGCATGGTGGCCTGCGCCCGTGACGCGTCAGCCGGGGCAGCCTTCGCCTTCCGCCGCACGGCCCAATCGTCCAGCCAGTCGCGGCTCTGCATCTCGATCAGACGCGAGGCCGTGCGCTCGAATTCGAACACCTCGACGCCGCGCCTAGCCACATAAAGCTCGTGCGGCGGCGCATCCGCGCTCACCACCAGGCGCACATGATGGTCGTAGAGCGTATCGATCAACAGGATGAAGCGCTTGGCCTCGTTGCGCTTGCCTTCGCCCAGCACCGGGACATGGTCGATGAAGACGGTCGAAAACCGGCCGGCGATCGCCAGATAATCGCGCGCGCCGAGCGGCTTTTCGCACAGGTCGGCAAAGGAGAAGCGCGCCGCATCGCCGGCGGCGGCCGGCACGGCCACCTTGCGGCCCTTCAGCGTCAGCGACGTCTCGGCCGTCGGCGCCCCGTGCGTCATCGCCTGCCAGGCCTCGTCGAGCGCCTCGACGGCAGCCGCATCCGCCGGCATGACGTAGACAGGCGTGCGGGCAAGCTTTTCCAGCCGGTAGTCCTTGTCGCTGTCCAGCGACAGCACCTCAGCATGGCGTTTCAGTATGGCGATGAACGGCAGGAAGAGCTGGCGGTTCAACCCGTCACGGTAGAGGTCTTCAGGCGCCACGTTCGAGGTGGCGACGAGCACGACCCCACTGGCGAACAGTGCCGAGAACAGCCTGGACAGGATCATGGCGTCGGCGATGTCGGTGACCGAAAATTCATCGAAGCACAGCACCCAGGCCTGCTCGGCGAGCGCCTTGGCCACCGGCGGGATCGGATCGTCTTCCCTGACCGTGCCTTCCTTGCGCGCCTGCCGGTGCTTCTGGATGCGGTCCTGCACGTCGGCCATGAAGTCGTTGAAATGGACGCGGCGCTTGCGCCTGACCGGCAAGAGTTCGAAGAACATGTCCATCAGCATGGTCTTTCCGCGCCCGACGCCGCCATGGATGTAGAGGCCCTTGACCGCCTCCTGCGTCTCGCGCTTGCGGGCAAACAGCCAGCCCAGCGCGCTGGACTTTTGCGCAAGCCGCTTGGCCGAGATCTCGTCGGTCAGCCGGTCGAGCGCGGCGGCGATCTCCTCCTGCGCGGGGTCACGTCCGATCGCGCCTGATACCACCAGATGGTCGTAGCGCTGCCGGACGGTCGCATGGGTCTGGAGGCCGTCACGCAGATGCATCGGTCACGTCGTTGTTCGGAGCGGTATGCTCAAGAGAGAAGGTATGTTGAGATTCAGGCCAGGCCGAGCCGAAACGGCAGGAAGCCGCGATTCGCAGGCAGGCATCACCTGAATACCGGCATACCCAGCCTATCTTGTAAGCGAAATCGGTTGCCCGTTGGAAGTCTGGCCGTCGAATTTCGAGCCGCCCGACGAATAGAGACGTGCCAGCGAACCGCCATTCTCGTCATAAAGCGTCAGCTGCTTGCCGGCGACGTTCCACGATTTGATGCCGTCGATCGGCGCCGGGCAGTGCAGCGGACCGGCGCGGAAGCCGGCGCCGAACTTGGTCTGTGGCGTCGCCACCTTGCAGCTCTGGCCGGAAACGCTGACGTTCCAGACACCGGCGACGCTTGCCGCGTTGAGATCCGCGGCACCCGCAGGCGCCGCGCCATCCGGCGGCAGCGAGGCAACCTGCGTGTTTGCCGGCGCGGTCGGGAATTGAGACGGGTCGGTGGTGCCGGGGGACGCCGGCGGCGGCAGCTGATTCGAGCTCACCTGGCCGGCAGGCGCCGGCTGCAGCGGGGCGGGCTGCTGGTCGTCCATCGACGAGAAGCGTGAGGTTGAGCAGCCGCTCGCAACGAGCGCCGCCAGGGATACGGCCACCAGGCCGCCTTTCGCAAAATTCATTACAACCTCCGTCGGAATCGGCTGGGGGTGCCGTCCGCGCAATCTCACCTCCACCAAGATGGAGAAGGTGGCGAAATTTCAACCCGATATGGTTAAAATAGGGTTTGCGGCAAGATTGTTGCAAATTTATCGCAATCATCACGCCAGGGCGGCACTTGGGACGAACACATATCCGTCCGGCCCCACGATATAGCACTCGCGCAGACCATGCGGCTTGTCGACGGCGCCGGCCAGCACGATGTGGCCATGATCCAGCGCCGCCGCCTCGATCGCGTCGGGATCGGCGCCATAGAGGCGCAATTCGATGCCAGCACCGCGTGTCTCGGCGCCCGTGATGGAGCCCGTCATCGGGTTGTCGAGATAGGAATGGTCGGCATGCAGCATGAATACCGACCCCAGAAGCTCGATCGCCGCGAAATCCTCGTCGGCATAGATGACCCGGGCGCCAAGCACGTCGCGGCAGAAGGCTTCCATCGCCGGCATGTCGGTCACCAGCAAATTGACGCCGACGCCGCGCGGCAGCGAGCGGCCAAAATCCTCGGCCTTCATCCAGAGCGTCTTCGTCCGCTTCATCGCCATGGCGTCCTCCTCCTGATCCGCGATCCTAGCCGAGGCCGCTTCGTCCCCCTTGGCCTTCGGCCGGCAAACGCTTGCGCCAGCCGCGGCAAGGCTTATGTCTAGAATAGTCCCAGGAAAAGTGTGCAGCGGTTTTCCCGGGAAAACGCGTAGCGCTTCCCCCCAGGGAATTGCGTGAAAACAAAGAGTTCACCGAAACCCGCCGGAGCGCAGACCTTGGCCGCGAGACACAAAGCCGCCAACCGCTACTACAGCGGCCCGCCCAGCGATCATTTCGACGGCACCCTGTTCTTCAACCCCGACGGCCGGATGCCTGGCCCCTTCACGGACCTGCTGAAATGGCAGTTCAGCGGCCAGCGTTCGAAATGGCCGCCTGCGAGTCCGAGCCCCTTCGCACAGGCAAGGCCGGCCGCGATGGTCGAAGGTACCGAACTGACCGTGACCATGGTTGGCCATTCCACCTTGCTGATCCAGACCGCCGGGCTCAACATCCTCACCGATCCGGTGTGGTCGGCGCGCACCTCGCCGTTCTCCTTTGCCGGACCCCGGCGCGTCAATCCGCCGGGCATCGCTTTTGACGATCTGCCGGCGATCGACGTCGTGCTGGTCAGCCACAACCACTATGACCATCTCGACCTTGCCACGCTGAGGAAGCTGAAGGAGACGCACGATCCGCTGGTAGTGACGCCGCTCGGCAACGATGCCATCATCGCCGCCGCGGTGCCCGGCATGCGGCTTTCCGCGCATGACTGGGGCGACAGGGTCGACGTCTCCGACGGCACCGCCATCCACATCGAGCCCGCGCATCATTGGTCGGCGCGGGGTGCCCGCGACCGGCGCATGGCGCTGTGGGCCGGCTTCGTCATCGAAACAGCGGGCGGGAAGACCTACTTCGCCGGCGATACCGGCTTCCACGACGGCATCAACTACCGGCTGATGGCGGAAAAACATGGCGGCTTCCGCTTCGCCATCCTGCCGATCGGCGCCTACGAGCCACGCTGGTTCATGGCCCCGCAGCACCAGAATCCCGAGGAAGCGGTGCAAGGCATGAAGCTGTGCAACGCAAGCTTTGCCGCCGGCTGCCACTGGGGCACCTTCCAGCTCACCGACGAGCCGATCGACGAACCGGTCCGAAAACTGGCCGAGGCGCTCGGGGCTGAGGGTGTACCGCAAGAGCATTTTCGCGCCTTGCGGGCCGGCGAAGTCTGGGACGTGCCGGAAACGACGGCGGCCTGAACCGACCAGGCTTCGAAACGAGCGGGAACCCAAGCACGACAGCCGCGTTTTTCCTGCGGTTTCAAATCTGTCGGCTTACGAGGCATTCCCATGCTCAAATGGATCATCATTCTTCTCATCGTCGCCGCCGCGGCGAGCCTGCTCGGCATGCCGGCGCTGGCCGGCGCCGCCGCCACCGGCGCGCGCATTCTCATCGGCGTCGTGCTCGTGATCTTCCTGTTGATCTTGCTGGGGGTCTTCGCGGTGACGTAAGTCCGGCGCCGTCGCGTGAAAGCGGCTGCGCACTGGTAATTCCTGCCCGTTTCCGCCATATAGCGCCGAACGGACATGGAATTTCGGAGCAATGGCAGGCACGGCCCCTTTCGCCAAGATGAACGGCATCGGCAACGAGATCATCGTTGCCGACATGCGTGGCCGTGCGGATCGGGTGACGGCCGCGGCCGCCATCGCGCTCAATGGCGACGTCGCGACGCGGTTCGACCAGATCATGGCGATCCACGACGCCAGGACGCCAGGCACCGCCTATTTCGTCGACATCCTGAATTCCGATGGCTCCGCAGCGCAGGCCTGCGGCAACGGCATGCGCTGCGTCGTCCAGGCCCTGGCCGCCGAGACCGGCGTGAAGACCTTCACCTTCGAGACCGTGGCCGGCATCCTCAATGCCCGCGAACACGCCGACGGCTCGATCTCTGTCGACATGGGCACGCCGCGCTTCGGCTGGCGCGACATTCCGCTGGCCGAGGAGTTCCGCGACACCCGCATGATCGAGTTGCAGGTCGGCCCGATCGACGCGCCTGTGCTGCATTCGCCTTCCGCCGTTTCGATGGGCAACCCGCACGCCATCTTCTGGGTCGATGACGACGTCTGGACTTATGAACTCGACCGTTTCGGCCCGCTTCTGGAAAACCATCCGATCTTTCCCGAACGCGCCAACATAACCATCGCGCAGGTGACCTCGCCCGACAGCATGATCATCCGCACCTGGGAGCGCGGCGCCGGCCTGACCAAGGCCTGCGGCACCGCGTCCTGCGCGGCTGTCGTCGCAGCGGCCCGCACCCGGCGCACGGGCCGCAGCGTCAACCTGCTGACGCCTGGCGGCGGCACGCTGCATGTCGAATGGCGCGATGACGACCACGTCATCCTGACCGGGGCGGCCGAATGGGAATTTTCCGGCAGCTTCGATCCGTCGACCGGACAATGGGCCCGCGACACCGAAAGCGCGGCCTGATGTCCGCTCTTGCCAAAGGCGTCGACGTGGCGAAGCAGCCCGGCCGCATCGACGTGGTGACCTTCGGCTGCCGTCTCAATACCTATGAGTCCGAGGTGATGCGGCGCGAGGCCGAAAGCGCGGGCCTCGGCGCGCTCGACGGCGGCGCCGTCATCTTCAACACCTGTGCCGTCACCGGCGAAGCGGTGCGCCAGGCCAGGCAGGCGATCCGCAAGGCGCGCCGCGACAACCCGGCCGCGCGCATCATCGTCACCGGCTGCGCCGCGCAGACCGAGCCCGAAAAATTCGCCGCCATGGACGAGGTCAATCTCGTGCTTGGCAATGAGGAAAAGCTCAAGGCGAATTCCTATCGCGCGCTGCCCGATTTCGGCGTCAACGACACCGAGAAGGCGCGCGTCAACGACATCTTCTCGGTGCGCGAAACCGCCGGCCACATGGTCGACGCCATCGAGGGCCGGGCACGTGCCTTCGTGCAGGTGCAGAACGGCTGCGACCACCGCTGCACCTTCTGCATCATCCCCTATGGCCGCGGCAATTCGCGCTCGGTGCCGATGGGCGCCGTGGTCGAGCAGGTCAAGCGCTTGGCCGGCAACGGCTATGCCGAGATCGTGCTGACCGGCGTCGACATGACGTCTTTCGGCGCCGACCTGCCTGGTGTGCCGAAGCTCGGCAAGCTTGTGAAGACCATCCTGAGGCAGGTGCCCGACGTAAAGCGGCTCAGGCTGTCCTCGATCGACTCGATCGAGGCCGACGAGGACTTGCTCGACGCCATCGCCACCGAGCCGCGGCTGATGCCGCATCTGCATCTGTCGCTGCAGTCTGGCGACGACATGATCCTGAAGCGCATGAAGCGAAGGCATCTGCGCGACCAGTCGATCCGCTTTTGCGAGGATGTGCGCAAGCTGCGTCCCGGCATTGTTTTCGGCGCCGACATCATCGCCGGCTTCCCGACCGAGACCGAAGCCATGTTCGAGAATTCCGAAAAAATCGTCGAGGAATGCGGCCTGACCCATCTCCACGTCTTCCCGTTTTCACCGCGCGAAGGCACTCCCGCCGCGCGCATGCCGCAGGTTCGCCGCGAGCTGGTCAAGCAGCGCGCCGCCCGGCTGCGCGCAGCCGGCGAAGCGACCTACCAGCGCCATCTGTCTTCGCTCGCCGGCAGCCGCCAGTCGATCCTGATCGAGCGCGACGGCCTTGGCCGCACCGAAGGGTTCACGCTTGCCGCACTCGCCACCGGCGCGCCGGGAGAGATCGTCGAAGCTGAAATAACCGGCCACGATGGCGCGCGGCTGACAGCCGCTCCCCTTGCCGCCCGCGCCGCCTGAGAAACGCAAAAGCATGGCTGGTTTTTTCAAGAAGATATTTTCGTTCGGCAAGAAGGAGGTCGTCGAGGAGCGCATCGACGAGACCGCCCCCCTCCCGCCGATCAAATGGGATCAGCTCGACGCGCTGAAGCCGGCGGCCGAGCAGGCCGTGCCGGAGTTTTTGAAGCGGGAGGAGGCTGTGGCGGAAGCCGCGCCGGCGGCCGCGCCTGGACCGGAGCCCGAGGAGCCCAAGCCCGAACCTGTCCCCACCATTCCGCCCCCGCCGGAGCCTACCGTTCCGTCAGAACCGGAACGGCAGCCGGAGCCTGCGCCGGAAGAGAAACCGGCAGCCCCGCCCCAGACGCCTGAACCGCCGGCGCCCGAAGAAGTGCCGCAGCCGCCCGTCGTTCCGGAGCCCGCGCCCGAACGGCGGCCGCGGGAGATTCCGCCCGCGCCATCCGAGCCGGAGATCGTTCCATCGCGTCCGGAGAGGCAACCGGAACCCGCGCCTGTGGAAGTGCCGGCGCCCCCAGTCGAAGTGCCGGCCGACATGCCCGCACCGGTCGAAGTGCCGCCGGCGTCGCCGGTTGAAGCCCCTCAGTCGACGGCCGCCTCCGAGCAGCCGACTTCAGAGGCCGGCGCTGCCCCTCATCCGCCTGCCGGCACCTTTTCCCCGCATAGGGACGAGGAGAACGGAGCTGATCGCGATGCCGGCGCCCCTCTTGGCGACGTCAAGGAGAAAAGCTCAACGCTGACGCCTCCCTCTCTCCGTCCTTCACTGGGAGAGGGTGAGGGGCAGCGCCAGCCTGCGGAAACCATCCCATCTCCGATCGAAACCGCTCCATCGGCGGAAATCGCGTCACCTATCCGCCAGCCGGCACCCGTCGAAACCCAGCCGGTCATTGCCGAGATCGCGCCCGAGCCTCAATCGATCCCACAACCCGCCCCGGAGCCCAAACCCGCTCCCGGCAAGGTGACGGTGGCCAGGAAGGTCGAGCAGAAGGCCGAAGTGCAGAAGGCGCCCGAGCCGGCGCCGAGGCGGTCCTGGTTCCAGCGCATGCGGGACGGACTTGCCCGGTCGTCGCGCGAGCTGACCGGCAACATTGCCGGCGTTTTCACCAAGCGCAAGCTGGACGAGGAGACGCTGCAGGACCTGGAGGACGTGCTGATCCGCGCCGATCTTGGCGTGGAGACGGCGCTGCGCGTCACCGATTCACTGGCCTCGAGCCGTTACGGCAAGGATGTTTCCGATACCGAGGTGCGCGCCGTCATGGCGGCCGAGGTGGAGAAGGTGCTCGCCCCGGTCGCAAAGCCGCTCGAGCTCGATCTCTCGCACAAGCCGCATGTCATCCTGGTGGTCGGCGTCAATGGCACCGGCAAGACCACGACCATCGGCAAGCTCGCCGCCAAGCTGACCGATGGCGGCCTGTCGGTGATGCTGGCCGCCGGCGACACGTTCCGCGCCGCCGCCATCGAACAGCTGAAGATCTGGGGCGAACGCACGAAATCGCCCGTCATTGCCTCCAAGCTCGGCGCCGATGCCGCCGGCCTTGCCTACGACGCCTTCGAGAAGGCGAAGGAGGCGGGCTCCGACGTGCTGATCATCGACACTGCCGGCCGGCTGCAGAACAAGACCGAACTGATGGCCGAGCTGGAAAAGATCGTTCGCGTGCTTGGTAAGCTCGATCCCGAAGCGCCGCACACCGTGCTGCAGACAGTCGACGCCACCACCGGCCAGAACGCGCTCAACCAGGTCGAAATCTTCCGCAATGTCGCCGGCGTCAACGGCCTGGTGATGACCAAGCTGGACGGCACGGCGCGCGGCGGTATTCTGGTGGCGATCGCGGCAAAGCACAAATTGCCGGTCTATTTCATCGGCGTCGGCGAGCAAGTCGACGACCTCGAACCGTTTTCCGCAAGCGAATTCGCCAGGGCGATCGCTGGAGTGGCTTGAACAGGCACGATGCCGGAAGTGAGGCTTCCGGATTGGATCGTGCGTAAGAAGGAAACCATGAACCCACCCATTCTCGAACGCGATCCGTCCGACCCGCAGAAAGAGAAGAAGGAAGGCATCAACCCCCTGCTCAAGCTGGCGCTGGAGCTGGGGCCGCTGCTCGTCTTTTTCTTCGCCAATGCGCGCGGCGAGTGGCTGACGCAGAAATTTCCGGTGCTGGCCGAATTCGGCGGTCCGATCTTCGTCGCCACCGGCCTGTTCATGGCCGCGACCGCGATCGCGTTGATCGCCTCATGGCTGCTGACCCGCACCCTGCCGATCATGCCGATGGTGTCTGGCGTCGTCGTTTTCATTTTCGGCGCGCTGACGCTCTATCTGCAGGACGACATCTTCATCAAGATGAAGCCGACCATCGTCAACACGCTGTTCGGCGGGGTGCTGCTCGGCGGCCTGTATTTCGGCCGCTCGCTGCTCGGCTATGTCTTCGAGTCCGCCTTCAAACTCGATGCCGAAGGCTGGCGCAAGCTCACCTTCCGCTGGGGCCTGTTCTTCCTGTTCCTGGCCATCGTCAACGAAGTGGTCTGGCGCAATTTTTCCACCGACGCCTGGGTTACCTTCAAGGTCTGGGGCATCATGCCGATAACGCTTCTGTTCACCTTCAGCCAGATGCCGCTCATCCTGCGCCATTCGCTCGACGACAAAGCCGGCGGGGAAGAGAAAGCCGGCAAATAAGGCAGGGAATAAAGGGGAGAGCCATGGAATTCGTCACCACCCAGGAAGAGCTGCGGACGATCTACAAGACGCCGCGCCCGACCGATGGTTCGATCCGCAAGGAATTGAAGGCGCTCGACGGCCATTGCCGCTCCTTCATCGGCAAGAGCCCGTTCGTGCTGATCGGCTCGTCCGATGGCGAAGGCAATGCCGACGTTACCCCGAAAGGCGACAAGCCCGGCTTCACCGCCATTCTCGACGAGAATACGATCGCCATTCCCGACCGGCCCGGCAACAACCGGCTGGATACGCTGGAGAACATCCTGCGCAATCCCTCGGTCGGGCTGCTCTTCCTCATCCCGGGCATGAACGAGACGCTGCGCCTCAATGGCGAAGCCCGCATCACCGTGGATGCCACTTTGCGCGAGCGCCTCGCGGTCGACGGCAAGGAGCCGCAAAGCGTCATCGTGGTCGCCGTCAAGGCCGCCTACATGCATTGCGCCAAGGCCTTCATGCGCTCCGATCTGTGGAAGCCCGAGAGCTGGTACGACCGTGCCACGCTGCCGACGCTCGGCCAGATCCTGCGCGATCAACTGGCATTGGCCGATTCGGCCGAGGCGACCGACCGCTGGCTGGACGACGAGTACAAGCAGACGATGTGGTAGGGTTTTCGGCCCACGATTCGCCCGGACCTATCCATCTTGCTCCACCTTCTTGCCATCTCAGGCAGCCTGCGGGCGGCCTCCACCAATTCGGCCCTGGTCGCGGCACTGGCGCTGAACGCGCCCGAGGGCTGTCGTATCACCGTCTATGACGGACTTCGCGGCCTGCCGATCTTCAACCCCGACGACGAGGGCGAGCGAACACCGGGCGAAGCCTCCGACCTGATCGACGCCGTCACCCGCGCCGACGGCGTCATCGTCTCCTGCCCCGAATATGCGCATGGCGTGCCGGGCGGACTGAAGAACGCGCTCGACTGGCTGGTCTCGCGCGACGCCGCCGTCGACAAGCCGGCCATGCTGGCCCACGCCTCGCCGCGTTCGCTCTATGCCCGAGCCGCTTTGGCCGAGATCATGCGGACCATGTCGTTCGCGCTGCATGATGGTGGGTTGGAGATCGCCCTGCTCGGGAAGAAGCCAGCGGAGATGGAGGCCATTTTGGCTGAGCCGGAAAAGGTGCTGGCAATGCGCAATGCGCTGTCCGGTTTCGCA
Organism: Mesorhizobium sp. M8A.F.Ca.ET.165.01.1.1; assembly: GCF_004792065.1. Classification (NCBI taxonomy): domain Bacteria; kingdom Pseudomonadati; phylum Pseudomonadota; class Alphaproteobacteria; order Hyphomicrobiales; family Phyllobacteriaceae; genus Mesorhizobium; species Mesorhizobium sp. M8A.F.Ca.ET.165.01.1.1. The sequence goes on along the minus strand of NZ_SRTH01000006.1, from coordinate 54,850 downwards.
GATTTCATACGCTAGCCTTGATCCTTTAGCGGCCAACCATGCGACTTCGTCATTCTAGGGCGGAGCAAGGAGCGCAGCGACGCGGCGCAGACCCTAGAATCCATGCCGTGACATTTGCCAAAGAATGCAGCGGTTCAGAACAGGCACCCCGACGTGGCTAGTACACTGACCGTATCACAGACGGAAACTGCACCGCCGCGACGTTCGAAAGGCCCGGCATGGATCCTAGGGTCTCCGCGACGTCGCTTCGCGACTGCTTCGCCCTAGGATGACGAAGTGGAAAGGACTTCGCCTTCCTTCGATCTACCCCTTCCGCAAGGTCTCGACATCGGTCTTGCCGACATACCAGTCGCGGGCGTTGACTTCCTCAAAGACTACCCAGACGTCGTCATTGCCGAGTCCGGTGGCGTCCATGATGGCCGCCGTGACTTTCCTGGCGATGTCAGCCTTCTTGCCTGCCGGATCGGCGGCGATCACTTCCTTGACGATGCGGATGTTGACGAATGGCATGACGTCCTCCCATTGATTTGTGCCTGATACCATCGGCGGACTGCTTCGAACTCCGCTCCGGCGGAGCAAATAATGGCGGCTGCGGAAGCCGCGGCGAAGCGGGTGCCGCGGCTATCCGCAGAAGCGCCAACAAGGGCCGCCAGAGAAAAGTTGCGAGCAGCCTCAAAAAGTCTTGGCCCCATTCACCATCAGCCGCACCGAATAGAGCGAGGTGGTGCCGGCGATGTAGAGGCAGTTCAGCTTGGTGCCGCCGAACACGCAATTGGCGGTCACCTCCGGCACCTTGACCTTGCCGATCAGCGTGCCGTCCGGATCGTAGCAGTGGATGCCGTCGGCAGCGCTGGTCCAGATGCGTCCGTCGGCGTCGAGCCGGAACCCGTCGAACAGGCCTGATGTGCAGTCGGCGAAGACCTTGCCGCCGGAAACCTTCTTGCCGTGCTTGCCGACGTTGAACACCCGCATATGCGCCGGGTTCTCAGCGCCATGCGTGCGGCCGGTGTCGACGACATAGAGCAGGCTTTCGTCGAGCGAGAAGGCAAGCCCGTTCGGCCTGACCATGTCGGTGATCACGGCCTCGACCTCGCCCGTGTCGGGATCCACCCGGTAGACGTTGCAGGCGCCGATCTCGCTCTCGGCCTTGTCGCCCTCATAGTCGGTGTCGATGCCGTAGCTGGGGTCGGTGAACCAGACCGAGCCGTCGGATTTCACCACCGCGTCGTTGGGCGAGTTCAGCCGCTTGCCCTTCCATTTGGCGGCGATGGTGGTGACCGAGCCATCATGCTCGGTGCGGCTGACGCGGCGGCCCGAATGCTCGCAGGTGACGAGCCGGCCCTGCCGGTCGACGGTGTTGCCGTTGGAATTGCCCGAGGGCTGGCGGAACACGCTGACGCTGCCGTCGGTTTCGTCATAACGCAGCATGCGGTTGTTCGGAATGTCCGACCACACGACATAGCGGCCGGCGGCGAACCAGGCCGGCCCTTCGGCCCAGCGGCAGCCGGTGAACAGTTTCTCCACTTGCGCGCTGCCATTGAACAGGCGCGCGAAACGCGGATCGAGAATTTCGTAATAGTCTGCGGCCGCCATGCATTTCCTCCCGGCATCACGTGACGCCGGATCAAGCCAGCCCGCGATCGATCTGGCAAGACGGGGTATCAGCAATTTGTAAGACAAAACGGCGGGACGTTCCTTAGGACGCCATTAACCGGCTATGCGCGCAGTGCAATGGTGCATTGCAACATCTTCTTTTTGCAATGCACCATTACTATGTCATGCTCCGTATCGATCAAGGGAGGAAGAACCCGCCGCGAGAATGCGGCACAGAAGGAACCTTGCTATGATCTTGAATGACCTGATGACCCGCGCTCGCAGCAGCATCGCCAAGCGCAAGCACTACAACCGCCTCGTCGCCGAAATCGACAGCTTCTCCAGCCGCGACCTCGCCGACATGCGCGCCGACCGCTCGGAAATGCTCTACCAGATCCACAAGCAGATCTACGGCTGAGCCCCACCGCGTTTCGTCATCCTCGGGCTTGACCCGAGGATCCATGCCGCGACTTCAAACGAAGCATGCAGCGGCTCGGAATAGCGGTTCTATCAGCGGCGAAGAGTCCCTTATCCTGATCCGCCTTGCCTGTCACTAATATCACGGCATGGATCCCTTGGGCTGCAAAGCAGCTCCAGGGGTCTGCGCCGCGTCGCTTCGCTCCTTGCTTCGCCCTAGGATGACGAAGGCGAGTTGGAGTTGTCAGTTCGGTACGGCCAGCGCTTTTTCAATCTGTGGCAGCAAGAGATCCCTCGCCGACTCCGCCGTCAGCGGGCCGACATGCTTGTAGGCTATCTTGCCATCCTTGCCGATGACGAAGGTTTCCGGCACGCCATAGACGCCCCAGTCGATCGCCGTGCGGCCGGCTTCGTCGACGCCGATCGCCTGGAACGGATTGCCGAGGTCGCCGAGGAAGCGGCGGGCGTTTTCCGGCCGGTCCTTGTAATTCAGCGCCGCCATCGTGAACCGCTTGTCCTGCGCCAGCGCCAACAGAACCGGGTGCTCTTCCCGGCACGGCGCGCACCACGACGCAAAGACGTTGACCAGAGTGACCTTGCCGGCGAAGGCTTTCGAATCGAGCCCCGGCAGGTTTGACCCCTCCAGCGCCGGCAGACTGGTCTGCGGCGCCGGCAGGCCGATGAGCGCCGATGGCACTTCCGAGACATCGCGTCCCGACAGAAGCTGCGACAGGAACAGGCCGGCCAGGCCGAGGAAAACCAGCAGCGGCAAGAACACGAACAGGCGGCGACGCGTCGGCGTTTCGATTTCGCTGCTCACGGCTTTCCCGCCCCGGTCTTGTCGGAGCGCCGCCGCACCCCGGCCGCCTCGAGTTCGGCGAGTTCGCGCTTGCGTGCCCGCTGGTCAAGCAGGATCCAGCCGATCAGCCCGGCCAGCACGATCGCGGTGATGGCATAGGCGGCGGTGACGTAGAGTGCGTGCGGGCTCATGCCGGCCGCCTCCCTGGCATGCCGCTCGCCAACCCGGTCCGTTCGCTGCGCTCGCTCATGCCTTCCCTTAACCTCGCGCCACGGGCCGCGCAATCTGCCGCCGCGCCGCAGCCTCTGCCGCTCGCGGCCGCCTCAATCCGTGCCATGGCGCAGCGCCAGCGCCGCGGCCACGGGGCCCAGCACCGCAAGAAACAACGTCAGCGCGGCAAGAATGAGGAAAGGCTGCAGGAACGGATCGGGATTCGCCGTCGCCCCGTAGCTTGCCGAAACACCGAAGATCAACACCGGAATGGTCAGCGGCAGCACCAACACCGAGATCAACAGCCCGCCGCGCGGCAGCGCCACCGCCACCGCGGCGCCGACGGCGCCGATGAAGGTGATGGCCGGCGTGCCGACCAGAAGCGTCAGTGCCGTGGCGCCGATGGCGACCGGTTCCATGTTCATGAACAGGCCGAGCAGGGGCGCGGCGACCACCAGCGGCAAGACGCTTCCCGCCCAATGCGCGACGCATTTCACCAGCACCGTCAGCGCCAGCATGTGCCGGTCGTGGCCGAGCACCAGCAGATCGAGCGCGCCGTCCTCGCGGTCGGCCTGGAACAGCCGGTCGAGGCCGAGCAGGCAGGCAAGCAAGGCGCCGATCCACAGGATCGCAGGGCCGATGCGGGCCAAGAGCTTGAGGTCCGGCCCGACCCCGAAGGGGATGGTGGCGATGACGGCAAGGAAGAAGATGACGCCGGTCAGCGCGCCACCGCCGGCACGGATATTGAGGCGGATGTCGCGGGCTAAGAGGGACCACATTACGATGTGGTCCCCGGTTGAAGAAGGCGTTCCGTCACGCCCCCCTCTGTCCTGCCGGACATCTCCCCCACGAGGGGGGAGATCAGCCGTCGGTTCGGCTTTCGCCAATCACTAGCGTCGCCAAGATGAGCGAGGCGCCGAAGCCACCAATCTCCCCCCTCGTGGGGGAGATGGCCGGCAGGCCAGAGGGGCGCGCCGTAGAGCACGGAAATCAATGGCCTACCCTCATTTGCAGCTCGCGCGCCCCCTCCAATCCCAGCGGCAGATGCGTTGCCGCGACGACCATCCCTCCATCCCCCAAGTGCTCGCGCATCAACCCCGCGAACCTTCCCTCCGAAGCCTTGTCCAGGCCCGCCGTCGGCTCGTCCAGCAGCCACAGCGGCCTATGGCTGACCAAAAGCTTGGCGATCGCCGCGCGGCGCCTCTGCCCGGTCGAGAGATAGCCGAACGGCAAATGACCGATGCCGCCCAGCCCGACCGTTTCCAGCGCCTCCTCGACACCGAGCCGGCCTTCGCCCTGAAACTCCAGCCAGAAGCGCAAGTTCTCCGCCACGCTCAGCGCCGTCTTCATCGCGTTCTGATGGCCGAGATAATGGCAGGCCGAGGCAATCGACGGGAATTCGTCGCCGCCGCCTTCGAGCAGCAGGCGGCCCTCCGCTTTCGGCAGCAGCCCGGCGATCACCCTGAGCAGCGTCGATTTTCCCGAGCCGTTCGGCCCGGTCACCACCAGCGCCTGCCCCGCCTCCAGGGCAAACCCGATGCAGGAAAACACCGCCTCGCCGCCGCGCTCGCCGCCCAGATTTTCGGCGATCAGCCGCATCCCTTGCCTGTCCCTCGAACGAAGCGGCACGGCCGCTGCCGCATCGCACAAATTTGCTTTGCAACTGTCTAGAACTATTCCAGAAAATTCTCTATATGCGGGTCATCCGTGCCAGCGGTCGGCACGGGAACAGAATTAGCGCCGAACCAGCGCACGCGCCGCCTTGAACGGCTCGGGTTGCTTGGGAGCGGACAGCGGAAATGGCCGTACCCGCACCTTTGCGCGTGATTGCATGCCATCGGCGTCCGTTCCCTTTCAGGCTGAACAGACAAGGATCGCACGTGTCAAAATCCCTCGACAGTTTCAATTGCCGCCGCACGCTGAAAGCGGGCGACGCCGAGTATGTCTATTTCGACCTCGTCGAGGCCGAGAAGAACGGCCTCACCGGCATTGCCCAGCTGCCCTATTCGATGAAGGTGCTGCTGGAAAACCTGCTGCGCAACGAGGATGGCCGCTCCGTCACCAAGGAATCGATCCAGGCGGTGGCCGGCTGGCTGACCGACAAGGGCACCGCCGGCGTCGAGATCGCCTACCGCCCGGCCCGCGTCTTGATGCAGGATTTCACCGGCGTCCCGGCCGTGGTCGATCTCGCCGCCATGCGCGACGCCATGGCCTCGCTCGGCGGCGATCCGCAGAAGATCAACCCGCTGGTCCCGGTCGACCTCGTCATCGACCATTCCGTCATCGTCGACGAGTTCGGCACGCCGATGGCCTTCGCCCGCAATGTCGAACTCGAATATGAGCGCAACGAAGAGCGCTACAAATTCCTGAAATGGGGCCAGCAGGCGTTCCGCAACTTCCGCGTCGTGCCGCCCGGCACCGGCATCTGCCACCAGGTCAACCTCGAATATCTCGGCCAGGTCGTGTGGACCAGCACCGAGGACGGCGAAACCACAGCCTATCCCGACACCTGCGTCGGCACCGATTCGCACACCACCATGATCAACGGCCTTGGCGTGCTCGGCTGGGGCGTCGGCGGCATCGAGGCCGAGGCGGCCATGCTCGGCCAGCCGGTTTCCATGCTGTTGCCCGAAGTCATCGGCTTCCGCCTCACCGGCAAGCTCAAGGAGGGCGTCACCGCCACCGACCTCGTGCTCACCGTCACCCAGATGCTGCGCAAGAAGGGCGTCGTCGGCAAGTTCGTCGAGTTCTTCGGGCCCGGTCTGTCCAACATGACGCTGGCCGACCGCGCCACCATCGGCAACATGGCGCCCGAATACGGCGCCACCTGCGGTTTCTTCCCGGTCGATTCGGAAACCATCCGCTACCTCACAATGTCGGGCCGCAGCGAGGACCGCATCGCCTTGGTCGAGGCCTATTCCAAGGCGCAAGGCATGTGGCGCGAGGCCGGTTCCGCCGATCCGGTCTTCACCGACCTGCTCGAACTGGAACTCGACAGCGTCGTGCCGTCCATGGCCGGCCCCAAGCGCCCGGAAGGCCGTGTGGCGCTCGAAGGCATTCCGGCCGGCTTCGCCAAGGCGATGGACACCGAGTACAAGAAGGCGGCGGAAATCTCCAAGCGCTACGCCGTTGAAGGCACCGACCATGACCTCGGCCATGGCGACGTCGTCATCGCCGCCATCACGTCGTGCACCAACACCTCGAATCCGAGCGTGCTGATCGGCGCCGGCTTGCTTGCCCGCAACGCCAACCGCCTCGGTTTGAAGCAGAAGCCGTGGGTAAAAACCTCGCTGGCCCCCGGCAGTCAGGTGGTGGCCGAATATCTGGAAAAGTCGGGCCTGCAGAAGGAGCTCGACCAGATCGGCTTCAACCTGGTGGGCTTCGGCTGCACCACCTGTATCGGCAATTCCGGCCCGCTGCCGGCGCCGATCTCCAAGACCATCAACGACAAAGGCCTGATCGCTGCCGCCGTGCTCTCCGGCAACCGCAACTTCGAAGGTCGAGTCTCTCCCGACGTGCAGGCGAACTACCTCGCCTCGCCACCGCTGGTCGTGGCCCACGCGCTCGCCGGCACCGTCACCAAGGACCTGACATCAGAGCCGCTCGGCGACGACAAGAATGGCAATCCGGTTTATCTCAAGGATATCTGGCCAAGCTCGGCCGAGATCCAGGAGTTCATCGAGAAGAACGTCACCCGCGAGCTGTTCGCCCGCAAATATGCCGACGTCTTCAAGGGCGACGAGTACTGGCAGAACGTCAAGGCGCCGGAAGGCCAGACCTATGCCTGGGACAACAATTCGACCTATGTGCAGAACCCGCCCTACTTCGCCGGCATGACATCAGGTTTCGGCAAGATCGGCGACATCAAGGGCGCCCGCGTGCTCGGCCTGTTCGGCGACAAGATCACCACCGATCACATCTCGCCCGCCGGGTCGATCAAGGCCGCCTCGCCGGCCGGCAAATACCTCACCGACCATGGCGTCGGCGTCGCCGACTTCAACCAGTACGGCACGCGGCGCGGCAACCATGAGGTGATGATGCGCGGCACCTTCGCCAACATCCGCATCCGCAACCACATGCTGGGCGAGAATGGCCGCGAGGGCGGTTACACCATCCACTATCCCACGAAGGAAGAGGAATCGATCTACGACGCGGCGATGGAATACAAGAAGGAAGGCGTGCCGCTGGTCATCTTCGCCGGCGTCGAATACGGCAACGGCTCGTCGCGCGACTGGGCGGCCAAGGGCACGAACCTGCTTGGTGTCCGCGCCGTCATCGCCCAGTCCTTCGAGCGCATCCACCGCTCGAACCTGGTCGGCATGGGCGTCATCCCCTTCGTCTTCGAGGAAGGCACCTCCTGGGCCTCGCTCAACCTCAAGGGCGACGAGCTGGTCGAGATCGATGGCTTGAGCGCCATCAAGCCGCGCCAGACGATGACCGCCAAGATCACCTATGGCGACGGCACGGTGAAGAACGTGCCGATCATCTGCCGCATCGATACGCTGGATGAGCTCGACTACTTCAAGAACGGCGGCATCCTGCAATACGTGCTGCGCGATCTGGCAGCGTAGAAAGTAGGGGAGTAGGGAACTAGCTGGGGATGGGTAACCTACTCCCCTACTCCCCCGTCCTGCGGCGATGAAGGCAAGGTTCGTCAAAGCATTGACCGGCTCGGACCAAAGTTCACGGCCGGTTCGCTCGCAATAGAGATCGACGGGGGTGAGGAGAACCTGCCACATGGGGATGATGCCGCCGCCGAATCGAACCACGCCCTGAAATGCAGTGGCTTCCCCTATTGCGGCCTTACCCCACGGTTGCGGCGGTAAAATTTCACCGCAACGTGACTTCCCGTTGACTTCCCGTTCTGCCACATATTTCGGCAAAGCAGAACAAAGCCGGCATCACCGGCGGGAATTGGAATGGTCATGGCCTCGCGACGATCATTGTGGCTGGCAGCCTTCGCGCTGGCCTTCCCGGCTTTTGCCGGCGCTGGCCATGCCGGCGAGACCGAGAGGGCCCAGGCAGACAAGCCCCAGCTGGAGAAGCCGCTCGGCGTGGTTGAGCTTTTCACCAGCCAGGGCTGCAGTTCCTGTCCGCCGGCCGATGCCTTCTTCGCCGAACTTGCTGTCCAGGAAGACCTCGTCGCGCTCTCCTATCACGTCGACTATTGGGACTATCTCGGCTGGCGGGACACGCTGAGCCACAAAGAGAATACCGAGCGCCAGAACGACTATATGCGCGCCTTCGGCAGCCGCTCCGTGTACACGCCGCAAGCGGTCATCAATGGCCGTGTCCACGTCAACGGCGCCAACCGCGGCGAAGTCGACGGCGCGCTTGCCCGCATGGCCCGGGGCGGCGAAGGGATGCGCGTCGCCATCAAGGTCAGCCGGACCAGCGACCGCGTGATCATAGACGCCGGCGATGCCGGGGCGGGCCCCAGCGACGCCCATGTCGTCATCGTCTATTTCGAGCCTCCGCAGACGGTCAAGATCGCCGAGGGTGAGAACTCCGGCCGCAAGATGACCTACTGGAACGCGGTGACCGGGATCCAGACCGCCGGCATGTGGCACGGCAAGGCGCAGCGCTACGAATTGCCGCTGAGCGAGATCACCAAGAAGGGCGGTTGCGCCGTGCTTCTGCAGTCGGTCGGCAAGGATGGCCTGCCAGGTCCCATCCTGGGTGCGGCTTTCATCCACAAGCCCGGATCCGAGACCTCTCTCGATCGAAAACTGTAACGTCACGCGGTTCGGCGCGGTTCCAGACGGAAACCGCTGCACATCGTCAGTGCCCGGTCAGGCGATCGGCAAAGGCCGCAAGGCGTGAGGTCCGGCCCAGGCCGTTTGCTTCACGCCGGTCGGCGATGCGATAGAGCTGGTACATGGTGTGCACACCGAGCCAGCGCAGCGGTTCCGGCTCCCATTTCTTGACCGTACGGTTGACCCAGGGCAGCCGGGTCAACTCGGTGTCGTGGCCGAGCACCAGGTCGCACAAGGTGCGGCCCGACAGGTTGGAGCTCGACACACCGAGCCCGACATAGCCGCCGGCCCAGCCGATGCCGCTTTCCCTATCGAAACCCGAAGTCGTGCACCAGTCGCGCGGCACGCCGAGCGTGCCGCACCAGGCATGGTCGAGACGCGCGCCCTTGGTCTGCGGCAACAGCCTGGTCAGCACCTCCTGCAGCTGGTCTATGGTCGCCTGCTGGGTCCGGCCCCGCACATCGGTGCGTGAACCGAAGCGGTAGGGCACGCCGCGGCCACCCATGGCGATGCGGCCTTCGCGCGTGCGCTGCGCGTAGCAATAGGTGTGGGCGGCATCGCCCAGCACCTCGTAGCCGTTCCAGCCGATCGCGTCCCAGAGCTTCTGCGGCAGCTTCTCCGTCACCACGATGGCGCTGTTGAGCGGCAGCCAGAGACGCTCATAGCCGGGAATGCCCGCCGTGAAGCCTTCGGTGGCGCGGACGATCTTCTGCGCCCGCACGATGCCCCTGGCGGTGGTGACCTTGCCCTTCTCGATCGCCAGCACCTGTGTCTGCTCGTAGATCGGCACGCCGAGCCGCACGACCGCCGCCGCCAGACCCTGGACCAGCTTGGCCGGCTGCACGCGCGCGACGTTGCGCACGACGAAAGCACCCAGCACCTTGTCGATGGCGATGCGCTGGCGCGCCTCCCGCGCGTCGAGGAAGGCCAGCCGCTCCGGCGGCATCTCCCAGCTCAGCAGCTCCTCGTATTCGGCCCTGGCGCGCTGCAATTGCGCGGCGTTGGTGGCGACGGTGATGTTGTCGACACGGCGGATATCGGCGTCGATGCCCTCGGCTTCCGTCACCGCGATCACCTCGTCGACCGTGCCGAACATGGCCCGCTGCATGTCGATCACCGCGCCGCGCGACGAGGTTTTTGCGTATTTCTCGCGCGACCAGCTGAAGCCGCCCGACAGCCAGCCGCCATTGCGGCCCGAAGCGCCGAAGCCGGCGAACTCCTTCTCGACGATGGCGATGCGCAGCGCGGGCTGCGCCTTCTTCAGATAGTAGGCGGTCCACAGGCCGGTGTAGCCGGCGCCGACGATACAGACATCGGCCTCGATGTCGCCGGGCAGGGACGGGCGATAGGCCGGCACGCCGCCGATATCGGCATACCAGAACGACACGTCGCCATTGTGCTTGGCTTGCATTTTTTGAAATCCGTTCCGAAATCAGGTGAGCGTAAGGTCGGCCTTGTCGTCATCGGCGAGCAGCTTCACGTCGGCGCCGGCGAACAGCACATCGACCTCGTCGCCGATGGCAAAACTGTCTGCTTCCAGCGTCGAGCGCACGATCGCTTTCGACCCGTCGGCCAGATCGACCTCGTATTTGGAGCCCGAACCGAGGTAGATCGCTTCGCCGATGCGCCCCGTGAGCCGGTTGCGGCCGTCACCGGCAACGCCGCGACGGGCGAGCGCCAGTTTTTCCATTGCAGACTCGCTTTTGATTTCATTCACCCGGATGCGAGCGGTTTCCGGGCCTGTATTGATCGAGTTCGAACGCGCCGGCGGTCGGCGGGGCGATGATCCACAGCACCTCCGCCGGCGTGTCGCCGACATTGACCGTGCGATGCGGCACCGAGGTCGCGTATTCGACGCTGTCGCCTTCGTGCATGACGTGGCGCTCATCGGCGAGTGTCAGTTCAACGGTGCCCTTGAGCACCATGAACATTTCGTGCTCGCCGCTATGGGCATAGGTCTCGTCGCCGGTCGAGCCGCCCACCTCGAAATGGCCGGCATAGGCCTCGAATTGGTGGATCGGCCGCCGCGACAGGAGCATCTTGCGGCCGTACCTGCCGACCGGGACGACCGGCCGTTCCTCACGCCGCAGCACCTTGTGCAAGGGGCGGGCATTGTCCTCGAACAGATCGTTGATGCCAAGGTCTAGAGCGCCGGCGATCTTGAGCAGCGTGCCGGTGTTGGCGCCGCACAGATTGCGCTCGAGCTGGCTGATGAGCTCGCCGTCGTGCCGGTCATGTCGGCGAGCTGCCGCAGCGAGACGCGCCGTGCCGTGCGCAACGCCTTGATGCGAGGGCCGACGCCGCCGGCCTCCGGCGCGGCCGCTACACCATCCAACTGTTTTGCCATGGAGTCCGATGCGCGTGGCATTGCTGTCTCCGTTCCACTTAACACCCTATTAAGTGAGACGGCAGATGGCAAGCAGGGTCGGCGGAATTGAGTCGCGATGTGAGGGCTGGCCGCTTCGAGCCTGCGCCGGCTTCCCACGCTCGCCACGATCCGGGTTAAAAAAGGTCCAAAAACGAAAAAACCGACGTCAGCTTGCTTCTGACGCCGGTCATTTAGGTTTTGGGATCGTCGCACCTGGTTTTTCCGAGGAAAAGACCGAGGTTGGTTCGATCCGACGCAGACCCGTGGGCGGGGGGCTTGGGGTTTACGAGCCGGTGCCGGACCGAACCGTCTCAGGCAACGCCGGTAAATTCGTCGGACATTGGGGCATGAGCGCGGATAAAAAAAGGCAGAAATGTGGCGAAGCATCACCAATTCCAACATGCGTTTCACAAACGTGACTGGACGCGACGGAAACGGCGCACCGCCGCCTCCGCTTCGCCGGCTCTTGCAATTGCGGTGCGAAGGGGCCAACTTTGGTTGGCAAAGATTCATTTCGAGGGATCGAGGCATGACTGATGACGGCGGCGGGATGGGGGATGGAGACGCATCCGCAATATTGATCCCGCTACACGAGGCGCGACGTGAACGCCTCGACCAGCCGGTCCGCTTCGACCGGCGTGAACTGGATCTGATCCTGAGGCTCTACGGACGCATGGTCGCCGCCAATGAATGGCGCGACTACGCCATCGATCATCTCACCGACCGCGCCGTCTTTTCCGTCTTTCGCCGCGCCAGCGAAGTGCCGCTGTTCCAGATCGTCAAGGATCCGAAACTGGCACGTAAACAGGGCGCCTTCGCCGTCATCGCGGCGGGCGGCCGTATCCTCAAACGCGGCCAGGAGCTTGGCCGCGTGCTTGGCGTCTTCGATCCGAAGCTGAAGGTGGTCGAGGCGTGAAGGGGAACTGAGGAATCGAAGAAATGAGGAATTGGAGAAAAGAGCGCTAAGCGCCTGACATTTCTCCAGTTCTTCAATTCCTCAATTCTTCAATTCCCATTCTTCTCATTTCCCTCCGAGCCTGAACCTCCGCTCCGGCAGCGAATCCGGATCGGGCGCGACCGATGCCCCGCCGTTCAGCGATAGCTGCATGAACACCGTGTCCAGCCAGCGCCCATGCTTATAGCCGGAGCCTTCGAGCCGGCCGGAATGGCGAAAGCCGAGCTTCTCGTGCAACCTGACCGAGGCGCTGTCGGCGCGGCCGTCGCCGATCACCGCGACGATCTGGCGAAAGCCCGCCCCCTCGACCGCGGCGACCAGGCTTTGCATCAGCTTGAGACCGACGCCCTGGCCCTTGGCGTCAGGCGCGACATAGACCGAATCCTCGACGATGAAGCGATAGGCCGGGCGCGGCCGGAAGGGGCCGGCATAGGCATAGCCGAGCACGGCGCCGTCCTTCTCCGCCACCAGATAGGGAAAGCCGCCGGCCGCGAGCGTGGCGAATCGCGTCCCCATCTCGGCACGGCTGGGCGGCTCCAGTTCATAGCTCGCCGTGCCGTTGGCGACCGCGTCGGCATAGATTTCGGTGATGGTGTCGAGGTCGGCCGGGGTCGCCGGCCTGATCACGATGTTGCTCATTCTTTATGCAAACCTCTTTTGTGCCTCCAACAACAGCAGAGGCCCGCACAAAAGAAAAGGGCGGCCATTGGGCCGCCCTTGCGAAAGTTGATGGTCCAATACCCTTAGCGGCGGTCGCCCATGAACTGGAGCAGGAACATGAACAGGTTGATGAAGTCGAGGTAGAGCGACAGCGCGCCCATGATCGCCTTGCGGCCGGCGACATCGGAAGCGTCACCTTCGAAATACATCTCCTTGATCTTCTGCGTGTCGTAGGCGGTGAGGCCGGCGAACACCAGCACGCCGATCGCCGATACGGCGAAGGTGAGCGCCGACGACTGCAGGAAGATGTTGATCACCGAGGCGATGATGATGCCGAACACGCCCATGATCAGGAACGAGCCCATCGCCGACAGGTCGCGCTTGGTGGTGTAGCCGAACAGCGACAGCGCCCCGAAAGCGGCGGCGGTGGCGAAGAAGGTCTGCGAGATGCTTGCCGTGGTGTATACCAGGAAGATCGAAGACAGCGACAGGCCGACCAGGCCGGCATAGACCCAGAAGGTCGTCTGCGCGGCGGCGACGCTCATCGACCGGATCCTGAACGACAGGAAGAACACGGCGGCCAGCGGGGCCAGCATGACAACCCAGCGCAGCGGCGAACCGAAGATCGCGTAGCCGAACGAGGTCAGCATCTCGCCGCTCGGCAGCGTCGCGACGGCCGAGGCCGGGTCGGTGGTGGTGGCCAGCATGATCGTGCCGATGGCGGCAAGGCCGGTGATGAGCAGACCGAGCCCCATCAGATTGTAGACCTTGATCATATACGCGCGCAGACCCTGGTCGATGTCGGCACGGACGCCGGGCACCGCCGACGTCTGATAATTGCGAATGGGATCAGCCATTGGAAATCCTCTGTTGCTTCTGCCCCGTCCGGTGTCGGGCCTCTTGCGGACCCAGGCGCCGCTGGCGGGGCTCCAGCATGCCTGCGCGGAATATGATGGTTCTTGGCGTCAAGAACAAGTCCGCAACCTGTTGTAACGGTTCGTGACAGGCTAAAATGCCGCTTCGCCGGCCGTTTCGGACGGTATTCTTACCAAGATTTAACCCGGGGCAGGCCGCGCCGGACCGGCGAATCAGAGGTTGCGCAGCACGGGCGCCGCCTTGTGGCCGAGCACCCGCCAGGTGCCGGCAAGGCCGATGCCGACCGTGATCACCAGCGAAAAGGCGATTGTGGCGACCGCGACCTCCGGCATGAAATGCGACGGCAAGGCCATGATGCGCGCGACGATGTACCAGGCGGCTGCACCGCCGGCGGCGAGCGCGAAGATCGCGGTGGCGAGCCCGATCAGCATGTATTCCAGCGAGAAGGCCGATATCAGCGTCGTGCGCGTCGCGCCGAGCGTTTTCAGCACCACTGCGTCGTGGATGCGCGCCCGGTTGCCGGCGGCAAGCGCGCCGGCAAGCACCAGAACCGAGGCGATCAGCGCCACGCCGGCCGCCGCCCGGATCGCCGTGCCGAGCTGGCCCACCAGCCGGTTGACGATGTCGAGCGCGTCCTTGACCCGCACCGTCGTCACGGCCGGAAAAGCGCGGGTGACGGCGTTGAGGACGCGCGCGTCATCGGCCGTCGACGCGCTCTTTTCTGTGAGCGTCGCTATCCAGCCATGTGGGGCGCCCGCGAATGTGTTGGGCGAAAACACCATGACGAAGTTGATGCCCATCGTCTCCCATTCGACCTGGCGGAAATTGGCGATCCGGGCCGTGACGTTGCGGCCAAGCACATTGACGGTGACGGTGTCGCCGAGCTTCAGCCCGATTTCCTTGCCTTCCTTGTCGGAAAACGAAACCAGCGGCTCGCCGGCATAATTGTCCGGCCACCATTTGCCCTCGGTCAGCGTCGTGTTTTCCGGCTGCCTGGCGTCATAGGTCAAGCCGCGATCGCCCTTCAGCACCCAGGCGCCCTCGGCCGGCACCTTGACCTTGTCGACATCGACGCCGTTGAGCGCCATCACCCGGCCACGCAGCATCGGCACCCTGGCCAGCGCTCCCCGCGGCGCCTCCTTTGCGATCAGCGCGGAGAAGGCATCGACCTCGCTGCCCTGGATGTCGACGAAGAAGAAGTTGGGCGCCCGCGCCGGCAGGTTGCCGGAGATCTGGCGCCTGAGATTCCCGTCGATAAGCGCCAGCGTCACCAGGAGTGTCAGCCCAAGCCCCAGCGACAGCACCACGGACGGCGTCAGCGCACCGGGCCGGTGGATGTTGCCGATGGCGAGCCTGAGCGCGACAAAGCGCACGCGCGGACTTTTCCTGGCCGCCCATTGCACCAGCGCGCCGACGAGACGCAGCACCAGGAAAGCAAAAATCGTGGCGCCGACGAAGATCGAGGCGATGCGCTGGTCGCCCGAAAACAGGATCGCCAGCGCCGCCAGGAAAAGCGCGATGCCGAGCGCGCAGACGACATAGACGGCGCGCGGCAGGCCGCGGCCTTCCAGCCCCATCTCCCGGAACAGCGCGGTCGCCGGCACATCACGGGCGCGGCCGAGCGGCAGCAGCGCGAAAGCGAGCGTCACCAGCAGGCCGAACAGGGCCGCCATGGCGAGCGCGCCGGGATAGAAGCCGCCTCGCGCCGGCACCGGAATGACGGACTGCAGGGCCGCACTTGCGGCAAAGGGCATCAGCGCACCCAGCACCAGGCCGGCGCCGATGCCGATCAGGGCGATGATCAGGATCTGCACGAGGTAGACGGCAAAGACGAAGCCGCCGGATGCCCCCAGGCTCTTGAAAGTGGCGATGACGCCGCGCTTGCCGTCGAGATAGGCACGCACCGCGTTGGCGACGCCGACGCCGCCGACCACCAGCGCGGTGAGCCCGACCAGCGTCAGGAACTGCGAGAAGCGTTCGATGTTGGAAGACAACGCCGGGGCGGCATTGCCGCGCGTGCGGATCGACCAGCCGGCCTCCGGAAAATCCCTGGCCGCCTGGTCCTGGATGGCCTTGAGCCGCGCCTCGTCGGCATCGGCGGGCAGCCGGACCTTGTAGGCATTCTCGACCAGGCTGCCCGGCTGGATCAGCCCTGTGGCGGTCAGGCCCTCTGTCGAGATCATCAGCCTTGGCGCGAAGCCGAAGCCGTCGGAGACCGCGTCGGGCTCGGTCACCAGCCTGGCGCGCAGTTCGAAGATGGCGGTGCCGAGCTTCAGCCGGTCGCCGATCTTGAGATGCAGCCGTTCGAACAGAAGGTCGGGTGCCGCAGCGCCGAAAACGCCGAACTGCCCGCTGAACAGTTCCTGCTTCGTCAGCGCCGGTTCGGTTTCCAGCACGCCATAGAGCGGATAGGCATCGTCGACCGCCTTGGCCTCGACCAGCGCCTGGTCGGATCCGTCGGCCAGGCGCGCCATCGAGCGCATGCCGGCGGTGTGCGAAACGACGCCCAGCCCGTCGAGAAAGCCAAGTTCGGCCTGGCTGGCGTCGCGCTGGTTGATCTGGAAGCGAAGGTCGCCGCCAAGCAGCGTCTGGCCCTGATCGGCGACACCGGCGGTGATGGAGCGGGCCACCGAATTGACGCCGCCGATGGCCGCGACGCCGAGTGCTATGCAGGCGAGGAAGATGAGAAACCCGGACAGGCCGCCGCGCATCTCGCGCAGCGAGAAACGGATGGCGAGCTTCAATGTCCGCGCCAGCGGCATCAGGCAATGACCTTGATCGGCGCCGGCGCTTCGATCCTGCCGGAGCGCATCGACACCTGGCGCGAACAGCGCGCCGCGAGCGCCGGATCATGGGTGACCAGCACCAGCGTCATGCCGCGCTCGGCCGCCTTGGCAAACAGCAGGTCGGCGACCTGCCGCCCCGTCGCCTGGTCGAGATTGCCGGTCGGCTCGTCGGCGATCAGGATGCGCGGCGATGGCGCCAGCGCCCGCGCGATCGCCACGCGCTGCTGCTCGCCACCGGAGAGCTCGCCGGGGTAGTGGGTGACGCGGTCGCTGAGGCCCACGGCCGCCAGTTCCCGCTCCGCCACCGAAAACGGATCCGCGTGGCCGGCCAATTCCAGCGGCACCGCGACATTTTCGAGCGCCGTCATGTTGGGGATAAGGTGGAAGGACTGAAACACGATGCCAATGTTTCGGCCACGAAACGAAGCGATTTGATCCTCGGTCTTGCCGTTGAGCAGCTCGCCCGCGATTCGTACCGTACCCGAATCGACCCGCTCCAGCCCTGCCAGCACCATCAGCAATGTGGACTTGCCGGACCCCGACGGGCCGACGATACCAGTCGCCTCGCCGCGCGCCACCTCGAGGCTGACGCCCTTCAGCACATGGACGGACGAAGCGCCTTCGCCGAGTGTCAGGGATACATCTTTCAGCGCGATGACGGCTTCTGTCAAAATGAAAGCGTCCTATATGGGGAGGGAGGCTCTGCCTGTCGCAAGCCATCGCCGGAAGAATTCTATGTCATATGGGGCTTGCCGCATGTCTTTCAAACGCCGCTTTGCCGCAGGCCTGATCGTTTTCCTCGCCATTTGCGGCGCCATTTCGTCGGCGCGCGCCGAGCCATTCAAGATCGTCGGCTTCGGTGACAGCCTGATGGCGGGGTTCGGTCTTGGCCCGGGCCAGGGTTTTACAGACAAATTGCAGGCCGCCCTTCGCGCCAGGGGCCATGACGTCACCGTCGCCGATGCCGGCGTCTCCGGCGACACCTCCAGCGGCGGCCTGGCGCGGCTCGACTGGTCGGTGCCCGACGGCACGCAACTGGTGATCCTCGAACTCGGTGCCAACGACATGCTGCGCGGCGTTTCGCCCGACATCACCCGGAAGAACCTTGACGCCATGCTGGGCAAGCTCAAGGAGCGCAAGATCGCCGTGCTCCTGGCCGGCATGCGCGCCGCGCCCAATCTCGGCGCCGACTACCAGAACGCCTTCGACGCCATCTTTCCGAACCTGGCCGGCAAATACGCTGTGCCGCTCTACCCGTTCTTCCTCGACGGCGTCGCGGGGCAGCCCACCCTGCAGCTCGAGGATGGCCTGCATCCGAACGCGGGGGGTGTCGACCTGATGGTCGAGCGCATCCTGCCGACGGTCGAGAAGGCCATCGCCGCGGCCCCGGGAGGGTCGTGAGGCCGCCAGGAATCGCTTTCCGTTAGGGAAGTTTTTAGCAATGACTGTGACCAATAAACCTCTTGCTCGATCAGGCTATCGATGATTCGCTACAGGTGACAGTTCGATTCGAGGAAGGGAGGCTCTTCATGCCGCGTCTTTTCACCGCCCTCGAAATTCCGCGTGATGCTGCCCTTTCGCTGTCCCTGCTCCGGGGCGGCCTCCCCGGGGCCCGCTGGATCGATGTCGAAAACTACCATCTGACGCTGCGCTTCATCGGCGATGTCGAGGGTCACGTCGCCGACGAGATCGCCAACGCGCTGGACCGGGTGCACCGCCCGTCCTTCTCGCTGACGCTGTCGGGTGTCGGCGCTTTCGGCCAGAAGAAGCCGCACGCCGTGTGGGCCGGCGTCGCCCCATCACCGGATCTGAGCGCCCTGCAGGGCGAGATCGACCGCATCTGCCAGCGGCTCGGCTTGGCCGCCGATCCGCGCAAGTTCACGCCGCACATCACCCTGGCGAGGCTGCGCAATTCGAGCCCGCTCGACGTCGCCCAATATCTGTCGGCGCGCGGCAATTTCTCGACGCTGCCCTTCCGCATCGGCCGCTTCGTGCTGATGTCGTCGCGCGATTCGGTCGGCGGCGGCCCCTATATCGTCGAGGAAGCCTGGCCGCTGTCAGGCGTCGATACCCGCGCCGCCAGCCGTGTCGCCAGCGCCTCGGACGCCTCGCGGATCATGCGGTAGACCGAAGCAAACGCTTCCTGGTCCGCATAATAGGGATCCGGCACATCGCGCGGCTCTCCCTCGGCGAATTCCAGAAACAGGTGGACGCGGTCGCGCACCGCCGCCGGCGCCAGCGCCTTCAGATCGGCGACGTTGGACCGGTCCATGCCGAGGATCAGGTCGAAGCGGTGAAAATCCGCCGGTGTGATCCTGCGCGCCCGCTGCCGCGAGATGTCGATACCCTGGCGCACCGCGACCGCGATAGAGCGCGGATCCGGGGCGGAGCCGACCTCCCAGCCGCTGGTGGCGGCCGAGTCGAGCACCATATCCCCGCCGTATCCGCGCTCCGCCAGCACGGCGCGAAGGACGCCTTCGGCCAGAGGCGACCGGCAGATGTTGCCGAGGCAGACGAAAAGAATGGAATTTATGGGCTTCGCGATCATGGATCCGGCGCTATGGTGGCGACTTCAGCGCATGCGCAATAGCACGGGAAGCGGACATGACGAGAGAGAAACTGGGCAGGGAAGCCGCCGAAGCAGCGCTGACTGGACTTGACGGCTGGGCGCTGGCACAGGACGGCGCCTCGATCGGCCGCACCTTTACCTTCAATAATTTCTCCGAGGCCTTCGCCTTCATGACCCGCGTCGCGCTCGCCGCCGAGAAGATGGACCATCATCCCGACTGGTCGAATGTCTACAAGACGGTCGACGTGACCTTGAACACGCATGACGCCGGCGGTGTGACGGCGCTCGATATCGAGCTGGCCAAGAAGATGAACCGCTATTTCGGCGGCTGAACACCGGCTGTCCATGCTCTGGGCCGGGCGCGGACCCGCCAAATCGGCGCCCGCATCTTGCAGCCGGGTTCGGCTTTCACCACATTTTGATCCGCGAGCATGCGCCAGTCCGCGCATGGGACCCGCAAGGAGAGATTGATGGCGCAACAACCCGGTTTTGACTTTTTCGGCTTTGGCGACAGGCTGGGCGGCGAGGGCGAAGTGCGCGAAAAGTTCTGGCGCACGGCCAAGAAGGCCGCGCGGCAGATACCGTTCATGGAAGACGTCGTCGCCGCCTATTACTGCGCCATGGACAAGAACACGCCGCTGCGCGCCAAGGGCATATTGGTGGCCGCGCTCGGCTATTTCGTCCTGCCGGTCGACCTCATCCCCGACTTCATCTTCGGTCTCGGCTTCACCGACGACATCGCCGTGCTGACCGCCGCGATCACCGCCGTCAGCGCCCATATCACGCCCGCGCACCGGCAGGCCGCCAAGGACGCCATCGCCGACAAGGGCTGAAGTCCCGCCGCGTCGGCCCGGCTTCTGGATCGGGCGTTCAGCGGCGCGTCAAAAGTCAAACTCTTGCCGTTTTCGTGGCCTCCAAGTCACCAAAGGGACGCCGTGCCGGCCGCTGACAAGGCGGCGGCGCGGAAATGGCGGCGGTTTCCTGGGGTGAGGGTCCTTTTCTCTTGGGAACTTCACCGTTTGGTAACCCAGATTAAATCAAAATGAACCGACGGCAGGACGCCATGCGGCCCGCCTCCGCACCATTTGGAATACGGGAAAAACGATGCGCGGATTGATTGCACTAGTTTCGAGCCTGGTCCTGGCCGCCTCGGCAGCGCCGGCGCTGGCGCAGCAGGCGACCAAGATCGGCCAGCACAATGCCTGGGGCACCTACAGTTACCAGGCGTCGGGCGGCAAGGTCTGCTACGTGCTGACCGTGCCGACCGACAAGCAGCCGCCGACGCTCGACCATGGCGACATGTTCTTCTTCGTCAGCCAGCGGCCCGGCCAGCAGGTATCCTATGAGCCGCAGTTCATCGCCGGCTACAATTTCCAGGAAGGCTCCAAGGCCACCGTCACCATCGACAAGAAGACCTTCTCGATGTTCACGCGCGGAAAATCGGCCTGGGTCGAGAACGCCGCCGAGGAGCCGGTGCTGATCGCGGCGATGAAGACCGGCACCGACATGAAGGTGTCGGCGAAATCGGGCCGCGGCAATCCCACGAACTATGTCTTCTCGCTGAAGGGTATTTCGGCGGCGCTGTCCTCGATCGCCAAGTGCAAATAGGCTATCTTCGTTTTTGAACCAAGGCCGGGCCGCAACGCCCGGCTTTTTGCTTTTTCAGCCCAGGCCTGATTCCGGTGCGGCCTCCGCCCGCCGCCGCCGGATTGCCTCGGCGATGAAGACCCGCGACAGCGCGTGATAGAGCGGCTCGTGCGAAATCAGGCGCGCCGTGCCGTAGCCCAGCATCGAGGCCAGCATCAGGCCGATGACATTGTCGTGATTGCCGGTCATTTCGAGGATGATGACGAAGGCCGTCATCGGCGCCTGCACGACCCCGGCGAAATAGCCGGCCATGCCGAGCAGCGCCGCGACGCCGGCGCTGCCGCCGAACACCAGGCCGAGCGAACTGCCGATGCCGGCGCCGACCGCCAGCGAGGGCGCGAAGATACCGCCAGGAATTCCTGAAATCATCGATAGCAGGCCGGCTGCGAATTTCTCGGCAAAGAAGAACCAGGGCAGCGGCGTGCCTTCGACGGCGCTGCGCGCCTGCACGTAGCCGGTGCCGAAGGTCAGCCCGCCCGAGACGATGCCGATCACCGCCACGGCCAGCCCGCAGACGGCCGCCACCAGCAGCGCGCGCCACAGCGGCTGCAGCGCGTTCCAGCGCCGGATGCGCCGCGTCGCCTTCAGCGCCAGCAACGAGAACAGGGCGCCAAAGCCGCCGCCGATGACGCCGCAGGCGATCACCAGCGGCCAGTCGGCGGCAAACGAGATCGTGTCCTTGGACACACCGAAATAGGTGTAGTTGCCGAGCACGCCAAGCGAGGCGAGGCCGGCCAGGATGACCGCCGTCAGCACCAGCCCGTTGGTGCGCGCCTCATAGGTGCGGCCCATCTCCTCGATGGCGAAGACGATGCCGGCGAGCGGCGTGTTGAACGCCGCGGCGATGCCCGCGGCCGATCCGGCCAGGATCAGGCCGCGCGCCTGCGCCATGCCGCCCCAGCGTGCCGCCTGCAGCATCAGCGAGGCGCCGACCTGCACGGTCGGCCCCTCGCGGCCGATGGAAGCGCCGCAGAACAGGCCGACCAGCGTGAGGGCTATCTTGCCCGCCACCAGCCGCAGCGACAGGATATGGCTGCGGTCATCATCGTCGCGCAGGTGCCGGGCGGCGATCGCCTGCGGAATGCCGCTGCCTTGCGAGCCCGGAAAGAAGGCGTGCGCCAGCCATGCGCACAGGACAAAGCCGAGCGGCGTGATCGCCAGCGGCAGATACGAACGCCAGCCGCCATCATTGCCGATCACCACATGGAACAGCGCCTGTGCCTTGTCGGCCAGCACGGCAAACAACACGCTGATCAGGCCGATCGAGATCGCACCCGCCCAGAACACCAGGCGCGGCTGCCAGACACGCCGCGATGCCCACATGGCGCGCGAACGCCGCAGCATGGGATGTCTTCGCGATTGGCCGGCCATGTCTGTCCTCGTGGGGAAACCCCAGCCGTAACACAGGCACGATGCCAATCAAGCAATAGTCTGATGATCGGACCGGGACCAAAGGGCCGCGATGTTGGGCGTCCGCTCGCGGGCATGGTTCACAAAGCGCATAAGCCCCCGTTCCATCGAAGTGAGAACTGCCCGTCCCGCCGGCCTCCAAGCCGGCGGGCAAGCGCTCGCGAGATCGTCACATGGCCATTTTTTCACATTCGGCCTGGGCCTTCTTGGTCGACGTATCGATCATGTAGGCCTTGCCCTTGGCGTCGGTCATCATCATCATGCAATGCTTGATGGGCTTGGCCATTTTCATCATGTCGGCGCTCATCTTCGCGTCCGGCATCATGGTGCCCATGTGCCCGTCCGGCATGATCGCCGTCACCTGGCCACCTTTCATCATGGTCATGGTGCCCATCGTATCCTCGGCAAACGCCTGCGAGGCGCAAAGAGCGGCGACGCCGGCAATGACGGCGAGTTTGATCGATTTCATTCTGCATACTCCCATTGTGCGGGGGCACAGTTGCCCCATTTCAGGGTTCGCCGATGGCTCGCCAGCCGTTACGCCGACACGAATATGTGATCGATCGCGCGCCGGCAAACAGCACCAGGCAGGCGCGGCTTGTCCACCGCCACCCGGCGGCGGGACAGGCCGCCCGATCGCCCGCGGCATGACTCTGCCGCCAAGCTGTGCTATGCGCCGCGCTTGACATCGGGCCGATGGATGAAATCGGCCGTAAACCGCTTATATCAGTGGAACCATGACCCTTTCACTCGACCTTACCGCCGAAGGCGCCCGCGACGCCTTGCGCGCCCGCCCCGTGCAGACAGAAAAGCCCTCGCTGATTGGCCTGACACGAGCCGAACTCGGCGAGGCTCTCGTCGCTTCAGGCATCGTGCCGGAGCGTCAGGCAAAAATGCGCGCCCAGCAGCTCTGGCACTGGATGTATGTGCGCGGCGTTTCCGACTTTGCCGGCATGTTCAACATCTCCAAGGACCTGCGCGCCGAGCTCGACAGGCACTTCACCGTCGCCCGGCCAGAAATCGTCGAGGAGCAGATTTCCGCCGACGGCACCAGAAAGTGGCTGTTCCGCTTCCCGCCGCGCGGCGCCGGCCGGCCGGTCGAGATCGAAACCGTCTATATCCCCGAGGAAGGCCGAGGCACGCTCTGCATCTCCTCGCAGGTCGGCTGTACCTTGACCTGCTCGTTCTGCCACACCGGCACGCAGAAGCTGGTGCGCAACCTGACCACGGAAGAAATCCTGGCGCAGTTGCTTACCGCGCGCGACCGGCTCGGCGACTTCCCCGACCGCGACACGCCCGACGGCGCCATCGTGCCGGCCGAAGGCCGCAAGGTCTCCAACATCGTCATGATGGGCATGGGCGAGCCGCTCTACAATTTCGAGGCGGTGAAGAAGGCGCTGCTGATCGCCTCCGACGGCGACGGCCTGTCCCTGTCGAAGCGCCGCATCACGCTGTCGACCTCCGGTGTCGTGCCCGAGATTTTCCGCACCGGCGAGGAGATCGGCGTCATGCTGGCGATCTCGCTGCATGCCACCAATGACGATCTGCGCGACTTGCTGGTGCCGATCAACAAGAAGTATCCGCTGAAGGAGCTGATTGCCGCTTGCCGCGCCTATCCCGGCCTCTCCAATGCCAGGCGCATCACTTTCGAATATGTGATGCTGAAGGACGTCAACGATTCCATCGAGGACGCCAAGGGCCTGATCAAGCTGCTCAAGGGCATTCCGGCCAAGATCAACCTGATCCCCTTCAACCCGTGGCCGGGCACCAACTACCAGTGCTCGGACTGGGAGACGATCGAGAAATTCGCCGACTACATCAACAATGCCGGCTATGCCTCGCCGATCCGCACGCCGCGCGGCCGCGACATCCTGGCCGCCTGCGGCCAGCTGAAGTCGGAATCGGAGCGCATGCGCAAGGTCGACCGGCTGGCGCTGGAGGCCATGATGATCGCGGGGCACGGCGAGGTGTGAGCCGTCTCGTCGCCGGCCTCCCGCGCCTCGCCATGATAGCAGTCGGCTACGTCGCCGCCGTGCTGACCTCTATCCTGGTGCCCGTGCTGCTGATCGTTCTTCTGGCCGGGATCGAGGACGGCAACTGGTCGATCATTTTCACATTCGACTGGCTAGCCTCCTTCCCGCTCGCCGTGCTGACCGTGGCGATCTGCGCGCTGCTGATCGTCGGTCCCGCGATCTTCCTCGCCGAACGGCTGGCGCTGCGGGGATGGTTCTACTTCGCCGTCACGGGTGCGGTCACGTCGATCGCCTTCGGTGTTTTTGTCCCCGGCTCGGCCGGAGGCTTCGTTTTCAACCCGGGCTTCCTCGGTTTTCTGGCCGCGGCCGGTGTTGCCGCCGGCTGGGTCTACTGGCTTCTGGCTGGACACAAGTCCGGGCATCTCACGGGACGCGACCCCCCATGACCCGTCTCGTCGCCTATATCGTGCGCTTCGCCGTCATCCTGTTCGGCTACGCCGTCGCCGCGCTGGCGGCGAGCGCCTTCCTCAACGTCCTGTTCCTGGCCTCGCTCGGCTACGCGCCGGCGCAAGCCCATCCGGCGGCGGCGGCATCGCTCTATTTTTCCATTCCTTTCGTCGCCCTGTTCGTTGCTTATTTTGGCTTCATGCTGGCCGCCGTCGTCATCCTGATTGCCGAAATCCTGGGCCGGCGCGACTGGCTGTTCTACGCGCTGGCGGGCGCGCTGGTGGCGGGGGTTTTCCTCGGCCTCGTCGACAATGTCCGCGAATCCGCTTTCGCGGTCACCGAGACCAGCGCCATCATGGCCGTCATTGGCGGCGGCATGGTCGGCGGCATCTTCTACTGGCTCAGCGCCGGGCGCTGGGCGGGAAGCTGGTGGGTCGAGAAAGCCCCTACTTCGCCTGGGCAGTCAGGATCTTGAGCGCGAAGGCCGAGAACACGCCGGCGAAGAGATAGTCGACCACCCGCGTCACGCGCGGGCTGGCCTTCATCGCCGCCGAGAATTTTTCCGCCGCCAGCACCATCGGCACCGTCACCGGGATCGACAGCACGATGAACATGGCGCCGAGGAAGAACAGCTTCCCGGGCGCGTTCGGATCGTGCGCGGAGACGAATTGCGGCAGGAAGGTCATGAAGAACAGAATGACCTTCGGGTTGAGCAGGTTGACGCCGATCCCCGCCGCCCAGCTGCGCAGCAGCGAAATCCGCGGGCCTGTCTTCTTCTCCGGCGAGAAGGCCGAGCCCTTGGCGATCGCCTGCCAGGCCAGGAAGACGAGATAGCCGGCGCCAAAGATCTTCAGCACGAAGAAAGCCATCGGCGAGGCGACGATCAGCGCCGAGACGCCGACCACCACCAGCGTGGTGTGGATCAGCGTGCCGCACAACGCGCCGGCCATCGAGGCAAAGCCGGTGGCGCGGCCCTGGCTCAGCGTGCGCGAGACGAACAGCGTCATGTCGGGGCCCGGCGTGATCGCCAGGATCACGGTGGCGATCGCGAACTGGATCAGCGTGGTCGTATCGGGAATGAAGGACATGCAAGGCCTCGGGAAGGTCCCGAGCCTATACAAGATACGCCGCGCCGACGCCAGATGCGCAGGCGGGAGTATCCTCCCGCGGCGGGGTTTTCTAAGCCGCCGACAGATCGATCTCGGCCAGCGAATGGGCGGCCGCTCCGGTCAGCAAAATCTGGTCGATCGGCTTGGGGCGGCCGAGGAAATAGCCTTGCGCCTCGTTGCAGCCTTCCACTTGCAGGATGGTGAGCTGGACATGCGTCTCGACACCTTCGGCAAGCACCGGAATGTCGAGGCTGCGCCCCAGTGTCAGCACCGCGCGGATGATCGCCTTGGCCTGTGGACTGCGCTCGACATCGGCCATGAAGGAACGGTCAAGCTTGATCTTGTCGAACGGAAACGAGCGCAGCGTGTCGAGCGACGAATAGCCGGTGCCGAAATCGTCGATCGCGATCGTCACGCCCAGCGCCTTGATCTGGCGCAGCACGTGCAGCGTGCGGACCTTGTCGGCGACGATCGTCGATTCGGTCAGCTCCAGTTCGAGGCGCCTCGGCGACAGGCCGGTTTCGACCAGGATCTGGTGGACGAGCTTGGCGAGATCGGCATGGGCGAGCTGCACCGGCGACAGGTTGACCGCGATCTTGTGACCCTTGTCCCAGGACGCTGCCTGGCGGCACGCGGTGCGCAGCACCCATTCGCCGATCGCCAGGATCGAGCCATTCTCCTCGGCGATCGGAATGAATTCGGCGGGCGGGATCATGCCATGCACCGGATGGGTCCAGCGCAGCAACGCCTCGTAGCCGCAGGTGGCGCCGGTCGAGACCGAAGTCTGCACCTGGTAGTGGAGCGTGAGTTCGCCACGTTCGATGGCCTGGCGAAGGTCGGTGGCCAGGGCGCGCCGTGCCCGCGCCGTCTCGTCCATGGCCGATTCGTAGAAACAGACGGCCCGCGCCACGTCGTTCTTGGCGCGGTACATGGCCAGATCCGCATTGCTGACCAGCCTCTCCCGGTCGGCCCCGTCACGCGGATAGACGGCGACGCCGATGCTGGCGCCGGTAACGGTCTCGAAATCGTCGAGCAGCAGCGGCTCGAACAGGGACTTCTCCAGGCGTGAAACCAGGCCGAGCAGCTCGTTCTGGTCCTTGAATTGCTTGATGGCGGCGAATTCGTCGCCGCCGAGCCTGGCGACGAACTCGCCGTCGCCGGTTAGTTTCGCCAGCCTGCGGGAGATGATCTTGAGTGCCTGGTCGCCGGCCGCATGGCCCCTGAGATCGTTGATCTCCTTGAAGCGGTCGAGATCGATGACGATGACGGCCGTCATCGTGCCTCCCTCGCGTGCCCGCTCGATCTCATGGTCGAGGCGGTCGTTGAAGGAGACCCGGTTGGCGAGACCTGTCAGCGCATCGTTGAGGGCAAGGTGCTGCAGTCGCTCGAAGCTCTCGAGCCGGCCGCGTTCGTCGATCAGGTAGCTGGCAAAGCCTGTGGCCGCGACGATCAGGCCGACCACGGCGACGGCGACGGCCATCGCTTCGAGGATATCGGGATTGGTGCCCGTGGTGATGAAGGAGAGCGGCGTCACCGCCACCGCGGCCATGGCCGTGAAATGCAGGCCGACGATCGCCAGCACCAGCAATCCGATGCCGAGATAGTGCGACCAGCGATATGGCCGGCGCTCCGCCTGGCCGATCGCCACGGCGGAGAACGCCATCGCGATCAGCAGCGAAGCGACCACATAGCGGGCGTCCCATTCGACGATGCCGGCCACGTGATAGGCGATCATGCCGGTATAGTGCATGGCACAGATTGCCAGCCCGACAAGGCATCCGCCCCATTCCGGCGCTAGGCCGCGGCTTTTGTCGAGGGCAAGACCGAAACCCGCCCCGGTTCCAACCATGGCGATGACCAGGGATATCATGGTGAGCGCCGAATCGAAGGTGATCGGCGCGCCGGGCTGATAGGCCAGCATGGCGATGAAATGCGTACACCAGATCGAAGAGCCGGCCGCGACCGCGGTCAGGAACAGCCAGCCCCGCATCTGCATGCCGACGGTCTTCCTGGCGCGATCCAGGAGACCGATCGTCACCCAGCAGCCGGTGACGCACATCAGCGCGGCCAGCAGGACAAGCCACAGATTATGCTCCGTGACGATGCAGGATATAACGCGCATCGAGGATGACCCAAGCCCGAGGATACCCGCGACGAACGGGCAAAAGCCGCTTCGGCGCCAACATGCGGCCAGGCGGCTCTGTCTTGGTTGTTTAGCGGCTGGGGGTGAAAACTTGATTAAATACGGCATATAAATGCAGCCACTGATTGTAGCAGGTTGATTCCCCAACCCGTTCGGCTGCCCCGCCATTGGCTGGATCAGAAGGCTGGCGCCGCCTGCGCTTGCTCGCTTTGCGGTTCCTGCTAAAAGGCGCTCCGACAATCCGTGACGCCATTGCCTCAAGCGTCCGCTTTTCGACGGAGCAGAAATGTCCAAGACCAAAGACGTCAAGAAGGTCGTGCTCGCCTATTCGGGCGGCCTCGACACATCCATCATCCTGAAATGGCTGCAGACCGAACTCGGCGCCGAAGTCGTCACCTTCACCGCCGATCTCGGCCAGGGCGGCGAATTGGAGCCGGCGCGCAAGAAGGCCGAGATGATGGGCATCAAGGACATCCGCATCGTCGACGTGCGCGAGGAATTCGTCGCCGACTTCGTCTTCCCGATGTTCCGCGCCAACACCGTCTACGAAGGCACCTATCTCTTGGGAACCTCGATCGCGCGGCCGCTGATCTCCAAGCACCTGGTCGACATCGCCAGGGAGACCGGCGCCGACGCCATCGCGCATGGCGCCACCGGCAAGGGCAACGACCAGGTCCGCTTCGAGCTTTCGGCCTATGCGCTCAACCCCGACATCAAGGTGATCGCGCCATGGCGCGACTGGTCGTTCAAGTCGCGCACCGACCTGATCAACTTCGCCGAACAGCATCAGATTCCCGTGGCCAAGGACAAGCGCGGCGACGCGCCGTTCTCGGTCGACGCCAATCTTCTGCACTCCTCTTCCGAGGGCAAGGTGCTGGAAGATCCATGGAGCGAGCCGCCGGAATTCGTCCACCAGCGCACCGTGTCGCCGATGGACGCCCCGGATGCCGTCACCGAGATCGAAATCGAGTTCCTCAAGGGCGATCCGGTCGCGCTCAACGGCAAGAAGCTGTCGCCGGCCACCATGCTGGCCGCCCTCAACGATCTCGGCCGCGACAATGGCATCGGCCGACTCGACCTGGTCGAGAACCGTTTCGTCGGCATGAAATCGCGGGGCGTGTATGAAACGCCCGGCGGCGCCATCCTGATCGTGGCCCATCGCGCCATCGAATCGATTACGCTCGACCGGGGTGCGGCGCACCTCAAGGACGAGTTCATGCCGCGCTACGCGGAACTCATCTACAACGGCTTCTGGTTCTCGCCCGAGCGTCTGATGCTGCAGGCGATGATCGACAAGAGCCAGGAAGACGTCGAAGGCACGGTGCGGCTGAAGCTCTACAAGGGCAACGTCATGGTCACCGGCCGCAAGTCGAAGAAGACGCTCTATTCCGACGCGCTGGTCACCTTCGAGGACGACCGTGGCGCCTACGACCAGAAGGACGCCGCCGGCTTCATCCGCCTCAACGCGCTGAGGCTGCGGACTTTGGCCGCGCGCAACCGCAACAGCTAGACGGAATGCGCTGTCCCGGCCGATGCCTGGTGCCGCTGGTCCTTCTGGCGGCCCCAGCCATGGCCGGGGATTTCGACCCTGGCCCGCTCGACCTTGCCGCGCTGATCGAGTGCCGGGTCGACGTGCCCAGCTACAACGGCTTTGCCCTCTGGCTGGCAGGCGAGCCCAGCGTGGCGGACACGCTCGGCTGGAAAGAAGTTCCGTCAGGCAATCCGTTCCTGCGCCAATACAGCTTGCCCGCCCCGGTCCACGTCTTCGGGCGCGAGACCGGAGCGATCGTCTTTACCGCGACGGGCCCGATGGCGGTGCTTGACGGCATCGCCGCACCGGACCTCGCCCGCCAGCTCGACGTCCCGGCGACGGTCTCGACGCCTGGCAAATTCCTCGGCGAGAAGGTCGTGGCCGAAAACACCGAGGAAGCCGGCGGCGTGAGCCTTGTCACGCGCATCACGCTCAACGTCTCGACGGTCGAGTCCCATCCCGGCAAGGCGCTGGCCGGCTGCTCCTATGCGCTCGACGTGAAATGAAAAACCCAGCGCGGAGGCCGGGTTCTTCGTTCAATACCGCATGTTCGATCAGTTGGCGTCGATCGCGTCGGCGATGCGGGCGATGGCTTGCTGATAGACGTTTGCCGAATTCCAGCCGGCAATCGCGCCCATATTGGCGCTCGCGCTCGCGCCGGCCCGCCAGCCATGACCCTTGAGGTAGTTGGCGGTGGAAGCCAGCGCGGTGGCCTTGTCGCGCAGGTTTCCGTTGCCGACCGCATATTTCAAGACATTTCCGGGCAGGAACTGCGTGTGGCCGACCTCGCCATGCATGGCGCCGACCGACGAGGAGGTCAACGCGCCGCGGTCAACCAGCTTCAGGGCCGCGATGGCATGCGGGTGGAAATAGTCCGGACGGCGGCAATCATAGGCAAGCGTCAAAATCGCTGAGACCGTGTTCTGGTTGCCCATCGAGGCACCGAAGCCGGTTTCCATGCCCCAGATGGCGAGCAACACGCCCGGCGACACGCCGTAATTGGCTTCGATCTGGTTGAACAGCGCCGCGTTCGACTTCTTCAGCGAACGGCCCTTGGAAATGATCGCCGACCCGCCACGGCGTTTCATGAAATCGTCCACCGAGCCGCTGAAAGCCTTGTGGATGGCGCGGTCCGCGGAGATCGTCCTCGTTGCGTAGGTCGCGCCCGCCAGAGCGGCCAGGCCCCTCGACCCGACACCCTCGGACTTGGCCTCGGCGGCGAAATCCTGCTTCCAGGCGTCGAAGCCGGCGCCGGTCTTGCCGCAACTGGCCGCCGCCTGCGCGCCCGTTGCCAGCCCAAGCACCGCCACCATTGCGGCCGCTAAAATCCTACCCTTGGCAAGAAATGCCATGTTGTTCTCCTGATTGCCTGATTCACGTCCCGATTGCGAATTTGCCAGCGAAACGCGCATTTGTCACCGTCTGTGGCGCGATGCTGGCGAATGCCGGGGAATTTGCCTACGATCAAGTGATTATTATGGCGAGGCCAGGCATGAGAGACGTTGATGCCGGCCGTGGACAGCATCGGCGGGGCGGCCGGACCGGCGAAGCGAAATAGTCTCGATGGAGTGCGGAACGCCGGCCGGTGGTTCGCGTTTGGGCACGGGCCGCCATGCATCCTATGCCTTCCTGATGAATTGAGATCGACATGAAACTTTTCGACTGCCCGCATTGCGGCCACCGTCTCTATTTCGAGAACGCCCAATGCCTGAACTGCCGCAGTCTCGTGCTCTACGATCCCGAGGGCGCGCACTTTGTCTTGTCCGGCGTCGATGGCGCCATCCAGTGCACCAACGCCGACGAATGCGCCTGCAACTGGATGGCCGAGCCGGGGCAGGTCTTCTGCCGTGCCTGCGTGCTGAACCAGCTGATCCCCGACCTCTCCGTCGACGGCAACCGCCGCCGCTGGATCCGTGTCGAGGCGGCGAAGAAGCGCGCCATCTATTCGCTGCTCGCCTTCGGCCTGCCGGTCGCGCCCAAGCAGAGCCCGACGGACGAAATCGGGCTGGCCTTCGACTTCCTCGCCGATCCGATCGGTGGCGGCCCGGGCGGCGAACGGATTCTCACCGGTCACGACAACGGCCTGATCACGCTGAACGTCGCGGAGGCCGATTCAGCCGAGCGTGAAAGACGTCGCATCGAGATGGGCGAGAACTACCGCACCTTGCTCGGCCATTTCCGCCACGAGCTCGGCCATTATTACTGGGACCGGCTGATCCGCGACGATCCGCAAAGGCTGGAGGCCTTCCGCGCTCTGTTCGGCGACGAACGCGCCGACTACGAACAGGCGCTGAAGGTTTACTACGCCAACGGCGCCGCGCCCGACTGGCAGCAAAACCACATCTCGGCCTACGCCACCTCGCACCCATGGGAGGACTGGGCCGAGACCTGGGCCCACCACCTGCATATCACCGACACGCTGGAGATGGTCCATGCCCTGAACTTCCCGCTCGGCCGGCTGGAAACGGTGGAGGCGAACGAACTGCCACGGGGCGACACCGGCGGTGAACTGCAGGCAGCGCCTTCGGAGCCTGCAAACACGCCCGAGCCTTTCGACAGGATCCTTGTCCGCTGGCTGGTGCTGTCGGAAGCCTCCAATTCGATCAACCGCTGCATGGGCCTGCCCGATCTCTACCCCTTCGTCATTTCGGACGTGACGGCGCAAAAACTCGCCTTTGTTCACGACCTTGTGACCGATTTGCCGAAAGGCGCGGGAACAAATCGTGAGTTGGCTCGCGCACTTTAGCCGGAACGCATGCGCCGCTGCCCCGTTTTCACAGCCGAGGGGTCACGAAAACGGAGAGTACCCATGAAATCCTTATTGTTTCCCGCAATAGCCGGGATGCTGACCGCAATGTCTGGCGCCGCATTGGCCGATACCGCTGTCTCGGCGGTCACCGATCTCAATGTGCGCGCCGGTCCGGGTCCGCAATATCCGGTGATCGGCGTGCTCGCCGCGGGCCAGTCGGCGACGCTCAACGGCTGCATCGAAAACAGCAAATGGTGCACCATCGCCGAAGCCGGCGGCCAGGGCTGGGTTTATTCCGACTACGTCACCGCCGATTTCGGCGGCAGCCGTGTGGTGCTGACGCAGCGCCGCTCCGCTGTCGCCGTCGTCTCGCCGCCGGAGGACATCGGCAACTACTCCACCGACTATACCGGCGCGATCATTTCCAGTGATCCTGTCGTAGGCGAGTTCCCCGCGCCGCCGGCCGCGGTGCGGACCTATGTCGACACCCACCGGCTGGACCCCGTCTATCTCGACGGCGAGGTGGTCACCGGCGCGACCCTGCCAGACACGGTCGAGCTGCGCGAAATTCCTGACTACAACTACCGTTATGTCTATGTGAACGGCCAGCGCGCGCTGATCGATCCGCAGACACGGCGCATCATGTACGTGGTGCGTTGATAGACGCCGGCGGTCGCCGTCGCGGCCGCTGGCGACACCTGGGTTGGCGATCGGGGCAAGCCGGCCAGCGCCGGGTGTCGCGGCCGCCAGTTTGCGCCTATCCCCGCTGATATTGATTCCGATTCCCGAGGCCATCGGCTAGATCCAGGAACGATGGATTGGGATCGAGGACAAGCGTGACAATCGACGACACCGCCTTCGAGCGCTATCGCAACACCCCGAACGCCAGGACGACCTTGCCACGCCTGTTGCTGGGAACGCTGATCGTCGTCCCGTTCTGGGGCGCCACGACCGCGGCGGTGCTGTTCGGCGGCAGCCATGTTTACTTCGCCTGGCAGGCGGCGGCTTCGCCATACGGCATGGAGGGCTTCCTTGCTTCGCCCGTCGGCATCCTCAGCGCGCTCACCTCTTTCGCCGGTATCTGGATCGGCCTGTGGATCGCCATGCGCTGGGTGCATGGCGAGCCGCTGTCGGCCCTCCTCGGCACTGGCCGCCGCGTATCGCGACCGGGCTTCCTCAAGGGGCTGATCGCGGTGCTGATCACCTCGGCTTTGTCCGAAATCCTGCTCTATCTGCTGGAGCCGGGGATCGCTCGCGGCACGATCAGCCTGTCGTCCTGGCTGTTGCTGGCGATCCCGATCGTCGCGCTCGTCTTGCTGCAGACCTCGTCGGAAGAGGTGCTGTTTCGTGGCTACCTGCTGCGCGGCCTGGCCAACCGGTTCCGCAACCCTTTCATCTGGGGGCTGCTGCCCGGCCTGCTGTTCACCTCGCTGCACTGGAGCGGCGGCTCCTCGGCCGCCATCAACGCCTGCGTCCTGGTCTCGATCGCCGCTTTCGCGCTGCTTCTGACGCTCGTGGTCTATGCCACCGGCAATCTCGGCGCGGCACTTGGCGTTCATCTCGGCAACAACCTGACCGGCTTCCTGCTGATCTCGCATCAGGAGAGCTACAATTCCTTCGCCTTGTTCACCGCCAAGCCGCTCGAAGGGCCGGGCTGGATGATGTCGGATGCCATTCTCATTGCCCTCATCGGCATCGCCTGCAGCCTGCTGACGATTGTCTTGCTGCTGCATCCGCGCTCGCCGCTGAGGGTTACGGCCGAGGTTACGGACGGCGCGGGTGCGGCCTGATCGCGGCCCGGGAAACGGCGTGACGCGGGCCTTGCCTTGACTCTCGCGCCGATTTCCTGTCTACAGCCCCCGAATTCCGCGACGAGTATCCCTCCGAGCAAGCCGACCAGGACGCCGAAGCCTCTTTGAGGCCAAGTGCTGTAAACAGATCCTGGAGGCCAACACCCGGCAGCGCTGTGCGCCCCCGGGTGCTTTTTGGTTTTGGGCTTTTGCTTGGACTGGCTTTTGCTTGGAGACTGGGCGCGAACGCATTACCTCTCGGATCGAATGAACCGGGATCGAAGGAAGCAAGATGTTTGAATCGCTGCAGGAGCGCCTTGGCTCCATCCTGAACGGCCTGACCGGCCGCGGCGCGCTGTCGGAGGCTGATGTCTCGGCGGCGTTGCGCGAGGTGCGCCGTGCGCTGCTCGAGGCCGACGTGGCGCTGGAAGTGGTCCGCTCCTTCACCGACAAGGTGCGCGAGAAGGCCGTCGGCGCGGCGGTGCTCAAGTCGATCAAGCCGGGACAGATGGTCGTCAAGATCGTCCATGACGAGCTGGTCGACATGCTCGGCGCCGAGGGCGTCGCCGTCGATCTCAACGCGCCGGCGCCGGTCGTCGTCATGATGGTCGGCCTGCAGGGCTCCGGCAAGACGACGACTTCGGCCAAGATCGCCAAGCGCCTGACCGAGCGGCAGAACAAGAAGGTCCTGATGGCCTCGCTCGACACGCGGCGCCCCGCCGCGCAGGAGCAGCTGCGCCAGCTCGGCGAGCAGGTCAAGGTCGCGACGCTGCCTGTGATATCAGGCCAGAACCCGGTCGATATCGCCAAGCGCGCCGTGCAGGCGGCCAAGCTCGGCGGCCATGACGTCGTCATCCTCGACACCGCCGGCCGCACCCATATCGACGAGCCGCTGATGGTCGAGATGGCCGACATCAAGAAGGTGTCGAGCCCGCACGAAATCCTGCTGGTCGCCGACTCCCTGACCGGCCAGGACGCCGTCAACCTGGCGAAAAGCTTCGACGAGCGCGTCGGCATCACCGGCCTGGTGCTGACCCGCATGGACGGCGACGGCCGTGGCGGCGCCGCGCTTTCGATGCGCGCCGTCACCGGCAAGCCGATCAAGCTGATCGGCACCGGCGAAAAGATGGACGGGCTGGAGGAATTCCACCCCAAGCGCATCGCCGACCGCATCCTGGGCATGGGCGACATCGTCTCGCTCGTCGAGAAGGCGGCGGAAAACATCGACGCCGAGCAGGCGGCGGCGATGGCCAAGAAAATGCAGTCGGGCAAGTTCGACCTGAACGATCTAGCCCAGCAGCTTCAGCAGATGTCGAAAATGGGCGGCATGGGCGGCATCATGGGCATGATGCCCGGCATGGGCAAGATGAAGGACCAGATGGCCGCGGCCGGCCTCGACGACAAGATGTTCGGCCGCCAGCTCGCCATCATCTCCTCGATGACCAAGGCCGAGCGCGCCAATCCCGACATGCTGAAACACTCGCGCAAGAAGCGCATCGCCGCCGGCTCCGGCACCGATGCCGCCGAGATCAACAAGCTGCTCAAGATGCATCGCGGCATGGCCGACATGATGAAGGCGATGGGCGGCAAGGGCAAAGGCGGCGGCTTGATGCGCGGCATGATGGGCGGTCTTGCCTCCAAGATGGGCCTCGGCGGCATGATGCCTGGTGGCATGGGCGGCATGATGGGCGGCGGCATGCCCGATCTGTCGAAGATGGACCCCAAGCAGCTCGAAGCCTTGCAGAAGCAGGCGCAGGCCGCCGGCCTCGGCGGCATGAAGGGCTTGCCCGCCCCGGGCGGCGCTGGCCTGCCGGGCTTGCCCGGCGGCATGAAACTTCCGGGGCTGCCCGGCCTTGGCGGCGGTGGCGGTCTGCCGGGTCTGGGCAAGAAGAAGTGAGGACAAGGATGAACGAAGAAAAGGACATGGCCGACGCCCGCATCATCCTGGCCGGCTACCGCGCCTCGATCGACAACATCGATGCAGCCCTCATCCATATGCTGGCCGAGCGCTTCCGCTGCACCAAGGCGGTCGGCGTGCTCAAGGCCGAGCATGGCCTGCCGCCAGCCGACCCGGCGCGCGAGCAGCAGCAGATCGCGCGTCTCCGCCAGCTGGCGCATGACGCGCATCTCGACCCCGATTTCGCGGAGAAATTCCTCAACTTCGTCGTCCGCGAAGTGATCCGCCACCACGAACAGATCGCCGCTTCGAGCAGCGGCGGGTCAAAAAACTCGCTGCCAACGGCGTGACGAAAACCGGCTGATGACCAGCCTCGATTAATCAACGAAATCAGAGCTTTTAGGAGAAAAGAAAATGGCACTGAAGATCCGACTGGCCCGTGCGGGCTCGAAGAAGCGTCCTTACTACCACGTCGTCGTCGCCGACGCCCGTTCGCCCCGCGACGGCCGGTTCATCGAGTCGCTCGGCTCGTGGAATCCGCTGCTGCCGAAGGACGGCGAGCGCATCAAGGTCGACGCCGACCGCGTCAAGCATTGGCTGTCGCACGGCGCCCAGCCGACCGACCGCGTGCTGCGCTTCCTCGATGAAGCCGGCCTTGCCAAGCGCGAAGCCCGCTCCAACCCGAAGAAGGCCGAGCCGGGCAAGAAGGCGCAGGAGCGCGCCGCGCTGCTGAAGAAGGCGCAGGAAGACGCCGCTGCCGCCGTCGCCGCGGCCACTGCCGCACCGGCCGAAGCGGAAGCCGCCACGGCGGAATAATCGCTTCCTATTCCTTGTGGAAACAGAACGGCGGGCCTGTGCCCGCCGTTTTGCTGTGTTCAATCTTGGTCGCCGATCAATAGCCGCTTGGGCAGCGATCGACATAGGTGCGACCGTAGCGGTCGCGGTACCGGCATTGGCCGCTTTCGCTGGCATGGCCGATCAGCGCCCCGGCCACCGCGCCGACAGCGCCGCCGACGACTGCGCCCTGCACCGGGTCACCAGCCACCGCTGCGCCGACGGCTGCACCGCCAAGGCCGCCGACGGCCGCGCCTTTCTCCGTTTGCGAACAGGCGCCGAGCGCCGTCGTCAGCACCAGAATGGTCAGGATTTTCTTCATTTGTCGTTCCTCTCACATGCGGGTCGCCGTCTCGCCGCCAAGGGCTTAACTCTCAGACGGCTAATTTGATCCCGAGGAGAATGAAGATCACGACGACAGCCAGCAGCGGTTGGCGCGGAACTGCTATCGGCTGAGCGGGATCAGAGCGCGCACCCTGGGGTCGCGCAGATAGAGGCCGCCCCACAGGATGATGCCGAGATAAACGCCGAACAGCGTGTGCGAAAACAGCGGATTGCCGATACGCGCATTGGTGGCGATGGCGCCGCCCATATAGGCGGTGAGCAGGATGGCGCCGAGCACGGAGGTGCGCGGCAGTGCGTAGAGCGCGGTCGAGACCAGGCCGATAACACCTAGCATGCGCGCGACGTTGGCGTCGGCCGGCCAGCCGAGCGGCACCATCGTCTGGGTGACGATATCGAGCGGCGGCAGCTTGATGGCGCCGTCGAAGATCATGAACAGGACGATGAGGCCGCTGAGCACGCGGCCGGTCCACAAGGCGCCGGACGAGACGGGCGCGATTTCGGAAATGCTCATAGGTGTTCCCTCCGGTTGGTCAGCCCCTTTTTCAGCGGGGTCGAACCAAGGACGTGCCGTGAGGCGTCGATCCGACAAGTGTCCGGATTCTTTGACGCTGCGGCCTTACGAAAAATAGAACTTTTCGGCCGGCAGCATCTTTGGCGGCGTTTCGCCCAGGGCCTCGAACACAGAGATTTCACAGACCCGGCACAGGCCGTCGAGCGCGAGGTCGTTGGCTTCGGTGCCGAACGGATCCTCGAGTTCTTCCGAAAGCGCGTCGAGGCCGAAGAAGGTGTAGGCGATCAGCGCGGTGAACAATGGCGTCGCCCAGCCGGTGGTCGAGATCAGGCCGATCGGCAACAGCAGGCACACGATGTAGGCCGTGCGGTGGACCAGCAGCGTGTAGGCGAAGGGCAAGGGCGTGCCGGCGATCCGCTCGCAGCCGGCCTGGATGGCGGTGATTGATGCCAGCCTCTCATCCAGGATGCGGAAACCAATCGTGTCGAACTCGCCAATTTGGCGCTGTGCGTTGGCACGGCGGCCCATGCGCCTGACCATCTCGTCCGCCGGATTGGCGAAACGCGCCGCCGTCTCGGCTTCTGCCTCGATGAAGGCACGGACCTCCTTGACGCTGTCGATCCTGCGCAACTGGCCGCGCAGGAAATGACAGAAGGCCAGCGCCTCCATCAGCAGAGCGCGTTGCTCGGTCCGATCGGCGATGAGGCTGGTCGTGGCGCGGGCCAGATTGCGGATTTCGAAGACCAGCGCGCCCCACAGCTTGCGCGCCTCCCACCAGCGGTCATAGGCGGCGTTGTTGCGAAACGACAGATAGATCGACAAAGTCACGCCGACCAAGCCGAAGGGTGTGATGTTGAAGACGCCGAGATCGAGCTGGAACCAGCGCGCCACGACAAGGATGACCGCCGAATAGATCGCGAAGCCGAAAATCTGCGGCAGGATGCGTGGCACCACCGAGCCGCGCATGATGAAGAACAACTGCAGGAAGGTGGGGCGCGGGCGAACGATCATTCGGAGCCTTTCACGGGCCGGCGTCGGCCCTCAGATCCTCTATTGTGCGATGCGCCAGATGCGCAAGCTCAGCCGCCAACGACATCGCCATGTCGTCCACACGGTGTGCGGACTACCGGTGTGTGCTGGTTGCGGATATTGAGAAGCCTGCGGCCGTCCCGATACAGGCGAGAAAAATGACCGGCGAGACCGATCTGAGGACTTTGTTGGCGTCGATGGCGCCGGAATTGCTTGATGGCACCTATGTCTTTGCCAGGCTGGAGCCCGGCGTTCCGCGGCCCGAAGGCCTGGAGCCGGTGATGGTGTTTCGCGAGCGCGAAGGCACGACCCTGATCGTGACCGAGGAAGCCGCGCAGACGATGGGGCTGGCGGCCTCGTTCCGCTGCCGGATGATCACACTGAACATCCACTCCTCGCTGGAAGCGGTCGGCTTCCTTGCCGCCATCACCGCGCGCCTCGCCGCCGCCGGCATGGGCGTCAATCCGGTCTCGGCTTTTTATCACGACCATCTGTTCGTGCCGGCCGAGCGGGCGGAAGAGGCGATGGCATTGTTGCTAAGGCTGGCGGAGGACAGCGCGACCTGAAATCAGCGCCTGCGGACATAAAGAATGTCCGGCAGCCCTTCCTCGTTGGTCGTGCCGTCGCCGAACGCCTCCGCCTGGAACCCATGGCGCTCATAGAACCGCCGGGCGCCGGTATTGGCCTGGAAGCAATGGAGTTTGACTTGAGGCAGCGCGGCGGTCGCGTCCATCAGCAGCCGGCTGCCGATGCCTTGCCCGGTCGATGCCGGGTCGAGATAGAGCTGTTCCACCCAATCGCCGATGACGGCGATGAAGCCGACAATGTCGGCGCCGTCCTCGGCGACCGGGACCTGCTGGTTGGGCAACACGATATCGCGGATGAAGGCGAGGTCCTCGGCCGGGGTGTGAATGACCGGCATCCAATCGAAGGAGTTGAGCGCCGCCCGCAATATTCTGGCGATGGCGGCTGCATCGGAAGCGACGGCCGGGCGCAGAGCAATTTTGGCGCTATCAATCATACCAAGCCCCGCGACGAAAGCGGATTTCGCGGCCGGCGCCGCCCCTCATCCGCCTGCCGGCACCTTCTCCCCGTATAGTGACGGGGAGAAGGGAGCTAACGGCCGAACGCTGAGCCCGCGACCGCGGGCCGCCGGTCGTCCGGCGCCCCCGCGGAGGGCCAGCCGCGGCAGCGGCGGTGCGGCCCGTGAGCGAAAAATTATGCCGCCTTCTTCTTCGGCTGGATCAGGCCGCGCTCGACCAGCAGCTCGGCGATCTGCACCGCGTTCAGGGCCGCGCCCTTGCGCAGATTGTCGGAGACGATCCACATCGACAGGCCGTTGTCGATGGTCGAATCCTCGCGGATGCGCGAGATGAAGGTGGCGTCCTCGCCGGCCGATTCGAGCGGCGTGATGTAGCCGCCGTCCTCGCGCTTGTCCAAGACCTGGCAGCCCGGCGCCTCGCGCAGGATGTCGCGCGCCTCGTCGGCGGTGATCGGCTTTTCGAACTCGATGTTGACCGCTTCCGAATGGCCGATGAACACCGGCACGCGCACGCAGGTCGCCGTCAGCTTGATCTTGGGGTCGAGCATCTTCTTGGTCTCGGCGACCATCTTCCATTCTTCCTTGGTGGAACCGTCGTCGAGGAAGACGTCGATATGCGGAATGACATTGAAGGCGATGCGCTTGGTGAACTTCTTGACGTCGACCTGGTCGGCGACGAACACCGCGCGTGTCTGCGTGAACAGTTCGTCCATGCCTTCCTTGCCGGCGCCCGACACCGACTGGTAGGTGGCGACGACGACGCGCTTGATGGTGGCGGCGTCATGCAGCGGCTTCAGCGCCACGACGAGCTGCGCCGTCGAGCAGTTCGGGTTGGCGATGATGTTCTTGCGCGTGAACAGCGAGATCGCGTCCGGATTCACTTCCGGCACGATCAGCGGCACGTCCTGGTCGTAGCGGAAGGCCGACGAATTATCGATGACGACGCAGCCCTGCTTGCCGATCTTCGGCGACCATTCCTTGGAGACATTGCCGCCGGCCGACATGATACAGATGTCCGTGTCGGAAAAATCATACTGGTCGAGCGGCCTGACCTTCAGCGTGCGGTCACCGAACGACACTTCCGTGCCCATGCTTCGCCGCGAGGCCAGCGCCACGACTTCGCTGACCGGAAAGCCGCGCTCTTCCAGTATGTTGAGCATTTCCCGGCCCACATTGCCCGTGGCGCCGACGACTGCAACCTTGAAACTCATAGAAATCTCCTGTCCCTCTCCGCTTGGTTTTTGGAGAAAACCCGCCGGCCAAGTGCGGGTTCCGTCCCCCGGGCCGGACCCGGGAGAGGGTGGTTAGGCCAAGGGAATCACACCGTTTTGGTGGTGGTTTTTTTGGCCATGGTTTTGCTGGAACGAGCGGACGCGCCGACACGCCCGGCCCAATGGTTCGCATTGAGGCTGGGGGCATCGAATGCAAGATGAGCCATCAAAAGGCCGCGCATCGAAAAACGATCCCGTTCGAAGCGGGCTTTTACGCGGTTTCGATAAAGAGTCAATTGGCGCGCCCTTCCTTCTCCCCGTCACTATACGGGGTGAAGGTGCCCGAAGGGCGGATGAGGGGCGGCGCTGACGTTGGCAGATAGCTCGTCCGGAGTGAGCCTCCTCGCCTTACCTATCAGCATTCGCGCCGCCCCTCACCTGCCTGCCGGCATCCTCTCCCCGTATAGTGACGGGGAGAGGGGCGCTCCCGCCAGCGGTTTCGCCAATCGCCGTGCTACGCAGCACCCTGTACAAGAAGGGCGGCAGGAAGTACGAACGGCCAAGATTGTTCGGCTGGCGCGGCGCCAGCCCCGGCATGTGCTCCATGATGAGCGCAGAACCCTGAATTCCGAAAGAACGAGATGTCCAACTTCGATGGTATTGTTCCCGCGCTGGCCCAAGCGCTGGAAAAACGCGGCTATTCCGACCTGACGCCGGTGCAGAAGGCGGTACTGGAACTCGGCCAGGCCGACGCGCTGGTGTCGGCCCAGACCGGCTCGGGCAAGACCGTGGCCTTCGGCCTTGCCATGGCGCCGACGCTGCTCGACGGCGCGGAACGTTTCGGCCCGGCCGCGGCGCCGCTGGCATTGGCGGTGGCGCCGACGCGCGAGCTGGCGCTGCAGGTGACGCGCGAGCTCGAATGGCTCTACGAGCCGACCGGCGCCACGGTGGCGTCCTGCGTCGGCGGCATGGACATGCGCACCGAACGGCGCGCGCTGGAGCGCGGCGCCCATATCGTCGTCGGTACGCCCGGCAGGCTGCGCGACCACATCACCCGCAATTCGCTCGACATGTCGACGCTCAAGGCCGTGGTTCTCGACGAGGCCGACGAGATGCTCGATCTTGGCTTTCGCGAAGACCT
This sequence comes from Mesorhizobium sp. M8A.F.Ca.ET.165.01.1.1, assembly GCF_004792065.1. Taxonomy (NCBI): domain Bacteria; kingdom Pseudomonadati; phylum Pseudomonadota; class Alphaproteobacteria; order Hyphomicrobiales; family Phyllobacteriaceae; genus Mesorhizobium; species Mesorhizobium sp. M8A.F.Ca.ET.165.01.1.1. The sequence goes on along the minus strand of NZ_SRTH01000006.1, from coordinate 13,052 downwards.
CGAATTCATCCTCGACGCCGCGCCGGCCGACCGTCGCACGCTGATGTTCTCGGCCACCGTGCCGCGCTCCATCGCCACGCTCGCCCAGGGCTATCAGCGCGATGCCGTACGCATCTCGGCCGCCGGCGAGGAAAAGCAGCATCTCGACATCGAGTACCGGGCGCTGAATGTCGCCCAGGCCGACCGCGAGAACGCCATCATCAACGTTCTGCGCTTCTATGAAGCCAAGAACGCGCTGGTGTTCTGCAACACGCGCGCCGCCGTCAACCATCTGACCGCGCGCTTCAACAACCGCAATTTTTCGGTCGTGGCGCTTTCGGGCGAGCTCAGCCAGAACGAACGCAGCCACGCGCTGCAGGCGATGCGCGACGGCCGCGCCAAAGTCTGCATCGCCACTGATGTCGCGGCGCGCGGCATCGACCTGCCCAACCTCGAGCTGGTGATTCACGCCGACCTGCCGACCAATCCGGAAACGCTCCTGCACCGCAGCGGCCGCACCGGGCGTGCCGGGCGCAAGGGCGTCAGCGCACTGATTGTGCCGGGCAGCGCCCGCAGGCGCACCGAGCGGCTGCTGCAAAGCGCCAAGCTGACGGCGACATGGGCGAGCCCGCCCTCGGCCGACGACGTGATGCGGCGCGACGACGAGCGCATCCTTGCCGATCCGGCTTTCGACGAACCGGTGAAGGATGACGAGCGTGCATTCATCGACGCGCTGCTCGCCAGGCACGGTGCCGAACAGGTGGCGGCCGCTTTCGTGCGCCAGTGCCGCTCCAGCCGTTCGGCGCCCGAGGACCTCATGGACGTCGCGCCGTTCACACCTTCGCGCGAAAGGCTGGCGGGCGAGAAGTTCGCGCACCGCGACGAGACGCCCAGCCGCCGCGACGATTTCGGCGCCAGCGTCTGGTTCTCGCTCTCGGTGGGACGCCGGCAGAATGCCGAGCCGCGCTGGTTGATCCCGATGCTGTGCCGTGCCGGCAGCATCTCGAAGCGCGAGATCGGCGCCATCAAGATGCAGCCGGAAGAGACGTTCGTGCAGATCGCCGCCGACTGGGCGGACCGGTTCGTGGCGGCAATCGGCCCCGACCGCAAATTGCAGGGCACCATCCTGGTGAAGCGGCTGGACGGCGCGCCGGACCTGTCGCGGGCCGGCTATCAGCCGCCGAGCCCGGACAAGAAGCCGCATCGCGGCAAGGCGCCGTTCGATCCGAACGCGCCGAAGCGCAAATTCGACAAGCGTGCTCCGGCCTCGGTCGACCAGCGCCCGGCCGCCGCGCATGAGGCAAAGCCGTGGGCGAAAAAACCCAACAAGCCGAAATTCGAAAATACCGGCGCGCCGAAGCACAAGAAGACGAAGAAGCGTCCGTCGTAAGACCGACGCGAAAGCGGGCCGCTGATTTCGCGTCAGGGTGCGGCAGTCTCGGAATGCTGGCGGGCCGCGCTTTCCTTCAGGCCGGCCTTGATGGCGGCCCAGCTTGCCGATGCCGGCGTCGGCCGGTGGTTTTGGGCGATGCGCCCCGCCAGCGCGGATCGCCAGGCATGGTCTTCCGCCATTTTGCGGATCGCAGCGTACCAGCCGGCCTGGTCGTCGGGGTCGATCGCCGGCATCATTCCGCCGGTCGCCTCGATCAGTGACGGCGCGGTCGAGACGATGACCGGAACGCCGAAATCGAGACATTCCGAAGCGCCGTAGCCCCAGCCCTCTATATGCGAGGGAAAGACGCCGAAAGCGGCGCTGCGATAATAGCCGATGAGCTCCTCGTCGCTGACCAGCCCGGTGAACGTGACCGACTGGAGCAGCTCGGGATGCACCGCGAGATAGGCGCGCAGCGGCTCGATCATCCAGCCCCAGCGCCCGGCGCAGACAAGCCGCGGCAGTTTTACGCCTTCTTCCAGCGCCTGCTGCCAGATCCGGGCCAGCAATATGTGGTTCTTGCGCACTTCGATGGTCGAACAATAGATGACGAACGGTTCGCCGGTCTCGATGCGCGAGGTCGCGCCCATGCGCGAAGCGGTTTCGTGCAGGATCGAAGGCATCGGAAAGCGATACACCACAGGCGCGGAGACGCCGGCCTTGCGCATGTGATCGGTCAGCGTCGCGCCAACCTCGTCGGAAGCGCAGAACGCCGGCGCGCCGCTGCGCACCAGCTGTTCGAGATAAGAGCCGAAACGGGTTTCGCCGATGCCCGAACCGACCAGGTCCGGGCGCAGCGCCGGGATGAGATCATGGCAAAGCAAGGCAAGCTTGCCGGCGGCGCTTGAAACCGCGGAGCGGTCTTGCTGGGTCAGGACGTGATGGCTGATCAGCACGAGGCCCGGCTCCGCCTCGGTGCTCCGGCCCGGAGCATCGGGCTCCACGCACAGCCGGATCCGCGCCCGCTGGTACAGGCGATAGGCGCGGATCAGCAGCTGCGTCGCCTGGTAGGCAGCCCCTTTGCGGCCGCTTGTCACCGTCTTGGCAAGATGGCGGTCCGTCTCGCGCTTGTGCCATGGCTGTTGCCTCACCGCAGCCAAAGCCTGCGACAGGGCCGTGCGTCTTCCCGGCCACTGTTTGGCGCGGTGCGGTGAAATCCGGCCCGTCGCGACGTGATCCAGTTCATACGGGGCAAGCGGCCGAAACTTGCCCTCGTTCGGCCTGAACGCCACCACCTCCACGCAAGGATCGGGATCCGCCAGCGCCGCGTTGACGAGAAAGCTCTCCACGCGCGGAATGCCCGCCAGGCCCTTGCCGGCCGGCCACAACATCAGCCCGGTGGCGTCGATGGCCAATGTGGCGGAGGCCGATGTCGAAGGCGTCGCGGTCTTACCGTCCTCGATCACAGCGCCGGCATCGGAACGTTCGACTGTCATTGTCTGCTTTGGCGAAACGGTTGCACTCGATGTCTTATGCTTCATTTGCCGGGGAAGCGGTAGCCTGGGAACACGGCTTGCCCCCAGGCTCAGCCCTGTGCCACACCTTCACTGGGACGCGGCGACAAGCGGGTGGGTCATGCGCGGCGAAGTGCTTCACTACGACGAGGTCCAGGGCTTCGGTTTCATCACCGGAGCCGATGGCAACCGCTACACTTTCACCCGGGAGAACCTTCGCCGGCAAACCACGATGCCCACCGGCACGCTGGTCGAATTCCAGGCCAGCGGCGGCCAGGCGCGTGACGTTTTTTCGATCTCCGCCCGGGCGGCCAGCCCGGCCGCCGACGCCGGCGCAAGTCCCGCACCGGCTCAAACTGGTCCCGCGCCTGCGGCTGCCGCATCGCACGCGCAGCATTTCGGCCGGATGTCCGAGCCAACCGAACCCAGTGATCTCTGGAGCTATTTCTGGCGTGGACTGACGCAGAACTACTTCAACTTCGCCGGCCGCGCCCGCCGCAAGGAATATTGGGGCTACTGCCTGTTCTGGATGGTCTGCCTGCTGATCATCTTCGGCATCGGCATCTTCACCGATATCGAGATGGGCAATTTCGACACCGACGTCTCGGCGGCGGTCACCGTTGGCTTGTGCGGCACCTTCCTGCTGGCGACATTCCTGCCCGGCCTCGGCATGACCGTACGCCGGCTGCACGACATCGGCCTGTCGGGCTGGCTCTATCTGCTGATCCTCATTCCGAGCATCGGCAGCCTGATCATCCTGGTCTTCGCGCTGATCCCGACGCAGGAGCGGGAAAACCAGTGGGGTCCGGTGCCGGCTGGTGTCAGAGTCTAGCCCAGCACGCATATTGCGAAGGATTAAGTCATTCCCAGGATCCCACCGTGGGGCCAGAGGTCATCATGGCTGAAGATTTCTCTTGCAATTTAATCCGTGCACAGATAGTCTGTGCACGGATCGAATGATCGATCACGCAAGACGGATAGAGCAAGACAATGTGGACCAATGAATACACCGCGACTTCCCCGCTTCCGGCGCAAGCCATCTGGAACGCGCTCAAGGCATTGCATGAAGGCCGCCTGACCTATGAGGGCTCCGACACCTTCGTGCTGCACGGGCCGTTCGCCAAGGGCACCCGCGTCTCGGTGACACCGGTCGGTCAGGACACATTCGAATCGGTCATCGTCGATCTCGTCGACAACGTGACCTATGCCGACGAAACCTCGTTCGGCGACACGACGCTGCTGTTCCGGCACACGCTTGTGCCGGTCGAAGGCGGCACGCAGGTGACGCACCGGCTCGATATCTCGGGCCCTTCGGCCGCCGAGGTCGGCCCGGAACTCGGGCCGCAGATCAGCGGCGATTTCGACGTCTCGATGGCCAAGCTGTTCGAGCAAGCGGAGGCGTTGGCGAAGAATGGCTGACGGTCAGGATTTGAACACCCGCTTCAGCGGACCTTCGGAGAGCCCCGGCTTGTTGCTCTGGCGAACCACCATGCGCTGGCAGCGCGTCATGACAGCGGCGCTGGCGCCGCTCGACCTGACGCATGTCCAGTTCGTGCTGCTCGCATCGGCGATGTGGCTCGGCCGCGATGGCGAGCCGCCCAACCAGGTGCAGCTCGCCGCCCAGGCCGGCACTGAGGTGAAGATGACCTCGGATGTCGTCGCCCGGCTGGAAGCCAAGGGATTGATCGCACGCGAGGCTGATCCCCGGGATTCCCGGGCCAAGGTGATCCGCGTCACATCAGCCGGGGCGGCGGCGGCGCAGCGCGCCATTGTCGCCGTCGAGGCCGCCGACGCGGCCTTCTTCGAACCGGTGGACGAGGCGAGGCTCGTCGGCCTGCTGCGTCAGCTTGCCGGCGAGATCCGCTGAGGCCGAACGAGCGTTACGCCAGGAATTTGGCGATGATCGCGTCGCCCATCTCGACCGTACCGACCTCGGTCATGCCCGGCGAAAAAATATCCTTGGTGCGCAGACCCTGGTCGAGCACGGCGGCGATTGAAGCTTCGAGCTTGTCGGCTTCATCGACCATGCCGAAGGAATAGCGCAGGCACATGGCGAAGGAGGCGATCATGGCGATCGGATTGGCGATGCCCTTGCCGGCAATGTCGGGCGCCGAGCCGTGCACCGGCTCATAGAGCGCCTTGCGCTTCTTGGTCTTCACGTCGGGCGCGCCGAGCGAGGCCGACGGCAGCATGCCGATCGAGCCGGTCAGCATGGCGGCGATGTCGGACAGCATGTCGCCGAACAGATTGTCGGTGACGATGACGTCGAACTGCTTTGGCCAGCGCACCAGCTGCATGCCGCCGGCGTCCGCCAGCATATGGTCGAGCTTGACGTCGGAATAGCGCGCCTTGTGGGTCTGGGTGACGACTTCGTTCCACAGCACGCCAGACTTCATGACGTTGCGCTTTTCCATTGAGGTGACGTGGTTCTTGCGGGTCCGCGCCAGCTCGAAAGCGACGCCCGAAATGCGCTCGATCTCGAACGTGTCGTAGACCTGCGTGTCGATGCCGCGCTTCTGGCCGTTGCCGAGATCGATGATCTGCTTGGGCTCGCCGAAATAGACGCCGCCGGTCAGCTCGCGCACGATGAGGATGTCGAGGCCTTCGACCACTTCCTGCTTCAACGAGGAAGATGCCGCCAGCGCCGGATAGCAGATTGCGGGCCTGAGATTGGCGAACAGCTCCATGTCCTTGCGCAGGCGCAAGAGCCCGGCCTCGGGGCGCACCTCGTAAGGCACCGCATCCCACTTCGGCCCGCCGACGGCACCGAACAGCACCGCGTCCGCCGCCATAGCCTTTTCCATGTCGGCATCGGAGATCGCCGCGCCATGCGCATCGTAGGCACAGCCGCCGACAAGGCCTTCATCGGTGACGAAGCCGCTGCCGAGCTTTTCGTTCATGGCCGCGATCAGCTTCTTGACCTCGGCCATGGCCTCGGGGCCGATGCCGTCGCCGGGGAGCAGGAAAAGATGCTTCGTTGCCATGAGAAACCGTCCCAGAAAGATTTGAACCGCGGCCTTGCTAAACGCCAAGTGGTTGCAGCGCAAGCCGTAACGGGAGGGAGAACGCCGCGATGCGAACAAGGGCACCATCGGCGATCCTTCGCGCCCCCCTCTGTCCTGCCGGACATCTCCCCCACGAGGGGGGACATTGGCTATCATATCGGCCATCGCAAATGTCAGGCGTTTACAGATAGCGCCGTTAGCAAAGCTGCCGATCTCCCCCCTCGTGGGGGAGATGCCCGGCAGGGCAGAGGGGGGCGCTGGCCGCCGGGATGCCCAAGTTACTGCCCCATGCCAGATGCCATCACCGGTGCGAGAGAATGTTGACCAGCCGTCCGAGGGGATCGCGCACATAGAAGCGCCGCACGCCCCAGGGTTCGTCGGCAGGCCCATATTCGATGGCGAAACCGGCGGCCTGCATCGCTTCGAGCGCCGCATCGACATCGTCGACTTCGATCGACAGGTCCGGCACCGGCGTGCCGGACCCGCCTTGCGCCATGAAGCTGACCTGCACCTGCATCGTCTCCCCGGAGCCGTAGGTGGCGATCCAGCCCTGGTCCATGAGCAGATCGAGGCCGAGCACATCGTGGTAGAAACGGCTGGCCGCCGCCGCGTCCCGTGTCTCGATATTGGCCACGATGCGCCGGACCTTCATCGCCTTGGTCTCTCAGGCGGTACGCCGCAGCGCCGTCACCTCGATCTCGATCTTCATTTCCGGTTTGTTCAGCTGGCACACGATCATCGTCGCCGCCGGCCTGATGTCGCCGAACGTCTCGCCGAGGATCGGGAAGACGACATCCACGAAGGCCTGATCGGTGATGTAGTAATGCGCCCGCACCACATCCGCCATTTCGAAGCCGCCATCCCCGAGCGCCTTGCCGATCGTCGCCAGGCAGTTACGCGTCTGCGCCTCGACCGTCTCCGGCATCGTCATGGTCGCATAATCATAGCCGGTCGTCCCGGACACGAAGCACCAGTCGCCCTGCACCACGGCACGCGAATAGCCGGCGGTCTTTTCGAAGGGTGAGCCGGTGGAGATGAGTTTGCGCATGAGGAGCCTCGCCATGATTGCAACCATTCTGTGGCGAAAACGCCGATCCTGCCATGGGCCAACACGAATGGATCGGCAGTGCAGAATCTGTGGCGTCGACGTGCCGCGCGATCGCGCGCACGCCGGGCGACGCCGGCCTCTATGATCCGGCATTCCACGACGCCTATCCGGCACCGGCCCAGAGGTCTGCATTGCCCGCCATGCGTCAGCCGGGTTGGTCCTTGGCCGATCCAGCCGTTTCTCCAGTGAAGACAACCCTTGTGCCTTTGTGCACCTCAAGGGCGAGATCTTCGGCATCCCAATTGGTCAACCTGATGCAACCATGCGAGAAGGTCTTCCCGATCTTGCCTGGTTCGGGCGTACCGTGAATCCCGTAACTTTCAATGGACAGATCGATCCAGACCGATCCGACAGGATTGTTGGGTCCGGCAGCGATGGTGAAGGGCCTTTTGGTTCTCACCCCCTTGAAGGCGAAGTGGGGATCATAGTGATAGGTGGGTTTGTGGACCACGCGTGTGACTTGTGCCTCACCGCTCGGCGCCGGCTTCTCTTCGCCTCCAATCGAGGCGGGGTAGACCGAAACCACTTTGCCGGAATTGTCGAGAACGCGAACTTGGCGCGCGGCCTTGTCGACTTCGACGCTGGCAACGGCTGAGGGCGGATCGCCTCGGGCGACAGCCGGCACCAGCAGCTTTGCGCCCGCCGTCCTGAAGCCGATGCCCGGGTTGAGCCTTCGCAGCAATTGTTCGCTGATGTGGAGGCGCTCCGCGATCCGTTCCAGCGAACTGCGATAGCCGAGCCTGCGCAGGTGAGCCATTCTTTCCATGCTGGCCGGAATGCGCTTGGTAAACGGTCCACGCACGTCCTTGCGCGTCAGCTCGTAGTTCACAAGAACCGCGCCTGGTGAGGTTGCGACCAGCTTGTCCCAGGTCTCCCGGTTGAGCTCGCCATCGGCGGGCAGGGCGTTGGCCGCCTGAAATGCCCGCACCGCCTTGGCGAAGTTCTCCGCCTGGCGGCCGTCAATGAGGCCAGGCGAGAACCGCGCGCGATCCAGAAGGATCTGTGCCTTCAGCACGGTCGCATCGACGCCCTTCGTTGCGGCGTCGCCGAATTGAGCATTGTTGACGGTGACTGCGTCCAGCTTTGCCGCCTCTGCGGCGCCAGCTGCGAAGACGAACAAAACAAGCGCCAGAAGAACGAGTCTGACCATCAATGTTACTCCAGGCACTGCCGCGCGAAGCTGCTTCTATGACGCCGCGCGGCCGATCTGGTTCCATTTGTCCCAGCGAATATCGCCGCTGAGGCGGGTTGGGCAAAAGGCCATCTTCGATCTCCGCGCCGGCGACCGGCGGGGCTCAAAGGAAGAACGGCGCATAAACCGCAGTCCCGCGCGCGTCGGCATCCGCGGTGGCCGCATGTGGTGCGAATTTGACCTATTTGATCGCCTTGGCGTCTGATTCGCCTGTTGCGTAGAAACGAGCACTGGAGGCGCCCTGTTTCCGCCGGAAATGCCCTGGTTAGTTCGCCGACCCCAGCGCCTTGTCCAGCGCTTCCTTCACATCGGCCGGCCATGTCGTCAGCGCCGGCCAGGCGTTCGGTTGGCCATCGTCGCCGCGACGGGCGAAGTAGAGCTGGTGCTTGGCCGGGTCGACCGCCATGAAGCCGTCATTGCCGCCGCAATCATGGGGTACGCAGCCGCTGGCGTAGAACGCGCCCGACGCGGTCTTTTCCGTGCCGCCGCCGACCAGCAGGCTGGTCGCCATGTCGGGCATGTCCTTGCCGAGCAGTTTCTGGGCTTCCTTGTAGACGGCCTCATTGTGGAAGGCGTCGATGATGTTGTCGTATTTCGACGGGTCGATATCCTTCCAGTCCGTGCCGGGCTCCGGCATGTAGGCCAGATTGCCCGAAATGGTCAGTCCGCTCGCTGGCGACCATTGCAAAGCCGGCTTTTCATCGCCGGGCAAAAGATACGGCACGAAATAGATGGCGTTGTCGGACACCGCCGAGGGCGGCGCGCCGCACTCGTCCTGCTCGACCGTGATGCTCTGGATGGCGCCACCCTCCGGCTTCCAGACGATCACCTTGGCCGGGCCGCACTGGTTGCCGCCATCGCCGACATCGACCAGCGCCACATTGACGTCGCCGATCTTGACGATCTTGTCGAAAAAGACGTCATAGTTGCTGGCCAGCTGTTTGCCGTCATAGGACAGCACCTTCTCGCCGTCCTGCTCCGGCTGCGTGATGGTGAGTTGGCCGCCTTCGAACGGGATCGGCGCCTGCTTGTCGTCCTCGGAAGCGTCGGCAGCGTTCGTTCCCGTGTCCTGGTCGGTGGCTGGCTTTTCGGCCGCCGGCGCCTGCTCCGCGGCGGGCGTCTGGGTCTGGGTTTGCGCAAACGCGGTGGGTGCCAACAACAAGGCCACCCCGCAGGCGCCGGCCAGAAGCTGGTGTCTCATGACTGTCCCTCCCTCAGTCGCGTCCCGGCAGGAAAGGCCGGGCCTATCGGCCGCTCAGGCCCAGGGGCGCAGTTCGGCGTTCTTCTTCTCGAACGAGGCGATGGCGCCGGCCTTTTCCATGGTCAGGCCGATGTCGTCGAGCCCGTTGAGCATGCAATGCCGCTTGAAGTCGTCGAGATCGAAGGTCACGACGCCGCCGTCCGGGCCACGGATTTCCTTGGCTTCGAGATCGACCGACAGAGTTGCGTTGGAGCCGCGCGAGGCGTCGTCCATGAGCTTCTCCAGGTCCTCGGGGCTGACGGTGATCGGCAGCACGCCGTTCTTGAAGCAGTTGTTGTAGAAGATGTCGGCGAACGAGGTCGAGATGACGCAGCGTATCCCGAAATCGAGCAGCGCCCATGGCGCGTGCTCCCTGCTCGAGCCGCAGCCGAAATTGTCGCCGGCGACCAGGATCTGCGCCTTGCGGTAGGCCGGCTTGTTGAGCACGAAGTCCGGATTTTCCGAACCGTCGTCCTTGTAGCGCATCTCGGCAAACAGGCCGGTGCCAAGCCCCGTGCGCTTGATCGTCTTGAGATAATCCTTCGGGATGATCATGTCGGTGTCGACATTGACGATCGGCATGGGGGCGGCGACGCCGGTGAGCTTGGTGAATTTTTCCATGGCTTTGGCCCGTGTTTTCGTTGCGGGGGATTTTCTGGAGCCCGGTTTACACAAAGCCGCGGGCAAATAAAAGGCAGCTGTTCGTGCGCGCCGGCGCCAGGGTGCCGACGAAACGGCTTCGAATTCACCGCCCGATGGTGCACTCTGGCTGTGATGGCAGAAAATTCCCACGTCCTCTACGCCCGCGAGGCATCGCTCGATACCGCGCAGTTCCGCCGCGTGCTGGCCGAATCCGGCCTGGGCGAAGTCAGGCCCGTCGATGACGAGGCCAGACTGAAGGCGATGCTGGAGGGCGCCGATTTGATCGTGACCGCCCGTCTCGACATGGAAGGCAAGCCGCTGATTGGCGTTGCCCGCTGCCTGACCGACTTTTCCTGGGTCTGCTACATCTCCGACCTCGCCGTATCGGCCAAGGCGCAGGGACTTGGCATCGGCAAGGGGCTGATGGACGAGGTGGCCCGGCAGCTCGGACCGTCGGTCGCCATCAGCCTGATTTCGATGCCCGATGCCGTCGGCTTCTACGAACGCATCGGCATGAAGCGCATGCCGGACGCCTTCTGGATCTCCCGCAAGCGCTGATTCTTTATCTGCCGCGATCTATCCGGTCGCCAATGGCGTGCGATCTTGCCGCTTGACATGCAACCAAATGGTTGCATATTAGAGCAATGAGCATGGATGCAGTCTTTCGCGCCCTGGCGGACCCGACACGCCGGCAATTGCTGGACAGCCTCCATGCCAGGAATGGGCAGACGCTGAATGCGCTGTGCGCCGAGATGGCCATGACCCGCCAGGCGGTGACCAAGCACCTGGCGATCCTGGAGGAAGCAAACCTCGTCGCCACCATCCGCCGGGGTCGAGAGAAGGAGCACTACCTCAACCCGGTTCCGATCAACGAGATCGCCGACCGCTGGATTGGCAAATTCGAGCGGGGCCGGCTGACTGCCCTCAGCGACCTGAAGAAACGCCTCGAAAGGGAAGACTGATGAGCAACAGCTTCGTTTATGTGACCTATATTCGCACCACGGCCGAAAAGCTCTGGGAAGCGTTGACCGACCCGGAGTTCAACCGGCAGTTCTTCCTCTGCTCCTATCAGGAGAGCGAATGGAAGGTGGGCTCCTGCTGGAAGCTGATCTTCCCCGACGGGCGGGTCGCCGACAGCGGCGAGATCCTCGAGATCGATCCGCCGCGGCGCCTGGTCATCAAATGGCGCAATGAATGGATGCCCGAGATCAGGGAAGACGGCTACACGCGCTGCACCTTCACCATCGAGCCGGACGGCGAGCTGATGAAGCTTACCGTAACCCATGAAGCGGACGGGCCGCACAGGCTGATCGGCAACGTCGCCAAGGGGTGGCCGCTGGTGCTGGCCAGCCTGAAGAGCCTGCTCGAGACCGGCAAGGGCTTCGAGCGTCCGCCATCAAAGGGTTGAAGGCTCGTTTCGTCAACGAAACAAATTTGATGTGGAGGCATCCATGATCCACGCTCCCAGGGTACGGAGCATGACCAATGGCGACACCGTCATGGCATCGGCCGAGATCGAAGCGCCTCCGGAACGCATCTTCGAGGCACTGGTCGGCGAGGAAATCGGGCAATGGTGGGGGTCGGCCGACACCGAACGGATGGTCGACTGGTCGGCCGACCTGCGCGTCGGCGGCCATTGGACCGCTATTGTCCGAACGGCCGAAGGCACGGACCTGCCGGCCAGCGGCGAATTCCTCGAGATCGAGGTGCCGCGCCGGATCGTCCAGACGCGGGCCTATGCATGGGACCATCCCACGCTTGGCCGGCGGCAAACCACGGTAGCCTGGCTGCTGCAGCCGACTGCCAGGGGCACGCGCCTCACCATCTGCCATGGCGGTTTTGCCGGGCTGCACGAAGCGGCGGCGGAACATGCAGGGGGCTGGGCGCGGGTGCTTGCCTGGCTGCAGGCACATGTCGAGGCTGGAAGACTGGCTGCGGCCTGAGCGGCGGGCCGTTGCTTTGCGTAGCCTCTCTCCGCCTTGACCCACACCTCATCCGGCCCACATCCCATGCATGGGAAAACAGGCATGTTTCATAGGCACGGCCGGTTGGGGCGTTCCGACACGATACGGCCAAGACTTCCCACAACCCGGTTCGCATCTCGAACGCTATTCCCGGCACTTTCCGGTCGTCGAGATCAATACATCCTTCTACAAGCCGCACCGCCGCGAGACCTATGAGCGCTGGGCACGCGCCGTGCCGGAGCACTTCCGCTTCGCCGTCAAGCTGCCGAAGGCCATCACCCACGAGCACCGACTCGCCGGCTGCGACGACCTCCTTGAGAGCTTTCTCCTGCAGGCCGAAGGTCTCGGCGCAAAGCTGAGCGTGCTTCTGGTGCAGCTGCCGCCGAGCCTATCCTTCGAGCCGGATGTCGCGAGCGGTTTCTTCGACATGGTCGGCAAGCGAACCCAAGCAAGGCTGGTTTGCGAACCGCGCCATCCCAGCTGGTTCGAAGCCGACGCTGAAGCGCTTCTGGCCGATCGCCGGATCGCGCGTGTCGCCGCCGACCCCGCTCCGGTGCCATCTGCTGCGGCGCCGGCAGGCTGGCCCGGCCTCGCCTATTTCCGCTGGCACGGCGCGCCGCGCGCCTATTACTCCGACTACGATGCCGATAGCCTCGCCAGATTTGGCCGGCAAATGGAGGCGGCGGCGGCTTCCGGTGCCGAGGTCTGGGGAATCTTCGACAACACGGCCGCCGGCCATGCGCTGGGCAACGCGCTTGCCGTCGAATCGATGATCGCCCAGACGCTTCTTCCTTCTCCCCTTGTGGGAGAAGGTGTCGCCGAAGGCGACGGATGAGGGGTGTTCCAGCTTGGCTAGGACGGAGATCTGTCACGCACCCCTCAACCGTCTCGGCGCTGCGCGCCGATCCACCTTGTATCTACACGAGAGAGATTTCGTGGGATTGAAGCGATTGAGCCAAGGTCCGGGCGGCCGCCCGGACCTTGGCTTGGCGAAGTCGCCCGTACCACCTGAGGTTACAGCCGCGGGAGAGCTTGG
>NZ_SRTH01000069.1:0-448 GCF_004792065.1 Mesorhizobium sp. M8A.F.Ca.ET.165.01.1.1 | reverse complement strand
ATCGAACGAGCATCTTCATGCGCCTGGGACGCTCACCTTGCCGGCCACCACCCTCGTCGACGCCTGGACCGAGCTTGGCCTCTCGATCGCCCGCGCCGGCGTCAGGAAGCTGATCGTCGTCAACTCGCATGGCGGCAACGAGGAGATCATGGGCATCATCACGCGCGAATTGCGCGTGCTCGCAAAAATGCTGGCGGTGAAGACGAGCTGGCAGCGCTTCGGCCGACCGGCCGGCATGTATACCGAGCTGGAGGATCGCCACGGCATCCACGGTGGCGATGTCGAGACCTCGCTGATGCTGCACTTCCGGCCCGACCTCGTCGACATGGGCAAGGCCGACAATTTCGTCTCCAATGTCGGTCGCGCCGAAAAGGAGTTCGCGCTGCTGCGCCACACCGGCACGCATGCCTTCGCCTGGATCGCCAGTGACCTCAATCCGAATGGCGTG
>NZ_SRTH01000068.1:0-451 GCF_004792065.1 Mesorhizobium sp. M8A.F.Ca.ET.165.01.1.1 | reverse complement strand
AGCGAATACTGCTTTAGCATTTGTAAGTTTAACCAAAGAAGGGGAACGTGATTTTTCATTCTATCGTAAACCATCAGCAGATATGTTATATCAACCTAGCAATATAGATGCAATTACTGTAACAGAAAATGATATGTTACATTTTTGTTCTGTTGATTTAGTAGATAGCCCAATGAAACAGGCGCATAAAGCATTAATAAATAAGGTGAAGTCAGCAAGTGGTACGATTATCTTTGATCCTAACGTACGCTTGCCGTTGTGGACTAGTGAAGAGGAATGTAAAAATGCAATTCGTGAATTTTTGCCATTAGCGCATGTGCTAAAAATTTCAGACGAAGAGCTGACATTTGTGACTGGAAATAAAGTTGAAAAAGAAGCTATCGCTTGGCTTTTCCAAGGTAGCGTAGAGGCAGTTATTTATACTAAAGGCAAAGAGGGTGCAGAAATTCAT
>NZ_SRTH01000067.1:0-455 GCF_004792065.1 Mesorhizobium sp. M8A.F.Ca.ET.165.01.1.1 | reverse complement strand
CGATGCAGCAATTCGGCGACCGGTGGCAGGCCGCGGCCGAGCGCTACGAGCAGCGCAAGGCGCAGCAGCAGGCCTTCGACACCGAGATCGCCGCGCGCCGGCTGAACGGCGAACTCGCCAAGGCCGAGGCCGATGCCGTGGCCAATTCGCCCGCCGACGGCGCCGGCCTGCACGATGCCATGTATGGCCAGGTCGATCCATACACCGGCCAGGTGGTGAAGACCGGCCTGTTCGACACGCTGTTCGGCAATTTCCTGAAGCAGCTGCCGCCCGAGGTCCGCCCCGGCCTTGTGGCGCGCAAGGAGGCGCTTCGCGCGGTCGGCGGGCGGCGCATGGCGGCGCAGCAAAATCAGCGCCGCAAGCAATATGAGCAGGATCAGGTAGCGGAGGTCCACACCGCCGAACTCAACAACATCGCGCAAAGCGACCCGAACGACACCGCTGCCTTCGACGCC
>NZ_SRTH01000066.1:0-456 GCF_004792065.1 Mesorhizobium sp. M8A.F.Ca.ET.165.01.1.1 | reverse complement strand
GCCAAGCCTCACCGTCACCACCGATCCGGCGAGCGGCGGCTTCGCCATGGCCCATGTCAACGCCAGCTATGCCTTCGTCATCAGCTTCCCCTATTTCAGCAATTATCCGATCAGCTACTCGACTTCGGTGACGGTGCCGATGGTCAGCGGCTAGAGCAATTCCAGGAAAGAAACGCTCTGGAAGCCAATCGTCGCGCGGCATCTGCGCCTTACCTTAGCAATCGCTAAAGTCGCAAGGTCCGGGTCAGCCAGGAATGCTAGGGGATGGCTGTCATCCACATCAGGAGCGCAGCCATGACCTCCCCCGTTGGAAGCCAGCACGGCGCCGGCGCAGTGCATCATACGAGCAAGCCGCAGCCATCTTCGGAAACCTTCCCGGGCAAGAGCGCCGACAGCATCGGCCATCTTGCCAAGGCCTCTGTCCTGGAGACCGGCGACGACGAACCGAACGCCCAG
>NZ_SRTH01000065.1:0-465 GCF_004792065.1 Mesorhizobium sp. M8A.F.Ca.ET.165.01.1.1 | reverse complement strand
CGGCCATATCACGCACGGTTCGACATAAAACAAACTCGCGCGATAGGCCAAATGATGCGTCCTGGTTGCATGGGCCGCCGGAAACACGTCCGCGAGACGGACTTAGCCCGACGAGTCCGCACCAAGCAGCTGGGATGCGTATCGACCCGCCGCCATCGTTGCCGTGGGCGATAGGCGTGATACCTACGGCCACCGCCGCGGCTGCTCCGGCAGACGAGCCCCCTGTAGAGCGTTCAAGGTTCCAGGGATTGTGGGTGATGCCATTGATCATACTTTCACCCATTATAGACATCCCAAGCTCCGGTGTGGCCGTTCTTCCTATAGTTCGGAGCCCGCTCTTCCGAGCGCTTTGAAAAAAATAGCTGTCAATTTCAGCGCGACAGCCTTGGAACAGACGGCTTCCTTGTTCCTGAAGGCGGCCCGCTTCCGTCTCACCAGCATCCTTGCGAAGGAAAGGCACGCCAT
>NZ_SRTH01000064.1:0-469 GCF_004792065.1 Mesorhizobium sp. M8A.F.Ca.ET.165.01.1.1 | reverse complement strand
GCGGCTGGCTCGGTCAGGCCGGCAATGTCGCCGAAGAACTTGAGGCTGCGCGCGTCGAAGGCGGCTCGTAGGGCTTCCAGGAAGCGGCGGCGAAACAGGCGCGACAGGACGCGCACCGGAAGGAAGAACCCTGGCCGACAGGAGACCCAGCGCGAGCCGTCCGGCGAGACGCCACCGCCCGGCACGATGCAATGGATGTGCGGATGGTAGTGCAGGTTCTGCCCCCAGCTGTGCAGCACCGCGATGAGGCCGATCTCGGCGCCGAGATGTTTGGAATCGGCGGCGATCGTGCGCAGCGTCTCGGCCGCAGTCCTGAACAGGATGGCGTAAACCGCCGCCTTGTTCTGGAAGGCGATCGCGGCGACCTCGGCCGGCAACGTGAACACGACGTGGAAGTAGGGAACCGGCAGGAGTTCGGCCTCGCGTGCGGCGAGCCAGTCGCGGCAGGCCTGTCCCTGGCATTTTGGGC
>NZ_SRTH01000063.1:0-473 GCF_004792065.1 Mesorhizobium sp. M8A.F.Ca.ET.165.01.1.1 | reverse complement strand
CGGGACTCGGCGGCGACCACTGCGAAGTCAGGATTGTATGTTCCAGCGTTACCGATGTCGGCAATTGGTTGCCCGCGACGTTCACGCTGAAGGCGTGGGTGTCCGTGCTGCCGTCGGAGGAGGTGGCCGTCACGTGGAAGGTGATCGACGGCTCGGCCTGGGCGTTGAGCGTGCCTGTGCCTGAGCGCGTGATAACGCCGGTGCTGGAATTGATAGCGAAGCGCGGGTCATCGATAGTGTAGGTGAGTGTCGAGCCGGCGTCGGGATCCTTGGACGACGCCGTGATCCCGACCGAAGTGCCCGCTGCGGCGTTCTGGGCGATTTGGTTGACCGCGCTGTTGCTATCCGGCGGCGTATTGAAGGCGACCGGTTCGGGGCTGTCGAGCACGGCCACGGTGAAGGTGTGGTTGGCCGTGCTTCCGTCCGACGAGGTTGCCGTCACCATCAGATTGATCGACGACTGGGTTTCGAAG
>NZ_SRTH01000062.1:0-483 GCF_004792065.1 Mesorhizobium sp. M8A.F.Ca.ET.165.01.1.1 | reverse complement strand
GCCCCATTCGTGCCGATGACGACCGACGCCAGGCATGACTGGTCAATCGTGCCCAACCGGGCCCGAGGCCTTCAGCTGACCGACATCGACCAGCTCTGGGTGGCCGACATCACCTATGTCCATCTCGCCGAGGAGTTCGCATTCCTGGCGATCGTGCTTGACGCCTTCAGCCGCAAGGTCATCGGCTGGGCGATTGCGACCCACCTGAAGGCGGAACTCGCCATCGAGGCGCTGGACAAGGCGATTGCGGCACGCCGGCCGGCACCGGGAAGTGTCATTCACCATAGTGATCGCGGTGTCCAATACGCCTGCGCTGACTACGCAGCACGACTTGCAAGCCACGACATCCAGCCGAGCATGAGCCGCATCGGCAATCCTTATGACAATGCCAAGGCCGAGAGGTTCATGAGGACCCTGAAGGAAGAGGAGGTAGATGGCCAAGCCTATCGCGACATCGACGATGCAAGGACAGGGATCGGCGAG
>NZ_SRTH01000061.1:0-490 GCF_004792065.1 Mesorhizobium sp. M8A.F.Ca.ET.165.01.1.1 | reverse complement strand
CTGACCAACGACACCGATGTCGACACTGGCGACACCCACAGCGTCACCGCCGTCAATGGCTCGGCCGGCAATGTCGGTGCCAACCTCGTCGGCACGTATGGCACGCTGCATCTCAACAGCGACGGCAGCTACAGCTATACGCTCGACAATGGCCTGGCCTCGGTGCAGCAGCTTGCCGAAGGCGCCACCGTCACCGACGTCTTCAGCTACACCAACGCCGACAACCACGGCGGCTCTTCGTCCGCCAACCTGACCATCACCATCACCGGCACCAACGATGCGCCGGTGGCGGTGGCCGATGCGGCGGCGGTGAAGGAAGACACCAACACGCTGGCCGATCCCAATCCGGTGAGCGGCAATGTGCTGACCAACGACACCGATGTCGACACTGGCGACACCCACAGCGTCACCGCCGTCAATGGCTCGGCCGGCAATGTCGGTGCCAACCTCGTCGGCACGTATGGCACGCTGCATCTCAACAGCGACGGCA
>NZ_SRTH01000060.1:0-495 GCF_004792065.1 Mesorhizobium sp. M8A.F.Ca.ET.165.01.1.1 | reverse complement strand
TGAAGGCGTCGGCGACGGTGTCGCCAATGACCATCACGCCGTGATTGCCCATCACCATGACCTTCACCTTGGGGCCGGTCAGAAGCTGCGAGCAGCGCTCGCCCTCTTCCTCAAAGGCGAGCCCGCCATAATTGGCATAAACGGTGATCCGGAGATTGCCGCCAATGTGTTCGGCGGCGTTCAGCTCTTCGAAGAAGACTCGATTGAAATCGTCGTGGACAGGTTCGACTCCTCCGAGGAGGCCTTCGATGTGCTGATCAATATGCTCGATCGCTTTGCGAGCGATCACGCGGCCATTCGGCGCGTTGATCTATACTGACGTTACGCAGTGCCGAGATTGAGCGGCTTAGCTTGGCCTTCCGTTCCAACGATCAGGGATGAGGCGATTTTCTCGACGTCGCAAGTGAAGACTGTGAATTCTGGATCCCCTGTATGTCTTCTCGCATCAAATATTGTGTGAAATGCATTCTGCAACTTCATCGCCCGTGCAGGGGC